>CALWUY010000064.1 GCA_944384855.1 uncultured Clostridia bacterium | reverse complement strand
CATTCCTTTAAAAGTAAAAAATGGAGCCACTGCTGTTACAAATATAAACATAAATAAAGCTCCGATAGGATTACAACCTGATTTATCATTTGAATTCTTTTTCACATAGACTTTTTTAGCATTTCTTCTATTTTTTGTTATACGCAGTTTTTCAGATGAACAATATGTCGATTTTGATAAATTTTTTTCGTTAATTACAATATCGGCGTCCTTTTCATTATCCACTATAAATACATTAGTTGCTTTTTTTAAGGGATCTTTTGTAAATTCATATTTTTTATCTGGCATATATTTTCTCGCCCCTATTCGCGCCAATCTTTCATTAGTTCAAAATAATATTCTGCGCATTTTTTTACTTCCTGCAGAAATTTCTCATCTGTATCTATACCTACCGATTTATATTTGCCTATTTGTTTCGGCTTTCCGCCCTTTCTGTGTACAAGCCGCTCACATTTAAAAAATCCGTCTTTTTTTATTCTGTCGATAGCTTTATCCTGCGGTGTAAAGTCTTTAATCCCGTAACAAAGTATATATGCCGAAAAATTATTATCACAGCAGTCTCGACTTCGAATTTCAAGATATGGTATTTCTTTTTCGGTTTGCAAAGAAAAACATACATATGGGTATTGAGCAAGCTTTTCACAGCCTACAATATACATATCTTTAAATTCTGGAATTATCTTTTTCTCAAAATAACTGATCCAAGAAAGCCAGTCTATCCAACCGTTATTTGTTTTTGGCTTGATTTGGCTATTTACAGCTGTATGAAGTTCAAATAAATATTCGATATATTGTTTAAGTATTATATTCTCGGTGTTTTCAAACGGCTTGAAAATTTTGCATATTGCGTTTATATCATAGGCAGTCCATTCAGCTTCTTTTGCCGCAGATATATCTTTTTCGGAAAGCAACGATGTTTTATAAAAAACTCTTTTTATTTTATAACCTTTGTTTTCATAATATCCAAATTTTTCGTTATACCTTTTCAGTTGATTATGCTCACCCGAAAACACTTTGTCTTCTATAAAAAGCGCCGCTTTTTCTCCGGAACTTTTTTGTATATCAACGATGATATCAATCTTTTGCCATTGTGCATAAGTTTTAACGGTATCAGACGAATCTACTTTGATGCCGCAAAATTCTTTTAACAGCGCATTTACGCACGGTCTTAATTTTTCGTCCCTATAACTTTCAAACAGCCATCTTAAAAAAGCATCCTGTGACAGTTCTTTTGTCGCAAATTCGAATAAATTTTTCATGCTATGTTTACTCCTTATATTTTTTATATGCAATTTCTAATTTTTCTTTAACCCTGCATCTTACACTTTCGGGAGCGATAATTTCGCAGTCATCTCCGTATTGCATAGCCCAATAGACCATTGCATTAGGGCTTGATCTGACTGTCACATTTATTTGATTTGCACTGATTGGTTCTATTTTAATTTTTTTTCCAAACCAATCGGCAATTTCATCTATCAGCCATTCCTCACACCGAATTGTGATAAATTCAGACTTATCAGTAAACATATATGGTTTTGCTGTTGACAATTCATTGTAATCTATGCCGTTATGATAACCGTCTATTTTTTGAATGTCGGTAGCTTTATCGTTGGTAATATTTAAATTTATGATTTTATCTATCCGGTAAAATCTCATGCCTTTGAATTTTTCCTGATATGCCATTAAATAATACCTTTGATTATGCAACAGCATTTGATAGGGTGATACCCTATGTGATGATTTAATATGCGCTTTTAAATCTGTTTCGATTTTTACATAATCAAAGGCTATTTGTTTTTTGCCGTCAATAGCCTCATCAATTAAATCTATGTTCAAGAAAACCTGATTATTGTCTGTTTTATCCCATTCACCGATGCTGTATATATTTTTTATCCGTTTTTTGAAATACTTGTTTGAAAGTCCGCAAAGTTTTTCAATTAAATCTCCGGAGTGCTTTGGCGATATATATCTGCTTGAAAGAACACCGTCAATTAAGAGTCTTAATTCGGAATCCTCAAATGTCCTTTCGGCGAGATATGAGCCCTTTTTTGTGGTGATAATATCAAATCCGGATTCATTTAAAAATGAAATATTGCGTCCGATTATTTTGCGTTCCACATTCATACAGTAATCATTTTTTAAAATACTTACTATTTCATCATGTTTTAGCGGATGATTTTCATCTGTATATTTTTGCAAAATCTGTAAAATTCTTATAAGGGACAACTTTTTGGGTTCCAAATTTTCCATAAAAGCACCTCTTTTTATTGATGCCTTTATTATACAAAAAATATTATAATAATACAATAAATTTAATAATTATTTATTTTACTATTAAAATAACATAGTCATTATACCAAAATCGGTACAATATGTGTTGATTAACTGAAAGAATATTTCCGCTATTCACATAGGTGATTTGACTATTAGATTTATATTTTCGCAAGGAAGTGCAGGTTCAATTCCTGTTACCCGCACCAACGCTCAAAGCCTTTATTAATGAGGCTTTGAGCTTTTTTTATTCATATTTTACAACAAACTACCGGACGGAAATTGGTATTTTTATTATTCCTCTGCTTATTAGGGAAGTTAAAAGAGGTTTGCAAACCGGAAACGTAAAACTTTTTCTAAAAAATAAGGAGACCTATGTTTCCATAAGTTTCCGCATCCGGCAAAGCAGTTTTTCAAAGCATTAAGCACCGTATCAAAGGTGGGGTTGCTGAAAGCCGCATTATGAGCAGTTTGCAGCACTGTTTCGGAATCCTCTTACTCGTGTGCCGGCGGTCGCTCCGGCCTTCCGCCGCCTGCCTTTTTCTGTCGGTTTCTAAAAAATCCGCAACCTCTTCTGAAACCGAAATCTCACTTCCGCCGTACTTAACAATGGTATCTCCCAATAAAGTTCCTTTCC
>CALWUY010000063.1 GCA_944384855.1 uncultured Clostridia bacterium | reverse complement strand
TGAGCTCTTTAGCTCTTTACTTTAAATGCTGACGCATTTCTATTGTCCTTGATTTATATGATTTCTCATAAGAATCGTCGGGTCCTTATTTCTTCGTTGTTTAATTTTCAAGGTCCGTCCGCGCCCCTCTTTTTTAGAGCGCCTGATTATAATACCACAATATATCCCCCTTGTCAACACTTTTTTTAAACTTTTTTTCATCTTTTTTTTGAAATAGCCTTTATATTACGGAATTTATTATATTTTTCTTTCTTTTTCGACTATTCCAGCAATTTTCTCAGTTTAAGCAAAATCTTTTTTTCTGCCCGCGAAATCTGTACCTGTGTCATATTCAGCTGCTTTGCAGTCTTACTTTGTGTCATATACCTGTAATATCTGCATTCTATAATCTTTTTCTCCAAATCCGTTAATTTTACAAATGCCTCTTCTATTATTATTCTGTCGGATATTTCTTCCTCAGTACTTACCGTCGGCAAATCCGCCTCCTTTACACCGTCGTCCGAACCGTATGTGAGCGATACCGTATTCTGAGACGCGCATATCGCTTCCGCTACCGATTCCGCTGTAACTTCAAGCTCGCAGGCGATTTCCGATACGCTTGGTTCCCGGTTTAGTTTCTGTTCCAGTTCTTCCCTTTTTCTGTTTACATGCAGCGCTAACTCTTTTACCGACCTCGATACCTTTACAGCTCCGCCGTCCCTGAACAGCCGCCGTACTTCTCCCATTATTACCGGTACCGCGTATGTAGAAAACATTAATCCTCTTTCTTCCTCAAACGCGTCCGTAGCTTTTATCAGTCCTATGCACCCCGCCTGGAACAAATCATCATATTCAATTCCCCTGCCGCTGAACCTCTTGCAGATTGAATGAACCAACCCCATATTTTTTTCAATGAAACTGTCCCGTTCCGTCTTTTCTTTAAGCATTGCCGCCAAACCTTCGGCTTATTTTCTTGTACATGGTAACTGTGGTGCCTTTCCCCGGCGCTGACCTTACCGATATCCTGTCCATAAAACTCTGCATTACCGCAAATCCGAGTCCTGCACGTTCTCCGCCCACAGTGGTATAAAGCGGTTCCATTGCTTTTTCTACGTTTTCTATGCCGCAGCCTTTATCGCGTATTTTTATTCTTATTATGTTGGGTTCTAAAAGTTCCGATGTTATGTATATATTCCCCATTCCGCTCCGGTAAGCATGAACTATACAATTGGTCACCGCCTCGGAAACTGCCGTCTTAATATCGCTTATCTCTTCCAATGTGGGATCAAGCTGCGTGGCAAATGCCGATACACACGCCCTCGCAAAGCTCTCGTTTGAAGACTTCGCCAAAAGCGCCATTGAAAATTTGTTAGTTACTTTCATTTGATTTACCTTCCTTCAATTTTTGCTAATTTTTCTATGCCTGCTAATTTCAGCATTTTGTGTATTTGTTCCGAGGCACCTGTGATATGAAGTTCCGCTCCCGATTTCGCAAGGTTGCGGTATCTTCCCATTACAAGCCCTATCCCCGAACTGTCCATAAAACTTACATCCTTAAAATCTAAAACAAGCAGAGTAGGCATATTCAGATCTACCGCGCTGTCAATATTTTCACGTATCGCTTTGGCGGTATGGTGATCTATCTCCCCGCTCAAATATGCGGTTACCACTTCTCCGGTAACATTAATCTCTACTGACATACTGTCACCTCCAGACATAATAAAAAAGGACAAGCCTTATTAAATATAATAATGGCTTGTCCTTAAAATATTTGTCGTATTAAGTAATGTATTAAAATTTTTCTTTCAAAATAGGTCTTGCTGCCGACGCCAGATAAAGTGATCCGAAAATAAACACCGGGCCGCCTTGCGAAATTTTTACTGCTTTTTCTATCGCATCCTGCAAATTATCCGATATCGTGCAACTGCAAAACTCTCTTGCGGTCTCATATAATTCTTCAGCCGAAAGTGACCTTGCGTTGTCTTTGACTTCAACAGCCACTGCGTTTTCACAGTAACAAAGTGTTTTTTTAAGAAAACTTTTAAAATCCTTGTCTTTCATCATTCCTATTACCGCCGTGACTTTTCCTCCGAACTTTCTGAGCTCCGAAGCCAGAGCATTCGCGCCGTCGGGATTATGCGCCCCGTCAAGTACAATAAGAGGACTCCGGCTTATCACTTCCATCCTTGCGGGGATGAATGCCGTTTTCATTCCTTTGCGGACAGTTTCATAAGGTATATTCAAACCGCAGCAATTTATAGTTTCTATTGCGGTAACGGCGTTTTCAATCTGGAATTCTCCGCAAAGTTCAATCTCGTATTCTTTTCCCTTGTAACTGAATTTATTACCCAACATGCCGCAGCAAAGCACTTCAAGCTTTGATATATCTGGTACCGTCAGTCTTTTCGCGCATTCACTTATTACCCTTAAAGCTTTTTCATCCTGATATGGTGACGTCACTGCCGGACAGTCTCTTAAAATACCGCATTTTTCGGCAGCAATTTTTTCAACTGTATTTCCGAGTACCGCTGTATGATCAAGTCCTATCTTTGTAATTACGGCGCAAAGCAGACTGTCAAGCGTATTGGTGGCGTCAAATCTTCCGCCCAAACCCGTTTCGCAGACTAAAATATCGATTTTACGTTCTTTAAAATACACAAACGCCATCGCTGTTATAAATTCGAACTCAGTTAATCGAACGCCCATGCTTTTTACGGTTTCTGTTAAACGGCATATATCCGTTTCGGATATATATTCCCCGTCAACCTGAATACGCTCCCTGAAATCTATTATAAACGGCGATGTGTAAAGTCCGGTTTTATAACCCGCAGCCGAAAAAACCGAACTGAGCATTGCCGAAACCGAGCCCTTTCCGTTGGTGCCGGCTATATGTACCGCCGTTAAATCATTCTGCGGATTTCCAAGCCTTTTTAACACATCGGTAATGCGTTCCAGTCCGGCAGGATAGGAAAACATACCCAATGAATGTATAAACTCTAAAGTTTCTCTGTAATTCATTATTTCACCTTTTAATACCAGATTATGATTATTATATATTATACATTATATATGCTTTTTTTTCAATATTGCAGTCCATAACGGATATATTCTGTGGTTTTATTGCAGATTTTAAAAAAAATACATCGATACCATATATACTTTGCAAAATTTTTATGTTATAATGCATTCAGAAAATATATTCACAAAGGAGAAATGAAAATGAGCATTACCGCAGAGATTTCCGAAAAATTACAGCAAGGAAGAGCCAAGGCTGTAAAAGAACTTGTTCAGCAGGCCCTCGATGAAGGCATGAGCGCTGCCGAAATACTTAACGAAGGTCTTATGCACGGTATGAATATTATCGGTGAAAAATTCAAAAACAATGAGGTTTACGTTCCAGAAGTTCTGGTTGCCGCACGCGCCATGAATATGGGTACCGAAATTTTAAAACCGTATCTTGCTTCTATGGGCGTTACCGCAAGCGGAAAGGTTTGCATAGGAACAGTTCAGGGCGACCTGCATGACATAGGCAAAAACCTTGTTAAAATGATGATGGAAGGCAAAGGACTTGAAGTTATCGATTTGGGTACGGATGTTTCGCCTGAAAAATTTGTACAGACCGCAATTGACGAAAACTGTCAGATTATTTGCTGTTCTGCCCTGCTTACTACAACCATGGGTGTTATGGAAGATGTCGTAAAGGCTGCCGAAGCTGCAGGAATCAGAGATAAGGTTAAAATAATGATCGGCGGAGCCCCGGTTACCGATGAGTTCTGCAAGCAGATAGGCGCTGACTGCTACACGTCAGACGCTGCGAGCGCTGCCGACGCAGCCGCGGCTTTCTGTCAGGCATAAAAAATATATGTGCTTATCAAAAACGTTTCTTAAGTTTCCGCTTAAGAAACGTTTTTGCAAACGGAGAATACCATGGAAAAACATGAAAATAATATTTCAGTTTCAGTCAACGGCAAGGTGCGCCGTGTTCAGCCGGGAAGCAAACTGTCATCTGTTTTGAATATTGATTTTCCCTGCGGCGGCCACGGAAAATGCGGCAAATGCAAGGTTAAAGCCGAAGGTATGCTTTCAGAGCTCTGCGACGCCGAAAAAAAACATTTGACTGAACCGGAAATTGAGAGCGGAATACGACTCGCCTGCAAAACCTTTATATTAGGTGACTGCCATGTGCAAACATTAGAAAAAAGCAGCACAGACAGTAAAATTCTCGCAGACGGAACCATGTCTGATTTTACGCTTAATCCCGCGTTTTCGTCCTACGGTGCGGCAATAGATATCGGTACTACTACCATAGCGGCCTCGCTTTACAATACTTCAGGCACTATTTTAGCTCAAAGCAGCATGCTTAACCCACAGTCCGTTTTCGGGGCAGATGTTGTATCAAGAATAGAAGCCGCCTTAAAAGGTGAAAATAACGCATTGGCTCAGAGCATAGCAAAAGCATTGGATGAGACCATATGCGATCTTGCAAAAAAGACGAGCATAAAACCGGATGAAATAGACTCAGTCGCGGTCACCGGAAATACCGTTATGCTTTATCTGCTTACAAATACCTCTACCGAACCTCTCTCCCACGCGCCGTTTATTACACAAGAGTTATTCGGAAAGGAGTTCACTGCTCAAAGCATAGGCTTAACTGCGATAAACGCTGATACTAAGGTCTATTTGCCAAACTGCATTTCCGCCTTTGTAGGAGCGGATACAGTATGCGCGCTTATCGCAACCGGAATGTGCGAAAAAAGCGAAACCCGGCTTCTTGCGGATATAGGCACAAACGGAGAAATAGCCCTTTGGCATGACGGGGAACTGACGGTTGCATCCACAGCGGCGGGTCCCGCTTTTGAAGGCGTCGGCATTTCAATGGGTATGCGGGGAGAAACCGGAGCTATTGACAGTGTTGCACTTAAAAACGGAGAATTCAGTGCTCATGTTTTAGGAGACTGTGAGCCCTGCGGTATTTGCGGCAGCGGACTTATTGACGCGATTGCCTGTATGCTTGACACCGGAGTATTGGACGAAACCGGATATCTTGAAGACGAATCGGTAGCAATATCCGGACCTGTATACATTACGGACAGAGATGTAAGAATGGTCCAGCTTGCGAAGGGAGCGATCCATGCAGGGATAAACACTGTTATAAAATCCAACGGTATTACTTACTCGGATATATCATGTCTTCATATTGCGGGAGGATTCGGAAGCTATCTTAATATGGAAAGCGCTGCGAGAATAGGTCTTATCCCGAAGGAACTCACAAAAAAAGTAAATGTTGCGGGGAATGCGGCTTTAAGCGGAGCCTGTATGCTGCTTTTAAACCGTGATCTGCGGAAAACGGCAAAACAGATTGCATCGCACGCAAAGGTTCTGGAGCTTTCCTCAAATCCATTATTTACCGACGAATATATGGAACAGATGATGTTCTAAACTTTATTTTATAAACCGCCGGTCTGCTTTTCTTTATGAAGAGCAGGCCGGCGTTTTCACACTAAATGCTGCGATATAACAAGAAGCGCCTTAGCCAAAACAGAAGTAGGACAAAGACATTTATACCCTGATGAAATTATATTAATAAAAAAATATTAAAGGTTTCTTTTGAAGAAATATTTGAAATCGGAAATTAAAGTCATACTGAATTGTATCTGCCGCAGCAACTTCTAAAAAGTAACGTCGGTTTTATTGATTTTGTAATAATTTTATTATATACTATTGTATAATAGATTATATGTCAGGAGGCATTACATGAATACAGTTAAAATTAATTCAAAATCTGTCAGAATGATTGCTCACAGGGGATTAAGCGGTATAGAAAAAGAAAATACATATCCGGCTTTCATCGCCGCCGGAAACCGAAGCTATTACGGAATTGAAACCGACGTACACAAAACCGCTGACGGTGAATTTGTCATAATACATGATGAAACCACCGAAAGGGTAAGCGGAGGAAAAATCAATATCGATGTTGAAAAAAGCAGCTATGACGCTCTGAAAGATATAGTTTTACCCGATACCGACGGAAGTTTGGGACGCAAGGATATAAAAATCCCACTGCTGCGGGACTATATACGAATCTGTAAAAAATATGAAAAGGTATGCGTTCTGGAGCTTAAAAATCCATTTTCAAAAACAGATATTGTAAAAATTACCGAAATTATACGGTCGGAAAATTATCTTAACGGAATGATATACATATCATTCGATATGGAAAACTGCGTAAAGCTAAGAGAAATTTTACCAGATGCGAAAATTCAGTGGCTGGTAGGCAAAGATGTAACTGAAAACGATATCGAAACACTGAAAAAGCACAGGCTCGACGTAGACGTTTATTATCACGTGCTTACAAAAGAAATTGTTGCCCGCTTACACAGTATGGGCATGGAAATTAACTGCTGGACTTGCGACAGCGAACAGGATGCGCAGAAACTAATCGAAATGGGTGTAGATTATATAACTTCAAATATACTTGAATGATATCAGTAAAAAACGCAATGCTTTAAGCATTGCGTTTTTTACGGCTTAAAATTTGTTAAATTCTTATTTTTTCTGTAAGATGACGGCGTGACGCCGACCGTCTGAATAAACGACCGGTTAAAAGACCGTATAGAATTGAATCCGGATTCCTGTGCTATTTCCGTGATTTTTTTGTCAGTCTGCTCAAGCAGCACACATGAAGCGTTTACCCTTAAAGTATTTATATATGTATTAAATCCTATACCGAACTTTTTATTAAACAAATAGGATATATAATATTTACTTAAGTGCAGAGACTTCGCAGCATCATCAAGGGTAAGTTCTGAGTTGAAATTAAGTGTGCAGTAATCAAGAATATTCTGCAGTGTAAAATTGTCCGTTTTAAGTCTCGGCCTTAATTCTATTGTATCGAGCAGTTTGCCCAAAACGGTATTTACCATTCCGGCAGTTATTATATCTTTGTTAGGAGATTCATTAATATTCAACAGCTCTAACATCAGTCTATATATCATGTCGTTTTTATTAAGGTGAACAACATTTTTCTTAGGAACATTCTCTAATATGATTTCCTTTTTGCCGAAAAAAGTACTGTTTGCAATAACATATATACCGTACTTTCCGCGGGCAGAATTTTCATAATAATGTACCTGATTAGGAAAAATCATAAACAAATCTCCTGAAGATATTTCAATATCTGTTTGATCCACATGAGCTATGGCAAATCCCTCTTCCACGAATATCAATTCAATGTCTGTATGTAAATGAGGGAAAGGAGACAAAACTTCAGCGGCGAATATATCATAAGGTACTTCCCTAATTTCCTTAAAAAAATCCTTTTTGATAGCAAACACCTCACTTTATAATAATGATAACATACTCTTAAACTTTTTACAACCCTAACCGTTATGAACTGAAATATTATTTCATATTATAAAAAGAGAATATATTTTGATTAAGTGGGTAAACTCATGAAAAAAACTCTTTTTATTAAAAACACGGTGATTTTAACAGCCACGTCACTGCTGCTGAGATTTATTGGAATAATATTTAAAATCTGGCTTGCCTCGCTTATAGGAAGCGAAGGAATAGGTCTTCATCAGCTTGTATTTTCGGTTTATATGCTGGTTTCTACTTTCGCTTCAAGCGGAATATCGACCGCTGTCACAAGACTCACTGCTGAGGAGCTTGCGGTTGGAAGCAAAAAAAGCACAGTTAAAATTCTTCGGCGTTCTATCGAAATGTCGCTGCTTATAGCAATCGTATCCGCTGCTGCAGTTTTCTTCGGCGCCGAATTTATAGCGCAACATTTGCTTGAAGATATGCGCGCCGTTCCGTCACTTAAGCTGCTTCCTCTGTCTCTGCCGTTTATGGCGGTTTCCTCCTGCATACGCGGCTATTTTATCGCGCGCCGCAACGTTGCGCCTAACGCGTTTGCTCAGATATCCGAACAGATTCTGAGAATTTTGTTTGTTGTTATGCTGGTTAAAAAATTTGCCGCCCAGGGTCTGGCCGCCTGCTGCGCGGCGGTCATAGCCGGCGATATAATGGCGGAAATACTGGGATTTCTTGTGCTTTACATTACTTACTGCTTTGACAAGAAAAAAATCAAAAATTTATCAGGCAGAAAAAGTCCTCCATACAAGACCGTAGCCAAAATTCTTCATATATCAGTTCCGATAACTTCCGGAAGATATCTTAACACACTGCTCAGAACCGGCGAAAATATTTTGGTCCCAAAAAATCTGTCAAAACATTCACTCAGTTCATCGCAGGCACTCTCACAGTTCGGTATGATTAAGGGAATGGCTCTGCCGGTGCTTTTTTTCCCGTCGGCTCTTCTGAACTCAATTTCCACTCTTCTTATTCCAGAAATATCCGAAGCCGTCATAAAGGGGAGGAATGCGGTTGTAAAAAGTGCCACTCAAAATATATTAAAACTGACTGCCGTGATATCCTTTATTTTTTCAGCCATATTTTTTATTGCAGGCGAAAAAATCGGATATTTGATTTATAAGGAAGATGATGTGGGATTTCTGCTGAAAGCTTTGTCTCCTATAGTGCCGCTAATGTATCTGGACAGTATTTCAGACGGCATTTTAAAAGGTCTTGACCAACAGGTTTTTTCTTTCCGCGCCGCGATTTCCGATTCGCTTATCAGAATAATACTGATACTCATATTCCTTCCGAATTTCGGCATTTACGGATTTATCGGCATCATGTATTTTTCTAATTTTCTAACCTGCTTTTTAAATGTAAAGAGGCTTCTGAAGGTAAGTAAAGCCAGACTTAAACTTTCGACAGAACTTATTTTTCCTTTGCTTTCAGCCTTTACTGTAACTCTTACGGCAAACTTCCTCATTTCACGCATTGCGTATTACAATAATTTAATCTACATAATTCTTTTGTCTGTTTTATCTGTCGGTCTTTATGTTGCCACACTCTTTTTTACCCGTACTCTCGTAACCGTCAAATAAGTGGGTATATAGACACCCGTGAGATAATGAAAGTAGCGGAACATAACAGAAAGTTCTGCAGCATACCGAAACACGGGAGGAAAAGAAAATGACAACAAATGAGCTGAAACAC
>CALWUY010000062.1 GCA_944384855.1 uncultured Clostridia bacterium | reverse complement strand
CATACACCGGAACATTGGCGCCTTCTTTGATTTTTTTCGTCAAATCCTTGCGCACGATTTTCCCGTTGAAATTTTGTTTCAGTTTTTCATTTAACGACGTACCGTCTATGTAAGAAACACTTGTATCCGAAACTGTATACTCCGTGTTATCCTCTATAAACGCCTCATCGGTTTCTTCTAATATATCGTTATCGGTGCTCTCTTCTGGCATTTCCTCTGTGCTCTTTGTTGCCTTTTTAAACCAATCCATTATTGTTTTTCCTCCTTGCCGGATAATTTTTGCCCGATTTGCTCTGTTAGACGGTATAAATCTGAGAATATATCATCACTGAAGCACCCGGAAGCTTTAATCACTTCCAGTAAATAAGCCATTTCGACATTGTATTTTTTCAATTTATCTTTTATTTCCGGTGAAATGACAGCTTCACTTCTTAAAAGCAACCCTGATTCCAAACCGTTAGTCAGAATTTTCCTTGCAAGATACGGTTCATTATTCTCGGTTTTAAGTATCTGATACAGTCTGAGTGCTTCCACCGAATAATCTTGTGTTAATGTCAGTAATTCTTCCATATGCTCGCCCCTTAAGTATCGAATCCAAAATCATCTGCAAATGCGATGTCCATTACAATTTCGTGCCTTATAATTTCTATATTCGTTTTATCGTCAATTGCTACAAGATAATATTTCTGTGTTTTATCGTACTTTTTATTTTTAAAAGAAAAACGGAGACGAAAAACACGGTTTACCGATTCGGTATCAGTTTTATCGGCAACATGTATATTCTCGTTAGAAATTTTTTGTCCGTCTGCTGATACAAAGTAAACACGATAGGTAGTTTCCTTGACGATATCGCTTACCGGTTCGTTCTGGATAAAATCAAGCATTATCACAAGATTGTTTGCTTTGCTTACAAGACTAACAAGAGAGATTGCCGCGTTTGTTGTTTCTTTGCGTCCTTTTTCGGTCTTTACATCTATAACCGGAACAAGCATTTCCTGAGGAGAACTGCCACCGTGAACGTAATTAAATCCTCCGCCCGGCATTTTAAAAATATTGCTTGCAAGCGGGAAAGAAACAAATCTTTTATCATTATTTTTAAGAATGTAAGAAAGCGGCAGACTTCCTGCACCGTCGGTGTCAAGCGGACTGTCGGCAATAAAATACCGCTTGCCGGAAAACTCCCCTTTACCTGCAATATTACTGATTTTATCGTTTTCCGTAAGCTTATCTCTTTTGTATATAAATCCGTGGTCGGCTGTCACAATAAAGTGAAGTGTGTTTGCGCTTGTAGACAACCTGCGTATAAGCGCATAGATTTCATTGACAGCCTCTTCGCAAGCGGCAAACACCTCATTTTCGGTACTTTGACTGTCGCCTCTGGCGTCAATCTGATTGTGATATATGTAAACTACATCCTGTCCTGTAAATATTTCACGCAGTTCACTTATACTCATCGATTTAATATCATCATACTGTACACATCGGCTTTTTGACTTATATTCTTTTAAAACCGCTTCACGCTGTTTTATGCTGTCGGTCGGTTTGCCGTCAGTTAATATACGGTAATCTTCCGACATTGTAATTTCTTTGTGCGGCAAAAGAGCTGCCATGCCGAATTCGGTATATGACGGCAAAACGCTTAACATCGGCTTTAAATTAACATTGCATTTTTCATCGGATCGCAGTTTTTCAAAAAGCGAATATCCCACCTCGTAGCGCAGTGCATCGGAAATAATCACTACCGTTCTTTCCTTTTGGTATTTTATAAATTCGTCAAAAAAATCTATTTGCCTCGTAATATGAGCGCTTACGTTATCTGCTGTAAATTCGCAGTTCCAATTTATACATAGCTTGTTAAGCTGCTCATTTGTATAAACATTTTCGACCAGTGTCCGAAGATTTTCAAATCTGTCGGTATTATCGAGTTGATCATAATAGTAGTAAAAATAACGATAGCTGCTATCGATTAAAAAACCGATTTCCGTATAGCTTTTTATAACCGAATCCAGTCCGCTTTTAGGCGTATATGATGGCTCAGAAAGCAGCTTCCAAGCGTTTTCCAATACAAAATATTCGTTTTTTATATTACTGCCGAAGTGTTGGCTGCGGTGTGTCTTACAGATTTCAGATATACTGCTGCCGTTAATTTTTGCGGAAGTATCCTCGTTTTCAAGACGATTTATAATCCAATCGGTTATAATTGTTTCTGTTCCTGAAAATATGGTGCAGTCTGCAATATCTTCTGCCGTTAATCTCGCAAATACTTCTTTACCGTTCAAGGCATGATAAACATAATCCGATATTTCATCAAACCGCTCCCCGTAAATATAACTGTTCATCATGCTATCGATAAAGGCGATGATGTTGCCGGATTTTGATGACAGGAACATATCCAAAGCTTTGGGCAGCTCGCAATGGAGTGTTTTTGCCGTATAAGTCACAAACATTGTAAATGCCAGCTTTTCAAGCGTAGGCTTTCCGTCCTGATAGCCGAAGGTACTCTCCGCCTGCTGCCAGAAAGCTTCAAGCAAACCGTATTTTTCAAATTCAGCAAGATATATGTTATTTTCAAATTCTCCGTCTGTCAAAACGCAGCGTAAAACCTCTTCAAAAGAGGCGGTTTTACTTTTGCACAATACGCACATAATGGCAAGCTCAATTTTATTTTGGTTAAATGTTTCAAGCTCTAAATCGCAAAATTTCTGCGTTCGATCTTTGGATGCAAAAAACTTGATATAATGTTTAATTACCGGCTTGTATTTTTCGTCAATCCCTAAGTCGAGAGTAAGCAAAGAGGCACGATCCGCAAAAAATTCCTTGGAATATCTGAGCGTGTCCCATAAGTGATTATCTGTTATTTTAGGTTTGGCAAACGGCGCATATATAAGATAACTCCCGGTTTTATCCTCACATTCCAAGAAATGTTTTATGT
>CALWUY010000061.1 GCA_944384855.1 uncultured Clostridia bacterium | reverse complement strand
TGCCGCTTGCGCTTTCCTAAGCAATACCTGCTGAGGTGTTTTACCATTAGACAAATACTCAAGAATTAGATTTCCTGCTTGTTCAGATTTCTTTTCTTTCGCAATTCCGCTGAGTAAATCATCAACGGAAATATCATAATGCCCCAGCCAATTAAAGCCGTTTTCTTTGTCTAATTCAAAAGCAATAGCTTCACCTTCGGGAGCAAGAGAGGATTTATCCTGCACCATAACCCTGACCTGCGGATTGTCTTTGATTCTGCCGACAATCAAAACACTTCTTGCCGAAGCCTGAAAATCAATCGAACCAAGACCACGATAGGAGGATTTGTTTCCGCTCCCTTTGTTCATATGACCGACCAACAGAATGGCGCAGTCATATTTCTCTGCCACTCGTCCAAGCTGAGCCATTATATTACGGACTTCGTTAGCGTTGTTCATATTAATGTTTGCACCGACATACGCTTGAATCGGATCGAGGATAACCACTCTTGCTCCGACTGCTATGATTGCTTTTTCAATGCGTTCGTCAAGCATACTGAGTGCTGCTTCCGATTCGTCTATAACTTTTATCTGTGAACAGTCTGCCTCTGCCGCCTCTAACCTCGGCTTAATGGTATCTTCCAACCCGTCCTCTGCGGTTTGGTAGATAACCTTAACAGGCTCACGCTCGGTATCATCAAATGGTAGCGCTTCTCCTTTCGAGAGAAGTGCCACCAGTCTTAATGCCAGAGTTGTTTTACCTTCGCCGGGGTCGCCTTGAATGATTGTGATTTTTCCATAGGGAATATATGGATACCAAAGCCAGTTGACTTCCTTGCTTTGCACTTCATCCATACTGATAATTTTTAATTCAGCCATCCGTACCACCGCCTTTCAAAACAAAACTGTTGATTTTTGAGTGATATGCGGTTATACTATTATCAGATACATTGAGTGACTGCCTTTCATCTGCGCCAACAGATGATTTACGGGCGGTCATTTCTTTTTCTATCATTCTGATTCCTCCTTTAATCCGCCGAGAATATCGGCTATCATTTCAATTAAATCCAGCAACTCATCATTTACCTCACCAACTGTCTCAATACGCTGTAATTCTGCAAGCACATCTGCAAGCTGATTTCGCAAGGCTTTGAACACTCTCGGATTACCCTGAACAATAACATCTCTGTTCATACATTTTCGGTAGCAGTATTCTTGTTTTGGCAACCCCGATAAGGCTACAGCCTTGTTCAGTAGTTCGTTTTCTTCGGTGGATACTCGAAAACCTACGGTTATATTTCTCCAACGGTTATGCTCATCTCTGTTTTTCAGTGACATTTTACTCGCCCCTTTCCATATCTAATTTATCTGCCATTTCAGCCTGCTTTGACGGAAACAAATGCGCATAGTTGTAAGTTATATCAATGCTTTCATGTCCCACACGGTCTGCAATAGCTGTTGCAGAGAATCCCATATCAATCAGCAAACTAACGTGGCTGTGGCGAATATCGTGAATACGAATTCTCTTTACGCCTGCTTCTTTTGCGCCTCTGTCCATTTCTCTGTGCAGATAGCTTTTTGTAACAGGAAACATTCTGTCCTCTAAGCCTACATCGTAGAGCATTTTCAGATAGTCCTGCATTTCATCGCAAAGGAACTTCGGCATCTGAATCGTGCGGTTGCTTTTCTCTGTTTTCGGGGAAGTAATAATATCTCTGCCGTTTAAGTGCTGAAACGATTTATTGATTGTAACCGTTCGCTTTTGAAAATCGAAATCAGCAGGGATAAGAGCTAACAGCTCGCCCTCACGGATGCCCGTCCAATAGAGCATTTCAAACGCATAGTATGACATCGGCTTATCCATCATCGAATCGGCAAATTTCAAATATTCCTCTTTCGTCCAGAAAAGCATTTCACGATTTTTCTTTTTACCCATACTGCCAGCCTTTTGACAAGGATTTTCTTTCAGGTTGTAGTACCTGACAGCGTGGTTAAATATTGCAGACAGCTGATTGTGAATCGTTTTCAAATATACAGGAGAATACGGTTTTCCGTTATCGTCCTTATAATTGATAAGCTCATTTTGCCAAGTGATTATTTGTTGTGCGGTTATGTTGCACATCTTCAGCTTCCCGAAATAGGGCATTAGCTTTGTTTGGATGATATGTTCTTTGGTTGCCCAAGTGTTTTCTTTAATACGAGTCTGCATATCCTCGGTATAATGCTGTACAAAGCTCTTAAAGTTCATATCCAAATCACCGCCCAGCTTGTTAAGCTGTTCTCGCTCCCAAGCCTGAGCTTCACGCTTTGTTTTGAATCCTCGTTTCTGTGACTGCTTGCGTTCACCGTTCCAATCGGTGTAACGGTAAAGCACTCGCCAAGTATTTGTTTTTTCTTCTTTATATACTGCCATTGTTTATTCCCTCTCTTCATTAGTAGCACCGTAGCAGGTTCGTTCCATAAAATATTGTTTATTCACTCGCCCTGAAATTGTCATAAACCCTTTTTCTTTCAGTTCGGCATTTAGCTTTTGGACGATTTTGTAAGCGTAAGATTTTGAGATACCCAGTTCCTGAGCTACCTCATCAACTCTCATAAAGCTTGTACTTTCCATTTAATCACCCCCTTTACTCGATTTTTGATAATTCGATTATTTAGTGTCGGAGAACTTTCTGACCGCATTCCGATTTGCCCGAGCGGATATGCCATTACCGTGACATATGACGGTTATTCAGTTGTTAAGCAAATAACCTAACGCTATTTGTTTAACTATTATACTAAACAAATTCCGTAAAGTCAAGTGGCTTTTGAGAAAATATTTACTTTTTTTGCTTCGGTTATCTTGACACACACTAAACATATATGATATACTTATCGCACATTACATAAACAAGGAGCGTAATTGCTATGGCAATCGGTGAAAGAATTCGTTTCTTCCGCAATCTGCGGGGAATGACGCAAAAGTATTTAGGAACGGTAGTCGGCTTTCCTGAAAAGACCGCTGACATTCGTATGGCGCAATATGAATCAGGCTCAAGAACGCCGAAAGCTGATTTAACAGAAAGTCTTGCCGGTGTGCTTGGAGTTTCGCCGCTGGCTCTGTCTGTGCCCGACATTGACAGCTATCTTGGTTTAATGCACACGCTGTTTACATTAGAGGATCGCTACGGTCTGACAATTGAAAAAGGTGAGAACGTCGTTTCTATGCGTGTTGACCCTCGCAAAGGCAAAGACGCTACTGAACTATTTGAAATGGTAAATGCGTGGGCAGAACAGGCTGAAAAATACCGCAATGGCGACATCAGCCGTGAGGACTATGACAAGTGGCGTTATAACTATCCGAAATATGATGAAAATTCCGGTTATGTGAAAGTCCCGTCACAGGAACTCAGCGATATACTGGTGGAAGCACTTAAGAATAAGCTTCCCGAATAATAACTCAGTTGGTTTTTGCAGTATTCTATGCACTTGTAATCGGAATCCCAGTTGACTTAGTATCCTTATTTCTGGCTCTCGCGCAGACTTTATTTGCTTTGGAAGGAGAAATGTCAATGGTCAATTATGATTTCACGGTGGTAAGGGGCACGCACGGGGTGACCAAGTGCAACCTGTGGAGACTGTAGGAGCAAAACAATACTGCAATTAACAAGTGCCTGAAGAGGTTCGAATCCTCCCCACTCCACCAAACAAAAAAAGAGCTATCAGACTTTCAAAAAATCTGATAGCTCTTTACTTTTACAATAATTCAAATAATGTTGCCATTTTGTTGCCACGGAGGGCTTTTAAACGGCGAAAAGCCTTTATTTACAGGCTTTTTCACGGGGATGAAATTATTCCCACTCGTTGCCGAGAACTACAACTTAACGCTTTTTGTTTATAAACCGTGTGATGTAGTTTTCGTATTATTCTGATAATCCATATTATACTGCCTGTACGACGAGAATTTATCAATATCTTATCAGGTGCGATAAAACCGATGGTTGCGAGAAAAGAATAAGCGCAACCGGATTGGTTTTGCCAAATGTATTATAGCACAAAGCGATATGCCTTGCAATAACTTTTTGATTTTTTACACGCATATTTTTTGTTAATCGTGTAAAAATAGTTGTAAATTTTATCGATTAATGCTATACTATAATCACGCAAATAATAAAAAATGCGTGCAGAAAGTCGGTGAACTATTGAATAAACACGAAATAGCAATTGATGTTTTTAATAAAGTCGGAAGCATTGCGAAGACAGCAGACTTTGTTGCCGTCGGGCTAAAAAACTATGATGTCGTTTCCCTTTGCAATCAAGGTTATATAGAGCGTATTCGCAATGGCTTTTACAAACTGCCTAACGCTGAAGAGCCAAAAGAAGAAGCTCTAATTTCTAAACTCCTGCCGCAAGGGATTGTTTGTGT
>CALWUY010000060.1 GCA_944384855.1 uncultured Clostridia bacterium | reverse complement strand
ACCTCCTATGTCTTTAATGCTTGTGGTTGGCAGACCCTTTGCATTATACCATAGGAGTTCTTTTTTTACTCATCGGCAAAAGCCTTCACGGAACCACTCGCTTAGCGAGTGGTTTTCTTGATACAATTAAACGGGCAATCTGATTAATTAATCAGATTGCCCGTATCTTTACTGTACTGAATTCGATTTCCGCCCGAAACCGAAATTCTATTCAATCTTTAAAGACGTCTTAATATCTCTTTGTTCTGAGTTATTATATGACCCAGCCCGTAAATTAAAAACAAAAGAATCAGCGAAAACAGTATTCCGAATATTGCCAGTCCGATTGATAAAATAATGAAAACCGGATCAAAAATAGCCAAGGCAACCGCAATCCCGGCAAAAATCAGAAATGTTCCTATAGAAATCAAAAATGAAATTGCCTTAATTACCTTGTCAATATTCTTAAATGCCCCTTCGGCGTAAACCTCCGCAGCAGACACCTTTTTCGCATAAGGCGAAGATGAACTTATATCCTCAAAAACCATTTCATTTTCTGAATTACTCACTGCATGAGCCACCTTCTTTCCTGATACCTATGGTAACTGTTTCTCCGTTAATATCCCATTCCTTTACAAATCCTGAAGGCTCGCCTACGGTAATGGTTTCCGCTAAGGTATCAGCACCGATTTCTTCGGCTCTTGCCACCGCGACATCGGTAACCTTCCTGCTGCCTTTTAATACTATGGATATATGATCTGTCACATTAAATCCGGCTTCCTTGCGCATTGTCTGTAATTTGCTTACCAGCTCTCTTGCAAATCCTTCTTCAATAAGATCATCAGTAAGTTTAGTATCAATTGCCACCGTGATTCCACGATCGCTTACGGTATAAAAGCCCTCTTTTTGCTTGGCTTCTATCAAAAGATCCTCTGCGGTAAGCTCTATATCCCCGTCCTCAAGCACCAGGACCAGCCGACCTGCCTCATCAAGCTGCTTCTTAGCAGCGCTGCCGTCAATATTTTGCAGCGCTTCTCTGATTGCGCCTAACCGCTTGCCGTATTTCGGACCTAATGTTTTCAGCTGCGGTTTGAACTCGTATGTTACAAAATCATCTACTTTATCTGTAAAGTAAACATTTTTGATATTAAGCTCATCCCGTATAATATCTGTATACAGATTTTCCAGCTCGCCTTCCAGCTTTACATACATAACCGAAAGAGGCTGACGGTTCTTTAATGAAGCGCCGTTCCTTGCAGATCTGCCTAAAACTACTATTTCAAGAACTCTCTCCATCTGCTCTTCCAATTTTTTGTCTATATATTCTTCATTAACTTTAGGAAAATCACACAGATGAATGCTTTCAGGTGCATCTTTATCAAGGTTTCTTACTAAATTCTGATATATGCTTTCAGTCATAAACGGTATCATCGGCGCAGCCGCTTTGGATATTGTAACCAACGCTGTGTAAAGAGTTAGATACGCTGCTGTTTTATCGTCGGTTATACCTTGAATCCAGTAACGCTCCCTGCAACGCCTTACATACCAGTTACTCATTTCATCAACAAATTTCTGCAAGGCCCTTGCCGCTTCAGGTATACGGTAGTTGGCAAGATTGTCGTCAACTTCCTTCACGGTAGAGTTCAGTCTTGACAACAGCCATTTGTCCATAACCGTAAGCTTGTAATCCTTGATATTATATTTAGTCGGATCAAATTTATCTATTTCAGCATAGAGCAGATAAAAAGCGTATGTGTTCCATAAAGTACCCATAAACTTTCGCTGTCCCTCTATTACAGCTTTGTCATGAAAACGGTTTGGCAGCCACGGCGCCGAATTAGTATAAAAATACCAGCGTATAGCGTCCGCCCCGAACTTTTCAAGCGCTTCAAAAGGATCTACTGCATTACCCTTCGATTTGCTCATCTTCTGGCCGTTTTCATCCTGTACATGCCCTAAGACAATTACATTTTTATAAGGCGCCTTATTGAATATTAAGGTCGATATCGCAAGCAATGAGTAAAACCAGCCTCTCGTCTGGTCTACCGCTTCCGAAATGAAATCAGCAGGAAACTGTGATTCAAACAGCTCTTTGTTTTCAAACGGATAATGATGCTGAGCAAACGGCATTGCACCCGAATCAAACCAGCAGTCAATCACTTCGGGAACCCTGTGCATTTGCTTTGAGCATTTCGGACATTTAATGGTTACCGCGTCTATATAAGGCCTGTGAAGCTCTATATCATCCGGACAGTTATCCGACATTGACTTTAACTCTTCAATACTGCCTATAGAATGCCTGTGTCCGCACTCGCAGGTCCAGATATTTAACGGTGTTCCCCAATATCTGTTGCGGGATATACCCCAGTCCTGAACATTCTTAAGCCAGTCTCCGAACCGGCCCTTGCCTATACTTTCAGGTATCCAGTTAACCGTGTCATTATTGCGTATAAGATCTTCCTTGACCGCCGTCATTTTTATAAACCATGACTCCCTCGCGTAATAAATGAGAGGTGTGTCACAGCGCCAGCAATGCGGATAGTCATGTTCAAACTTCGGCGCGTCAAACAGAAGTCCTGCCTTTTCCAAATCCGTCAGAACAAGCGGATCCGCTTTCTTAACGAATGTTCCCGCATACGGCGTTTCTTCAGTCATCTCCCCTTTTCCGTCAACAAACTGTACAAAAGGCAAATCATATTTTCTGCCTACCTGTGCGTCATCCTCACCGAACGCAGGAGCTATATGAACTATTCCCGTACCGTCTGTCATGGTTACATAACTATCGCATGTTATAAAAAATCCTTTTTTATTCTGTTTCTGACATACCGGTTTTACATATTCAAACAACGGCTCATACTCTTTATACTCCAAATCCTTACCGGAATATTCTTCGAGTATTTCGTACGCCGGTTTTTCCTCTGATGCTAACTTACCTAAAACCTTATCAAGTAATGCCTTGGCCATATAATAAGTATACCCGTCATTGGCTTTTACCTTGCAGTAAACTTCATCCGGATTTACACAAAGTGCAACATTGGACGGCAATGTCCATGGAGTAGTGGTCCACGCAAGAAAATATGCGTCCTCTCCCACAACCTTGAAACGTACTACCGCACTGCGTTCTTTAACGCTTTTGTACCCCTGGGCAACTTCGTGAGATGAAAGCGGAGTCCCGCATCTCGGACAGTAAGGCACTATTTTAAAGCCTTTATACAAAAGGCCCTTTTCATAAATCTTCTTTAATGCCCACCATTCAGATTCTATAAAATCATTATGATAGGTAACATACGGGTTCTCCATATCAGCCCAAAAACCTACGGTTTTTGAAAAGTCTTCCCACATGCCTTTATATTTCCATACACTTTCCTTACAGTGGTCTATAAAGGGAGCTAACCCGTATTCCTCAATCTGTTCCTTGCCGTCAAGCCCAAGCTGCTTTTCAACCTCAAGCTCAACCGGTAACCCATGAGTGTCCCATCCGGCTTTTCTGGGTACCATATATCCCTTCATTGTTCTGTAACGAGGAATCATGTCTTTTATGACTCTGGTTAAAACATGCCCTATATGCGGTTTGCCGTTAGCCGTAGGAGGACCGTCATAAAATACATACGGTTCGCCCTTTGCTCTTGTGTCGACGCTTTTCTCAAATATTTTAGCATCTGTCCAAAATTTTTCTATTTTTTTCTCTTCTTCAACAAAGTTTACGTTGGGTGAAATACTGTTATACACCAAAAAGTGCCCCTTTCAAATTAAAACCAAAAGGAACTATCTCATTAACCCTGAATTAATGAGACGGCTCCCCTTTTTCAGCAAATTCTTACGGCTCAAACCGCCCTCAGCATTACTGCTCTTTGGCTGTGGGTATCTGCTGTTTCAATGCAGCTCTTGTCTTGCGAACCTCTCCTAAATTGGCTGTAAGTCCCTCATCTGCCCTGCGCATAATGTCGTCAACAAAATCCTGTGCCGCCTTGCGCATCTCTCGGCTTTTGGTCTGAGCTCCGGCAATAATCTCGGCAGCCTTGGCCTGTGAAAGCTTAACTATTTCCTCCTGAGCAACCATCGCTTTCGCACGTTCTTCCGCATTGCGTATTATACCGTCCGCCTCGCGCTTCGCATTGGTAATTATATCCGCACGGTCAGCTACTATTCCCTTTGCCTGCTTGATTTCTGCAGGAATATTTAGCCGTATTTCATCTACTACCGCCCTAAGCTTCTCTACATCTACCAATGTCTTCTTACCCGGAATCTTTATTCCTCCGTCAAGTAATTCGTCAAACTGTTCCAATAATTCATCTAATGTCATTTTTTCATCCTCCACCGAATTCGGTATCATTTATTTTCTTATCCTGTTTATTATATCCTGTCTTATAACTTCAGGCACAAAACTGCTGATATCGCCGCCCATAAAGGCTATCTGCTTCACCATACTCGAACTTAAATACATGTTTTCTGCTGCTGTTGTAAGAAACAGGGTCTCAACATTAGGATTAAGCTTTTTATTGGTAAGAGCCATCTGAAATTCGTACTCAAAATCAGACATTGCTCTAAGTCCCTTTATAATTGCCGTAGCTCCGACACTTGCCGCATAATCTGCAAGCAGACCTTCGTAATGCTCAACCGAAACATTACTCAGTTCGGATACGCATTTTTCTATCATTTCAACTCTTTCTTCAGGAGTGAACGAACAATTCTTTGTGACATTCCCCGCTACAACCACGATAACCTTGTAAAACATCTTTGAAGCTCTGGTTATGATATCAAGATGACCGTATGTTACGGGATCAAAACTTCCCGGACATATTGCTATAACCTTGTCTTTCATATTCGGTCCTCTTTTCTGTAAACTGTAACCAATACTTTTCCGTAACGATATTTACGGTAAACAGCGAACCCTCCGACTTTACATTCAGGCTCAACTTCAGGCGGATGCTCGCATACGATATATCCGTAATCGCTCATCAGCGGAAGTACCGCTCTGACAGCCGGCATCAAAAGCCCCGCCTTGTAAGGAGGATCTAAAAATACTATGTCAAATGTATCCCTGCACATTGCACAAAACTCCGAATAATCCGCCTGCACAGTCTTTGCACGGTCTTGAAAACCGCAGATTTCTATATTTCTTTTTGAAATCTTTATAGAATCAGACGAGCTGTCAACCAAAACCGCAGACTCAGCTCCGCGGCTCAAAGCCTCAATACCCAACTGACCGGAACCCGAAAACAAATCGAGTACCCTTCTGCCCTCAATATCAAAATGAAGTGCGCTGAACAATCCTTCCTTCACTCTTTCCGGAGTGGGACGCACATCAAGACCGGGCGGAGTCACAAGACGCTTGCCCTTAGCCAATCCGGTAATAACACGCATTAACATCACCAAAAATATAATTAGGCATAATAATACATTATTATAATACCTTACATATTATCCCACTAAACACTATAGTTTGTCAATAGTTTTTTTAAAATCCCGGCTATTAATTATTCAACAACGGTTTTCGGAAGGATGAGTTGAAAAAATAATGTAAATATAATATAATATGCTAAACTATATCCGGCATACTGAGGTGTTTTATGTCAAACGTATATTTTTTTAAAAACGCAGATGTCCTTAACCTTGATGATATTCCTGCTGAGCTTTTGCCTGAGGACAGACTGCATAAAGCCGACGGTGCCTCAGATATTAAATACATTACTTCCGTTTTGGGAGAAGCCGTACTCAGAACCGTCATCATTAAAAAAATGAATATAGACAACAGTCAAATAGCATTTGTACGTCCGAAATCAGGAAAACCCTATTTGAAATATCCGCGCAATTTTTATTTTAATATATCCCACAGCGGCAGCGCAGTAGCTGTTGCGGTTTCAAACTCAGAAATCGGAATCGACATTGAAAAATACAGAAATCCTGACTTGCGGGTCGCGCAACGTTATTTCACGGCGGGCGAGAATGATTATATTAAAAACAGTTCAAATCCCGATTTTGCTTTTTTTGAGATTTGGACCGCAAAAGAAGCATTTGCCAAATATAACGGAAGCGGAATATCAGTGCCTTTTTTCAAAACCTCGGTAACCGACAAAGATATAAAAGATAAAATATTTACTGTAAAAAAAGACGATTTTTTTATTTCGGTATGCTCTGAAAATGCGGCTTCGACGGTTATTAAGGATATTGATTTATCTTTTTTTGACGAAAATTGCATACACTGATATAAAATCTTGATAAACTGCAGACAATATGATATAATTTTAAGGTTTGATAGATTTTACAGTTTTTGTTAAAGGAGTAATTTTGTGGCAGATTTAAAACACGAAATAGAAAGACGTCGCACATTTGCAATCATTTCGCACCCGGACGCAGGCAAAACCACTTTGACTGAAAAATTTCTCTTATACGGAGGAGCCATTCAGACCGCCGGTTCCGTTAAAGGCAAAGCTACCGCAAAGCATGCGGTAAGCGACTGGATGGAACTTGAAAAACAAAGAGGTATTTCAATAACATCTTCGGTAATGCAGTTTGAATATGAAGGTTACTGCATTAACATACTTGACACTCCGGGGCACCAGGACTTTTCAGAAGACACTTACAGGACTTTAATGGCTGCAGACAGCGTGGTAATGGTTATAGATGCCGCAAAAGGCATTGAAGCTCAGACACGAAAGCTGTTTAAGGTATGCGCCATGCGTCATATACCTATTTTCACATTCATAAATAAATTGGACCGTGAAGCCCGTGATCCGTTTGAACTTTTAGATGAACTTGAAAAGGAATTCGGTATAGGCACTTATCCTGTAAACTGGCCGATAAGCTGCGGAGTAAGTTTTAAGGGAGTTTTTGACCGCGATAAGCGGGAAATACTTACTTTCAGCGACCTTCACAGAGGGCAGGAAAGGATAAAGCCCACCCCCTGCGACATTACAGATGTTGATAAGCTTGATGAACTGATAGGGCCGTATTTGCGCGAGGAACTGGTTGAACAGATAGAGCTTTTAGACGGTGCAAGTTTTGAATTTGATATTGAAAAGGTACGCTGCGGCGAACTCACCCCGGTATTTTTCGGCTCGGCGCTTACAAACTTCGGAGTGGAACCATTTCTGGAAAACTTTCTTAAAATGACAACTTCTCCTCTTGCGAGAAAATCAGGAGACCAAGAGATAAGTCCCTTTGAAGAAACTTTCTCCGCGTTTGCTTTTAAAATACAGGCAAACATGAATAAAAATCACCGTGACCGTATAACCTTTTTCAGAATTTGTTCGGGAAAATTCGAACGCGGCGCGGATTATTATCATGTTCAGACCGGAAAAACCGTAAGACTTTCCCAGCCTCAGCAAATGATGGCAGATGAAAGACAGATAATAAATGAAGCCTATGCCGGAGATATTATAGGCGTATTCGACCCGGGAATATATTCTATAGGCGATACGGTGTGCTGTGCGTCCAGAAAGGTTAAATTTGAAGGCATACCCACATTTGCTCCCGAACATTTTTCAATTATTGAGCATAAGGACTCGCTGAAAAGAAAACAGTTTGTCAAGGGAGTCGAACAGATAGCTCAGGAAGGCGCTATACAGATATTTCACGAGCCGAACACAGGTATGGAACGTGTCATTGTAGGCGTTGTGGGAGTTCTTCAGTTCGAGGTGCTTGAATACCGGCTGAAAAATGAATACAATGTCGATGTAACGCGTAATGACCTTTCATATCAGTTTATACGCTGGATAAAAAACAAAGATCTTGACATAAAAAAGCTGAATCTTACTTCTGACACAAAATGGGTACAGGATTTTAAAGGAAACAATCTGCTTATTTTTACAAGTGAATGGAATATAAACTGGGCGCTTGAGAAGAACGAAGGTCTGATTTTAGAAGATTTCAGTAAGGATTAATAAAATTATGAAACAATATCTTGAAACAGGAAAAATTGTCGGCACACACGGAGTAAAAGGCGCTGTGCGAGTGCAGCCTTGGTGCGATTCTGCAGATTTTTTAAAGCAGTTCAAAAACTTATACGCAGACAGTGAAGGAAACAGAAAACTTGATGTAAGCTGGGTGCAGCCTCACGGCAATATTGTTCTTATGGCTTTCAGCGGGATAGACTCCATAGAGAAAGCCGAAGCATTAAGGAATAAAATAATATATATCGACCGCGACGATGTGATTTTACCGGACGGCAGGTATTTTATAGATGATCTTATAGGCTGCACCGTCACGGATGCCGACAGCAAGGATGTGCTCGGCATTTTGAGCGAGGTATCCTCAACAGGTGCAAACGATGTGTGGCATATTTCAAAAAACGGCAAAGAATACCTCGTTCCTGCGATTGAAGATGTAATAGAAAAAGTCGATACCCAAAACAAAGAAGTGTCAATACACATATTAAAGGGGATATTTGACGATGAGGATTGATATACTTACCCTTTTCCCCGAAATGTGCGAAAGAGTTTTGAGCGAGAGTATTATCGGACGTGCTCAGAAAGCCGGAAAAGTTAAAATCGTATGTACGGATATCAGAGACTTTTCGGGAAACAAGCACAACAAGGTGGATGATATGCCCTACGGCGGCGGAATGGGTATGATAATGGCGGCAGACCCTATATATAACTGTTTTAACAGTCTTTACAGCGAGGGTGAACAGAAGCCTCATCTGATATATATGTCTCCTAAGGGTAAAAAGTTTGACCAGCAAAAGGCTGTTGAGCTTTCGCGTCTTGACCGGCTGGTACTTCTGTGCGGGCACTACGAAGGCATAGACCAGCGTGTCATTGACGAAATAGTTGATGAAGAGCTGTCTATCGGAGATTTCGTACTCACCGGTGGAGAGCTTCCGGCGCTTGTTGTGGCAGATGCTGTCTGCAGGATGCTTCCGGGAGTTTTATCCGATGACATCTGTTTTGAAGAAGAAAGTCATTTTGCGGGTCTGCTTGAATATCCGCAGTATACGAGACCGGCCATATGGAACAGCCGCGAAGTCCCCGAAGTTTTGCTGTCGGGAAATCACGCGAAAATTGACGAATGGAGAAAGATACAGTCTATTTTGATCACAAAAGCCAAACGTCCCGATATGTTTGAAAGCTATATCTTGTCCGAAAAAGACAAAAAATTGCTCAAAAAGCACAATATAGAGATTTAGTTTTAGAAAAAGTGCATAAATTCGCGTTGTAAGATTAAGCATAAGTTGGATAAATATTAGAACTTTTTCACAAATAATTGACTAAATCATTAAATGTGGTATAATATGTTTACAGTGATTTTTACCGTTACTGAAAATCCGTAAACACATAAATATTTTTATAACATTTATCGTAAGGAGAATTTACAATGTGCGTTAAAGATGTTGTTATTCAGAATCAGGCCGGTCTTCATGCACGTCCCGCTACATTCTTTATTCAAAAAGCCAACGAATACAAGAGCTCTATTTGGGTAGAAAAGGACGAAAGGAAAGTAAATGCCAAAAGTCTGTTAGGTGTTCTTTCTTTAGGTATAGTCGGCGGTACTACTATTAAGATTATCGTGGACGGTTCTGATGAAAAAGAGGCTCTTGAAGGCCTTGTAAACTTAGTAGAATCAGGTTTTGCAGACTAAAATATAAATTTATTGACTGAACCGATATTTTAATTATATATCGGTTCTTTATTTTTATTAATCATTGTTGACAAATAAAAAATATATGATATAATATTATTTGCGTGATAAAACGCAGTACATAATATCCGGGTGTGGCGCAGCTGGTAGCGCGCTTGACTGGGGGTCAAGAGGCCGCAGGTTCAAGTCCTGTCACTCGGACCAGCGTAACGCTGAACCCAATTCGTTTTTGGGTTCAGCGTTATTTATTATGTTTGATTGTTCCGCCGAATAGTCCGGATCTTTTATAGCTACCAGTTACAGGCAAGTGCCTGGAGCCAAACGTGCTCCGGACTTTTTTATTATCAATACAGAAGGTTCCCGCGCCAAAACAGGGTATCTTTTTCAGTCTTTGTCAACGATTGTGCCCTGAACAATTTTGTTTAGAACACAACCGTTATTTTCAATATTAATGCTTGCTTTACGAGCTTTAATAACAGCAATCCACACGAATTAACCGGACACTGTTCTTTAAAAATGCAAAAATATTACAGCAAAAACAATATGTTATATGCTTCTAACCTGTTTTTTTTCATAGCATTCCGGTCTTTTTACTGTTATAAATGTTCTTGCGGCATTTTGGCGTTTTGTAACTTATATCCAATATTTAATTGACTTTTCCTATTTATTTGTTTATAATTAGAATGTATTTATTGACCATTTAGAAAATAATTTTGAAAAAGCGGTCTTGAAAGCACCGGAATGAAAAAGCTGGCGGATGCCTGCGGAGTTACAAACGGCGCCTTGATTTATTATTTCGGATCTAAAGACAATCTTATTGTTGAATCCACCGCTTATTCAATGGCAAAGGTGGAGGACGATTACATAGTAAACGCGCCCGAGAATATTGAAGATATTGAGCGTTTTCTGCAGGAAATGCCATATATTACTGCCAGACTCCACGGAGCACAGTACCGCTTTATGTACCAGGTGTATGCGAGTCCAAAGTATCAGGAATACGGCAAACAATTCTTTAAAGACGTGAATATCCGTTATCGCCAATACTCCGAGCAGCTTTCCGCTAAGCTGGGACTTCCGGCTGAGTTTATTCAGGGTATGACCTATCTGTTTGTTCGGGCCTGTGTCCACTATGCCATGTTTGAAGACGAAGAATATTTGAATTTACAGTTAAATGCAATACGTATTTCTCTGCAGGCAGTTACTGGCGCAGAGGAATAAAAGGGAGGGTAAAATATGAAAAAGCAAATTTTGAGCCTGATTCTCTGTATGGTAATGATCGCGGGACTGATTCCGCTGTCCGCTTTCGCACTTGAGACGGATAAATATCCGTATATAGCAGGTACGCAGATCACTGCTGCAAATGCCTCGGATGTGTTGGAAGACGGCACGATATCCTATGACCCAGAGAAAAATGTATTAACATTAAAGAACGCGAACATTACGGCAGTGAACACGCCATACGGTATCTATGCAACAGAAGATCTGTTGATCGAGCTTACAGGAGAAAACAGCGTCATCTCATCAGGAATGTCCGGTCAGAATATCTGTGCGGCCATTTACAGCCAAAACGGCAATATCAGCATCTTTGCCGGAGAGGACGCCGCTGATGCTGTTCTAACCGCTAAGGCCTCCATGCAGTACCCGGATGAAGATTATTCCTCTTACGGAATTTGCGGAAAAGATATTTTTATTGAGGACGGAGTAAAGGTTACTGCCGAAAGCGGCGACGCTTCGCTTAAAGACGGTTTCAAAAGCTGCGGTATCAGTGGAGAATTCCTTTCGTTTACAAACGCAGCGGTGAACGCTGTGGCAGAAAGCGGATGTTACAGCTATGCCATTGAGGGCACAAATGGAATTACAATAGATAATTCCGATATAACCGCACAAAGCAACAGCATATTAAATTTCTTTGAAGAATATATGCCCCTGCACAGTGCTGGAATCATTGATTTGACGCAGGGTGATATTCACATCTCCGGCGGCAGTGTAAAAGCGCAAAGCAGCGTTGCGCAAAACCTCAGTATAGATATCGGATGTTTTGACGGAAATCTTACCATAGATAATCAAGCGGTTGTAGAGGCAAATCGCAAAAATGATGGGTTTACATTCTCAAGCGAAGGTACAAGAACCATCGGCGCCGGCCTGATGGCTTACGGTGACGTGACGATCAATGATGCTCAAGTGTATACCAGAGGACGGGAAGCTGTTATCAGTGCCGGGGTATACAGCAGTTATGGAAACGTGATTATAAACGGCGAGGTGAACGCCATAGGCGACCGCAGTGATGCCCACTCAGTTTCTTCCGGAGGAAGCTTTGGCATTTTTGCCGAAACCGGCAGCGTAACTATTAACGGTGGAAAACTAACCACGTCAATCGGTATGACGGAATCTGCTGTATGCAGTGGGATCTGCGCATACGGGGATGTGACCGTCAACGCCGGAGAGGTTTTTGCGTCGGGATCGAACGCTGTCCCGATGGACGGAGTAGAGGCAGATTTGAGCTGCGGCATTCTGAGCCAAGCCGGAAATGTGGTGTTTGCCGGTGAAACAGCGAAGGTTATGGTAAACGGAGGATACGCAGGCAACTTCTCCGCAGCTGTCGTTGCCATGGCGGGCGATGTGGAATTTCTTGCCGGCGGGGTTGATTTGTTAGGATATATCGAATATGCGGATAACTATGACATAAAATGCTATGGCGTTGTTGCATCGAGCGGAGAGATCCAAGCCATGTCTGCCCAAAGCAAAAAAGCATCTTCCAAAGGAAACATTATTTTTTACGACGGAAATGTTCAAGCACTCGGAAACACTGGCGCATTCTACCTAGATGGGGAGTTTATTGCACAACCGTCTGGCAACTTGATTTTGACCATGAAGGCAAATGAGGAATTGGTTGGTGTATTTGAAACATGGGGGCTTGCATGGGAAGACTATCCGCAAGCAGTGAAAGAATTCTTGCAGGCACAGAATGAAAGCGCAGAAGAAATAGAAGGATCTCCCTTTACGGAAAGAACAGTGATTTCCAACGAGATCGTCAGCACTTGGAAAAGCTTTTCCTGTTCCACTCAAAAAGTGGTTCCGGTCACCTATACACTCAACTTTGAAACCAACGGCGGCAGCAGCATAGCTTCGGTGGCCGCGGAAGATGGCTCCGTTATTGATCTTTCACAGTATACGCCAAAAAAAGACGGTTTCAGCTTTACAGGATGGTATCTTGATCAGGCATTGACACAAAAGGCCGCCTCTATTACATTAGACAGCAATAAAACGGTATATGCCGGCTGGACAGAAGAAGCGGCAGAAGCGCCTGTGACGCCGGAAACGCCTACAACGCCAGATGAATCTGTGCCCAAGGCCGGCGACAGCAGCAATATGCTGCTTTGGGTTGCTCTGCTTTTCGTATCCGGCAGTGTGCTTGGTACGATAACGTTCAATAAAAAAAGACGGTCAAATTAACTGATATATAAAAAGGCGGCAACAGAAAGGTTTTGTATGTTGCCGCCTCTTGTTATTAAAATATTCAGGTTCAAATCTAATCAGAAAAATATCGTTATATTTTTTCTGCCGCCTTATTTAAGCCCGCAATACGCTGTACCGGGGTCATACACCGGCATAATATATTGAAAGCTGTTTTTCACGGAAAGAAAAATATATCAGTTTCAGACATACAGGCTGTGATTTAAGCAAATTTTCAGTTCCTATTTACAGCCGAGCGCTTCGGCTGCGCTTTCGTGAGCCGAGGCGTTTTTATTTTATAATTTTTACTTCACGGTTAAAACGTCTTATGAACACCCGCTCAAAGCGAGACTTGTACACAATCAGTGCTTAGGCTCTTTTCAGTGCTGTCCTGTTAACTCAGCGCAAAGAATTATCCGTAAAGTTTGATTTTCGGAAAAGTTCTAAGTCTTTTATTAAAATTTTTTATATCGGGATAATATATCATAATACAAAATATTACAACAAAAATGCGTACGGAATTCAATTTCCGTACGCATTTTTGCTTTTCTACAATTGCTCGTATATTTTGTTAATCTCATCGGCTCTTGCCAGTTCTTTTGAAAAAGCAGTAGCTGCTGAACAGGCAACTGACAGTTTCAATGCCTCCTGGTAGTCCCTGTGATAAATATATCCTGCTATAAATCCCGCTACCATTGAATCTCCGCAGCCTACTGAGCTTACGAGTTCTCCCCTTACTGCAGCCACCGGGTGAACTTCGGAATTTTCATCCACAAGCAGCGCGCCGTCCGAGCCTCTCGATACCAGCACATTGACCGCTCCCATCTTTTTAAGCTTTAAAGCATACTCAGTGATTTCTTCGGCTGTCTGCATCTTCCTTCCGAATATCTCCCCAAGCTCATGATGATTAGGTTTTATTAAAAACGGTTTGTATTCAAGAACATTCAAAAGCTGTCTGCCGGTAGTATCTACAACAAACCGTATTCCTCGTCCGGTAAGCCTTTTAAGTATACCGGCATATAAATCGTCGGGAAGATCTGATGGAACATTTCCGGCCAGCACCAGAAAATCGCCGTCTTTAAGTTTATATAGCTTTTCTGTAAGCCGCTCAACATCATCTGTATCTATTTCAGGCCCTGAAGCATTAATATCAAGTTCTTTACCGAACTTCAGCTTCACATTGATGCGTGTGTCCCCATCTGCCAGTTCGGTAAAATCATTTGATATACTGTCAGCGTCAAGCATTGCCTTTAATTTTTTGCCGGTAAACCCCGCAATAAATCCCATGGCTGTTGTCGGGACATTAATCCGTGACAGCACCGCCGATACATTTATTCCCTTTCCGCCGTAATATAGTTTCTCTGACTCTGTACGGTTGATATCTTCCGTGGTTAAAGAGCTTAAATTCATTACGTAATCCAATGCAGGGTTTAATGTAACTGTATATACCATATCTCTGCTCCCTTCGGGACGAAAATATTCAGTGATTTTTATAGCCGTAATTACAGTATATCACGTCAGACAGCAAATGACAAACATTTATATTTGGTTTATGAATCCCCAAAAAACAGTGAGCCGATTATTCGGCTCACTGATTATAAACATAAAATACTAACTTCACTTACTGATGAGTTTGTGCAGTATACGCGGATGTATCCGCATCTCCACTGCTTTCAGATAAATTCTCCTGAACCTGCAGATTGGCTTTGTCGCCTGTATCTGACGGTTCTGTTGCATTATTATCCTGAATCGGACTGTTCTCAGGCAAAGTATAGTAGTCAGGCGGTATTTTTATTATCTGGCCTATTGAAAGCTTATATTCATCCTCAATGTCATTATAAACCTTCAGTTTTTCAGCGGTGATATCGTAAATCTCCGCTATTTTAGAAAGAGAGTCACCGGATTTGACGACATACTCTGTATCTGATAAAGGAACGGTATTTTCAGATAAACCCGATTGAGTTACGGGAGCCAAAACCGCATCAGACAGCTTATCATAAATATAACTTCCGCCGTCTTCTATTAAAATTTTTCCTTCAGTCTCAAAACTGCCCCAAATAAGAACAACCAATCAAACAAACAGCGCAAACAAATATTCCTGATATCGAAGGCATTATCATTGCAACGATACCGTCAGATTTTTTCTTGCTGTGATTCGAATGATTAATTTTATGAAAGAAACGGCGTATCTGCTTAACTCTATCTGGCGTAATACCTGGAATTAAACTCCAGCGCAATGCAGAAAGCTCAAGTTTCCAAAAAACATACTCATCCCAGCTGTATGCTCTGGCAATTTCAAGCTTTACATATCTTACTGCTTGAAAACGTTTTGGAAACCAATATCTGACCGCCGTTGGCAGCAAAATACCTTTTGCCGTTTAAATTAACGATTTCACAATCTTCTATGATTATTTTACCGCCGCAAGCATCGAATTTGCGCTGGTCAGGCAATGTTCGAGTTTCAATTTCGATTTATATTCCATCACAAGCGATTTTTCCATAATCCTGTCGCCTGTAAATTCAACAAAGCGGCAAATATCGCGCAGATACTTTTCTATTGTATTTTTGCTTTTTTCGTCGTTGTAAAGCGAAGTTTTGTATTCGGATATCAAGTTTAAATTTAATTTTTTTTCTTTCATTTGATGCACCTCCGTATATTATTATACAACATACCCCAGACTGCCGCGAGTGTGAATTCAAATACCTGTTGACCGTATAAAACTAAAGCGTCGGCTGTATAACAAAATTCTTTCAATCGTTATACAGCCGACGCTTTATGTTGCTATACCGTTAAAAATGACATTTTTTGAGAAAATACTGTAATATTTATTTGTCAGTATTGATTTTTCGCCAAAAACTTCTTTATTTCTATTCCGTCTTTATATCCTTTTATATATAGTTTCTGCATTGAGGGTCTGTTCTTCTTAAGCGTATCTATACCGCATGTGTCATCAGGCGATACAATTAACACCCTGCCCTGCCGGGCATATTTCTTTGCCAGCGCAATTTGTTCATTATATTTATCCGAATGTCCTCGCAATTTTTCCGCCGCAGCCGGATACTTTTTTTCAATGCGTTCCGCGAATATATTGTCTGTCTTGGAATTCCGTATTTCATCTTCCGGCTTTGTCAGGATTACCACAACTTTATCACATCCGAGCTCAAATGCCTTTTCAAAAGGCACAGGATCTCCCAAAGCTCCGTCATAATAAACAGATCCGTTTATAGGATACGGCGGACAGACATAAGGAAGCGATGAGGAAGCTTTCATCACGTCATAGTTATCCTGCTGAATATCATTTTTGTCAAAATAGCGTGTTTCACCGGTATTTGCGTCTAACGCGACCACATAAAACTCCATGGGATTTTTTTTAAATGAATCGTAATCCAAAGGATTTTCACCGTCTGAATTGGAAAGAGTGCTGTATACATAATCCATATTCACAAAAGACTTTTTGAAAATAAAGTTTCTGAATCCCATATACTGCTTTCTGAATGCATATTCAGTATAAAACTGATAGTTTCGTCCCCGCTGACCCGCAACATACGATACCAGATTCGCGCTCCCTGCCGATACGCCTATACCGATATCAAAACGGATACCCTGATCCATGCAGTAATCTAAAACCCCTACCGCATATATTCCTCTTAATCCCCCGCCTACATCTACTACTCCGGTTTTCATAAAGTTTTCGCACGTCCTCCCAACGCATTTGCTTAAAATATTTTTTAAATTCTTAAAACAGCCACATTTATATCAGGTTGCCCCATAATCACATAATATAAAACCGCACCTGATAAAACAAATGCGGTTTTGACAGGACAAACCGTCAGTCGCTGACTCCTTCCCCTGATTTCACTATTTCAAAATCTTCTTCGATCTCTTTTGAAGGAGCGGGTGTAAGAAGCGACACAACTACTATGCAAATTGCGGAGAATATAAATGCCGGCAGCAATTCATATATTGCAAATGCTCCTCCCAGCCCGCTTATAGCTAATTTCCATATAAATACCATGGCCGCGCCGCCTATCATGCCTGCAATAGCGCCTGCGCGCGTAGTGCGTTTCCAGAAAAGCGAGAAAAGCATAAGAGGTCCGAAGGTGGCGCCGAATCCCGCCCAGGCAAATGATACTATCGAAAAAATTATGCTGTCCTCATCCAAAGCTATGATTATTGCTATCAAAGCTATCGCTAGCAGAGTTATTCTGGACATAGTCATTACCTGTTTATCTGTAGCTTTCCTCTTCACAACGCCCTGGTAAATGTTTTTGGCAAATGCCGATGCGGCAATAAGCAGATACGAATCAGACGAACTGATTGTCGCCGCAAGAATACCCGCCATTACAAATCCGGCAATAATCGGAGGAAGGAAGCTTGTAGATAAAGTTATGAATATGTTCTCAGCCGACGACTTTGTAAGATGTATGGTATTTAAAGCATCCGGATTTTCCATTGATATTATTCTGCCTACTATACCGATAAATACCGCTACCGCAAGAGAAATCACTACCCATATCATTGCTACCCTTCTTGAAAGTTTGAGTTCCTTTTCCTTTCTGATAGCCATAAACCTCAAAAGGACCTGAGGCATACCGAAATATCCAAGTCCCCACGCAAGCATTGAGCATACACTCAGAAATCCGTAATCACTGGCTTCACCGAATAACGGTCTTCCATTCGAAACCAACTGTTCTCCGGCTTCACTCACTACAGGCTCAGCAAGTCCGAAAAACTCCAGAAATCCGGGAATTTCACGCGCGTTATCAAAAACCGCTCCGATTCCTCCCGCCTTAACAGTGCCTGTAATTACTATTACCGTTAGCGCAACAAACATTACAACTCCCTGCATAAAATCAGAGGCACTCTCTGCCAAAAAACCTCCTAAAATAGTATAAATCAAAACAAATACCGCTCCTACTATCATCATAGGTACGTAATCCGCTCCGAACAGTGTTGAAAACAGTTTCCCGCAGGTCACAAAACAGCTTGAAGCGTAAACAGTAAAAAATATCAGTATAAACAGAGCCGCAAGCGAACATACAATTTTTTTGTTTTCGCGGAATCGGTTAGAGAAAAATTCCGGCAGCGTAATAGAATTATTGGCCCGTATACTGTATCTTCTCAGTCTCCTTGAGACTATCAGCCAGTTAAAATATGTACCAACCGCCAAGCCAATCGCCGTCCACGCCGCGTCAGCCAATCCGCACCAATAGGCAACACCCGGCAGACCCATTAAAAGCCATCCGCTCATATCGGACGCTTCCGCGCTCATCGCGGTGACCCATGGTCCCAAAGACCTTCCGCCTAAAAAATAATTTTCAGAGCTTGCGTTGGCCCGCTTCGCATAAACCAGCCCTATTACTATTACTACTGCCATGTAGCTGCCCATGGCAATAAGTATCTGCAGTGTACTTCCGTCCATTTTTTTCACTCCTAAACTCCTAAAATATTAACACTATAATATCATATACCACGCTTTAAATTCAAGTGTTTTTTATTTTTCAGGCCGCAATACGTTTTTTTATCAGACTTTCAATCTTGAAACAGCCATTGTTTTATGTTAGAATATTTTAAATACATATGAGAAGGTTTAAACTTATGAAATCAACAGCTAAGAAAAAAGTTCTGCTAATAACCGGTATTGTGTTATCAGCTTTCGTAATAACCGTTCTGTCATACGCCGCATACGTGCTTTTCAGCTACGACCGCCTGGCCGACAATATAACCCTTGATATTGAAAAAGGCGCCGGAAAAACCGCTGTTACAGGCGAAAAGCTGTCGCTTGTAACATATAATATCGGATTCGGGGCTTACAGTCAGGATTATTCATTTTTTATGGACGGCGGAGAGCATTCAAGAGCCTTGTCCGAAAATGCCGTAAAGGAAAATACCCAAGGAGCGCTTAAAACCGTTCAGAATGCTGACGCCGATTTCATACTTTTTCAGGAGGTAGATATTTACGGCACCAGAAGTTATCATGTCAATCAGTGTAAACTGTTATCTTCCGGTCTTTCAAAATATGACAGCGTATTTGCACTCAATTATGATTCCCCCTACTTTTTATATCCGCTGAACGAACCTATAGGAGCAAATAAATCCGGGATTTTAACATTTTCTTCCTTTAGTATTTCGTCTGCTGTCAGGAAAAGTCTTCCGGTTGAGGACTCGCTGTATAAACTTTTTGACCTTGACCGCGCATATACTGTTTCAGTTATACCTACTGATAACGGCAAAAATCTGGTACTTTACAATCTGCACCTTTCCGCATACACGTCGGACGGCAAAATTGCCGACGAACAGCTTAAAATACTCTGTGCCGATATGCAGAAAGAATATCAAAAAGGCAGCTATGTAATAGCTGCCGGCGACTTTAACAAGGACCTGCTCGGAGATTCCTCTGAATATTTCGGTGTCGAGCCTTCAGAAGAATTTAACTGGGCAAAACCCTTTGACACCTCTATTCTGCCGGACGGAATAAAATGTTACACCGGCACGAACGCCCCGACCTGCCGCAACGCCGACTCCGCTTACCGCGGCGACGGAACAGATTACGTCCTTTCGGTTGACGGCGTTCTTGCAAGCGATAATGTAAAAGTTATATCATGCAATACTGTCGATACCGAGTTTTTATACAGCGATCATAATCCTGTAAAAGCCGAGTTTATCCTGAATTAAACGCAGTCTGACGCAGCCGAAAAATACAACGACTGCGTCAGATTTTATTTTATATATTTTGTACTTTGGGATTTATTAACACCGATTATTCCGCCGACAATTCCCGACAGCATAAAAATTATGAAATGAAAAAGTGTGTTTATGCCGATTGCCCCTTTATCTGCCGCAAGAGATATCAAAAGCACCGCGACAAATACTATGCCTCCCGTGACGGCTCCTATCAAAAAACCTTTGCTTTTATTAGACTTTGCAGCAATATATGCTGCCGTAAAACACCCGCAGGCTACTGAAACGGTAGCAAAAATTACCGAATAAATTTCATCAAGTTCTGCAAAGTACATTACTGCCGCAAATATAAGTATGAAAACTGCTGCCACAACAAGTCCGGCCGCAGCGCTTGAAATTACTGTTTTATATTTGCTGTTATCCTTGCTTTTCATAAAGAAAGCCCCTTTCCGTATACTTATTTAAAAGTATATTCGAAAAGGGACAATTTTAGAATTGAAATATTTATATTGCCTAATTATTTTGAGGGCGCGTCGTCATGAACCGTAAGATTTGTCTGCAGTGCCCAGCGCGCGATTGTAAGCTTGGAATGATCGCTTTGCGACTCAATTACAATAGTATCCTCTTTCAGAGAAATCACCCTGCCGTAAATGCCGCCGATAGTTACTATCTCATCTCCGACCTGAAGATTCTCACGCATTTTCTTTTCTTCTTTTTGCTTTTTCTTCTGCGGACGGATAAGCACCAGATATAATACGCCGAAAATTGCCGCGTAAACCACAAGCATTAATACTAACGACATTCCTCCGCCTGTTTGACTTTCAGCTGTGCTCTCAGCCAGTAAAATGGGATTTATTTCCATAAAATATTTAACCTCCAAAAAATACTAAAAACTATTATATCTTAAATACTTAGTATTTTCAAGAAAAATTTTATGTTTTTACCTTTTTTATTTCTCCGTCAGGATAAAGCGCGTATGTCTCGCCTCCGATTTCACCTCTTACCACTTCGCTGCCATGTATTTTTAAATCCTTTGAAAACTCTGATACCACGTCGTCAAGCAAAGGCGGAAAAGCGTCAGATGTCAGTATATCCTGATCGTCTGTATCAAATTTGCAGTCTCCGAAATACGATATCGTCATGCCTTTTCCGTACTTACGGTAAAACGATGACAAAATGTATACAGACTGGATATCAAAAAAGCTGTCATATTCAGGCTTCTTTTCCGCCAGAGGCATAACATCATCGGCTAAATTATTATATCCGTGCTTTGCGATATAGCTCTTCTTTTCCGCAAATCTTTTAAACGGTATGTCCTGCGGTATATCATATTTCGCGCAGCCGCCGCAAATATCCGTTTTATCCGTAAATCCCAGCATCCCGTCAAATTCTTCACAGTTCTCAAGTTCTGTGTCGGTCACCTTTCCTGCAGTGAAAAGTATGCCGCCGCGCTCAACCCACCCGCGTATTGTGCGCAGCGTTTTCCTGTCTGTGTAAAGCGCGCATGGGATTATAAGCAGCTTTACATCTTCAAGAACACCGTCGGCTATCATATTCTCGTTTACAAACCGGTAATCAGTCCTCTTGCGCAAAAACTCCGATAACGGACGTATGCTCTCAGGTCTGCCGCCCTCCATTATTCCTACATATTTCGGCCACAGTACCGCAGTTTGCTTATTGCTCTTGCGCTCGTTTATAAGAGGTATGTATTTCTTGAAAAGCTTTGCGGTCTCGCTGTTCATATCCCGTCCGGGATAAATATTATCGAAATAAAAGAATATCTGACGGTTTCCGTACACCGCGGAACCGAAAATTCGTGAGCCTACACCTTCCTTAGTCATAGGACCGGCGGGCTCCAGTCCCAAATATGCTCCGTAAAACTCGCAGGCGCTGTGCATATAAGCATTGCAGTCAAAGAAATTTACAAAGAACTTGTTCTGCTCATTCGTAAGCCTCATTCCTCCGTTATACTTTGCAACTACCTTTGCCTGATCACTGAACATAGCCGCCTGTTCCGGAGTCTCGCTGCCGCCTGTGCACATATATATCGGCGTGTCCGGCAGATATTTTCTGAGCGTTTTCATCCAGAATTCGACAAAGTCCGTCATAGAATTTCTGTACCACTCCACCAAATCAAACCACGCCGTTCTTGAAGGAGCTTTATGCTGTAAAAACGGCTCGACCTCGTCAAACGACTTATAAAAATATCTCCAGCTCTTATTCAGTTCTTCTATGCTTTGATATTTTTCTTTCATCGCATTTTTAAAGGAAGCCCTGGCAAGCTCGTCACCGCACCACATTCCCAGATGCGTGTGGTATACTCCCGGCCAGTTTCCGAATACCGGCATTATCGATTCACCGTAATCGCCGCAAATTCCCGGCTGAACTGACTCAAGCACGTCCATATCTAAATAATGCTTGGTGAAAACCTTTAATACTCGGTCGATTTCTTCTCTGAACGCTTCGTTCCAGATTGAATCTATGGGGCTTTCAATTCCATGCTCAAGACATACCAAGCCTTTGTGATTTTTGTCTTCAAGCCACCACTTAGGCGCCGCATAGCGCGGTCCTATAAGTATGAAAGGTACAAATTTGAGTCCCGCTTCCTTGAGAAGATTTACCTGGCTGTCATAGTATGAAAAATCAAATTCTCCTCTTCTTTCAGGCTCATACTTGTTCCAGTGTACATAAATCTGTACGGAAGTGACCCCGTCTTCCTTCATTTTGCGCAGATAATCTCTTACATTCGGGTCATCAAAAGGTACGCCGCACATTACAACTTCTCTTTTCATATAGCCCACCAAACCTTTATTAAATTTTTATCTATATTCTTGTAGAATATAATATTTCTTTTTCTTTTTTGAACTCGGCAAAATTTCCGTTGTCCAAAGCTTTGCGTATATCCTCCATAAAATGATTGTAAAACCACAGATTATGCATTACTAAAAGCCTTTGCGACAGCATTTCTTCGGCTTTTAAAAGATGACGGATATATGCCTTACTGTACCGACGGCAGACAGGACATCCGCACTCTGAGTCTATAGGCGTCATATCGCGCTCATATTTTTTATTGTTGATATTTATTATTCCTTTTGAGGTGAATAAATGCCCGTGACGCGCGTTGCGGCTCGGCATTACGCAGTCAAAAAGGTCTACGCCGCGCTCGACCGCATTAAGTATATTCGCCGGAGTACCCACTCCCATCAAATATCTTATTTTGTTTTTCGGCATATAGTCAATCACATTTTCGATAATATCGTACATTACCTCTGTGGGTTCGCCTACCGCAAGTCCCCCTATCGCGTATCCGTCAAGGTCAAGGTCAGATATCTCCTTCATATGTTCAATTCTCAGGTCTGCGTATGTGCACCCCTGGTTTATTCCGAAAAGCATCTGCTCACGGTTTACGGTGTCGGGCAGTGAATTGAGCCTTTTCATTTCAGCCTTGCATCGCGCAAGCCAGCGTGTAGTCCTGGCACACGAAGCCTTTGCGTAAGAGTATTCCGCCGGATTTTCCACGCATTCGTCAAACGCCATGGCGACAGTAGAGCCTAAATTCGACTGTATACGCATGCTCTCTTCCGGACCCATAAATATCCTTCTTCCGTCAACATGGCTGGCAAATGTGACTCCCTCTTCCTCTATTTTTCTGAGTGAAGCAAGCGAAAACACCTGAAATCCGCCGCTGTCGGTAAGTATCGGTCCGTCCCATGTAGTAAAGGCGTGAAGTCCGCCGCAGCTTCGTATAAGTTCGTCTCCCGGTCTTATGTGAAGATGATACGTGTTTGAAAGCATCACCTGACACCCGAGCGTCTTCAAATCTTCCGCCGAAACCGCACCCTTTATCGCTCCGGCAGTAGCCACATTCATAAAGGCGGGAGTCTGGACCGTGCCCCTGTTGGTCACAAATTCCGCTCTTCTGGCATTATTTTCCTGTTTTAAAAGCCTGTACATTTTTACCTCTTATTTTTACTATTTGAAAATCTTTAAGTTCTTATCAAGTATCGCGATCCGCTTCACGCTGTAAAAAAACGGCTCGGTATTTGTTTGTTCAAAAAATACCGACATTACAAGCGATGGATTAAGGTTGTCCTCTGTACCTGCCGCAAGACGCAGAGTCACGCTGCTTTGATCTTCTGTAAAACCGTTGATTTTCGGTATCAAATCTATTTGTTTAACCTTTCCTTTTTTGCCGGTCTTTTCGCATATAATTGATTCTCTCGACAAAAACCCGCAAAACGGTTTTATATTTTCGGAATTTTCCTCGAAATCAATTCTGTATTCTGCCCATCCTATATCCTTTACAGAAGCTATCGGCTCGGAAATTGCAAAAAAATCCATATCGGCAACAGCCGCGTCTTTAAGTCTCTGCAAACACTCGTCAAGGCTGTAACCGTCATCATTAAGCCTGAAATCCACAACCTCATATACGCTCTCGAAGCCCAGCGACAGCGGCAGGGCAAAATTCATATAAACATGCTGATTAAAGCCTTCCGTGTACCATACCGGTATTTTTGACCTTGTTATTATGCGTGACATAAATCTCGTCATATCAAGATGCGAAATAAATTTAAGCCGACCTGTTTTTGAGTAGAAAAGTCTAACGTTTTTCAATGCATACGCCCTCCCCGTAACAGCCGGCTCCGCAGCCCATACATTTTTCACGGCAGTTCGGCGTGGTTTCGGCATTATGAGCCCGTTTGTTTTCTCTGATTAAAAAATCCTTGGAAACCGAATAATCAAGATGGTCCCACGCAAGCCTTTCTCCGTAATCTTTCCGCCTGTTTGCATAAAATTCCGGACTTATTCCGCATTTTTCAAAAGCCGCGGTCCATTTCTCCATATCAAAGCATTCTGTCCAGCTGTCAAATTTGCAGCCGTTTCTGTAAGCCTGCTCAATCACTTTGCAAAGACGCCTGTCGCCTAAAGCGAACACACACTCTAAAAGACTTGTTGAAGAATCGTGATAACTCAAGGATATTTTTCGGGTAGTTATACATGATTTCAGATACTGCTGTCTGCGGCGTATCTCGTCAGCGGTTGCCTGAGGCTCAAACTCAAAAGGAGTAAAGGGTTTGGGCACAAAGGTCGAAACGCTTATGGATACCGATACCGATTTACCCTTGGGACGTTCCGGTAAGCTGTAATACAGATCCACTATTTTCTGTCCGAGATCCGCTATACCCTTTATATCCTCATCCGTTTCGGTAGGAAGCCCCATCATAAAGTAAAGCTTTACCGAGGTATACCCGCCTTCAAAAGCAGTTTTGCAGGCAGACATTATTTCTTCCTCGGTCACGTTTTTATTTATAACATCTCTGAGCCTCTGTGTCCCCGCTTCCGGAGCAAATGTAAGACCGTTTTTTCTTATGTGTTTGATTTTTTCCAACAGCTCGTCCGAAAAATTATCAATTCTCAGCGAAGGAAGCGCAAGGCTTACATGTCCGCTGTCAGTCCATTCAAGCAGACTGTTAAGCAGCGGCTCGATACCTGTATAATCGCTGGTGCTCAGCGACGAAAGCGAAACCTCGTCGTACCCGGTATTTTCACACAGACACTTTGCCTGACGGTTTACGGTATCTACGCTTTTCTCTCTGACAGGTCGGTATATAAATCCCGCCTGGCAGAACCGGCAGCCGCGTATACAGCCGCGGAAAATTTCCTCTACCGCTCTGTCGTGAACTATCTCTATAAACGGCACTACAAATTTATCGGGATAATAAACGCTGTCTAAATCCCTTATTATCCTTTTCTTTATTTTCTCAGGCGCTGTGCCTGCCGCAGTGACCGACTTCAGCGTACCGTCATCATTGTACTCGTCACTGTATAAAGACGGAACATATACTCCCTCTATTTTGGCAGCCGCCCGCAGAAAATCAGCTTTGCCGGCGCCCTTTTTCTTGTACTCTTTATATAGATCTATAACTTCAAGGTCTACCTCTTCTCCCTCTCCCAGAAAGAACAGATCCACGAAATCCGCTATCGGTTCGGGATTGCATACGCACGGACCTCCGGCCACTACTAAAGGGCTCAGATCTTTTCTGTCCTCTGCTCTCAGCGGCAGTCCCGCAAGATCCAGCATATTAAGCATATTGGTGTATGACATTTCATACTGAAGCGTAAACCCTATAAAATCAAAATCTTTAATACTGTCCCGGCTTTCGAGTCCGAACAGCGGGATATTGTTTTCCCGCATCACCTTTTCAAAATCGATCCACGGCGCAAAAACACGTTCGCACCAGATATCCTCACGGGAATTAAACTGAGAATATAGGATTTTCATACCCAGATGCGACATTCCTATTTCGTACGTATCCGGAAAGCAAAACGCAAACCGAACATCGACCTTTTCCTTGTCTTTTATTACGCTGTTAATCTCTCCGCCGGAATACCTGCCCGGTTTCTGAACGCTTAACAGTAATTTCTCAAAAGCTTTGTTATCCATTTTCCGTTCCTTTTCATTTTTCTATTCCCTATTCTACAATATAAATCATAATCTTTCAACTGTTATTTAATCAACCCGGTAATAAACAGATAAATTCCTATAATGTAAAATGACATATTGAATTTTCCCTTTACAGTAAATGTTACCGCGGCAATTATTATTATCGCCGCCGTTATCAGAGTGATTAATTTCAGGGTAAGCTCCGCACGGGAACTGTCGCCCTTTTTTGCCAGAACAGAATAAAGTATTGTTCCGCCGTCGAGCCCTTTTACAGGCAGCGAATTGAATATGCCTATAATCAGATTGAGCAGGGCATAATAATATACGATTTCCTTTTCAAATGCAAGATAGTTAAAATAAAATGTCAGTGCCAGCACAAAGTTTACAAGAGGTCCGCACGCGGCTATAATTATATCATTCCGGTACTGCGTGGAAAAATCTCTGATTATCTGTACAGACGCAGGTATCAGCCGTATTTGTTTAGGCTCGCAGTCTAATGCCCACATGGCAAACAGATGCCCGGTCTCGTGTGCTATAACCGCAAAAATCACCGGAAGCAAAAGCCCTGTCCGGTCGGTAGCAAGCATTACGGTAAACAGCGCACAAAAGAAAAACGATACATATATCTTGGTTCCGAACAGTTTGAATTTCATATCTGCTCATCCTCTGTTTGAGATAAGACTTCATCTATATCAGTATCAATGCATATTTGGCTGTCATAAAATGACTTTAACTGATTATATGTTCCCTTGAAAAAAAACTTAACGCATATCACAGTAAGCAGTATAATGATTACACATACACACTGTGTTATGACTATTGCAAAATATCCGTTGACTCCCTTTTTAGGCCGGCTGTCTTGATTGTTCACATCTTATTCTCCTTGCGTATACTGTTTTATTGTGTTATACTCTAAATATATTTTATAATAGGATGATATTATGCCATTTTTACCGATAACAAAAAAAGAAATGATGTCTCTCGGATGGAAAAAGCCGGATTTCATAATTGTGACCGGTGACGCCTATATTGACCACCCTAGCTTCGGTACTGCCATAATCTCCCGAGTGCTTGAAGCGGAAGGATTCAGGGTATGTATAATTTCCCAGCCTCAGACGGATAAAGACTATACACGCTTCGGCGCTCCGAGGCTGTGTTTTCTGGTAAACAGCGGAAATATAGACTCTATGGTAGCTCACTACACCGCCGCGAAAAAGCGCAGAAGTGACGACGCGTACACTCCCGGAGGAAAATCAGGCGCCAGACCCGACAGAGCGGTTATAGTATACTCAAAAAAAATACGGTCGCTCTTTCCCGATATTCCTTTAGCTATCGGAGGTATTGAGGCATCCTTGAGGAGATTTGCTCATTACGATTACTGGGATGACGCGGTGCGTCCCTCAATACTTATAGACTCCGGAGCGGACCTTCTTATGTACGGAATGGGCGAAAGACATATAGCCGAAATCGCTCACAGACTGGATAACGGTGAAAAAATTACCGACCTTAGAGATATTCGAGGTACTTGTTATGCCATTGAATCCAGCAAATACAAATTCATTGAGGGAGTATGCGAATGTCCGTCATACGAAGTGGTTAAAGTACCCGATGACAAAGGTAAACGCCAGTATGCCGTATCGTGCAGACTACAGCAGATTAATCACGACTGCATAACCGGAAAAACCGTTATTCAGAAGCACGGCGACCGTATTGTAGTGCAAAATCCCCCGCAGAAACCTTTATCGACCGAGGAAATGGACAGAGTCTATGCCCTGCCGTTTATGCGGGACTATCACCCGTCCTACAAAGCGCAGGGCGGAGTGCCGGGAATTGAGGAAGTAAAATTTTCAATCATTCACAATCGGGGATGCTTCGGAGCCTGCAATTTCTGTGCTCTTGCGTACCATCAGGGCAGACAGATATCGGTAAGAAGCCATCAGTCAGTTATAGATGAAGCAAAAATCATAACCCAAATGCCTGATTTCAAGGGATACATTCACGACGTAGGCGGTCCGACCGCTAATTTCAGAGCGCCTTCCTGCGAAAAACAGCTGAAATACGGTATGTGCCCCGAAAAAAAGTGCCTCGCGCCCGAGATGTGCCCGTCTGTAAAGGTTTCACACGAGGATTACCTGAAGCTTTTAAGGGAGCTTCGCGCCCTTCCGAAAACAAAAAAAGTTTTTATACGTTCGGGTATACGCTTTGATTACCTGATAGCCGATGAAAATGAAGAATTTTTCAAAGAACTGGTTTCCCACCATGTCAGCGGTCAGCTTAAGGTGGCTCCAGAGCACTGCTCCGACAATGTTTTAAAACATATGGGCAAGCCTCAGTTCAAGGTTTACCGGAAATTCGAAAAGAGATTCTACGAGCTGACAAAATCAGTCGACAAAAAACAATACTTGGTACCCTACCTTATGTCATCGCATCCGGGCAGCACTATAAACGACGCAATAGAACTCGCCCTGTTTTTAAAGCGCAATAATCTGCACCCGGAGCAGGTTCAGGACTTTTATCCCACACCGGGCACGGTATCTACCTGTATGTTCTACACAGGCATGGACCCCTATACCATGAAAAGCGTCTATGTTCCCAAAACCGCGGCACAAAAAACCGAACAGCGGGCGCTTTTGCAGTATTTTAAGCCCGAAAACAGACAGACCGTGCTGTCAGCTCTAAAAAAAGCCGGACGGTTAGACCTGATAGGCACAGGCAAAGATTGTCTCATAGCTCCCGACAGAAATCTCACCGACTTAAAACGGGGTACTAAAAAGCCTAAAAAAACTATCAGAAATATTCATAAACCCAAAAAAAGATAAAACAAACCGGTCCGCTGATAAAGTAATCAGCAGACCGGTTTGTTTTTTTATTTATCCTTGAATACCCTTTTAATTGCTTTTAAGTATCCGTAACCGTTTACATTGTCAGGCATTAAATAGCTTGTCTCGGTCCATTCGTTCCAGCTGTTGACCGTGATTAAGCTTACGTTTGTTTTATCCGCAAACTCCTTTGCCATAATAAGCGCTTTCTCAAAATTTTCCGGAGTGTTGTTCTTAGTTACCGCACTGCACAGCTTTTTGAACCTCGGGTTATTATCCCACCCTACAGAAACATGGGGATAATACGGTATTTTATACTCCGCCGCCGCTCTTTCCCACTCTCCTTTTACATCTTCCATTATTTCAGTATAGTCTCTGTTCACGTCTGTGAAATGTACAAACTGATAATGCGTGAATGAGCTGAAACCCAGATTTTCCATAAGCTCAGCGCCGGTTTCCAATACGTTGCCGTCTACTCCCGATAAATTTTCCTGCTTGCCGTTCCAGCGGACAAACTGAAAATGCACGCCTTCAAGTCCCGCTTTTTTTGCCTCGCCGTCAAGCCACGCCATTGCCTCTTTAGCCGGCTCAGCTCCGCCTAATCCTTTAAAAAAGTTATACAGCTCATAAATACTTACAACCGGCTTACCGTCTATTTTGTAATAATTTTCTTTCGTAAAATATCTGTCTATCCACCTTTTGCCTATTTCCTCAAACTGAGCCCTGTTTACCGCTCCCCTCCAAACAACCGTATCCGGTTTGTTTGACAGCCGTTTATCCCATGTGTAGTTAGCGTCATGATTAGCCCACATTATATAAAACTTCATATCCCTGCAGTTTTGAGCCTGTAAAAATCCGTCATTAAGGCAGTTTTCAAGAAACGGTCTGCCGTCATACCAGTACCAGTCATAAATAAAAACATTCACACCGTGGTCGAGCGCGGCCTTGATCTGCATACCCATAACATACGGGTCAGCTTCATTTGTATATCCCCATAACGGTTTTCTGTCCCAGACATATTCCGGAGTATGTATATCGGTATTCCTGACCGTCTGCCACTCGCCTATTCCCTCTTCCCAGAAAATACGTGTACGCTCTTCATCACCTGTATACGCCGGCCATATATACGCCGCAATATCGTAATTTTTCATTTTCCCGGTATCCCCCTAATCATGAAGGTATATTATTCTTGAGTTTCTGTGCTTATATACGCTGAGCGCCAAACCTATACCAAGATACAAGCAAAGAAGCGACGTTCCTCCCGAACTGAAAAACGGAAGCGTTATTCCTATTACCGGCAAAACCGACGTACACATTCCTATATTTATAATCGCCTGCGTAAATATCATTGAAAAAACGCCTACACAGATATATTTTCCCCCGTCATTATTCGTGATACGTGCTATCCGTATACAGCGCAGGCAAATAGCAGCCAACAGTATTATTACAACAAGGCATCCTATAAATCCGAATTCTTCGCCTATACACACAAATATAAAGTCGTTATGACTTTCGGGTACTCCTCCGACCTGAGTTAAATCTCCCTTCAGAAAACCCTGTCCGAACATTCCTCCGTTGGCAAGAGCAACACTTCCGCGCCATTGCTGATAATGTATTCCCTGAATATCCTTTTCGGCACTGAACAAAGTCGTTATTCTTTCCCTGTGAGATTCACTCAAAACAAAAAAGTAAAAGAACGGCGATGCGACCAAAGCCGCCGTAATGCCCGCAATGAAATATTTCCACGAGACTCCCGCAGCCCACATCATAAATACCGTTATAAACCCGAATACTATTGCCGTTCCCCAGTCACCCTGGAGAAAAATAAGCGCAACCGGAAAAAATCCGTGGATAAGAACCGGAATAAGTTTTTTCAGTTTATTTATTTCCGGCTTGACTTTTTTCAGATGCGCGCTGAAGGTCACTATAAAACACACCTTGAAAAGCTCTGACGGCTGAAATGTCGTGATACCTAAATCAAGCCACGCCTTGTCATCGGTTCCCTCAGGCGCGAAGCCGATAAAAAATGTAAGTATAACCGGAATAAGTCCGAGCAAACCTATCAGGTACCATCTTTTGAACAGCTTTTCACAGTCTACCGTGGAAATTATCAAAGCGGAAATAATTCCCAAAAACATACACAGAACCTGCACTATTATGGGACGGAAATTTTCCATATAATACGTACTTGAAAATACCGCTACACAGCCGTAGGAGGTCGCCGCTATGCACAGTATAAGCAGCAGCTTATCCGATTCACGGAAAAAATCTGCTATTTTCCCCATTACATATCGCATATTACAACCTCCTTTAAAATATTACCCGTATATTATATTTTATTTTATACAAATATTCAAGTAACTCTTTTAAATTTAAAAAAAATATGTTAAAATATAAAAGATTCTTAATAAAGAAGGTTTTTTATGGAAATTTTTCACTCAAAATGTCCCGAAGATACCGAAAAAATTGCCGAAAAACTCGCCTTTACGCTTAAAGGCGGAGAGGTTGTCGCCTTCCGAGGAGATCTCGGCGCGGGAAAAACCTGTTTTACCAGAGGTTTAGCGCGGGGTCTCGGATACAGCGGCAACGTAAATTCGCCTACTTTCGCCATTTTGAATGAGTATATCGGCGGACGTCTTAATCTGTGCCATTTTGACATGTACAGAATATCCTCATGGGATGACCTGGATTCCTCCGGTTACTTTGAATGCCTTGAATCAGGTGCTGTAGTAGCTGCGGAGTGGAGCGAAAATATCGAAAACGCACTGCCGGACAATACGGTTTATATTGAAATTGAAAAAATAAACGATAATGAGCGTAAAATAAAAATTTTTAAAAAAGAGGAAATAAAAAATAATGAAGATACTTGCAGTTGAATGCTCCGCTACACCGTGTTCTGCGGCTGTTTTTGAGGATGGAGTGCTGAAAAGCTGCGATTTTGTCAACGTGGGTTTAACTCATTCGCAGATATTAATGCCTATGGCTGCAAAAACAGCGCAAAAAGCCGGAATGTCGCTTGCTGAGATAGACGGTTTTGCGGTAAGTTCAGGTCCAGGATCTTTTACCGGAATCAGAATCGGAATCAGCACTGTAAAAGGGCTGGCAGCTCCGCTTAAAAAGCCATGCGTCGCCGTATCGACACTGCTGTCAATGGCATATAACTTCATAGACAGCGACTGCACGGTATGCGCTGTTATGGATGCCAGACGCAGTCAGGTATACAACGCCGTATTTGATATAAACGACGGTAAAGTTACACGTATGTGTGAAGACCGGGCAGTTTTATGCGAAGAACTTTCGGAAAATATAAAAAAACTGTCGCAAAAAGCAGAAAAAGACATTATAATAGTAGGCGACGGCGCAGAAGTGTTCTATCCGTTTGTGAAAAATTCGCGGAATGTTATCATAGCCGCTGAGGACAGACAGTTTCAGAATGCAGTAAGCGTCGGGAAAGCGGCAGCCGAATCATTCAGTAACGGCAATACTCTGCCGCCTGAAGATATTTTACCGGTTTATTTAAGATTGCCGCAGGCTGAAAGGGAATTGAAACTTAAAAAGGAGAGTATAAAATGAAAATTGCTTTGGGATGCGATCACGGAGGATTCTCACATAAAAATGCGATATCTGAATACCTGCAGAAAAACGGATATGATGTGATTGATTTCGGTATCTATGAAGAAAAAGCTGTTGACTACCCCGATATTGCTCAGAAAGTTTGCAGAAGCATACAGTCGGGAGAATGCGACCGCGGAATATTAATATGCGGTACCGGAATAGGAATGTCGCTTGCGGCAAACAAATTCAAAGGAATACGCGCCGCCGCATGCAGCGAACACTTTTCCGCCAAATATACAAGACTGCATAACGACGCCAATATACTTTGCCTCGGAGGACGGGTTATCGGTATAGGAACCGCTCTGGAACTGACTGATTTATTTGTAAAAACCGATTTTGAAGGCGGCCGCCATCAAAACCGAGTCAATAAAATTACAGAAATTGAAAATAACGGAGGAATATAAAATGAATAATAATGTTTTTATCATGGACCATCCGCTGATACAGCATAAACTGTCCATTTTAAGAGATGAACGCACCGGCTCCAAGCAGTTCAGGGAATTAGTAAGTGAAATAGCTATGCTTATGTGCTATGAGTCCACAAGAGATCTGCCGCTGCGGGAGGTTAAAACCAAAACGCCTCTTGCCGTAACAAACACTAAGGTTCTGGCAGGCAAAAAAATCGCATTTGTCCCAATACTCAGGGCAGGTCTCGGAATGGTTGACGGAATGCTCAGCCTTATACCTGCAGCTAAAGTAGGACATATAGGAATGTACCGTGATCCCGAAACGCATACTCCGGTAGACTATTACTGCAAGCTGCCGGCAGATCTCGGAGAACGGGACGTTTTTGTGCTCGACCCTATGCTTGCTACGGGAGGCAGCGCGGTTGATGCCGTTGCAAGAATTAAGGAGTTTGGTCCGAAACGGATCAAATTTATGTGCATTATAGCAGCTCCGGAAGGTATCGAAGCTTTCACAAAGGCTCATCCGGATGTACCGGTTTACTGCGCAGGTCTTGATGATCATCTTAACGAACACTGTTATATAGTTCCCGGGCTCGGCGACGCGGGCGACCGCATATTCGGCACAAAATAATTTTTATTTTAATAAACATTCATCAAACTCAACCTCTGTGTTTTTGAACAAGTCCAGTAAAAACGGACAATAGAAAAAACCACCCCCTTATGGTAGAATTAAAAAACTACCATAAGGGGGAATTTTTATGTCAAGAGGATATGGATACATTAAGCAATTTGAAAATGAA
>CALWUY010000059.1 GCA_944384855.1 uncultured Clostridia bacterium | reverse complement strand
TAGGTTATGAAATCTCCGACAGCGGCGAATGGAGATTATATCGGTATGTTTCGCGGTTGCCTTTTATGTAATAAAAGGCGAGCGGAACGCCGTCCCTATATTGTGATTAGCGTGATTTTTCACGCTAATATCTTCCCTCCGATTCTACAAGCTTTTTACCATTTATTTAAGGACATATTAATTATACCCTTTGCCGATACTGTTTGTCAATATTCTGCCCGTTATTTTTTCTCCTATCGTCTTTGCACTAAAAAATCGGTGCTTCACTTAAAGTGTATCCTATTTTTCGCTGTATATAACAGTAATATCCGGATGAAGCTGAAGAATTGAGGCGGGGATTTCGGGGGTTATCGGTCCGTAAAAGGCTTTTTCCAATATATCCCGCTTTTCCTTACCGCTTGCAATAAGCAAAATCTTTTTCGCCTGCATAATGGAAGCCATACCCATTGTTATAGCTTTTTTCGGCACTTCGTCTTCACTTGCAAAAAAGCGGGAGTTTGCCTTTATCGTGCTTTCGTGCAGGTCTACAACGTGTGTGCTTTTGACGAAATATTTATATGCTCAAAAAAGTTTTTGTTCATAAAATATCGGTAGCTCTGGTCGTTTGTGCCGTCAAGACCCACATATTCGTCAAGATTAATCGAAGTGACCTTGCTGAAATCAATGTCTCCCTTTTCGTACCACTCTATAAGCTGTTTATAAGTGCCTAAAGTGACGAGCCTGTGGCAAGACCAAGCACGCTGTCGGGCTTTAAAATGACCTGTGCCGAAATAATATTCGCCGCCTGTCGGCTTAATTTTTCATAAGTATCAACCGTAATAAATTTCATATCTTTCCCTTTCCGATATTAAATCGAATTACAAATCCACCGAAGCAGAGGCTCCCCAGTTATTAAAGCAGGTAGGCGAGCAATTAAATGTCTTCTCCGATCCGTAAAAATCTAAAATAGGCTCTTCAAGCTCTGAAAGAGACGGTATTTTGCCCTCGGCAAAAGCTTCCAGTCTTTCCTTGCAGTGCTGTACCCTTAATCGCAGACCGCCTATTCTTATATCCTGAACCTCAAAACCGTTCGGTTTATTTTCTTTTTCCCACTGCTCCTTAAAAGCGTCGTAAAAAGCGTCAATAAGTACAAGCAAGCGATCGTAATCCGCAATGATATTCTTTAAAGCCGCTGTGTCTTTACCTTCATATGCTTTTCTTGTGCGGACTCCGATATCGTATTTGACCGACAGAACCTCACAAAGAGCGCGAAGTGTTTTAAACAAATAGCCATATTTAGAATCGCTTTCAATCTTTTTTAGCTTCTCAGCACAAGCCGCATATGTTTCGGCATCTCCGTCACGGACGGTTGAATCAAGATGACCCAACAGACAGTCGTTATATAACATATACTTTTCGGGATTAAATGTTGAGTTTCTGTTATCATTGGGAGTTCCGGACAGATCGGCAAGCATAAAATCATCAAAAGCAATACCGTACTTTTCATAAAAGCCGTTTTTAATTCTTTCTGAATCTGTTACTCCGTGAGCTATTTGAGAAGCATAGTAAAGCGACGGCAATAGGCTGAATTTTGAACATTCGGCACCGTTGTCACCCCACATTGTAAGAAATACATCCTTCACTCCGTGCTCTTTACAGGCATCAAATGCGGCTTTTGTAGCATCAATGCTGTACCCGTTGTGCGGTGAAAAGCCCGTCCAGCTCCAGAGACCGCCTGCAAACCAAATACCTTCCTTTATTGCGGAATGATTTTTTATTTGATTTGAATAGTGTTCTTTATCTGTCGAATAATAGTCCCAATAAATTAAATTTACATTATGCGGTATCATTTTCCTAATTCGTTCGGGAACTGCCTCGTTATTGTAATAATCTCCGCCCAAGAGACGGAAAAACATATCTCCCCACATAATGCATTCAAAACCGTGCTTCTCTGCTATTTCGGCAACCCTTTTAAGGTGATTAAGCAGTATATCGAACCTGTTTTCAAAGCCGTGAATGTCCTGATATTTTCCGCGCCCCAGCATATGCGCCTCGTCCATTCCTATATTTACAATACGGGTTCTCACGGTTTTTTCAAGAGAGGCAAATATATCCTCGATAAGCTGATATGTCTTATCGTCACCTGCAAGCAGAATATCATTGCAATCATTAATATCTCTGTAAGCAGGCCAGCGAAAGATTGAGTTCAGATGTGCGAGCGTCTGAATAGCAGGAATAAGCTCTATTCCGTTTTCATAGGCGTAATCATCTATTTCACGGAGTTCTTTTTGTGAATACCTGCCGCGAAGATATCCAAAATACGGCTGATTGTCAATCTCGTATGTATCCTCGGTATAAAGCATGAGGGTGTTATAGCCGAGGTCTGCCATAATATCTATCCAGCCTTTAAGGGTCAGGACAGACATAACCGCATTCCTTGAACAGTCAAGCATTACGCCGAATCTGTTAAAATAGTTTTTATGCATAGTAAATCACCTTCATAATATTTTCGCTAAAATTCCCTCACAGACTGTTAAGAATATCGATAACCGTTTCAAGCTCGTCGGGTTTCACTCTGTCGGGACAGGCGTTATTAATAACACAGTCGGTGAAGTAATTGATTTCATTAGCGTAAGCATCGCTTGCAGGTAAGCCTATATCGCCTGTATCAAGTTCGGAAGCGTTTGATATAGGACGCCATATTTTACCGTCGGTTTCGTAAATTCTCATTTCACCCTTTTCCCAAGCTACAACAGCCCTTTCAAACTGGAAACGGAAATCTGCCGCAAACGGATAGGGCGCGTCGTACCACGAAGCCTCGGTGGTTAAAAAGAAATCGTCATAAATGTACACCGCGTTAATATAATCCTGTTCGGGTCTTTTTGCCCTGAAATCGGTAACCTTATTCGGCTTTCCGAAAGCATAAACTATAAAATCGGAATCGTGAATATGCAAATCGAACGGCACTAATCCGCTGCGTTTTTCGTCCATCATCCAACCGTCCCAGCTCCATTTAGGTCTTAACCCCAAGCGTCTCATAGAGCCTGACAAAAGCTTACCGTAGGTACCCTTATCATATATATCCTTTACTATTTCATACTCGGGCCAGAAACGAAGAACCTGCGCTATCATAAACTTAACATTGTTTTTCTCTGCACATTCGTAAACACGCTTTACATCTTCTTTTTTAAGAGAAATGGGCTTTTCGCAGATAACGTTAATGCCCTTTTCCATTGCCTTAACCGAAAAATCGGCGTGAAGATAGGTAGGAAGACAAATATCAAGAATATCTATTTCTTCCTTTTCGAGCATCTCATCAAAATCGGTATAATGTCTTTTTTCGGGGTATTTCTCCATCTGTTCGGGACGGATATCGCAGATAGCCACAAGCTCTGCGTCCTCCCTTGCCTCCCAAGCGGGAATATGTGCGCCGCTTATACCGCCGACGCCTACAAGAGCTACTTTTAACATAATTTTAACCTCCATAAACCTCGGCTATAATATCGCCGAGATATTTTTTTGCGTGTCTTATATCGTCAGTCTGCTTTTCTCCTTCTATTTCACGCTCGATTGTAACATAAGAATCATACCTGAGCTCGTGAAGCTTCTTGAATAAAGCCTTGAAGTCCACCTTGCCGTCGCCTATGCGAACTTCACTTCCTAAGTCGTGACCGTTTGTGGGGTAAAGACCGTCTTTAGCGTGAATATTCATAACATATTTTCCGAAAACATCAAGTGCGTCAACGGGATTTGCCTTGCCGTAAAGAATAACATTAGCAGTATCAAGATTTACTCCTAAATTATCCATTGCAACCTTTTCAAAGCAACGAAGCATTGTAACAGGTGTTTCCTGACCTGTTTCAAACAAAAGATTCTGATTATTTTTCTTTAAATGCTCTGCAACCTGACGAACCGCAACGCAAAACGGTGCAAACTGAGGGTCGTTAGGGTTTTCGGGAATAAAGCCCATATGGGTAACGACATTTTTAACACCTAACCTGTGGGCAAAATCCGCCCCGTCGCAAAGGTTTTTAATTCTCATTGTACGGTATTCGGGAGGAACCAAGCCCAATGTTATCTGTCCGTCGTAAAAATTCCAGACACACGGGCCTTCCCAACCGCACCAAAATGCAGAAATCGTTATACCGTTTTCCTCGGTCAAATTTTTGAGAATTTCTAAATTTTCGTCGGTCCACAGCTCAGGCTTCCACGAAATCAACTGACAGTTATCAAAGCCCTCTGATTTAAGATCTTTGAATTTTCTTGACATTACGTCAATCTCATCAAAATTAACACAAACACCTATTTTCATAAATTCAACACCTCGTTATTGACTTTTATTTATTCTTATGATAACATTAGTTAATAAATTATTGTATAATCATTTTGACCTTTTGATGTATTATTTTGACATGGTGTTAGCAATATGAAAATTGATGGCAACAAAGAAATTATTCCTGTTCTTTATGGCGACAGTGCAGTAAAAATACTGCATAGCAGTATTTCCGGAAATAATAAGCTTTGTTATAATGCTCACTGGCATGAAAGGATGGAATTAACCTTCGTTCATTCCGGCAGTATGAGATTAACATTAGGAAATGAGGAATATGTTATACCCTGCGGCTCCTTAGGAATAATACCTCCCGAAAAAACTCATTCTGCTTTTACAGGGGATAACGGAGTTGAATATTATACCATAATGTTTGATATTACATCATTTTATAATTCAAGCTTTGCTACTGAAAAACATCTTAAACCCATAGTAAACCTTCAAAATGATTTTATTCCGATGACAAATGACGCGGAAATTATTAATACAGTAGCTTCACTTATTAAAGAACAGCTGAACGGCGATGAATACTCCTCTCTTACAGTAATAGGAGAAATATATATATTATTAGGTTTGTTATACCGAAAATGCTTGTCGTCTCAAACCCCTTTGGAACGACAAGGCGAAAATTTTACAATAATATTTGATTATATTTCCAATCATTACTGCGACAAAATTTCTTCCGCGGAATTAAGTTCAAAATTCGGCTACAGCGAAGCTTATTTCTGCCGCCGTTTCAAAGAAATAACCGGTCTTACCCCTGTGAAATATATCAATATATTACGGCTTGAAAAAGCAAAAAGCCTGTTAAAAAACGGTAACACAAAAATCGCCGTTGTATCCGCAAAATGCGGTTTCAACAGTGTGAGTTATTTTTCAAAGCTTTATAAAAAACATTTCGGCATAGCCCCTAAAGACTACTGTGTTTCTAATATTCTTCGGCAACCCACTTAAAATCTTCTTGCTGAAGGTAGTGCCGCCAAAGTAAGCGTCAAAGGATACGACAGGCAAAACCACCCAATCGATGTCATCCAGCTTGTACGCAAGATAATAGGCTATAAAATAGAAAACCTTTTCCTAAAGATGCTCGGGAACGGCAGCGGATATTTTATCAGAAATATCTTTTGGAAGTTGCTCGGGATAAACTTTCAGCTCGCCCAATTCCAGCGCATCGGCAATCATATCATCAAAACGCACAATCCACGCGCCTTTGGTATTCTCTGAAAAGATTGGGATTTGAAATTTAATTACCTTGTTTCGTCACTCGCGTTCAAAACCGTTTTTAATGCTTAATGCATTTTCGTGTGCATATTTACTTGTTTTATCGGGGTTATTTAAAATATAATCTGCAACACCGTGAACATGTTTATATTATCGCTTATTTAACCTTTTTTCTGCTGTAGTTATTCTTCATATGGGTAGTTCACTTCACCTATCACCTTGACAGGTGGCACCTTCCACGAAGTCGGCGCAATACCCTCTTGGCGGAAGGTGTATTTTTTTTGCCGCCTTATCCGCTTCGGATTTTGTAAAGCAGACTGCTTTTGCCGCCTTTAGTTCGGTATCGTTGCTTGGTTTCAAGCAGATCGGCTTTCCGCAAATCCTGTAATGCTCTGCGGACGGTGGATTGGGACAGCTTCAGTTCTGCCGCTATCGTTGGAATTGAAGGCCAACACTCACCGTCCTTGTTGGCTCTGTCCGCAAGATAAATGTAAACGGATACCGCACGGTGCAAAAGCTCCATACGGTATAAAAAATTAAGCTTGCTCACTTGGTTTCACCTCCCGGTTCTCTCGGCTTGGCGGGGAGTGCCTTCGGCTCGGCGGTTCGGTTTTTAAATCGTTACCGCCTTTTTTCTTGTCATTAGAATTTTGGGGCGGAGTCTGTTGAGGCTCATGGCTTTGGCTCTCCTCCTGATCCTGAACGCCCGCAGCGGCGGCCGCCTCCGCCTCCTTCATTTCTTCATACTCCTTTTTCCGATACTTCTTCATAATGCCTTCAATGATCTCCTGTTTCTCGGCGTATTCCACCTTACGGTCGCCTTTGTCGGCTACGGTATAGGGGTTTTTCTCATTAAAACTAATACCCCAATTTTTGAAAAGCTTCAGCCTTACTCTCATCGGATGTACGCCTGTTTTCATCACAACAAACTGACCTTTGTGCATAGATTTTAATTCATCGGGTGTGAGCAATGGGCGCTCGATCATCTGTAATGACTGCGAGGGATCGTTCTTTGAACGGCTGACCGAGCCGGACATCACGGTTCGGCTGCCCAGGGCTTTGGAGAGTACCTCTGCCGAGGAGCTGTTGGGAGCAAAACCGCCGAATATTGTGAGCTGAGTGTTGTCAACAATTATTTCCGCACCTTCCTTGCCGTAGTTTTTATCGAGCTGTGAGAAGGATTGGATAATCGGTACAATCTGCAATCGCCTTGAACGGGAGGCAGAGAACATCATCTCCGCAGATTCTATTTTCGGCAAGGTGCCGAACTCATCGCAGAAGAAAATACAGCGGTTTTTGAGCTTACCCTTGTTTTCATCAGCCACGGCGAGGATTTCTCTGTATAGCTGTTGAATGATCAGAGAGATCATAAAATAAGTCACGGGATTTTCCTCCGGCA
>CALWUY010000058.1 GCA_944384855.1 uncultured Clostridia bacterium | reverse complement strand
TAAGCCGCAACATTCAGCGGACGGTTTGAATTTTTCCGTGAAGCAAGCGCCGGATTTGCTTCTATTTTAGTTATTATTTTCTGTCTCGGTGCTGTCACAGCCGTTTCCATTGCTATTCTCCTTATCCTTTGAAATTTCCGCACCGTTTATGAACCTTACGGTTACGGTGCCGTCCTTACTTACTATGATTTTATCTACCGTGTCGCGAAGTACCTGAAGATTGATTTCTTCGGTTATTTGCATTTTACCGAAATAATAGACAAGCACGGTATTAAAAGCCTTAGCTGTATCTAATGTGCAGCAGTCAAATTTATCCGATATATTTGAATATATGGCCTTTTTAATCGGCATAAAATCGATGCTTTTTCGTTCTGCCATTCGGTCGGTTTCCTTTTCTGCCCGTAAAACCTCTAATGACGGAGCGTAGGTATTCTCAGCTTTGGACGGAACAATCAGTACATCAGGATTTTCAATTACTCTGCTAAGAACAGAGCGTATTTGACCGTAAAATACGGTATCGTCTATATAAGTATCGGACTTACAACCGCAGGTGCAAAACCATTTTTCACGGGTACTGCTCCAATTTCGTCTGCGGGTGAAGCGCCCGCCGCACTGCCCGCAAACGGTATGGTATTTAAAATACTTTTCCCGTTCGGAATCGATTTCCCTTGTGCCGCATTTTTTCAGCCGTATCTCGTTAGCCCTTTCAAATACCGCTTTATCTACGATAGCGGGGTACTCATCATCTCCCGTATAGTGCGGATTTTCAAGGATGCGTCGCACCATATGCTTATTCCAAACTGTTTTATCTTTGTAATATACGGTGTTTTCGGCAGTTAAGCGGTCGGCGATTTTCTGTAATGTTCCGCCGCTTATGTACTCATTAAAAATACCTCTTACAACCGCACTTTCCGTTTCGTTAATTAAAAACCGAAATTGATGTTTATTATATCCGTAAAGAAGCGTTCTCAGTTCCATATAATTTCCTCCCTCAGTTTTATACCGCACCTAAGCTCAAACACAAGGCTGTCCGGCATTACAGCCACCTTATTCACCAGCTTGTCAAAAATATTGAAATTGAAAAGAAGAATTGCCTGCGGTAATTCTTCAAGCTCCTGCATTGCTTCACGCAGCAGCTCAATACACCGTTCCTCCTCGTTATTGTTCATAAGCTTTATTCGGCGGCTTCTCAGCTCGTTTATGCGTTGCTTGATTTCCCCGGTCTGTTCAATGAAGGTGATCTCGTCAATAATCTTTTGCGAGTGAAAGCGTACATACATAGCGTTTTGCTCGGCAAGTTCCGCAAGCTCCGTATCAATGTCAAGCACGGCAGAGCTGCTGTTAAAAAATGCTTTTCTCAGTTCCAAAAGCTTTTGATAAGCGTCTTTAATGATAAGCTCTCTGTGCTGCTGCAATCGGTTATACATAAAAACAAAGCTCTTTTTGAGCGCTCCTTCCGATAGCGGGTGTGTTTTGCACCTTTGCCCGGCAACACCGTTTTTTGAACAGATCCAAGTCGGTTCACTGCCGACAATTCTCTTTTTGTATACACGACCGCAATCGCCGCATATGAGCCTGCCTACAAAATTTTCGATCTCCCGCTTTTGTCGCTTACCGTAAATCAGCATATTCCTGTCAAACATTTGCTTGACGGTATGAAATGTTTCCTTGTCAATAATCGCGGCGTGAGTTCCCTCAACATAATATTTCGGAACTTCGCCTCTGTTCGGAATATTTCTCAAGGGGAGAACGGGAGGAGTATAAGACTTTTGGTACAGGCTGTCTCCGCAATACTTTTCATTTGTCAGTATATATCTGACCCTTTCCTTGACCCAAGGCTTTCCCGGCACGGAATCTTTATTCAAGTCGGCTACAATTTTACCGATTCCTTTGCCGCCTATATACTCTCGGAAAATTCTGATGACGATTTCCGCTTCCTCCGGTATGGGAATTAGGGTTTTATTCTCTGCCTTATATCCAAACGGAGCCGTATAATTATAAAACTCTCCGTTTTCCATTTTCATACGAATAGCTGTAGACACTCTTTTCGAACCCGACAGTGATTCGCTTTGTGCAAAGGCACTTTTAATGTATAAAATCATTTCCGAGTTCATAGTTTCGGTGTCTATGGCGTCATTCTCAAACAGAACGGTAGTACCGTAGGATTTCAGCAATCGGATGTTTTCAATGCACTCCAAGGAATTTCTTGCGAATCGGGAAACGCTCTTTACAAAAATACGGTCAATTTTCCCGAGGCTGCTGTCCTTTATCATACGGTTGAAATCGTCACGCTTGTTTGTGCTCGTTCCGGTTATTCCTTCGTCAGCATAGATATCCACAAGCTCCATATTTTCCGAACGGTTCAGAAAATCGTTATAATACTTGACCTGTGCAATAAATGAATTTTCCTGATCCACCGAGCTTGTGCTAACGCGGCAATATGCCGCCACACGAAGCTTTTTATCACCGCACAACCCTTTCGTCGGACGAATTATCTTTACATCCTTTTTAATTGTTTCCTGCATTTGTTTCACTCCCTGATGTTTCTTTTCAAAATTGTACGGCATAATCCGATATTTGTGAAATGTGCGATTATGTAGAATGCCGGTATTCCCGGCATTTTAGGTCAATGGGAAAATGAAGGGCAATTCTGCCTATTTGCTATTTTCTCGTTGAGCCTCATAAAAACCTTTTCGTTAATAGCTCCGTCCGACAGCATTTTTTTAATAATCGTGTAAGCGCTTATATAAATTGCTTCTTTGTTCGGAGCATTTTCTTTACAATCACACATCATTACAGTCCTCACTGTTTATCTTTGCGACTCAGCTCCGGCAGCGCCTTATCCGACCTTGCGTTGTAAGCAAGCATAATCTGATGAGCGAACCTGATGTTTTGCGGGTGCTCACAGTCGGTGATAATTTTATTACGGATGGAGATCGGCTTTTTGCTTTTCAAAGCCGCAATAAGTACAGGCCTGTCATACTTACCGTTATAAAACTGTACGAACTCGGTAACAGCCTTTACGATTTCAAAACGCAAAGAATCCGGCTTGCCGTTCCACGTTTCAGCAATAATGCTCAGTGCTTCAACATAAAGCTCTTTTCCGAGCATCCTGTAAGCGTTTAAGGCTGTGCTGACGCAGGCAATATGCTTTTTGTGTCTTGTGCCTTTTACATCAACCGAAAGTCCGGCTTCTTCTGTTGCACGGCAAAATGCTTTTGCTTCCTCATCCTCGCCGTATAGGTTGGCTCGTAGTCGTTCACCTGCGCTTGGCTTTGACGAAATCCCGGTTTGCTTGGCAAAGAGCAATGCTTCCTCCTTTTCCGAAAGGCCGTAATACACCTTACAGAGAATTTTTACCGGATTGTTGTCGTTCATTGCTTCGCGGGCAAGAATGGTGTGCTGACCGTCAAATACATGGTAAACGCCGTCGCGCAGGCTTACCTTCGGCTCATTGGCGATTCGTTCATCCCAGGAAGCAACAATCTGCGTTATTTTATCGTTGTGCTGTTTTCTTTGATAGACATTTCTGTCGATCACAAGGCGTTCGCTGTTGATTTCCATGAGTTTATAAA
>CALWUY010000057.1 GCA_944384855.1 uncultured Clostridia bacterium | reverse complement strand
ACACCTCCTGCAATTCCTCCCGTATGATTTTCCGAATAGCTTCAAGCGAAATGCTATTAGCCGCACTCTTTCCTGAAATAGTGTCAAGAACCGCCGACACAATAAAAGCATTGCGGGAATGTTCAAGGGATTGCAGAAACTTTACTGCTTCAGCCTGTTTCGGGTCATCAGTGTCAAAACGCACATTGATTCTGTACTTGCTCATAACTTCGCCTCGGATTTTATCTGTACTTCTGCCAGGTACTCATATCCTTTAGCGGCGGCACAGATGTCATCGACGAATTTCACCCGGTCGGCGTTGAACTTGCTAAAATTCTTTACAAGGCAACCGCCGCCACCGGTGACATACAAGGTCATCGTGTTTTCGTCATAGCCATGGTCACGAAGTCTGCGGAAAATATTTCGCACATATTCGGCGGCAGTGCCCTTTATGATTTTAAGGTCAGCCGGAGCAATATTCGCCGTGCCGGTAATCAGCATCTCATCTACAATAGCGTCGTTGATTTCCCGCTGCGTTTTCTGCATAAAGGCTTCCCGTATACTGAGCGTACATTGATAAGTTCCAAATTTCTCGGTGAACATTTTACCCTGCTGCGGTTTGCCGTTTATCATATACAGCACATTCATCGTGCCGTTGCCGATGTCGGCAATCAGGTTCACGCCTTTCAGCGTAGTGGCAAAGCTCGCAATAGCGGCATATCCCTGCGGATAAATGCGAACATCATCAATATAGAGGTGGTAGTCAACTTTTTTATAATTGAAATAAACTTCCACATTTTTCGAGAGGTACGCCTTAAACTCTGCTTTTTGTCCGCTTGTCCAAGTCAGCGGCAATCCTGCCGCAATCACAATGTGTGCTTCGGTGAGGTTTTCCACTTTCAGTTCCTTTGCAACAGCCGCAAGGGTGAGGACATAATAGTCCTCGTCTTTTACCTTGTCGGGAGCAAATTCTTTGTGCCCCTCGCCGATAAGATAATGCCTGCCATTATATGTCAGCATTTCCGCTGTGAACAACGGTTCGCTGTCATAGGCGGATATGCCTGTTTTGAAGCAATGGTTGGCTGTCTTTATATTGCCGTAGCCGTGATCAATACCGATAATTTTTGTTTCTTTAACTGACTTCATAATTTAATTCCTTTCCTGCGTTTTAAGCGCAAATAAAATTTTTTCAGATAACTTTTGTGGGGGAAGTTATCTCATAACCCCGTTTTGCTGTAAGATTTCCGCATACAGTTCTTTTTCAGCCGGCAGAACTGCTTTCAAAAAATAGTTGCAGTAGATACCGTACCGTGAAATGAGCTGCACGCACTTTGCTTCTGCGCCGTCATCAAGCAGCAGGCAGTTGCCCTTGCAACAGTTACAGCATGACCTGCGAACAAGGGTATTGATTTTCGTTCGTTGCTTTGGTGTGATTTTGAGCAACATAGATTTCAAACCTCCTTTCCGTTTTTCGGACAGCAAAAAAGCCGCCGAGTGCAACCTCGACGGCTTATTTCCTGTCTTCTGTATATATAATAACGGAAAACAGAGATTTTTTACGAAACAGCTCAACAAATAAAACTTCAAAAACGCAACAAGCGGTAACCCTTGAAAATCACCGATGTTTACGGTATAATAGAATAAATAATACTTATGCGAACATAACTTTTTTGACTTTATGCCTGCGTTAGTCCATCTTTTGGGACATTTGCCATGATAGAATAGAAGCAAAGGAGCAAAACAAAATGATTTCTTCATTTTTTACTGCCGATTACCGTGACGGCAGAGTGATATTCGGCGGCAAAAGTTATCCCGCCGGAGTGTTTGCCACGCACCTACTGGGTCAGTTTTATATAAATGATACCGCCGCACGAATAGCTGTGTTTAGGGATGAATTAAATTATCATATTCTCACTCAGCTAAGCAACGGATACTTGAACATCACGGAATTTGTGAAAACGGGAGTAAATACGCTTGAAGCCTTAAAAGCTCTGCCAAAACTGCGACCGTTTGACGGGCTGAATATTGAAAAAATCCGCAATGCAGTAACAACACTTTTCACGGAAGAAACCGGGCAAAAGATATGCGAACACTTTGCCGACAAAGCAAAGCTTGGTTTATTGCCACAAGATGAAATTGCCGCAGGTACGGCAGACCGAATGAAAACCGCAACGACTTTTTCTGTGATTGAAAACAATATTGCAGAGATAAAATCGATATTGTTATTCTTCGATACTCTTGCCGATGACCTGGTACTTGCACATGGGAACCTATTAAAATTCTGCAACCGCATTGACGAGGCAGAACGCTTGGACGAGGCGCACTTATTACCGTTAGCACTGGAGATTTTCGGGGATCATCGTTTCACACAAAGCGGCAGATATATTTCAGTGAAGAAGAATGCAAAGAGCGTAACCGGAACCGTGGCAAAAAGGCTTCATTTCGACAGCTATTACAGCTTTATTCTGACAGACTTTTTTGAAGGGTTGCACTACGGACACTATCCCCGAAAATGCGAAATTTGCGGAAAGTACTTTCTTATGCAAAGCGCAAGGCGGCAGAAATACTGTTCTTACGGGATTGCGCCGGAGTTGTATCGGGGTGAGAAGATAACTTGCCGAAAATATGCCGCCGTTCTGAATCGAAAAGAAAAAGCGGAAAATGATCCTATCGTATCACTGTATAACCGCCGATGTGGCGCCATTCGTACAGAGGTTGGCAGATGTACAATATCTAAAGCATTTGGTGAAACAGCGAAACATCTCGCAAAGGAACATAAGCTTAGAGCGTTGGCGGACGATCAATACGCCAAAACGCAGTATAGAAAAGACATGAGTCGAGAGGCGTTATACGCCGAAGTGGACAGGAATTTGAAATGAAAGAAGGTGTGTGCCGGTGAAAAACGAAAAGTGGGCAGAAGACTTGTATTTATACCGAATGAAGCCGGCACCGCTAAAGAAAGACGATTTACAGGAGTATATATCCCTTTACTGTGTTGAAAAGGACAATAAATATCTCAGTTGGTTCTTTCATTATTACGAGCCGAGGCTGAATACTGTTATTATGCAAACCGTGCAGGAAAACGCCATGCAAGGGCATTTTGCCGATTTGAAGCAAGCATATGTTTTCGGCATATACAAGGCATTGCAGAAATATGACATTTCCACAGGTGTTCCGTTCCTCATTTTCAAAGAGCATTATGTCAAAAACGAGATTGACAAATACATCAGCACCATGCGAAAGGGGTATTCGGTGCATAGTTTGGACGAGTACCGAACACTCAGAAAGGCAATGTCACTGTATGTAAAATATGAGTATAAGTTTGATGATGAAACGATAACCATAATCGCCGACGAAATCGGAAAAAGCGTCAAGAACACCAAAGAGATTATCCGTGCCGGAATCGACAGTACGTACTATACTGATTTTTACCGTAAATACGCTGATGAGGACGGGGAAAGCACGGCGGAGGACGTGACGGTTGACACTACATCAAACCCCGAAAAGCTATCATTCAAACAGTGGCAGGCAGAAACACTGTTTTCTGCCTACGAAGCACTTGATTACCGTGAGCGCAGTATGGTTGCCGATCATCTCGGATTTTGCCCGGAATGTTACGGTATTTATGAGCTGGGCAAAGACGAAAACGGCAATTCGGTCAAGCTGCTCCGCAAAGGGAAAGCCTACATAGACCTTGCCGCTGAACATACGCTATCCTCTCCCGATACCGCTTTCCAAATTGTAAACAGTGCTTACGATAAAATGCTGATTGAGCTGGCTATAGATGAGTATACCCACATTGTAGAACTGCGGTTGAAATCCACCGACGATAACTCGGTCACATACGAATACTGCGCTGATCACAACAACGACTGGGGCGAGATTCATTACACCTTCGGCGAAGACGATTACGGTGTTGTTCGATATATCTATGCCGACAAAAAGGGTGGATTCTATTTTGCTTCAGTTGGTGAGTGGGTTATGCATAATATAAACAACAAGCACTTTCCGAAATATATGATTATTCATATATCACAAGACTGAACTTATCTATCGTATATAGTTTAATAAAAACAAATATCACTACATAAACATTATCTCTGTACTTTACACAGCTGTTGTTCCCATAGCTTCTACTTGACAAATTCTAAAATATATGCTAATATATAGACAAATATTGAATTGGAGGCATTGTATTTCGTATGGATAATTTACTTAATAGCATTTCTCAGGATGTGAAACAAAAAATTTTTGAGTGTATTTCTCAAGCAATTGGCGAAGATAGACAAGAAGCCGATGCACAT
>CALWUY010000056.1 GCA_944384855.1 uncultured Clostridia bacterium | reverse complement strand
AGAATACGCCGAAAACGGCGGCTTCCTGCAAAGGGATAGTGTGGAACACGAAGAGTATGCAGAAGCGTACAGTACCGAAAGTCGAGAGGTTGACCGAAAGGACGGTGCAGACCTGCTTGAAAAGGTGTTGTGCAGAGATAATCTAAACAAAGCCTACAAGCGGGTAAAAGCCAATAAGGGAGCAAGCGGAGTTGACGGTATGACTATAGATGAAGCCCTCCCGTGGCTGAAAGAACATAGGAATGAGCTACTTGAAAGTATAAGGAACGGCAAATACAAGCCGTCGCCTGTCAAGAGAGTAGAAATTCCCAAGGATAACGGGGGAGTGAGAAAGCTCGGAATACCGACAGTCATAGACCGCATTATCCAACAAGCAATAGCACAGGTGCTGATACCAATCTATGAGCCAAAGTTTTCGGACGGAAGATACGGATACAGACCGCACTGAAGCGCAAAGGACGCAATACTCAAAGTAAAGGAATATACGGACGAGGGGTACAAATATGCAGTATGCCTTGATTTATCCAAGTATTTCGATACGCTGAACCACGAACTGCTTATGAATATGCTCCGAGAGGACATCAAGGATAAGATATTTACGCAAAAAAGCCCAGTGTTAACTGGACTTTTTCGACAGGCTGCAGTATGCAATCTATAGAAGATTGCATACTGTTTTTTGTTATAACAAATACGATACATACCAAAAAATAATCTAAAATTTTTAGTAACAGGCTGATTTTATAATTGATATTATTTGTATTATATGGTATGCTAAAATCGTTAATTGGAATTTTTTGTAGGTGGTTTCATGTTTAAACTCAATATAGTTGCGCCCTATCAGTCAAGCTTTACTGTTAAAACTGATTGCTGTGAATTGGCAAATTCCTTAAAACTAAAGCACGGTAAATATATTAAAAGTGAAAAAAATACCGCTTTTTTAATTACTGCAATAAAAAAAGGAAGTCTATGTGAAATATCTTTTGGTGATAAAGTTTTAACTACTGATATTCCTTTAAGAAAAGTAGAAGATATTATGTATGAAAATCGCAAATACGATGAAAACATATTTGCTATACACGGCGGGGCAGTTGAATATAAGAGTGGAGCTTATCTTATTGTTGCTGCTACAACAAGCGGAAAAACTACGCTTACATCATACCTAACTTCCAAAGGTTTTGGTTATATTACAGATGACTGTATAATTCTTGACCGAAAAAGCTTTGAAGTATATCCATTTCATACTCCTATACATTTACGAGACGGTGGTTATAAAGCACTTGAAAAGTTGGGATGTGCGCCGAAAAACCTGCAGTTATTAGACGATGTTTCGATAAAAAGATATGTTTATATGCCGAAAAATTGTATTACTTCATCCCTGCCCTTGAAGAAAATATTTTTTATAACAAGGACAGAAAATTCTAATTTTATAGAAGAAATGACTACTACTGAAAAAATAACAGCTCTTCTCAAATCACCTATTACTGAATATAAAATAGACAGTAATTATCTTTCCTTTATATCAAGGCTTGCCGCTATGCCTTGTAAAAAACTTTATTATAGCGACATGAACTTTGTTGCCGAGGTGATAAAAAATGGATAGTAAACTGATTGCAAAGCTTTTGCCTACAATTTTAAAATCAAAAGGACAAGCTGAAATTACCGTAATGGGAATAAGTATGAATCCTACTCTTTTTGAGGGAGATAAGGTGATCATTGAAAAATGCGATGAGTATAGAATCGGTGATATACTTGTTTTCAATTACAAAAATGAAGGAATTTTGATACATAGGTTACTTAATTGCGATGGCAGATATTTCTGTAAAGGTGATAACGCTTTTCGCCTTGAAGATATCGAATATAACCAAATAATAGGCAAAGCAGTTTTAGTTAACAATACATCTATACAACCGTGGGATGAATGGAAAGTTAAACTTTCATACTCAGTAAATCGGGAATTTTTAAAGCTACACTACGATACAAGCAAAGTTATAAAAAACAATATTTATAAGCTTTATTTAGCCTTAATTTTAAGAAAAGAGGAAAATAAAATGAATTACCAAAAAACAGATAAAATGGACTTTATTCTTTCAGACGAAACTTCCCTTGCAGTATTCGACCCAGAAAGCGGAAATACATATTTCTTTGACGAAACGGGTATTGATATTCTTAATTGCCTTGATGTTCCTTGTGATATACAAACACTTCTTGAAAAGCTTTGTAATATTTATTCTGTAACACCGGAGGATATCAGATCTGATGTAGAAGAATTTTTAGCCGATACCGTAACAAAAGGAATTGTCGAAATAATATGAATATAAAAACCGTCTATGTTGAAATTACAAACCAGTGTAATTTGAACTGTGCTACCTGCTATAACCGGTCTGGATTAAACCGCAAAAGAATCGAACTTTCTTTTGAACAAATTGAAAATATAATCAAATTATTTTTCTCTTACGGATTGAAAAGGTTTTTGCTTTCAGGCGGCGAACCTACACTTCATTCCGAATTTGAAAAAATCCTTGATTTGATAGATAAATATCCGCAAATCACCTTTGGTATTGTAACTAATGGTACAAATCAAAATAAAAAGCTATTGGAATTTCTGAATACAAGGGATAACTTAAAACTCCAGATAAGTCTTGATGGATCTTGCGAAAAACAGAACGCTAAAACCAGAGGCCATGGTAATTTTGAGAAAACGGTAAATTTTGCAAAGCAAATACACAAACCAAAACTGATGCCCCTATTAAAAATGGTAATCTCGCAAAGTAATTATACGGATGTTGAAGATTTTTGCGATTTAGCACTTTCACTGGGATTCACACCTGAACTCGCATTTATATATAAGTCGGGTAACGGTTCTGACGGATGGAGTTCTAAAGAACTCACATCCATGCAAAAACTAAAAATATTAAAACTTGCAGAACACATCAATAAAGAAAAAAATGCAGATATATTTCTTCCTGTGTGTACCACCAAATGCCCGTTGGCGGAAGGACTTAACGATCTTTCTTTCTGTGTGAAAGTAGACGGTTCCGTTCAGCCGTGTCAATCCCTTTACAGCGAAAAATACACAGTCGGAAATGTTCTCTCCTTCGATGAAAAGTTGTTTTTACACAATATAAATAGTATTTCCAATTTAGCAAGACAGCGTTGTGAACAAGACTATGGATGTAAAAAATGTATGTTAAATGGTATTTGCGGCAGGGGATGTATGGCTGAAGCTGCAAATTTGCATGATGATCCTTTAGAAAATGACGGTAACTGTGAATACCGCAAACAGCAATTTATAAACATAAATCTAAAAGGAGCAGTGTCTTTACTTGAAAAAGGATAAATCAAACTATTCAGCGTTAAAAAATAATTTATATATTTTAAAGCAAATACATACTGCAAGTCCCGGAAGGATTGCTTTAAATCTTGTTGTGATTGTATTAAAATCAACATCAAATGTATTGTTTGATGTATATATGCTTCGCTATGTTATTAACGGTATCCAAAAAGGATTACAATTTAAAAACATAGTACTTTTTATACTTGCCATTGCCGTATATCATCTTTTTGTATGTATTTTTGAAAATTATTATAATGAGACTTTTGCACCCATCTCAAATCAAAAAATATATAAACATATTCAAAAAAAGCTCTTTTCAAAGGCCTCATCGGTTGAAATTTCATGTTTTGAAAATCCACAATTTTATGATAAATATGTAAAAGCCATCAGCGAAGCAAGTGGCAGAGCCTTTAATGTACTGGATTCGTTGGGCAATATAGTTTATTCCTTGTTTACGATTTCCGCTATGTCTTTTGTGGTATTTACGATTGACCCGATTTTAATGGTATTTGCATTAATACCATTTACCGTAAGTCTGGTATTCGGAAAAAAACTCAATAAAATCAGATACGATTACAATATGGAAATGCAAGAAAAATCACGAAAAAGAGATTATGTCAGGCGCATTTTCTATCTTGCCGATTATGCTAAAGAAGTACGATTAGCAAATATAAATAAAGTAATGTTTAAAAAGTTTTATGAATCAATAAATGAATTAAAAGCCGTCATAAAAAAACACGGAATAAAAGTGGCATTACTTGATTATCTGTTCATTGCAAGCAACGATATTATTGTATATCTCGGTGCTATTCTATATGCATCCTATAAAACCCTTATATCCAAAACTATGCTTTACGGCGACTGTGTAGTTGTAATCAACAGCATTAACTCGGTTGCATGGTCGCTGCGTAGTATTGTCGACATATTTATACAATTCCAAAACCACTCACTATATATTGATAATCTGCGATATTTTCTTGACTACAAACCCTCTATCAGTGGAAACGTGAATGGTTTGGATACACCGAAGGACTGCAAACTCACCCTCAAAAATGTAAGCTTTAAATATGATGGGCAGCAAAACTATTCAATTAAAAATGTAAGCCTCAATATTAATCCTGGTGAAAAAATAGCCCTAGTAGGTCATAACGGAGCCGGCAAATCCACACTCGTAAAACTTATAATGCATCTCTATAATGCTACAGACGGTGAGATACTTTTAAATGATATACCTATCAAAGAATATAAACTAAAAGCATATAGGGATTTATTTTCTGTTGTTTTTCAGGACTACAAGGTCTTTTCTATGCCAGTTATCGAAAATATATTACTTAAAGACAATCTAACAGCAGAGGAACGGGCTCAGGCTATAAACGGTATAAAAAATGCAGGAGTTTACGATAAGATTATGTCCTTACACAAGCAATACAATACCGTACTAACCAAAGAATTTGATGAAAACGGTGCAGTGCTTTCCGGCGGAGAATATCAAAAAATCGCCATTGCTAGAGTTTTTACAAAAAATTCTCCTATCGCCATTCTTGATGAACCATCTAGTGCGTTAGACCCCTTATCTGAGTATGTTGTGTATGAATCAATGATGGAAGCATGCAAAAACAAAGCCGTTATCTTCATTTCACACCGTCTTTCTTCTGCGGTTCTTGCAGACAAGGTTTATTTAATGGAAAACGGAGAAATTATAGAAAGCGGGTCTCATTCAGAACTCTTAAAAAAAGGTGGCAAATATACCGATATGTGGAACAAACAGGCAGAAAAATATCATGAAACGGAGGCTATTGTATGAAGAAACCAAACAATACGTTATTTATGCTTAAGTTCGCCGTAAAATATGTGCCTTCCTTTTGCTTTTGGACAATTTTAGAAGGAGTTGTTTGGGGATGCATACACTCATTTACAAGTGTTGTTTTTGTCAAAACTCTGTTTGATAAAATAGAACATAACTCACCTTTTTCGGAAATATTGATATTTGTATCCTTGGTTGCGATATTCTTAATTTTTGCTTCAATATTTTATCAATGGTACTGGAAATTTATCGAGCCTAAAGCACGTCAAGAATTACATAAGAGAATGCAAGAAAAACTTTATAAAAAAGCTGTCGCTCTCGATCTTGCGTGTTATGATAATCCAAAATTTTACAATGATTTTGTATGGGCGATAAACGAGGCGGACGAAAGAACCATTGCAATATGCGAGCATATTGGCAAAATAATAAACCGTTTGATTTCATCAATCGTTATAGTAAGCATTTTATTTACCGTTGATTTATGGATTGTAGCGGCTGTTTGTGTTTCCGTAGGTATAACTGTAGTTTTAAATATTTTAAGAACTAAAATACAGTTTAATCGAGATAATGAAATCAAACCATTTCAGAGAAAAGCGGAATATATAGGGAGAGTTCACTACCTTGTAGATTATGCCAAAGAGATTAGGATGGGTCATGCGGAAGATATCCTTGTCAGAGATTTTGACCTCTCGGTAAAGAACATTATTTCGACAACAAAACGCTATGGATTGAGGATGTTCTTAATCAGTTTTGTGAGAAGCTTTTCTACTTCTATGTTATTTGATGTGGTTATTTTAGTACTGTTAGTATATAAAATGATGATCGAAAAATCTATTTCCTTAGGAGATTTTGCAGCTACAATAGGGGCGATGTGGAAACTGTTCTGGCAGATAAACAATCTTATGGACTTCTTTGCAAAATTCAAAGAGCATAATCTTTATGCAGAAAAGTTCCGTGTATTTCTGAATTATAAGCCTACTGTTTGTAATGCTGAAAATTGCACTGACTGCAATTTTTCAATCAATACTCTTGAACTAAAAAATGTTTCCTTTTCTTATCCCGAAACGGATAAAAAAATCATCAATAATCTTTCTATGACTATTAAATCCGGGGAAAAGATCGCTCTTGTAGGTTATAACGGTGCTGGAAAATCCACTCTTGTAAAATTATTATTACGTCTTTACGATGCTTCGGCAGGTGATATTCTTATAAACGGTCAAAAAATCCAAAACTTTACTTTGGAATCTTATAGAAATAAATTCGGTACAGTTTTTCAGGATTTTCAAATTTATGCTGCTGATATTGCCGAAAACGTTTTGTCTGACGAATATAAAGATACTGATAAAAATCGGGTATTATCGGCTCTTGCATATAGCAAATTCGATGATAAGCTTTCCTCTCTGCCTAACGGAATTCACACAACACTTACAAAAGAATTTGATGAAAACGGAACTAATCTTTCAGGCGGAGAAGCACAAAAAATCGCAATTGCAAGAATCTTTGCCAAGCCATGTGAAATTGTGATTCTTGACGAACCCTCAAGTGCTCTCGATCCAATCAGCGAATATGAGCTGAATAAAACCCTTATGACTGCATTTGATAAAACTGTTATTATCATTTCCCACCGCCTTTCAACAACCCGTATGGCAGATATGATATATATGCTTGAAGAGGGACAAATCATAGAACAAGGCTCTCATGACGAATTAATGTGTTTGAATGGCAAATATGCGGAGATGTTTAAAAAGCAATCAGAAAAATATAATTTATAGGGAAATGTTTAAAAATGAATAAAGCAAAAATTTTAGAATTATTGGGAGACATCTTGGACATAGAAAAACAAAACCTTTTGGAAATGCCTATTGATACCAAGCTTTCCGATTTGGGTCTTAGTTCCATACAGTTTATACAATTCATTGTGGCTCTTGAAGAAGAATTTGAAATTGAGATTTTAGACAGTGATCTTATTCTCTCAAATTTTGAAACCATAGAAATTTTGTATCAAACATTGGAAAAGTATTTTTTATCCGAAAACGTTTTCAAAAAGGTTCTTATTTGTGATTGCGATAATGTATTATGGCATGGGATTTCCGGAGAAGAAGAAATTTATACAGATGATTTAATAGATAAATTCCAAGAAACGGTAATCGATTTATACAATCACGGAGTACTTATATGTCTTTGCAGTAAAAATGAACCGGAAAACATAGAAACGGCTTTTGACTCTCTTGAAATGCCGCTGAAAAAGAATCATATCTTAGTATCAAAAATAAATTTGACAGACAAAGCTACAAACATAAAGGAAATTGCTCTTAAATTAAACCTATCTGCTGATAGTTTCGTTTTTGTGGATGACAGCGTGTATGAACTCGACCTAGTATCCTCTATAATACCCGAAATCACAACTATACGCGCAGATTATTCGGACGGTGGTTGTATAGAAAGAATCAAATCGTATTTCGAATCTAATACTATAGATATTAACCGTACACAACAGTATAGAGAACAGAAAGAACGTGAAAAAGAAAAGCAACTTTATTCTACCGCCGAGGAATTTAATGCTTCTCTGAAAACAGAAGTCACTTGCGGATTGGCGCTCCCGTCGCAAGTCTCACGAATATCTGAATTATCACAGCGAACAAATCAATTTAATCTTTCGAATGCCAGATACAGCGAAAATGAAATCACACTTTTTATCAGTGATGAGAATTATTCTGTGTATGCTTTGTCTGCTTCTGACAAATATGGAGATATGGGTATAGTAGGGGCAGCCATAATACACAAATCAGACAAACCTGTTATTATAAGTTTTTTCCTATCCTGCCGAGTTTTTGGCAGAGGATTTGAAGAACTGCTTATTAATAAAATAAAAAGTGATTTCCCGAATTCTTTGAATGGTATTTATAAAAAGACAGTAAAAAACAAACGCTTCGAAACATTTTATTCGGAAAACGGAGTTGAACTATATGAATGAATATATAAAAGCCATTCAGATGTTAGCCAATGGTGAACAACCGGGCACTGATATCTATGACATGTTGTACAGCCACAACTGTTCGTATTTAATTTCAAAATTAAGCTCAAATGATAAATACACTAATAAATTAAAAATTGAAAACATTCTGAATAAAGTGTGTATTGCAGAAAGGTATAAACTATGCGCTGAACTGTTCAATAAATTAGAAGAATGTCATATCCCTTATGCAGTAATTAAAGGTGCAGTGTTATCTGCAGCAGCATACAAAGACCCTTTTATTCGCCATTCCGGAGATATAGACCTGCTTGTTAATCGAAAAAATATTGATCAGATTAAAAAATTATTGCTTGATTTGGGGTTTATTCAAGGTCGAGTTACTGAAAACGGAATTGAACCATTCTCACGGAGAGAATTGCTATTTCAAACATCTATGTCTCATCAAATAGCACCTTTTGTTAAAGAAACAAATAATAAACTATATCCTTACGTAAATGTAGATATTAATTTAGACATATTATGGGGTGAAAGCAAACAAAATACGGATATGGATTTTGTTCTTGAAAAAACTCAGGATACAACCATAAACGATATTACTTTTAAAAAACTTTGTCCGGAAATGGAATTAATTTCGCTATGTTTACACCACTACAAAGATATGAATTCTATTTATTTGCTGTATGAAAGAGGATTAAAATTAAGTCATTTTTGCGATATATATTTTTTCGTTAAGAATTGCAATTTGAATTTAGAAACACTGTATACTTATTGTCGTAAACTAAATGTGAGCGAATATGTTTACTATTGCTTGTATTACACAAATCTTATATTTGAAAACTCTGAACTGAAAGAATATATGGCGTTATTACATTCTGAAAACGCAGATGCTTTAATTGATAAATTCGGACTTAACGAAGAGGAAAGACAAATTTGGAATATCGACTTTTATACAAGATTATTTGATATAAATATGAGCAATTACTTAGATAATATTCTCTCCGAAGAATCATTAAACAAAATTAGAGTAAATCAAATGTTTATGTAAAAACTGCAAAATCAAAAGTGGTGGCATTTATAGTGAGGCACCACCGCTTTTGATTCTCCTTATTCATAATATTTCCACAATTTCAAGCAAAGCATTCTGAAGTATGATTTGTTAAGACTGTAAAATACCGTTCTACCCTCATATCTTGTTGTAACCATACCGGATTTGGTCATTAAAGATAAATGATAGTATGCATTAGTTCCGCTAAAACGCAATTCTTGCTCAATATCCTTAATTGTTATCTCACCATTTAAATGCATCATATTAAGCAGTTTAAGTCTATTTATTTCCGTTAAAACATATCCAAACTCTTTTAAATCTAGTTCATTATCTATCTCAAAGGTTTTATGATAATCCTCTCCAAGCAACAACAGAAATCTATTGTTTTTCATATTAACAACTTTCACACACTCACTATCCAATAAACACACTGCGCAAACAGTATTTTCTGATGTGACCTTGGGTATATTTAGTTTTGTCAATAATTCATCATCATTAATATCTTGCTGCTTTTTAGAAATGCTTAATATTCGGTTTTTATACATTTGCGCAAGCTGCGAATGTAATTCCAGTAAGGTGCGCATTAAATCATGCACAGTCTTTACCGGTTCAATAAACAATGAATATAACAAACTTTTTAAGTTGTCTGGATACTCTGATTTAGCAATTTCCTTGTTAATATCACATACAAATTTATAATCATTAAATAAAAAGTTAATGGTACCTTCGCCAAAATAAAAATCTATGATTTTATTAACAGTAATTTCGCAATCTATAAGTTTGTTTTGAATAACTACTATGCTATCATTCAGTAATAATTCCTCATAACTTTCATTCAAAATGTTTTGCATAAAGGAATAGCCTTTATCTCCTTTATAGAAAAATGGTCGTATACTGTTCGGTACACATTTTAAATCTAACCATTTATTTTTTATACCATTATTAAAATACTCTGTTAATACATATATTAAATCATAATATACGCCAAGTTTGCAGTATAGCATATAGTAACCCCCATACATTTATCAAAAAGTATACCTTTTGATAGTGATTATTTTTTTACTCTGCTTTCTCGCAATCTCCTGTAAAAAGTTGCTATGCTCATATTACAACTCTTCGCAACCTGTTCAGCACTTATCATTCCTTTTTGCCACTGTTTAACCAATAAATCAAAATCTTCAGGTGCGCATTTTACCGGTCTGCCGAATTTCACCCCTTTCATCATAGCAACTTTAATTCCCTGCTCCTGCCTTTTCCTTATGTTTTCTCTTTCATTTTGTGCAACAAACGAAAGTACCTGTAATACTAAATCAGCAATAAAAGTACCTAATAAATCTTTTGCTGTTCTTGTATCTAATAAAGGCATATCAATTACCACAACATCAATCTCCTTCTTCTTGGTTAATATTTGCCATTGTTCTTGAATTTCTTTATAGTTTCTACCCAGCCTATCTATCGATAAAATATACAATATATCACCCTTTTTTAATTCTTTAAGAAGCTCATTATAATTTGGTCTGTTGAAATCTTTTCCTGATTGCTTATCAATAAAAATTTTATCCACCTTTACTTTTTTCATTTCTAATAGTTGTCTATCCTCGTTTTGATCCGTTGAGGATACACGTATATATCCATATTTGATCAATAGTTTCATCCTCCCATTTCAAATTAAAATTCTCCACAGCTCAATAATCAATAACATTAAATTTTATTATAATTATTCCCTTTAACTAGCGATTAATATTTTATCATCTGTGGCATTAAGCCCATAGTTATTTTTCATGGGCTTAATGCCATTTTTGACCAATTTTAATATTCAAATAATTCAATATTAAAATCAAAATTATTAGTTACTAATCTAAGAATACTTCCCAAGCCTCATTATTTGTCTCGGATAGCAATTCGTTAAGCTGCTTCTTTTGGTCGGCGTTAAACCCAAACTGCCTTGCCATTTCATCGGCGGTCTTATGGGTCACGGTAATATAAAGATAGGTGCGTGTCACCGTCGTTTCGGTCTGCACAATGTTCCCGTGTCCGTCATCGGTTTCGGTTATCACCGTTTCGGTCTTGGTTTCGGTGCGGGAGGATATGGCGTTCATCTGCCAAAATATATCCTTTAGAATTGCTTTTTTAGAGTCATCCATCGTAGCAACCTCTTGGGCATTGTCGGGGTCGGTGGTGGTTTTTACCGCATATACCGACAACACCTCTGCCCATACCGCACGGGAGCCGGACATTTCCAAAACATCGTAGGTGATATTATTCTTGGTGGTTTCGATTTGCGTTTGGTACTCGGTGTTGATTTCCTGTACTACCGTTTGCATAGACTGACCGCTACCTGTGTCCTCACTTGAAAAGAAAATGCCGAAGCAAGAACCGACGATAAGGGCAATCAAGCATATAACAATGATAACGACCACCGCAACCCAACCACCTGCAGCAATAGCGGCGGCTATTGCCTTAACTGCCGCTATTGCCAACTTAACAGCGGCAACAATGGCTTTGACCGCAACCTTGATAGCAACGATGGTTGCTTTAACTGCCGCTTTCGCCGCAGCAGCAGCCGCTTTTGCGGCTTTTGCCGTGGCTTGGGCAGTAACCTTTGCCGCCTTTGCGGTTGTCTGCGCCGTTTTAACAGCAACTTTGCCTGTGGCTTTTGCGGTCTTGACGGTATTCTGAGCCGTCTTGACCGTACCTTTACCTGCGGCTTGTGCGGTTTTGACCGTGCCTTTGCCCGTAGCCTTGACCGTCTTTGCCGTCTGCTGAGTGGTGTTCTTTGCCGCCTTTGCAGTTTTGCTTACCGCTTTTTTCGGCTTGTTGGTCTTTTTCAGGTCTTTGAGCTTGTTATAATTCTCTTTGACCTTTTCTACATTGCGCTTGGCATCACGAATACCGTTTTTACCTCGTTTGTTAAATTGGTGAACGCCCTCGGCGGTAGCAATTTCTACCGCCGATTCTACACGGTTGGCTCCGTATTCCTGTGCGCTGACCTCATTGCCGTTTACGCTCTGCTCGGCGGCATCCTTGGTTCTGACGGTGGCAGACTTCATACGCTCGGTCGCAACGGCGGAACGGTCAAGGGTCTTGACCGTTCCTTTTACAACATCCCTTGTTTTAATGTCTGCCATGGGCGGTTACCTCCTTATCTTGCCTGCTCAGTAATCTTGGGAACATCCTTGGCTTTGCTTTCTGCTTTGAGCCGTTTCAGATCGGACTTGACCGATTTTCGTTCCTCATAGCTGTCACGCAAGGACTTGGACTTTTCCTCGGCACTATGCTCCATACCGGTGAATTTCTCCGCCGTCTTTTGCAAAAAGATTTGGAGCTTTGCCAAAATGCCCTTATCTGCTTTCAGTTCCTCGTTTTCCTTGATCGGCTTGCCGATGAGCGCACGACCCGCATTTTTAAGGTGTGTTCCTACGTCGTGCAATTCATTACGGACGGTTTCAAGGTTGGAAACACTCTTGCCCAAGGACTCTGCCGCACGGTGAAAACCGTTTTTGAGCATATCAAGGGCAGACGGGATTTTCATAGCGTTTACGGCGGTAACAAGTGCGTCCTTGCCTTTTTCCTTGAAGGCTCGGATGGCATCTTTCGCAGACTTAATAAGATTGTTCTTGCAGGACACCACCATTTGGCTTGCCTGTTGGATCTTCTCACTTGCCGCCGTGATAAGCTGCGTACATCTTGCACGGAGGGTACTGTCACGGATTTTGCCGACTTCGCCGTGCATTTCTTTCAGTTCGGTACTCATATCGAACAGTTTTGTTTCCATATCTTCGATATAGGAAACAAGGGTTTTAACGTCGTTCTGCTCTTTGAGCAGGCCGTTTTCCTCCAACACCTTTAACAATTCTTTGATTTCGGGAATGTCGGAGAGTTTCATCGTATTAACATCCATTTACATTGCCTCCTTATAAATTCTCACCGGGCTTGGTGGTCATCAGCCTGTATAACTCGGTGTTCTTCGGAAATCTGTTTTTGAACGGCACAAGCGCACTACCATAGCGGATAAGACCGCAACCTGCTTCTGCGTTGGTGATATAACCCAACTGTTCCTCGGAAATATTGAGCTTGTCAGCCAATTTCTCACGGTCGCTTGCTGCTTGGTTGAGCATTACGATAAATTCGCTGTTGGAGAGCATTGTGCTCGCTTCAACGGAATCAAGCAAATATTCCACGTTCTGCGTGATGGCGGTCGGGTATGCGTTACGCTTACGGAAACGACGCCAAGCAGACGAGAAAAACTCTGCGGAATGTTCGTTTTCAAACACCACATGAAACTCATCCACGATAACGTGGGTGCGTTTTCCTTTGCGCCAGTTCTCGGTAACACGGTTGAGCATTGCATCTGTGATAACGAGCAGACCCATTGTTTTAAGCTGACGACCTAAATCGTGGATGTCGTAAACGACCATACGATTTTGGGTGTCAACATTGGTTTCGTGGGCAAAGGCGTTCAAGCTGCCCGATGTGAACAGTTCCAAGGAAAGGGCAAGGCGCTGTGCTTCTTCCTCCGGCTGTGCCAAGAGTTTTTTACGAAGAACACGGAGCGTAGGCACCGCACCGCCTTTTTTATATTCACGGTACACCGCATCCACACAACGGTCGATAATGGACTTTTCGTGAGGATCAATGCCCCTTGGGTCAAGCTGTTCAAAGAGCGACAGCACAAATTCCGACTTGTCGATAACGGGATTACTGCCGTCGCCGTAACCCTCCACCATATCCATAGCATTGATATGATGGGGACTTCCTGCGGAGATCTTAATAATCTCGGCTCCGAGCACACGCATCAAGTTCTGATATTCTCCTTCGGGGTCACAGACCAAAATATCATCACCCGTAGCAAGTGCAATAAAGACAATCAATTCTTTTACCGAGAAAGATTTACCACTACCGGGAACGCCGAGGATAAATGCCGACTGATTGAGAAGATTGGATTTATTGCAAAGAATAAGATTGCCGGAGATAGCATTAACACCGTAGATAATACCGCCTGCGTCCATAATTTCCTGCACACGGAACGGCATCAGCACCGCCAAACTCTCGGTGGTTAGGGTTCGCATAGCGTCGATCTTGCGTACACCGATAGGCAAAGCTGTGTTGAGTCCGTCAAGCTGTTGGAATTTCAGCGTTGCCATTTGGCACATACGCTGACGGGCGAAGGTCTGCACGTTTTCGGTATCGCTGTCAAGCTGCTCCTTGGTATCTGCCGTGTGAACGTAGGTCAGATTGGCAAACATCATACGCTGGTCACGGCTCGTAAGGTCATCCAAAAACTCCTTGATTTCCGCACGTTGCTTTTCAAGATCATACGGAATTGTGCCGGAGAAATTGTTATTGTTCTGCTGCTTTCGCAGAAAGTCCACCACGTTACGCTCTACACCTAAAAGGCGGCTTTCACCCTCACGCACCGCTTCATCGGTGGGAACGGGTATCACGTCCACCGACATAATGATAGGACGGTCGATACTGCACAGTTCGGAGATAAAATCATCCTTGATAAAGGACGCATAATCTTTGAGATACATTACACGCCCATAGCGTTCACCGACTTTGAAATGGTCGCTTTCAAATTCCATGCTGTCGGGACAGATATAGTCCTTAAAGCTATGACCCTTTTTCATACTTTGCTGAAGGTCAAAGCAATAGTCCGCTTCTTCGCCGTGGCGGTAAAAGCCGTGGAGAATACGCAAGCGGTCATCTGCATCAAGTTCTTTGCAACGGGAACCAAGGCGGGACAGGTGCATAGACATTTCCGAGCCGACACGGGCAAAGTAATTCTTTGCATCCTCATAGCTCTTTCGTACTGCTGACACGGTGATATACATATCTCGTATCATACAGGAAGATCCCGATGCAATATCCATTAGCATATCGTTATACTCACGGCGCAGACGGTCAAGACCGTCTTTCTTTTCGGGAATTAAGATGTTCCTTTCAAAGTCACGGCGGTTGAGCTTGCGGGTCACAATGGTAATCTTGGTGGTAGCGTTACTGTCAAAGGAATTAAGCAGTTCGCTATAAGCAAGAAACATTGTTTTCTTGTCCTCGTCGCTTGCCGTGCCGTAGTTTATATCGGTAAACTGAAAGGTTTTGCTGTACTTGTTATTACCGACAAGGAAAATGCCTTTTTTCCAAATGGTGCGTACCGGAATGGCATCCTGGACACCCTTCGGCACTTTGAATTTCTCCTTGTCTTGCTTCATAATGTTTTGCAAGGCTTTAATCATTGCCTTTCAATACCTCCTTTTCCTTAACTGCGTACTGCTCCTGCAGGGACTCGTAGTAGAGATTTGTAGGACGGAATACTAACCGCTTGGGCAGTAAAAGCTCTGACTTTATCCACGCCCACGCAAACTGCTCCGCCGTCATACCGTGGTATTTCACAAAGCCCATAATAGCAAAGGGAGCCGCACCGAGGATGCACACCCAAGACACCGTTTCTGTGCCGAGGACGTTACGCAGTCCAAAATAAATGCCCACGGCTACACCGCAGGCAACAACTGAAAAAATGAATTGTCTAAGCGACAATCCAAAAAACATATTCTCCGTGTACTCACGGATTTCTTTATTGATCTTAACTTCCAAAATAATTCCTCCTATCTTTCAAGATCTCTTTGAGGTGTTCGGGGACGCTCTGCACCGGGGAGCAGGAACAGCTTTCCGTCTTTTTCCTGCGTATGCGAGGAATAACCCAACACCTTTAATGCTTTTTGCATTTCATCGGACTTTCTTTTGGTCGTTGCACATATCCCGATGGAAAGAAACATTTTAAGGTCGCCGTACCATTTTTCATCCTTGAAGTTATCAACTCTGAAAAACGGGTCGTGCTTGATTTCTTCTATCGGCTTTGCAAATAATTCTGTGTTTGTCATACTGCACCTCTTATAGACCCATCATTTCACGGACAACTCTATCGGACATCTTCACCGTGCCTACAAGCACAAGCAGGTTGAATATCAGCTCTCCGATATAACTCCACACCATAGATACCGCCGCAGCATTGGGGTCAACCGTTGGCGGTGATGCGGCAAACAGCGAAAAGATGATACACGCAAGAACGATAACCGCACCCTCCAAGCAAACGGCAGCATAAGACTTGATGAAGGATTTGCCGACCTGTTGGCTTGGCTCACCTGCAAAGGTGGACAGAGGAACGGGAGCAATCGCCGTGTAGATATACAGCTTAAAGAAACGACCGTACACGGTCAGAATCATAATAAAAGACAAAATCGTAATGAACAGACCGCCGATAAGCGTAACCGCCCATAGCGGAATACTCTCAAAAAATCCGCAATCTTCGATTGCCGTTACGATGGTGGACGGCAATACCGTCCGTGTAGCCGTTCCCATACCTGCGGCGGTCATAATTTGAGAGATAAGACCCTGTACGATATTAAAGAGTGCTATCATCAGCTCCAGACCGTAGGTGACAACGCCTTTTGCAATGGCAAAGCGGATAAAGAGTTTTAGGGCAACTTCCGGCTTTTTCACCTCGGCAAAGCTGCCGCAGGTTTTCATTACGCCAACAACAAAGAATAGTACAAGCAGTCCAAGACCGATTGCTTGTACTGCACCGTGTATATCTTTGACTACATTCCATATTGTTCCGCCCTTAAACTGTTCGGGCGATTGTGTGATAAGCGTCCATATTTCCGCTAATTTTTCGTTCCAAGTTTCGAGTGCATTTTCGAGGTTTTGTACGACCCAATTATCACTCATTTACGTTTTCCTCCTTTCTTCAGAGAGGACGGGACGGCAAATGCCGCCCCGTCCAATATCCGCATCAAGCAATGATAAGGTCAAGGATTTCCTTTGCGAAGGTGATGATAACACCGCCCGCCAAGGTCAAAAAGCCGTTTGCTCTCTGCGAAGGGTCGTGGCTCTTGAGGGAAATACCGATCTGCACAATACCCCAACCGAGCAGGATAATACCTACGGCTCGGATAAGTCCGAAAATAAAGGTTGAGAGATTGTCGATTACGGTCAGCGGGTCATTGGTGGCCGCAAATGCGGTCACGGACATGGTACTGACCATAAACACCATCAGCACAAGGCAGACGTAGGCAGAAAATGCTCTGCGGGTCTTTTTGCCCATAGACAGAGGACGGGCTTCGTTGGTTTTCTTGATAGACTTTTTCATAAGACTACTCCTCCTGATTTGTCAAAAAGATTGCTTCTAATTCCTCGTTGGAAAGAAGCTCATAATGGGTTACGGGTTCTGTCGCTTCATATTTCTGCGACACGATATTGTCCTTCTTTTTCACCACAATGCTTGTAATACCGGCAACGGCGTGTTCGGTCGTGCCGTGAACGTACACCTTACCGCCGCCATCGGGAGTGAGCGATACACCGGGATGCTTCAAAACATCAAATTTATCATCCATCACGGGGCGTTCCCCTCGGATAAACAACAAGGCTTTGGAGTTGTCGAGCATACGCACTTCATCGGGGGTCAGCAGTTCTCGTCCCGTGTTCTGATAGTTGGTGCTGTAATTACCGCTATGACCCGTGGACTTGCCGTAGGTGTTGGTATCAATGGTGGACTTGCCGAGCAATTCCGACACGTACTTGTGGGTGCTCTGCTCGTTACCGCCAAGGTACAAAAACTCGTCACAGTTGCCCAAGATGGACTCCCATTGTTTTTCAAACAGGGCTTTGAGCTGTGCGATATTCTGCAAAATGATAGATACAAACACGTTACGGGAACGCATCGTTGAAAGGATGTTTTCAAAGTCTTCGGGGAGCGACACGTTGGCAAACTCATCCATCAAAAAGTGCACGGGTACGGGGAGCGAACCGCCGTACTTGTTTTCCGCCGTATCAAACAGCATTTGAAAAAGCTGGGTGTAAAGAATGGATACAAGGAAGTTGTAGGATTTGTCACGGTCGGAGATAAGAGCAAATAATGCTACCTTTTTCTCTCCGAGAGATGCCAAGTCCAATTCGTCGGTGGAGGTAAGACCTATAAGCGACGTTAAGTTAAACTTTTCAAGTCTTGCCGCCAAGGTGATTTGAATGGATTTAATGGTTTTTGCTGCACCGTTGCGGTAGTCCTTGTAATACTTCACCGCAATGTGGTCGGGGTTATCCATTTCCAAACGCTGATACAGAATGTCCAGGGGCGACTCGTAGGACGGGTCATCCTCTCGCACGTCACCGGCTCTCAGCATTTCCATTATCATCGGGAAGTTCTGCTCCTCCGGCGGTGCTTCGTGAAACAGATAAAACACCAATGCTTTCAGCAGAACCTCCGCCATCTGATCCCAAAAGGGGTCGTTACTGTGTGTGCCTTTCGGCGTGGTGCTCTTAAACAGGTTGGTTACAAGCTGCTGCACGTCGTCATCGTCCCGCAGATATACAAACGGGTTATAGCAATGACTTTTGTGCATATTGATAAGGTCAAGTATCTTTATCTCATAACCGCACTCTTTAAGGAGGTTACCGGAATCACGGAGTAATTCACCCTTGGGGTCAAGGCAGACAAAGGAGCAAAACTCGCCATCTTTGCCTGCGGTGATGCTTTCATAAATGCAAGGCTTGGCATAGAAACGGGTTTTACCCGCACCGCTACCGCCCACGACTACTGTGTTAAGGTTACGGCGGTGTTTCTTGCCATTCAGACCAATACGGATGTTTTGCGTTAAGATCTTGTTGGGTTTCGGCTCTTTCGCACGGTACTTTTTGTTGATACGCTCGACAATGCCCCATTTAGCCGAGCCGTGTTCCTCGCCACGGCGGTAGGTTCGTTTGGTGGAGATATAAATGCCGATACCCATTGCATAAGCGAAAATGAAAACGAGGACAGTTTTCAAGCTGTCCTCGCACCACGTTATTTTCAATGGGTTTTCCATCATTATCGGAAATTGTGTGACAATCTCCATCAATCCACCGCTGACCGCTGGAGCGATCAGCAGACCCAACCATACGGCAGGGATAATACCGAGCAGATAAAGCCACGGACTTGTCTTACCGTTCATCCTTGCAACGCACCTTTTTTCTCGGTGCGTCAAGTGCTTTCAACAAGACCTCATCCACAATATCGGTGGGGCGCTTCTCTTTGATAAGGTCATTTCGCTTATCGTTAAGGGCATTGACGATAACGCCGTGCTGATATTGGTCAAGGGATAAGACCCGTCTTTCCTCACGCTCCATCATCGTTCATCACGCCCCTGTCCGGTGCGGCTTTGCACTTTATTCTGTTCCATTGCCTTATACATACGGGCAGACATCGTACGCATCACGTCACGGATTTCGGAAAGCTCGCCACGGATAGCCTGCGGCTCGGCACCTCCTACGTCGGGCATCTCACGGAAATCGTATCCGCTGACATCAATGCCGTATTTACGGCAGAGCATATAGGATGCACAGTAGGCTTTGAAATCCGCATTATCTTTACTGAAATTACGGGTATCAATCGCCATTTCCGCACGGGCAAGGGCAAGGGACAGACTACGGAAAATATCGGGAGCATCCATACCTTTGCGGACAAAGATTTTCTTTTGAGCAGCATCGTATACCGCACCTGTTTCGATGTTGTCCGTAAGCTCGATGGGAACGGGTCGCTTTGCGATCAGCGCCGAAAGCAACTGCCTTTCATCACGGTTTACCGTAGGTGTGGGTTCTGCCTTGGCATCGGTCTGTGAAATGTCATAGACCCATTTCACGTTGTAGTAGGTGCCTCTTGTATCATCGTCACGGTAGAATTTATCACCCGGTTCAATGATGGGAATTGCCTTTTGGTCTTGGAGAATAGATGCACCTTCTTCTGCCCAACTTGCTTTAGAACGAAGCTGTGTGGCGTTAGGGTTGTGCGCCAACACAAGCAGAACGTTGGTAACGGAATATCGGTCAAGACGGGATTGCAGGTCAAGATATTCGGTAAAACGGTTTCCGTCTGCGAAGATCTCACCCGTGGTCTTATCCGCCAACTCATAAGCGGCAAGGCGTTCTGCTTTTTTCTTCGCCGCCCATTCATCGGGGTTCATACGCCCCCGATTATTGCGACGGGGTTTCTTTTGCTCGTTTTGCTCCTTTTTCTGTTCTGCAGGTGCGGTGAAAATGTCATCAAAGTTTGCCATTACAAATTACCTCTCTTTCGATTTAGATGGTTTCTTTTTTCGTTCAGGTTGCCTGTGCTGAGGGGTACGCCTTTGAGAATTGTTCCTTGCGGGGCGTTCCTCTCTGCGGCGGGCTTCCGTTTCCTGCCGTTGCTGCTGACGCTGAATGTCCCTTAATTCCTGTCTAACGGAAGGACGGTCGGCTTTAACTGCACCCTCGTCGGATCTCGCTCTGCGTTCTGAGGAAGGCTCGGACGGACGGGATTTTGTCGTCCTCGCCGCTTGGGGGTTTTGGTGTGTTACCTCCGGTTTCTTCTTGGGCTGGTCTAACATTTCGTCCACAAGCAAGTCATCGGGACTACGCTCCGGGACACCTCTTTCGGGTGCGGTATGCTCGGTGGGAGTTTCGTGGATACCGCCTTCAACCTCGCTTCGGATTGCTTCTTCGTTGGTGACGGTAGCAATCTTGATGTTTTCAACAATACGGTTGATCTTCGCCGCATCCTCGGCTCGTACCATAATCTCACATTCACCCGACGGGTTATCCTTGGTATTACGCAGAGCGCAATACACAACGCCGTAACGTTTGGCATCGGCAACAAAGCGTTTTATATCCTCGTTTTTTACGGAGAATATAGAAAGCTCCTTACCGCTTTTGAGCATAGAGGTCAGACTTTGCTTACCCTTGATTTTGTTCTTATCTCGGTTTTTGAGGGCGGCATATAAAAGTGCGGCAACCTCTTTTGCGGCGCTACCCGTAATTTGGGCAGCGACCTCAATACCTTCAAGACTTAATCGGACTACCTGTTCAGCTGCGTCGCCTGATGGGTTCATTTTGCTGTTTCTCCTTTCCTTGGGTCTGCTCGTCCTCTCGGACGGCTTTGAGTTTTTCGGTTATCACACCGGAACGCTGGGCAATGTCATCACACAAATGCACCTCTCTCCGCAGGTTCTTTAATTGCTCGGTCAAGCCGTCAATTTCTTTCTTCACGGCTTCGGCAAGTTTAGGGTCGCTTTGGCACTTGACGGTGCGTTGCTTTTTATACAATGCCTTACGCTCGGCGGATAGTTTTTCAATTTGCACCTCCAATCCGTTTTTATATAAAGAAAGCTGCTCGGCGGTATCAATTTTGTGCCGCACAAGCAACCTTACTTCCTGTGAAATATTATTGAGCTTCAGCAGATCCTCCCGAAGGAGAAAATGGAGCCGTTTTTGGTTCTGCGGTCTGTCCTTTGGGAAGATGCCGAGTTTATAGCAGTAATGAAAATATAACGCCCGAAATCCTGTAATCTTACGGACGGTTTTCATACTGCCTTGCATACGGTAATGACGGGTTTTACGCTCCGGCTCTGCAAGAGGTTTTTCGGGGATATACTGCGACAGTATCCGTCTGCGGATATTCTCAATGGAATATTCCTCACCGAAGTTTCGCATAAGCCTTACAAAACGCTCTTTTCCTTGGGGGCGTACCGATATGTCCTTGCCCATTTTTATTTCATAGCCTTTTTCCTCCAAGTGACGAAAAAACTGCCTTTCGGTCAATGACATACGGATAGCTTCGTCAATATCCGCCTTGAAAAATCCTCGCCACGTTGGGCGTTGCTCCTGCTCGGCTTTCCATTCGCCGTAGTGCTTGGATTTGCCGTACTGAATATTCTCGATCACCGACAAGCCGTACTCACGACAAAGGTTATCCGAAGCCACCTGCATATCGTGGTAATCCTTACCCGTGCGGTGGTAACGGATGCCGTCAACAAAGGACACGGTATTGACTACAAAATGGTTGTGCAGATGGTTCTCTTTATCAAGGTGGGTTGCAACCACCACTTGATACTTTTCGCTCCACAATTCTTTGGCAAGCCGTATCCCGATTTCGTGTGCCGTTTTCGGATCGGCTTCTCCGGGGGCAAAGGATTGATACCCGTGGTATGCTATAACACCGTCCTCTTTTCCAAAGCGTTTTTTTACCGCCTGCATTTCATCACGAGCAGTTGCGGGTAAACAGTTGATACCCGTTACAAACTGTTGATGAGTTTCGATATTTTCATCGTGCATTACTGCGTCGGTCTTGCTCGGATCGGCGGCATAGTCGATAACATCCAAAAGGGTCTGTGCCTGTTTCTCGGTCAGCTCCGCCTTTTCGTAGTATTGGGGGTTGGTGGTCTTGTTCGGATTTTCTACATATATAACCAACTTGCCAAGCCAACCCTTCACGCTCCAGATGGAGGTGGTTGCCATAGAATCACCACCTCTTTGCAGGGAGGATAACCGCCGCCGTTACGTCACGGATGAACTTTTCCAAACGGCGGCAGTTTTCGTCATAACGCTTTACGTCAATGACATTCAGCACGTGGGCTTTCTGCGCCACTTGGTTAAGGTTGTTTCCTACGTTGTGGAGTTCACGGATAAAATCAAAATACTCCGGGGGCGGTGCTTCTCTCGGCACCTCGCCCTTGATAAGATGACGAAGGTACACCTCTTGGGATAACCCCGTCTTTTTTACGGACTTCATAAACGCTTGATATTCGTCACGGTCAAGTCTTACCTGCACACGGCAGTTTCGTTTTCTCATTGCTCGTCATCCTTTCTTTCATTACGGTTTATTTGAAATAGGCACATAAAAAATACACCTGCAGCACGCCGCAGATGTAGCCTGCTATAAAGGGTAAAAGATTGTTCATTACATCACTCGCTTTCATAAGGGTTTTAGGGATTATCCCTAACAAGTCTGCGTTTGGGTGACCAAAGGCGATGCTTGCTGGTATAGTGCATATTCGTTCTCCCATTCGGTCGCCCGTTGTTACTTGCCGAAAATAAATCAGCGTTCCTTGTCCTGCTTGGATTGAAGCAGAGGTTTGGTCTGCTCCACAACGTCGCTCATCATATAGCAACGCTCGATCTTCCAACCGTCCTTGCCGCCTTTTTCGACCGCCATATATCGCTCCAACCGCACACATGGGTCAGTCCCGTCAAGGGAGGATCCGTAAATGGAATAGCCGCCCATACCTTCCTGAAAGGCTTTGTTATTGCTCGACACACCATAGGTTCGTGCATCCTCCGCATACGGCTTTTCAAAGCTGTCGGCGGTAAATACGATATAGCCGCTTACCGATTGCTTGGCTCGTTCCGCCGCACGGAAAAGTTTTGTCATTTCGTGATACGGCATATCCACTTGGTAGGGCGACAGTTCAAATTCCAACCCCGAAAAATCGTCGGCATCAAGGATATATTCGCCTTTGCTCCAAGCCTTTTGCACTCGGTATTTGGCATCCTCCGGTGACTCCGCTTCAACCGTTATGGTCTTTTTCAGCGTTTCAACAATGCTTACTTCATACTCTTTCATTGGTCGTATTCTCCTTTGCTTTTCTTGTAGTTCTCTGTAACCCAAGTAGGTCGCAGAGGTAATCGTTATAATCCTTGCCCCTCGGCGGAAAACGCTCATTGACCTCCACGCCGTACCTTTCGGGGAGAAGTATTTTAAGGGCATCCGCCGCCAAGCGACCGCCCGTATCATTATCCAGGCATAAATACACGGTACGGACATTCGGGTGGTCGGAAAGGTACTGACTCAGAGCAAGGGGCAAGGAGCTGTCCTGTATCTCTTGTTTGGGTTTATATACCCCCGCCAAGGAAACAAGATGATCTGCGTTCCACGGCTTGCCGTAGAGCTTCAAAAGGGTTGCAAATGATAATAGGTCAACCGCTGACTCAAACAGACATAAGGTGTCGCTGTGCTCGGCGGGAAAGGAAAAAGAATACCGCTTATCGCTGCCGTTAGCTTCGCCTATAAAGTCGTTTCCGATACCTCGGATGGTGGCATACCGTGGCTTGTTCTCCTTATCCAATCCTACGAACACGGCACTATGATGGGGATAACTTTCATAGAACCGCCCTGTGCGGATACAATGGTGTATCAGTTCCGCATCAATGCCACGGCTCCGCAGATAGTTAAATCCTGCCGTTGCAGTTCGGTTGACCTTTGGCAGTAACAGCACCTTGGGTTTTGGTGGACTCACAGCGGGAGAACGGGAAACAGACGGCATTACTGCCGCCTGTCCCGTAATAATCTCCACCGCTTCGGTAAAGGGAATGTTTTTAACCTCTATAAGATATTTGAGAGCATTTTTACCGCCGATACCACGGGAGTGCCAACACCATTTACCGTTGGATATTTTAAGGCTGTCGTGCTCACGGGTGCAGTAGGTGTTGGGACTGACCTTTACAAGCTCGGTTTGTTCAAACGTCTGCAAGTAGGTCAGCAGATCCATCTCCTTGGCTTTTGCGATTTGCTCCGGTGTTACATATCCCATAAAAGACCTCCTTTACCTTGCATATTCATTTTTACGTGGTGCAACCTTGTCACCCTCGTCCGGCTCATCCGCCATAAGAGTTTTATCCTTGGCATCCAAGTTGAGCAGGACGTTAAGTTCTTGGAGCCGCCTTGTTTTCTCTGCAAGCTCCGCTTCACGGGCGAAGGGAGCCTCCATTTCGGTACGGGCATTTTCAAGCTGTGTTTGCGTATCCGCAAGTTTTTCATTCAGCACCTTCAGTTGTTCCTCGATACCGTCAATGCGGTTATCCATACGGGTGATATTACCGTAAATATCCGAACCCAAAACAACCGTGTGTGAAAGCGCACCCTTTAAGGTAATGCGGTATTCGTTTGCTTGCCCGTCATAGGAAAGGGTCATAGCAAAACCCCGATACTCTCCCAAAGGGATGGCATCGGGGTCTGTCATACGGGTACACGCATCAATGATGGCTTTACCTGCGGTTTCCTTTTCGGTGTGGGTCACGCCCATAATTACCATACCCGTAAAACCGTCCTCGATTTTCGGGTGAGCACGGACAATCTCCAAGTCCTTCTCATAACCTGCGATACGCTCCCGAACCTCGCTCATATCTGCGGGATATTTTCGCAGTACAAGTTCCTCCAAGGCGTATTTCTGATTGAGGTAGCTTGCCTTTAACATATTGAGTTTGCTGACCTCCATATCAAGGGTGCATTTCTCAATAATCATCGGATTACCCGTTGCCAAGGCTTTGATCTCCGCATAGTTCAGCGCCGTTTCGTCCACGTCGGATGCAATACGGACGGGAGCCTTGCTCGTCATAATCTGTGCAATGAATTTCTGCTTGTTTTCTACAAGCTGATACAGATATGCGTCAAAGGTTCCCTCGGTAACGTAACGGAAAATATCGACCTTTTTATTGCGGTTGCCTTGCCGTACTATACGGCCAAGGCGCTGTGCAAGGTCGCTCGGTCGCCACGGACAATCAAGGTCGTGGAGAGCCACAAGTCTATCCTGCACGTTGGTTCCTGCACCCATCTTCGGCGTACTGCCCATAAGGATACGCACCTGACCGGAGCGAACCTTGGCGAACAGTTCCTTTTTACGGGCATCGGTATTGGCATCGTGAATAAAGGCGATTTCTTCCTCCGGGATACCACGCTCCACAAGTTTCTGCTTCAGATCGTCATAAACATTAAAACTGCCGTCACCCTTCGGGGTGGAAAGGTCGCAGAACACAAGCTGCGTTGTCCGTTCCTCTTTGCCCTCGTCCCATATACGGAATACGTTACGGGCGCAGGAGGCAACCTTGCCGTTTTCATCATCGGGGGCAAGTGGATTGAAAAGCCGCATATCAAGTGCTAACTTTCTGCCGTCGTTGGTGATTTTAAGCATATTATCTACGCTCGGATCGACGTTACCGCCACGCACTGCTTCGGCTCGTTCCGCAAGTCCCGTTATGGCTTCTTTTTGCAGGTCGGAAGGCTTGATAACCTCATTGTGAAATATCGCTTCGGGTACGGGAAGTTTGAGCATGTCCGCCGTCTGAATATCGGCGCACATCTTAAAGTGTGCCATCAGTTCGGGCAGGTTGATAAACTTGGAAAACCTTGTTTTCGGTCTGTATCCGCTACCTTCGGGGGAAAGCTCAATGGTCGTGGTGGTTTCACCGTAGTTTGCCGCCCAATCATCAAAATGCTGGAGTCCCAATTCATCAAGCAAGCCATACTGCAAATACCGCTGTATGGTGTAGAGTTCCACCATTGAATTGCTGATAGGCGTACCCGTTGCAAAGATAACCCCTCGACCCTCGGTGATTTCGTCAAGGTACTGACATTTCATAAAGAGGTCGGAGGACTTCTGCGCTTCGGTCTGTGCGATACCGCCCACGTTACGCATTTTGGTGGCAAGAAACAAGTTCTTGAAATAGTGGCTCTCGTCAATAAACAAGCGGTCAACACCGAGTTCTTCAAAGGTTACGGTATCATCACGCTCAATGTCGTTAAGCCGTTCAAGCCTTGTTTCAAGGGATTTACGGGTGCGTTCCATCTGCTTGACGGTAAAGTTTTCGGCTTTTTCCTTTTTGGCAAGCTGAATGGCGATCATAACCTGCTCGATTTGTCGCTCGATAATGGCTTGCTGTCGCTCCTTTGACATCGGTATCTTTTGCAGTTGGCTGTGACCGATAATAACGGCATCGTAATCACCGGTGGCGATACGGGCGCAGAGCTTACGGCGGTTTTGCTTTTCAAAGTCACGCTCGGTGGCTATCAGCACATTCGCCGCAGGATATAACTGCAACCATTCTGCCGCCCATTGCTCGGTGATGTGGTTTGGCACGACGATCATCGACTTATTGCAGAGTCCCAAGCGTTTCAGTTCCATTGCCGCCGCAACCATTTCAAAGGTTTTACCTGCGCCTACTTCGTGGGCAAGCAAGGTATTACCGCCGTAAAGAATATGGGCAATCGCATTGATTTGGTGCGGTCGCAGAGAGATTTCGGGGTTCATACCCGTAAAGCGGATATGCTGACCGTCATACTCACGGGGACGAATGGAGTTATAGGTTTCGTTATAGAGAGTGCAAAGCATCTCACGGCGGTCAATATCCCGCCATATCCATTCCACAAACTTCTGCTTGATAAGCTCCTGTCTGTCTTGGGCAATCGCCGTTTCCTTCTTGTTGAGCACGGGTTTCTCTTTGCCGTTTTCAATGACCGTATCGAAGATGCGTACATCCTTCTGATTTAAGCATTGCTCGAAAATGTGGTAGGCGTTGATACGCCTTGTGCCGTAGGTGGTCGTGGTTTTGATATTACCGCTGTCGGCACTCTTGTTGGTGATGTTCCAAGTACCGTTATATCGGGAATAAAGAACGCCCATTCTGTCCTGTGCGTAGCGGTTCGTACCAAAGGTTTCAAACATAAACTGCTGATATACCTCGGCAGGTATCCACGGCGTTCCGATGTGGACGCTGATTTCACCCGCACTCAGATCTTCGGGTTGCACCGCCTCCAGAGCAGGGATACAGTGCTCGATTTCTGCTCTTTTTTCGGCGGGTAATACCGAACACAATGCCCGTGCCATTTTCAACTTGTTTCGCACATTGCCCGACAGATATTCGTCCGCCATTACAAAGTCATAAAAATCAAGTTCTTGGTGGGCAGGAGAGATTTCCTCAGTATTGATAGGACACTTAATGTCACGGTAGATAACGCCTTTAAGGTCGGCAATCAGTTCTTCCTCGCTCTTTCCGGACAGCTCTGCCATATATTCAAGATCCACACACGCCTTTTCGGAAATGGATACGGCAAGTGCCTCACTTGAAGTATCAACCTTGGTTACGGGTTCGTGGGGTTTGATAGTACGCTTGGTGAACATATCCGCCTTGCGCTCAAAGTTACCCTCATTGTCAAGTACCTCAAGGGAGCAAAGCAGACAATAACTGCTGTCATCACGGAAAGCAAGGTTATTGCCACGGGTGAACAGACGCCCATATTTCTTTACGAAGTTATCGTAAAGGGTGTTCAGCTTTTCCTGCTCACGCTTGATAATCTCATCGGGATAGTTCTCGGTTTGGTACTCAATAAGCTGCCGCACACAATCTCGCAGAAGTATCATACCCCTTACACGGTTTTCAGTAGTCAAGGGGAGATTTGCGGGGTGCATACGGCTGTTTTCACGGAAATACAGTTTGCCGTCCACTACCGTGTAACTGAAATTACGCACGTTGGGATCTGCGGGGATTGATAAATCCTCCTCGTCCGAAAGTTCGTCCACCTCATAGTCGGTCAGCTCTGCGTGAAGGTTGGAGATAGCATTATTGAGCAAGTCGCCAAGGTCTGCATCCTCATAGGGTCTGCAGGTGCTCTCCATACCGAAACGGGAGGACTCCATAACCATATCGCCAAGTACCATTTCGGGGTGCTGCACAAAGTAACTGTTCATCTTAATGCCGTTCTCATCGGTATCAAGATGCACCCAATCGGGTTCAATGTCGATAATGCGGTCACGCTTCTGCAAGAAGATAATATCGCTTGTGACCTCGGTGCCGGCGTTCTTCTTAAAGGCGGTGTTCGGCAAGCGGATAGCGCCGATCAGATCGGCTCTTTGCGCAAGGTATTTACGCACGGCGGAGCTTTCCTTATCCATCGTACCCTTACTCGTAATAAAGGCGATAATACCGCCCGGTCGCACTTTATCCAAGGTCTTACCAAAGAAATAGTCGTGTATGAGCCAATGGTGCTTGTCGTACTTACGGTCGGCAAGGCGAAGATCTCCGAAAGGCACGTTGCCGATTGCTACGTCAAAGAAGCTGTCGGGCATTTCCACCTTTTCAAAGCCGTTCACGGCAATATTGCTGTTCTGATACAACTGCTGTGCAATTCTGCCGGAGATACTGTCAAGTTCCACACCGTAGGCTTTGCCGCCCGTCATTCCTTCGGGGAGCATACCGATAAAGTTACCGACACCGCAGGCAGGCTCCAAGAGGTTGCCGTTTTTGAACCCCATCTGTCCGAGTGCCTTATACATTGCCTCCACAATAACGGGGGAGGTATAAAAGGCGGTCAAACTGCTCGCTCTTGCTGCGGCATATTCATCGGGTTCTAACAGGCTTTTCAGCTCGTTATATCGGCTGTGTTCTTCCTTGAAGCAATCCGCAAGACCGCCCCAACCAACATAGCGGGATAGGATTTTCTGCTCGTCGGGAGTGGCAAGCCGTTTCTCGCTTTCGATCTTTTTAAGCAGACGGATGGCGGCTACGTTGGCAGCATATTTCTCGCTTGCCGTACCATATCCGAGTTCAGGGTCGGTAATACGGAAATTGTGACGCTGTTCCGCAGGGATTTCAGGGTGCAGGGTGGTAAACCGCACACGCTCTTTCCGTGGCTTGGGCGGTGCAAGGTTGGTTGGTATTGCGATGCTCGGCTCAACCTTTACTGCCATAGGACGATGGGAACGGAGAGCGTTTTCTGCTTCATCAAGAGTAACAAACCCGCCTGCAGTAGATGCTGCAAAGTCCGTGTTCTCATCATAGCCGTAGCGGTTATAAAACTGACCGTTAAGATACTGCTGTATTACGATAATCTCATTATCAGATTGATACCTTACAACGATCCGTGTTTCCGTTTCTTCCTGCGCCGCTTCTGCATCAGCCATAACTTGACGGATAAAAGGTGAATTGTTCAAAGCATCCTCGTCCACGACCTCGCCGTTTACGATACCGCTTTGAGCAAGTTTCTCACGAATGGCGGCAGGGTCAACATCATCACGCACGTCGCCTTGTTCTTTTTCGGCATTGTAGGTCGGAATCTCAATTCCGTACCGTTTGGCAAGCTCCGCAAAGTCGGCAAGCAGTTCACCCTCAATCCCCAATACGCCGTCCTCGGTATAGACAAAGGCTTCATCGGCAAGGAAATCGTATAACTGCTTACTGTACCATACGTTATCCTCGTCACGGGCAACAAGCTCGCCGTTTTCGTATTCGATGGTAATATCATCAATACCCAAGCGGTCAAGGATTTTGCAGAGCGTATCCACCTCACGGTTGGAGCCGTCTGTTTCTTTGCTTTGTACGGGTTCGGGGTAAATGTCCGTTTTGCCGTCGGGATAGTTTACAACCACCGGGACACCCGTTTTCATCAGCTTATCAATGTTTTTCTCAAAGATATGCTGCGGAAAACCTACCATAGCCTTGCGCTCACCGTCCAACGGACGGGAGGCAAGCGTATAATCAAAGGTTTTCGCAAGAATATGAGCATCTTCATCAAAGGCTTCGTAAAAGTCGTCAACACGCAAAAGGATGATTGCTTCGGGGTATTTTGCCCGATTTTCCGTCAGCCGTTTCAATATAGGGTTCATCGGCTTTTCGGGTTCTGCGGTCTGCGGCTGTTTCTTTAACTGCTCCAACCATAAGTTGCGACCGTTTCCAAACACAGAGAACACACCGTCACGGTACTGCTGTAAGGCTTCAACCGCCTTTTTGCGGTGCTCATAATAGCGGTCGTTGGGCAGGGTACTTTCCCATAAAGGCAGGAGCATTGTCGTATAGATAACCTCTGCTCGGTTGGGGTCTTTTAACTGCTCGGCAACGGATTTTACATTATCCCAATATTTCACCGTATCATTATCGGTAAAGGGCTTGGGGTGCTCATCCGAAGCACCGAAAAAGCCATTATGAACGATATGCCCAAGCTCACGAAGTTCAAAGTCCGCCATACCTTCCTTGTCTTTATCGGTAAGGAATTTTCCTTGGGCAATCAGTTCCTTAATCCTGTTCGCAACTTGCGCCCAGGATAGGCTGATTTTAGCAAAAGGCTTCATAATATCCCCACGGCTAAAGGAGTATCCTTTGCCGTCATGATTACCATAACCGTTTCCGTCCGTAGTGCCGCCGCCCGTACCAAACTTATCACGCAAGTATTTCTCACGTTCTTTTTGGTCTTTATGAGTACGATAAAAGGCATAAACGCCAAGGCGGAAGTCGGAACGGCGTTCCGAACCCCGCAAAAGCATATCCAATTCGTCTTTGGTAATAAAATGCTCTCGTTTAGGCTCAAAGCCTTCTGCGGCTTGGAAGATAACCGGCTCTCGCTGAAGATCCTGCAAACGCTCCAACCACTTTTGCGGTCGATACCAACGGAAACGCAAAAGGTCGGGGTTCTCTTTATGGGCGGCAGTAAACACCTTCCATTCATCTACAATCTGAGCAAGAGTGTCCGGCTCTTTCAGTAACGCCACAAGGCGTTCTGTCATATCGGGATAACCGCCCCGCTGATTTACAACCCCCATTACAGTTTGATTATAGGGTGCGGAACGATCCGAAAAATCGCTTGTGATATACAAAAGATTTTCTGCAATCTCTTTGTATTCATAATCTACCACTTGGTCGATTAAGCTCTGCGGCATATACCGTCCAAGGTCAAGCAGTTCTCGGATACGCTTTGCGGATTGCTCCCAAGTGACAACCGTGGCCGTAGAGCGCTGTGCGGTGTCACCCTCACCGATACGGATGCCGTTTTCGTTGTACCATACGGCAATTCTGCGACCTTCAAAGAAAAATCCCGTGCCGCTTGTGCCGTAATGTTCTTTCAGCCATTCGGCGTTTTCCTCTACGGACTTATCCTTCATAAAGCGAGCGCAAATATCCAAAAGGCTTTTACGCTCGTTGGCTCCGATGCAAAGGGTTTCATCAATAATCTGCTGTGAAGCCTCCCACTTGGGAAAAAGGGATAGCTGCGGCGTTTCCTCAGAAGGTTCATCCACACCCATATCAAACACGTCAAATAAGGTTAGCTGATTAGAGTCCTGCGGGGGCAGTTTCTTTGTACGGCGGTTGATAATACCGGGAGAGTATTCCTTTTTCTTGATAAGTTGGTCGGTAAAACCGACAATACAATCCCACGAAAAAACGGACTCCTTTGTGCGGGAAAGGTATGCACCCTCCCACATAAGAAGTCCGTCCTCCTGCGGCTTATATCCGCACCGTACACCGCCATCCAAGATGACCTCGGTATAACGGTCGTGATACGCCGATTTAAGATATTCCGCCCGTTCTTTCGGGTCGGTGTGAACCGAGAAGAAAAGCTCAATTTGGTGCTTTTTGAATTTAAGGTCATCCTCCTTGTTGGCGATGATACCCATAATGAGCCTTTCATCCAAAAACGCAGGTAGTTCCTCACCACCTGCGTTTTCGTCGTTTATTCGTAAATCAGCTCTTTCAGCACTTGCTCCTCCGCCGACATTCGGATGTTGTTCATCAGTCCCACCCATTTCATCTGATCGGTGGCTTTCATTTCCTCCGTGATGCCCTCGGCTTGTGCCATCTGTGCTACCAAGAGTTCCATCCTCTCGTTTGCCGCTTTGTCCACTTCCATCAGGTGCTCGTTCAGCTTGCCCGACGTCAGCAGATTGGTGAACCTCACTTTTCGGTTCTGTTGCAGATACCTTCTGCGAAGCAATGCGTATTTCCCAAGGTGAACCTCCGGCTCTTGCGGGGGCAACAGGTTCGGCAGACGATAGCCGTTCTTCATCGTGTAGGTCAGTTCCATCTTCAATACTCCTTTCGCTCATAGTTTTCGGCTTGCTGACAATAGGATACTCTTTTTCAGCATTTTCCGCAAATGTGCGATTTTCCTTTTTTTCTTCCCGTTGCAGATTTCTTACGGTCAAGGCAATAGCACCAAGGCAGTTTTCGGCAATATCGCTTGTAGAAACGCCCAGTGTGTTCATCGTGTCGGGAGAATTAAAGTTGATAACGTCGTTAAAATCGTCAACCTCAAAGTATTCGTCCACATCCAAGCCGCACCTTGACATCAGCATATAGGCAACGCTGTTTTCAAGCAATCTGCGGTAGATAACCTCTACGTTAAGGTCATCGTAATCCTCCAAGAAACTGTCCGCACGGTAGCGGATCAGTTCGGAGAGATAGTCGGGAAGATTGTCCTCAACCGCATTTTTCGCAACGGAATGTAATGCCGATTGCAGATCGGATTTATCTCTCAGTTCACCGAAGCGGTTTTTAAGCGCTTCGATAACCGCCGCTTCATATTCGGGTTTATATTCCCATATCGGCACCGGTCTTGCAAAGCGGCTTTCGTGGGTATCGGAAATATCAAAGTAGTATTTCAGCCTTTGCCGTCCTGCGTGATGACGGTCGAACACCGCAATACCCGTTGCATAGCGGTTGACCCATCTACCAAACTTCTGATTCCATCCGTTTTTGCCCTCAATCTCAAGCACAGCCGTCGCATCGGGCCGCTGTGCGTGAATAAGCACTTGTTCATCAAAGGGTAAACGGTAGTTATAGCAAGCGGAGTGAAGAAACGCTGTCCAAGTATGATGATTTTTAGCAAGCCCTTTTACGCTTTCACGGTATAATGCCGTAATAATCTCATATTTGCTTGCCATTGTAACACCTCCTTATCCTCGTTTGAGTTTTTCTGTATAGTCTTTTGTGACCTCGTAATGATTGGTACAGGCAACAAGGAGCTGCCATACCGTTGCCGCCGCTTCGTTGTCGTACATAAGAACGCTGACGTATTCGCCGTCCTCATCAGAATATACACGGCTGAAACGCATACGCTTCTCAATTAAATCTTTTGCTTGCTCCCGTTCACGCTCCTGCGGGACGTTATTTGCGTTTTCCTCCAAAACGGTCATAAGCAGATTGAACATTGACGGGTGCATTGTCAGTTTTATTGAGGGGTACTGTGCCATAATTCATTCCTACCTTTCTCGGTCGGCGGTCTGCACCATTCGGGGAATAGAAAACCCGTAAACCTTGGCAATATCATCGCCAAGCCTACGGGTCAATCTCGTTATATCGGTGCGGGTCGCCGTGCCGTAATATAATTTCTCTTTTAAGTTGTCGATTTGAGTTTCACTCACGCCTGCCTTATAGGTGCGGTAGAGGTAATGGTTCGTGCCGTCGTGGTGTGCAGCATCGCACCGAAGATCTCCCAAACGGTCAACATACCAAGTCACATAATCGGTATCGGGATACAGACAATCCTTGATGTTACCGCTGTTAATCTCTTTGTAACCCATACGCCTGCCGTGCCATAACCCAAGGTCTGCAATCACAAGGATAGGCTGTGATAACTGTACGTTGAGATTACTGCGCTCGTCATCAAGGTAATTACCGTTGATTTCATACATTAAGGCAATACGCTCGCTCTCGGTCATATCGGGGTATTCCGCCTCCAAGTCCTCACGCCAATCCTCGTAATTAAGGTCGTTACTCCAGATAATGCGTTTCTGCTCGGTCATCGTTCATCACCCCGACCATTCCTATTCGGCGGTATCAATTTGCCGTTTTTATCGTAACTTGCAGGATCAGCGGCAGGAGTCGCCCAGCCAAACATCGAGCCGACCTTCATAGCTTCGGCTTGTGCTTTGGAAACACCGCCTTTCTCGTTCATTTCATCAACGATTTCCTTTGCCTCTGCAAGGTTTTTTGCGGGAATATCGGTTGGATAATAGCCGCTTTCACCACGCTTGATAATGACGATTTCTCCCGTATTGGCAAGGGTGCTGTAACAGGTTTCGGGCAGGGATGCACGAAGCGGAATAACCGTATTTCCGTTCCTCTGCATAATCTCTGCAAACTGACAGATATGATAGAGATTTGAGCCAACCTCCACGTGATACTCGTCAATATAGCGGCAGGTGTAGTCCACGCTATCGCCGTTATAAAATGTGATACGCACCTTGTCAAAGTCTGCTATACGGAATAGCGTTGTATAGTCCGGCTTGATAAAGCGGATACCTTTCTCTGCGTTCTTCAAATGGCGGTCAAGCCATTCACGCTCATAGGCGTAAATATAAAAGTTATAGTCGCCCTTGTTGGGGTTCAGCCGCATAAGGTATGAGTATTTGTCGGTATCGGCTCTAAAGGCGTATTCACGGCAATAATTGCCGTCAAAACCGCTTTCGGGATTGGCATAGCAATATCCCGCCATACTGCTACGGTTTTTTAGAACACCGCCGTATCGCTCATCAAAGCGGAGCATATTGATAACGGTGTCAAATTCCGCCTTAAAAGCATCGGTTTTAAGGTTCGCACAATGGTTATCCCAAGAGGTAAAGAACCCCGTACCGTTGCTGTCCATATCGCCACGCAGATGTCCGATACATCCCGTCTGCCCATAGATCTGCTGACTTTGGGCATAGGTGTATAGTCGGTGCTTTTCGGGTAGTACCTGTAACGTCATATTCATTAGCGGTCACGCTCCTTTCCTTTGTTTTGAGTGTTCTGCTCCTGCGACGGTTTCTGCTGCTCCTGCAGGCTGAGTTCGGTCTGTGCTCGTTCCAACAAATCTCTTTCGGCGGCTTTTCTCTCGGTCAGATAATGCCCCCAAAAGTAATTATCGCCGTCCTTACATTCCCAAGTAACATACGGCGTAGAGAATGAGGGGTTATGTCCGATTACAAACTCTGCCTTACCGATAAAGATAGAGTCGGTAATGGTATATCCTGCGTTGGTTCTGCTCATTATCGTTCCTCCCTCCGTTGTGCTTGTTTTTCGGCTTGTATCTGCTTTTGGATTTCCGCAAGCCGTTCCTTTGCCCATTCGGGCATACACTCCGGCTTAACAACACCCTCGACCTCATAACGCTCGTAGCGCAGTTCTTTACCGGTATAGAGGTTCTTACAGAAACACGCTCTGCCGTGGGGGTTGCCCTTGGCTCCGTTACCGCCCGTAACATATACGAGCTGATGATCGGCGCTCTGATATTCGGGGCGAAACACCGTCTTGCTGATTGCCACGACCTGACCTTCGATATTTTTATCGTAGTCGTTGGGGAAACACATATCGGGTGTGATAGGTGTACGAGGGACGGTAATCTTTGCCCACTCCGCCCGTACCTTTTCGGTCAGCTCTTTCACACGGTCGGCAAAGAGTTCCAACATACCAATGTAGTCATTGCCCACCATACATTCCGTGTACCGTTCACGAACCATAACGATAAGGTTTTCTTTTTCGCAAAAGCCGCAGAAAAACGGGTTTTCGCTGTGCTCATCTACACCGAAAACGACCTCACTTTTGCCAATGCGGAAAGCGTTTTTAATCTCATAGTTTTCCGCCATTCGCTTTTCCTGTTCCATTGTTCGCATCTCCTTTTACTGAATTATCGGTATGTAACAGGGACGGCTTTTCAGCCGCCCCACGGGGTCATTTCTTTTTGGCGTTGCGGATGCGGAAGTAAATCAGCAAAGCGCCTACCGCCAAGAATAAGCCTAAACCTATCAATGTTTTAACATCCACGGTTTACATCTCCTCTCTGCGTCGTTTTCTGCTGTAAAGAGTAATGCCGATAAGGGATGCACCCGACAGACCCATCAAGCCGAACCAAAGGGGCAGATTACTGTTATCGCCCGTCTGCGGAGAGTCAGGCACTTCGGGTACGGGTTCGGGTTTGCGTTCATTGTGCATCTCTACGATAGTAACGGAACCCTCAATAACTGCCGCCGTTTTATCTTCGGGGAGAATATAATCGGCGTTCTTATCATCGGACACCTCGGATACAACGTACTCACCGTCAATACGGAGGTTTTCAATGATAATTTCACCGTTTGCATCGGTGGTGAATACCTCGTCATAACCGTTTGTGCCGGTGACACGGAAGGAGAAGCCTCCCACAACGCCGTCAGAGGAGGTCTTTACGATTTTAAGAGAGCCAACCTTGGCGGTATTCGTAAAGCCAACACCTGCTTCGTTTTCAACAATAACGGTTTCACCGTCTGCGGTGATCTCAAAATAATAGTAACCGTCATCCTTGTTAAAAAATTCGGGTGCGGTCTTTTCGTAAAGGAAATAGCCGTTATATCGCAAGTTATCCATACGGTAAATGCCCGTTTCCACCTCGGTCATTTCACCTACGAGCTTGTCGATTTCCGCATTAAACTCGCCGTTGCCGTCCACGTCCGCATAGATTTCAAACACGGCACCCGTCAGCTTGTTTTCGGGATAATCCTTGTCAACCTTTGTGGTCTGCACAGAGCCGACAATAAAGCGGTTCTCAATGACGATTCCCACCGTTTTATCGTCCTCGCTCACCGTCACGGCATAACTGTTTTCGTTCAGCACGAAAGCAGGAGCCGCCTTAATTTCACGCACAACGTATCTGCCGAAAGGTACGTTTTCAAAGAGGAAAACACCGATTTCGTTACTTTCGCAGGTCATCAATGCGGTATCTGCGGTAAACTCGGTTTCATTTTCACGGAACAAGCCAAACAGCGCACCGCAGATGGCAAAGCCGTCCTCGTCCAATTTCTTGCCGAGAATGTTGCCACGAACAATCTCGTTTTCAATGGCAGCACCGTCATTCACGCTAATTTTCACGGTATCGGTGTCCTGTCCCGCATACTCAAAGACTACGGGATAAACGGTATCGGAGAGAATATAGTGGGAGTCGGTTGCAATTTCCTTGATATACACGCTTGCTCCCACGGGAAGGTCTGTTGTAAAGGCAATCTTGCCGTTTTCATCACAGTAGGCGGTTTCAATAAGTCCGTCCTTGGGGATAACCTTACCGTCCTCGGCTGTCATATCCTCAGCCGCATACAAGCCAAACTGTACCTTGCTGATTTCACCGTTATTGCCGATGCCGAAAAGCTCGTCAATTTCAAGGTTCTTTACAAGGTCGATTTCTACCTTCTGTCGCTCATTGACAAAGGAGGCAGAGGTACTTGTAACGGCAACTTCCTGTCCGGAATACACAAGCTCCACATCAACCTTTTCGCCGTTGAGCACCATTCCAAAAGGGGCAGTGATTTCGGAAATTTGGTATTTTCCGAGATAGAGTTCGCAGCTCTCAGCAGTTCCATCTGCCGCCGTGGTGATTGTATCGACAACCTCACCCTTGGTATAACGGGTTGTGCCGTCAAGGGTCACAATGTCCTCGGCTGCGGTAATTTCATAGACCGCACCTGCAAGACCCTTGATTTCATATACAGGCTGATACACGCCGTCCTGCTCGGTAACGGAGGAAAAGACCTCGCCTTGCTTGGTGATGGTAATTGTGCCTTTCTGTGCAATGTTCGCTTTGTTGACCTTAATCACAGTAACCCCGCTTTCCTCAGTAGTAGAATTATCTTCCGTTACATCAAAATACACGGGAGTAGTGTCAAGCACATACCCGAAAGGAGCTTCGACTTCTACAAGGTAGTAACCCTTGCCGTAAGGGAGCTTTTCAGGGGTAACGAGCGAACCGTTGGCATCGGTGTAGAAGGTATCAATGGTAGTAGGTGTAGGATAAGTGAAAGTCATCTTTACAAGCTCACCGTCAGGATTGTAAATCTTGAAGGCTGCACCCGCATAAGGGATAGTCTTTTCCGTTTCTGCATCCACCTTTACCACTCGCACATAGCTCTCAAAGTTAGCGTTATTGATAAGGTAACGGTAGGTTGTTTCGTTCTGTGCGATATACACATCAAAGTCAGGCATCAACTCACGACCGTCCCAACCGCTAACCTGATGCACGGTATATACACCGTAAGGGAGCATCTTTGTCTGTCCGAAGCCGTGTTCATCACAGACGATAATATCACGCTCGGTTTCCTTTGCGTTCTTATAACTGCCTGCGGCTTTCAAGAAGATCTCAAACTTTGCACCTTCTTCGGGAGTTTCGATTTTGGTGCTGCCGTCATCGGTGTGTTTGATAATAGCGATATTACCCTTAATGACTTTCTCATAAACATCAGGGTACTCGGTATTGAGTTCTACGGTGTAGTTTTCAGCCGAGCAGTCAACGTGATAGATAGTAGTGTCGAGCAAGTAACCCTCAGACGGAGTGATTTCACGGATGCTCCAATCATCACCGCATACATAGTAGTTGGTGATAAAGTATCCTTTTTCATCAGTTGTATAAGTGTCTACAAGAGTTTCGCCCTTATATACACCGTACACAGCGCCGCCGAGAGTGGCATCGCCCTGAGTCTGTCCGTAAGCTCCGCCCAACTTCTCAATCATTTCATCGGAATCACCGTCAACTAACTTTACGGGAACACCACTACCGCCATTTTTGTCGGCAAGTTCGGAGTCAAGCTTATATACATCAGCTCTCCACTTTTTCAAAATGTTCTCAAAAGATTTCTCGGTTACTTTGTTCCACTCAATGACTGCACTCTGACTTTCAGGAATGACATAGCGGATAGGGGTATTTACTTCTTCAATAGTGAAGTTAGAACCGATAAGAATATTCTTGAAAGTGGCAACACCGTTCTTGTCGGTAATTACATATTCATCGACCTTAATTCCGCTGAGAGAAGTGCCGTACAAATGGAACTTAAGTCCTTCAACGAGCTTATCTTCGGCAGTCTTAACCACCTTGAGATCGCCACGCTTCAGAATGTTCTCAAAGGACTTGTTTACGACCTTGTTCCATTCGATTTCAACAGTCTGTGCTTTGGGAACGATATACTTTTCTGCGGTGTTTACTTCCTCAAGGGTATAACGAGAGCCAATGAGTACATCTTCAAACATTGCAACACCGTTTTTATCGGTAACTGCGTATTCGTCCACCTTATGACCGCTGAGAGAAGTACCGTAAAGGTGGAACTTCACCCCCTCAACCATATTATCTTCGGAGGTCTTTACGACTTTAAGATCGCCACGCTTGAGTTCGTTATAAAAGTCGTTCTCGGTAACTTTTTCCCATTCGATAACCACAACCTGACTGTCAGGGATAATATATCTTTCTGCGGTTTCGACTTCTTCAAGGGTGTAGTTTGTGCCTACAAGCACATTTTTGAACATCGCCACACCGCTTTTATCGGTAGTGGCATAGAGGTCAACGCTCTGTCCCGAAGTGGACTTTCCGTAAAGGTGGAACTTTACGCCCTCATTCATATTATCTTCGGAAGTCTTGATAACTTTCAAATCGCTACGCTTGAGAACGTTCTTAAAGCTTACCGAAGTCGTCTGACCACTCACGACCGTTACAGTCTTGGACTGCTGCGGCTCATAATAACCGATAGACTGCTCTGTAACGGTGTAAGTGCCGGGACTAAGGTTATCAATGACAACTTCGCCATTAGAACCCGTCTTTACGGTCTTATTAACACCGTTGCCGGTAATGGTAAAAGAAATGCCCGATACATTACCGTCCTCAGAGGTCTTAATGATTTTGGCAGAACCCAAGCTGACCTTGATATTGAGATAACCCCTCACGGGGTCGTTTACTTCTGCGGCAAATGTTGATAAGTCTTGCAGATTTTTACCGGGCGACAAAACACCATCAGACCAAATAACAACGCCTTTTCGCACGGAATCATTCTTCGTTGCGGTAATGCTCACTTTACTTGTAGGTGCTTTGGTTGCTGTGATAGTCAACTTATTACCACTCACGGAGAAATCAACACCCGATTCACTTGCGGAAAAAGAATAATTACCCAACACGTTATTGGTATCGGTGAGTGTAGTGGAATAGTTTATGCCGTTCCACTCAAGTTCAATATCCTGAGCCTTAGAAGTAGACTTCGCAAAGAAGCTCGGTACTTTGGAGTGTTTCTGCATATGGGATACCATACTGTTGTAGTAGCTGATATATTGACTGTAAAGCGGATGGTTCTTGCTTACACGGTCGTTTACTGCATCATAGCTACCCGTATCAACGTGGTTAAAGTTGCCGTCACGCTCACCGACAACTGTTTCCCAAATGAGAGTCTGTGTTGCCATAATGTGTGCAAGTTTGTCTGCGTCGCTTGCATTTTGAGTGCGCCACTCGCTACTTACACTACCCGTATAACCATACTGAAAAATTCGACCAATAAACAATTTGATTTCATCGGCAGAAATTGTTTTATTATAGGTTGATGGGTAATTGTCCCAATAACTTTCATCACGCTTTGTCATAACATCGCCAATGTTAAGCGGTGTACCGGGTTCAATGCAATAACACACATTGCCTGTCCACGAGCCGATGGTATAAATCGTTTCTCTTGTTACCTTGTCTTCATACCACCCATTCATAAAGCGAAGTCCGTTATGCCCCCAAGCTCCGCTGAAGTTTTCATCGCCCTCACGTGGGAAAGCAATCATAACAACCTCATCAGTTGTGTTTTCTGCGGCGAAGGCAGTTATTGAGCCTATGCCGATAAAATTAGAAAGACATATTACTGCGGCAAGAAATACCGAAGTAACCTTCTTAAAGAATTTACTTTTCATAAAAATCCTCCTTTGAAATAGAAAAACGCACCGATTTTTCACGGTGCGTTCATTAGATTATTTTGTTAAGCGTAACCGATATAAATATCGTAACAATCGTTTCCGACAGACTCTGCCCATATCCAAACATCGGTTATATCTTCATCGTTTGCATATCGGTTCAAGCGGCTTTGTATATCTCGTTCAAGATAGACACAATGTGAACCTGCTCGTATGGGATTATCCCAACAATCGACTGCGGCAGCATCTAAAACAAGACCTTTGCTCTGTGCATAGTTTTTTGCGTAATTGAGCCAATAGTCAATATCAAAAGCTTTGGGTGACTCTTTTGTTTCGGGTGTTTGTTCTTCCGTAGGCTCGTTTTTATTCTCGGTTGGTATGGTCGTTTCGGGTATATTCTCTTGCGGTTGCTCAATCGGCTGTGTTTCTGCGAGTTCGGTTTCCTTTGGTTCAGTAGTAGTTACAGTGGGTTTTGTTTCGGTAGGTGTAGTAGTTGCCGTTTCCTTTTTCTTGGTTGTAGCAGGCTGCTCGGTGTTCACGGAGTTTTTTGTTTCGCTTACTGTTTCTTCGGGTTTGGTCGTTTCGGTTTCTTTACTTGCCGAAAAAGAAGATGCCGCATCAGCAATATCAGTTGTCCCTTTCGGATCTTCGTTCTCGGTAGTGGGTGTTGTGACCGTTTCCGTTATCACAATAGCGGGTATGCTCTCCGTAGGCGTATCCGATAATTCCGTCGAATTGTTACAGCCTGTTAAGAGAATGAGGATAACCGCCAAAATCAAAAATATGCGTTTCATCGTAAAACCTCCTTTTGGCTTTCAGTTTACGGAGATTTCGATAATTTGCAAGTCTGCGATAATATCTCTTTTTTCGGCAGGTACAGCAGGTTTTTGAGGGGGTGAGGTGTGGAGAGGGGGAGCAAACGACCACCGTCGTTCCCCTTGATATAAAAGGGTACACTAACCCCTTGGTAGTCACATCAACGCTCCATATCACGCTGTCGTCTGCGATACAGCTCCAGCGCCTTGATAATGGTGTCCTCAATCTTTTCCGCAGGCGTCCCCGCAGGAAAATACTTGCTGATTTTTTCTCTTGGCATCCTAAACTGCTCCTTTTGGTTCGGTTTTTCCTCCTGCATAATAGAAGAAATGACCTCGGCGTTTAATTGACCTTGCTCTGCAAACTTACGCATTTTAATTGCCTGAGCGTGGGACGGTGTGCAATCGGAGTACCCGATTTCCTCGTACAGTAACCGTTGTTCTTTTTCGGCGAGATAGGAAAGCTCTACGGCGGGTCTTAATGCAATTTTGTTTTCGTCCACCATATCAAGCAATTCGGGGATAAGGTTAGTTAAACGCATATAGCGGAATACTTGGTCACGGCTTTCGCCACTCTGTTTTCCAAGTTCCGCCGCAGAATCCAACTTTGTCGCCATTGGCGATAAAGTTAAATCCGTCCTTTGTCCTTGCCTTTTCATAGCGTCCAACTTCATTTTATAAGCATACGCCTTTTCGCTGGGCAAGATAACCTCTCGTTGGAGGTTGGAGTCCACCATTATAATAATGGCTTCATCGTCGGTCAGATCACGGACGATACAGTTAAGTGTCGGTCGCTGTGCAAGCTCGCTTGCCTTTTTACGCCTATGTCCGGCAATCATTTCATAACCGCCGTTTTGCTTCGGTCGTACAATGGCAGGGACTAACACGCCGTACCGCTTTACGCTGTCTGCCATTTCAAGCATCTTTTCATCCACCGTTACCTTGAACGGATGATTGGGAAAGTCGCTGATTTCCGCTAACGGAATATCCATCACGGTTTCTCTCTTGGCTATATCCCGTTCCTCTTGGATGGTAAAAAGCTCATCTACTGAGGTCAGAAGGCTGGATACGCTGTCTTTCGCCAATTCCTTGCACCTCCTTTACCAAGTTCGCATACGCTTTTGCGGCTTTGCCGTTTGGGTCGTGCTTGAATATGCTCTTGTCCTTGGTACTGATTTCTCCAAGTCTTACGGTAGCGGGGATAACCGTATCGAAGACGGGAAAGTGCCGTTTGTAGTTCTCTTTGATAGCCTTTACCACGTCCTTGCGGAAGTTGGTATCATTTGCCATCGTCAAAAATATTCCGCCTACATCTAACTTGGGATTGATCTGCCGCTTTACCTGCCGTACCGTGCCGAGTAATTCGGTCATATCTTCCGCCGCAAAATACTCCGCTTGTACGGGGACAAGCACGTAATCGGATGCAGACAGTGCATTAATAACCAACATACCAAGGGACGGGCGGCAATCAAGTAGCACGTAGTCGTAACCGTCTTTTACGCTGTCAATATATTGTCGCAGTACGGTTTCACGACTGAACGCATTGACAAGTCCCGTTTCCACCGCAGATAAAGTGCGGTTGCCGGGTACAAAGTCGAAGCCTTCATAATGGTGCAGGATTTCCGGATGCTCCGTGACCTCGTTTCCCGCAACAATATCGTTCATACAGTTACCGAGGGTCAACGGCATATCGTGGGGTTTGCGCTGTCCCAACATCTTGGTTAAATCGCCCTGTGGGTCAACATCCACAAGCAAGACCTTTTTGCCGTGCATCGCAAGACCGGCTCCGAGATTATACACGGTTGTGGTTTTACCCACGCCGCCCTTTTGGTTTGCTACGGCAATAACCTTTGTTTTCGCCATTTGCGTGTCCTCCTTTATACAGATTTAGCCGACCACGGCGAATGATCGGCTATGTAGGGGAATAAAAAAAGCCGCCTATTCTTTTGGAATAAGCGGCGTAGCGGCTATGTAGGTCATACTCTTAACTTTTTCACGGGAGCGTTCATCACTTTAAGGATTACCTCGTCCACAATATCGGCGGTTCTGCCTTGACGAACGAGGTCGTTCTTAAACTCCACAAGGCAGCGGAGCAAGGTGCTGTGTTGTACGCTGTCTAAATATAAATATCGTTTGTTCTTCATATCTACTCCTCCTTACAATCTCATTATATATAAGGAAGGGATATATAACAAATGTGCAAAAAAATAAGCGTATCACTATTTCTAATGATACGCTTATCGTTATTTGTGTTGTTAATCAAGGTCGATTTCCACGGTTACAGTGGTATCTCTCCATTGATTTTTTCTCACATACTTGCCGTTAGCCTTTCGATAGGCTTCTGCTTCCTTGAAACCAAGCGGTAATTCAAAGGAAAGAGAACTCCTACCTACTTTTGATAGCTGCCTGTGCAGCAGCAAGACGTGCAATCGGAACACGGAAAGGTGAGCATGATACATAATCAAGACCAATATTGTGGCAGAATTCCACTGATACAGGATCACCGCCGTGCTCACCGCAGATACCGCAGTGAATTGTCGGGCGTACTTCTTTACCGAGAGATACAGCCATCTTCATCAGCTTGCCTACACCGTTCTGGTCAAGCTTGGCAAACGGATCATTCTCGAATATCTTCTTATCATAATACGCATCAAGGAATTTGCCTGCATCGTCACGGCTGAAACCAAATGTCATCTGAGTAAGGTCATTGGTTCCGAAGCAGAAGAACTCAGCGTCTTTAGCGATTTCATCAGCAGTAAGGCAGGCTCTCGGAATTTCCATCATGGTGCCTACTTCATACTTAAGCTCTACGCCTGCGTCGGCAATTTCTTTGTCAGCGGTAGCTACAACGATATCCTTAACATACTTGAACTCTTTAGATTCGCCGGTAAGCGGGATCATAATTTCGGGAACAATACTCCAGTCAGCATGCTTTTTCTGAACCGTAATAGCAGCGCGGATTACAGCCTGTGTCTGCATTTTGGCAATTTCAGGATAGGTTACTGCCAGACGGCATCCACGGTGGCCCATCATCGGGTTAAACTCGTGCAGACCATTGATGATATTTTTGATATCTGTAACAGATTTGCCCTGAGCCTTAGCCAAAGCTTCGATATCAGCTTCTTCTGTGGGAACAAACTCGTGAAGCGGAGGATCCAGGAAACGTATGGTAACCGGATTGCCTTCAAGTGCCTCATAAAGTTTTTCAAAGTCGCCCTGCTGATAGGGGAGAATCTTTGCAAGTGCGGTTTCTCTCTCCTCAACAGTATCAGAGCAAATCATTTCTCTGAACGCAGCTATTCTGTCAGCCTCAAAGAACATATGCTCTGTACGGCACAGTCCGATACCTTCTGCTCCTAATTCACGTGCCTTTTTAGCATCAGCGGGAGTATCGGCATTTGTACGTACCTTAAGTGTTCTGAATTCATCAGCCCACTGCATAATTCTTCCGAACTCACCGGCTATCTCAGCGTCTACAGTCGGAATAATACCGTCATATATATTACCTGTAGAACCGTCGATTGAAATATAATCGCCTTCATGATAGGTTTTTCCGGCAAGGGTAAATTGCTTATTGGCTTCGTCCATAACTATATCGCCGCAGCCTGAAACGCAGCATGTACCCATACCGCGCGCAACAACTGCTGCATGAGAGGTCATACCGCCTCGAACCGTAAGGATACCCTGAGAAGCTTTCATACCGGTAATGTCTTCAGGTGAGGTTTCAAGACGAACAAGAATTACTTTTTCTCCGCGGCCGTTCCATGCCTCAGCGTCTTCTGCGGTGAATACAACTTTACCGCAAGCAGCACCGGGAGAAGCACCTAAGCCTTTGCCGGCAGGAGCAGAAGCCTTAAGAGCTTTTGCATCAAACTGAGGATGAAGAAGTGTATCGAGGTTTCTCGGGTCAATCATTGCAACTGCCTGTTTCTTATCGATCATTCCCTCATCAACTAAATCACAGGCGATTTTAAGAGCCGCTTTAGCAGTTCTCTTACCGTTACGTGTCTGAAGCATAAAGAGTTTGCCATGTTCAACGGTAAATTCCATATCCTGCATATCGCGGTAGTGATCTTCAAGGATAGCGCATACTTTATTGAATTCAGCAAAAGCTTCGGGGAACTTGTCAGCCATTTCTGCGATCGGCATAGGAGTACGAACGCCGGCAACAACGTCTTCGCCCTGAGCATTCGTAAGGAATTCGCCCATAAGTCCTTTTTCGCCGGTTGCAGGATCACGGGTAAACGCAACACCGGTACCGCAGTCATCGCCCATATTTCCGAAAGCCATCATCTGTACGTTAACGGCTGTACCCCAAGAGTAGGGAATATCGTTATCACGGCGGTATACGTTAGCGCGGGGGTTGTCCCATGAACGGAAAACAGCTTCAACAGCGCCCATTAACTGTTCCTTAGGATCAGAGGGGAAGTCTTTTCCGATCTTGCTCTTGTATTCAGCCTTGAACTGTTCCGCAAGAGTCTTAAGGTCTTCGGCGGTAAGCTCAACGTCCTGAGTTACGCCTTTTTCCTCTTTCATTTTATCGATTAATTCTTCAAAGTACTTTTTGCCGACTTCCATAACAACATCGGAATACATTTGAATAAATCTTCTGTAGCAGTCGTAGGCCCAGCGGGGATTTCCCGACTGTTCAGCCATAGTTTCAACAACTTCTTCATTAAGGCCGAGGTTAAGAATAGTATCCATCATGCCGGGCATGGAAGCGCGCGCACCTGAACGTACAGATACCAAAAGAGGATTGGTTTTATCTCCGAATTTCTTTCCTGTGATGCCTTCCATTTTATCGATGTATTCCATAATCTGTGCCTGGATTTCATCGTTAATCTTTCTGCCATCTTCATAATACTGTGTGCAGGCTTCGGTAGTTACAGTGAAACCTTGAGGAACCGGAAGACCGATTTTGGTCATTTCGGCAAGGTTAGCGCCTTTACCGCCCAAAAGCTCACGCATACCTGCATCGCCTTCAGAGAAAAGGTAAACAAACTTGTGACTCATCAGAATCAACCTCCTAAAAAATTTATGGTTTTACCCAATATTAACTGATTATACTTAACAGGATACGCCCATTAAAGTATCCAAAATATTATAGCAAATTCCGCACGAAAAATAAAGGCTTTTTTTGCTAAATAACAATAAATTTTGAAAAAAAGTCATATTTAATAGATAAAATAGTTCTTTTGCGTGACAATTTATGCAAAATTGCTTTGTTTTTCACGGGCTTTTTTGATTTCGGGTACCCGGAAATATGTTTTTGTGCAGTCATAAATAATTTTGGCCAGCCAGTCATTACAGCAGTTTTCACTAATTCTCCACTGCCAGTTGCCGCCGAGAGTCGACGGTATATTGATACGAGCGGAATTGTCAAGTCCCAAAAAATCCTGCATCTGCAAAATGACAGTATCTGCGCTTGTGGCCATAGCCGCTTTAATAAGCGACCAGTTAAAGCTGTCGCCGTCATCAATTCTCTGATATTCCTTCATAAAGGCTACCTGACTGCCGTCGCCGTCTTTCATAAACCCAACTGCAGTATCGTTATCGTGAGTGCCTGTATAGACTACACAGTTTTTTGTGATATTGTGTGGGAGATAACTGCTTTCGGTATCCGGGGTAAAAGCAAACTGCAAAACCCTCATTCCGGGATACTTTGTGTAGCTTAAAAGCTCTCTCGCATCGTTGTCTATTGTACCGAGATCTTCTGCTATTATGCTCAGTTTGCCTAACTTCTTTTCAAATGCGTCAAACAGTTCGTTTGACGGACCTTTGACCCATTTTCCGTTTACGGCATTTTTATCACCGTAGGGTATACTGTAATAAGCGGAAAAAGCTCTGAAATGATCTATTCTGACGATATCATAAAGCTTTGAGGAATATGCGATACGGCGGATCCACCATCCGTACCCGTCTTTCTTCATATATTTCCAGTCATACAGCGGATTTCCCCATAGCTGGCCGTCATCAGAAAAAGCATCGGGCGGACAACCTGCCACAGCGGTAGGCATAAGGTCTTTGTCAAGCGAGAACTGTTCCGGTTCTCCCCAAACATCCGCGCTGTCCGCCGCAACGTAAATCGGAATATCGCCGATTATTTTGATTCCGTTTCGGTTTGCATATTCTTTGAGTTTGAACCACTGTGCACTGAATAGATACTGAAGTATTTCGTAAAAACAGATTCGGTCGCTTAATTCATTTTCCGCTTTCAGTATATATTCTTTTTTCCTGAATTTATATCCGTCCTCCCACATATAAAACGGCATTCCGCTATGATAATCCTTTATTGCGGAATACATAGCGTAATTCTTAAGCCAGTAATCGTTTTCGAATTTGAATTTTTCAAAGTCCGGCGGGGGAGAGATCCTGAATTTTTCGTATGCCTTTCTTAAAACCTGATAGCGTGATTTATACAAAATCTCATAATCTACTTTATCCGGTTCTTCATACCATTTAATATTTTCTACGTCTTCTTTATTAAGCAGACCTTCGTTTATTAAAAAATCCAAATCTATAAAATAAGGATTGCCGGCGTAAGCCGAAAAGGACTGATACGGTGAATCCCCGAATCCTGTAGTACCTATAGGAAGAATTTGCCAATAGGTTTGACCTGATTTTTTTAAAAAGTCTATAAATTTATATGCTTCTTCGCCTAAAGTACCGATCCCATATTTTGACGGCAAAGAAAAAATCGGCATAAGAATACCGCTCGCTCTCATTTTTATATCACTTCGCAGTCGAGTAAAATTATTATATATAAATTTTAATATTTTATCACTATTTTAAATGTAAAATTCTCTGCTAAACAGCAGGGAGGTTTACGGATTTTTCAGATGTGCTGCTGATTTTCCTTATTTTATAATAGTTTCTCGTATATTTCTACACAAAAGCCTTTATGACCGTATTTAGGATATGTCAGCTCTGACATTGACGTTACAGATTATCCGAAAACTTCAGCCGCAGCGATAACTTTGAGCAGTTCTTTATTTACTTTGTCACGACCGTATGCGTCCAAAAAGCGATCGCGGTATCTATTTGTTTTCAAATTGAACCACAGGGTCCATACTCCCCAGAAAATATCAATATGCCTGTCACCGACTCCGCCGCTGCCGACATCGACAAACCCCGACAGCTTCCAGTCGTTCAAAATGATATTCGGCAGACAGTAGTCGCCGTGAAGCAAAACCTTACTTTTCAATTCACCCATTCCGTTTTTCAGTTCGGTATATGCCTCATCTGCCGAACGGTATCCGAAATTGTCAGGGAAATGGGATTTATCATAATTGCCCGTTTCGTAATTTTGCATTGCCGCCGCAATATATTCTGCGGTTCTGTCAGGGACAGGACAGCCTGAATAATCCAGTTCGTGTAATTTTCTTAATTCGTATGCTATAGTGTCACATAAACGAATCGGATCTGTGAGGTATCTTTCGTGAATACAGTCATCCCCGAAAACAGCAGATGTGAATAGCCAGTCACGGTCCTCTGAAATATAGTCAAGCATTTCCGCTCCGATTTCTTTAGAGTGAAAATACGATGTCATCTCAGCCTCTTTTTTGAGCGATAACTTGCCTGAACATTTTAAATAATATCCGTTTCCTTTTTCGATATAATATACTTTTGCTTCCGGTGAGCAGGAACTGTCGTAGATATCCGCATCCGAAATGCAGCGCATGATATTCTGCGGTATGTTATCGGGAATTTTTTTCAATAATGATTTTTTCATTTCTTTACTCCTGATTTTTTAAAAGCAGCACAACAGTTTCAACATGGCTTGTTCGAGGAAAAAGGTCTGCGGGAGTATATTCAGCCAATCTGTATCCGTATGATTCAAAAATTTTAATATCGCGCGCAAGTGTTGCCGGATCGCACGAGACATATACGGTACGAATAGGTTTGAACTGCTCGGCTATAGTGCGTATCAAATCTTCTGTGAGCCCCTTGCGCGGAGGGTCAACTATAACTATATCCGGTCTGATTCCTTCATCTGCTAAAGTTTTTGCGGCAAGCGCTGCGTCGCCGCAGATAAACCTTGCGTTTTCTATGCCGTTTTGCGCCGCGTTGAATTTGGCATCTTCCACGGCCTGCGGCACAATTTCAACGCCTATTATCTGTTTTGCCTTATCGGACATCGAAAGTCCGATTGTGCCTGCGCCGCAGTAAAGATCAAGTATAACTTTGTTTTCAGGCTCAGCGTATTCTGCCGCTTTTAAGTATATTTTTTCTGCCATTTCATGATTGACCTGATAAAATGACAGGGCGGAGAGCCTGATTTTTAATCCGCAGATAATATCCGTAATATAATCGTCTCCGAAAACAGTTACGCATTTTTCGCCTAAAATCACATTGGTATCGGCTTTATTTATATTAAGCTGAATGCTTTTGACCTGCTTTATATTTTCGGTTACTGATTTTACCAGCTCGTTATCGTAAGGAAGGCTGTCGCCGTTGATAACCAACACCAGCATGATATCACCGGTTTTTTTTGCTTCCCGCAGATATATATGTCGAAGCAGACCTTTATGGCAGCTTTCGTTGTATACACTTATAGAATATTTTTTTATCCAGTTTTCGCACAGACTGATTATGTTATTAAAAACTGCGGGCTGAAGTTTGCAGTCGGAGCAGGGGACTATTCTGTGTGAATGATGAGCGTAAAACCCTGCTTTGCCGTCAGCGTTTACAGGATACTGAGCTTTGTTGCGGTATTCCGCGGTATCCCCGTACATTATGGGTTCCGGATCCATATCAATACCGCCTAAACGCTTAACCGCCTCGTAAACCTTTGCTGTTTTCAGATTCAATTCCGTTTTATAATTGATATGCCGGAAAGCACAGCCTCCGCATTTGCTGAAACTGTCACAGTCAGCAGAAATTCGGTCCGGAGAAGGCGACAGTATTTCCAGAACTTTACCGTAAGCAAAATTTTTCTTTACTTTGAGTATCTTTGCTTTTACTGTATCTCCTACAGCCGTCAAGGGCACAAATACCGCCATACCGTCATATTTACCTATGCCGTTGCCTTCGTATGTTACATCGGTGATTTTTAGTATCAATTCATCGTTTTTATTCATATTTATTCCTTCGGCTTTAAATAAAATCATAATATTTTAACATATTTTATTAATTACGTCAAATATTTAACATATATAAAAACAGTGTATTAAACCGCATTTTTTATCTAATACTAAACTGGGAGTGAAATGTATGAACGAAAATTCTAATAACGATAACCGTAAAGAAGAACTTGAAGAAATAAAAGAACTTGGTACACTTTCTGATTTAGGAGGCAAGCATAAAATACACTGTCTTACAATTATAGGAGAAATCGAAGGACATAATGTGCTTCCGGAACAGAGCAAGACTACAAAATATGAGCATGTAATACCTCAGCTTGTTGCAATTGAAGAAAGTGAAGAAATAGAAGGCCTGCTTGTAATCCTGAATACTGTAGGCGGAGATGTAGAGGCCGGCCTTGCGATTGCCGAACTGATATCCGGCATGAAAAAACCCACAGTATCCTTTGTGTTAGGAGGAGGGCATTCAATCGGAGTACCTTTGGCGGTCGCGGCAAAGAAATCATATATTGCGCCGTCTGCAACTATGACAGTCCATCCTGTCAGGACTAACGGATTGGTCATAGGAGTACCTCAGATGATGAATCATTTCGCCAGAATGCAGGCAAGAATAACAGAATTTGTGGTAAGAAATTCCGGAATATCGGCAGAACGTTTTACAAGTCTTATGATGAATACAAAAGAACTGGTTACGGATGTCGGTTCCGTACTTTCTGGAGAAACTGCGGTAGAAGAAGGTCTGATAGATGAAATAGGAAATCTTAACTCGGTAATCAGCGGACTGTACGACCTTATTGAAAAAGATAAAAAATAAATTATATAAAAAATGTTTGCGGTATTTACCGCAAACATTTTTATAGTATACATAATCTGTCGTATTCGTCAAAGGTTTCAAGATTTTTCCAGAAAAAAATCCCGTCCTGCAGAATAATATAGCTGCGGCAGGTATCATTTTTCGGAATAGAGACCGAGCCGGGATTTATATATATAAATTTTTCATATTCGGCATGCATGGGAATATGCGTATGTCCGTTAAGAAGTATATCGCCTTTACTTAGAGGCGGCGGATTGCCGGGATTGTATTTATGACCGTGGGTTGCGTATATAATTCTATTATTGACCGGTAAAATACAATAGTCTGCCAAAATCGGAAATTCAAGTACCATTTGATCTACTTCGGTGTCACAGTTGCCTCTGATACAAAAAATATGCTCTTTTATCCCGTTGAGTAATTCAATAACGGCTTTCGGGGAGTATTCTTCAGGCAGGTCATTCCGCGGACCGTGATATAAAATATCTCCTAACAGCAAAATCCTGTCGGCGTTTTCGGCTTTAAACGCATCCAGAAGCTTTTTGCAGCAGTATGCAGAACCGTGTATATCCGACGCAATAAGAAGTTTCATTTTACTTTACCAGCACCTTTTCTATTTTACCGATAATTATATTGTGATAATCTCCGGCAGTGTAGCAGGAAAGAGGCTCTTTGTCACAGAAGTTGCTTTCTTCAAATTGGCTTACGTATTGCTTTTTGCAAACAATAACCATTCTGGCTTCCTCAAAATAAACGGTATTGTCACTGAATACCGGAGTTAAACCGGTAAGCTCGGTTTTATTGACGTCTCTTCCTGATTTCGATCCGCATACCGTATGTACGGCTTTGTTGTCTCCGTAAAAGCTTAACGTGAAGTAGTCATTATTATTAATGTATTCCATTGTATATCTTTGAGGTCTTATCAGAACTATGACGCTGTCGTTGCCCCATACTTCTCCCATAAATCCCCATGAAGCCGTCATCATATTATATCCTGACTTATCACCAGCTGAAATCAGCATCCATTCATCTGATATGGCTTTAATCAGATTTCCTTCAATACTTTTTGCGTTTATTTCTTTGAACATAGCTATCATTCTCCTAATTTTCATTTATTTTTTTGTACAGCGAAATAATTTCGGCTCTTAAGCCTTCATTTTCAGCGGATTTTAAATTCGGATCATCCTTAAGCAGTATTTCAACCTCTTTACCTGCAATATGCAGTATATCCCGGTCAGCAAATATATCGGCTATTTTCATATCCGGAAGTCCGTGCTGCCTTTTACCGAGAAAGTCGCCCGGACCTCTCAGCTCAAAATCCGCGTCGGCTATCTTGAAACCGTCTGTGGTATTTTTTATTATGTTTAGCCTTTTTATTGTATCTTCCGATTTGCTGTCAGAAATTAAAATACAGTCTGATTTGTGATTTCCGCGTCCGATACGCCCACGCAGCTGATGCAACTGTGAAAGTCCGAAACGTTCGGCGTTTTCTATAACCATTATTACCGCGTTAGGTACGTCAATTCCAACCTCAATAACAGTTGTGGATATTAAAAGCTGTATATTTCCCGCGGCAAAATTTCTCATAAGTTCATCTTTTTCTTTAGGCTTCATTTTACCGTGAAGAAGTCCCAAAGCATAATCTTTAAACTGATTTGCCGAAAGTTTTTCAAAATACTCTGTAGCAGGGGCTATATCCAGTGTTTCGTTTTCTACCACCAGCGGGCAGACAATATATCCCTGCCTTCCGGTATCTAAAAATTTTTTTATATAATTGTATATTCTTTCGCGGTAAGAACTGTCAACGCAATATGTATTTACCTTTTGTCTGCCTTTTGGATACTCATCAATAATACTTATATCCAAATCCCCGTAAATTATAAGCCCTAACGTCCTGGGTATAGGGGTTGCGGACATAACAAGTGTATGCGGGTTTTCTCCTTTTGATGAAAGCTTACCGCGCTGGGCTACTCCGAAACGGTGCTGTTCGTCTGTTATTACAAGACCTAAATTTCTGAACTCAACATCGTCTGTAAGCAGGGCGTGTGTGCCTATTATTATATCTATATCACCGTTTTTAAGCAGCAGTTTGACAGAAGTTTTTTGCTTTTTTGTAAGGGCTCCGGTGAGAAGGGCACATTTGATTCCGGAATTTTCCGTCAGTGAAACCAAAGTGCTGTAATGCTGTTCGGCTAAGATTTCCGTGGGCGCCATAAGTGCAGACTGAAAACCGTTTTTAGCGGCGGCATACATCAGCGCGCAGGCCACTGCGGTCTTTCCACTACCCACGTCACCTTGCACAAGCCTGTTCATGGGCCGTCCTGACGCCATATCGGCAAGAGCTTCGTTAACTACCCGTTTTTGAGCCGAAGTCAGTTCAAATTTAAGGCATTTTTGAAATTCTTCAAAATAACCGTTTCTGATTATACAGCCAGTCTTTCCCCGATTGCGTTTTTTTAAAAACGCAAGCCCTGCCTGTAGTACAAATAGTTCTTCAAACACAAGACGCTTAACCGCTTTTTGCAGCCCATGCGATGTTCTTGGAAAATGTATGTTTTCTATGGCAAAATTAATATCACAAAGATCGTTGCGTTCCTTTACACTTTCCGGAAGAGTTTCGGAAAATTTAACCGCCGCAAATGCTGTTCTTACAAGCTTTTCGACAGATTTTGAGGTGAGGGAAGAGGTGACTGAATAAACAGGTTCCAATCCGTTGAAAGAGTTTTCCGCGATCATGGGCGACGACATTTTTTTGGTAAAAAAACCGCCGTCAATTTTTCCGTAAAACAGATATTCACGCTCAACTCTCAGCTGTTGTGCTAAAAACCTTCGGTTGAACAGCGTAATTTCAGCCGTTCCTGATGAATCTTCAACTGTAAAACGGTATATTGTCATACCGCTGCGTATTTTTCTTGATTCAACCGGTGTGATAATTCTCGCTTTTATGCATACATTTTCATAAAAAGGCGCATCTTCGATTAAGCTGATATCAGTCCAGTCTATATATGCGCGCGGATAATAACGCAAAAGGGCACCGACAGTATCGATGCCCAATTTTCTTAAAGCAACAGCCTTTTTTTCGCCTACTCCTTTCAGATACTGAATATCTGTTGAGGCTGTCAACATTTGAAACACTCCTTAAGCGAATAAATGATAATACTATTCAACGGAAATTATATAGTAATATATGGGCTGGCCGCCGTTAATTACAGTAACCTCTGATTTTGAACCGTATTTCTGCGTAATCTGCTCTTCGATTGCAGACGCTTGGCTTTCGCTGACATCTGCACCGTAAATTACCGTAATAAACTGGCTGTCTCGCTTGACCATCTGCTTCAGAAGCTTCATAACCGTTTTTTCAAGGTCGGTATCCACAAAAGAAATTTTTCCGCCCAAAAGCGCCATCAGTTCACCTTTCTTTATGGAGTGACCGTCAAATTCAGAGTCCCTTGCAGCATAGGTAATCTGACCTGTGACAATTGCCTCGGCCGCTTTCTGCATTGCGATAGCGTTTGATTCATTGTCGGTGTCAGGATCATAAGTGAGCATAGCCGTTATACCCTGGGGTATAGTGCGTGTATGAAGTACGATTACTTTTCGCGTGCTTATAGGTATTGCCTGCTCAGCGGCCATTATTATATTTTTATTGTTAGGCAGAACAAATACTGTCTGCGCGGGTGTGGTCTCAATAGCTTTGAGAATATCATCTGTAGACGGGTTCATTGTCTGACCGCCGCTTACTATTGTGTCAACACCCAAATCCTTAAACAGCTCTGCTAAACCGTCTCCGGCGCAAACCGATACAAAACCTACGGGATTTTTAGGATCGGCAGGCGTATATACCTCGGTTCTGTCAGCACTTTTAGCGGGTTTTTTCTTTGCGTTGTCAGCGTCATGCTTTGCTCTTTCGTGCTGATCACGCATGTTCTCGATTTTCAAATGTACCAGCTGACCGAAGGTAAGCGCGTTTTCTATCGCATTTCCTGGGTGATCGGTGTGAACGTGTACTTTAATTATCTCGTCGTCGTCAACAACTACAACACAGTCTCCTATGGTTTCAAGATAACTTCTGAGCTCCGAGGGTTCCTTTTCACATTCGCTGTCACGGTTCACAATAAATTCGGTGCAATAAGTGAAGGTGATTTCAGCGTCAAACTCACCGGCGGCGTTTCTTGTTTCTTCATAAGATTCAGCGCTGTCGGCAACTTCGCTGGATGCGATAATGATACCGTCTTTGAATACCGAAAGCATTCCCTTGAGTATTAAAACAAATCCAAATCCGCCTGCGTCAACTACGCCGGCTTTTTTTAGAACAGGTAAAAGCTCCGGAGTTTCAGACAGTGCCTTTTCCGCGCCTTCGATTGCCGATTCAAATACTTCAAGTTCATCTTTTCCGGCTTCATTTGCCGCTTTGGCATATTCGGAGGCAACCCTTGCAACTGTAAGAATGGTGCCTTCTGTAGGTTTCATAACCGCTTTATATGCGGCTTCAACGCCGGCACAGAATGCGTCGGCCAGATTTTTGGAAGTTACGAATTCATCGTCACCTATGCCTTTGGCAAACCCACGGAACAAAAGGGAAGTAATAACACCCGAGTTACCTCTGGCGCCTCTCAGAAGTGCGGAAGCATTTACAGATGCAATTTTTCCAGCTGTTGCTCCTGATAATTTTTCAAGTTCTCTTGCCGAATTTGACAGAGTCATGGACATATTGGTGCCGGTATCTCCGTCAGGGACGGGGAATATATTTAAATCATCGCATTGTTTGCGGTTGTTTGCGAGATTATTCGCCGCTGATATCAAGGCGTCACGCAATGTATTGCCGTTAATCAATTATAACACTCCTTAAAGAAACCTTGTATAAGGTTTATTCTGTAATACCGTCAATTTTGACTATAACTTTATCTACAGTAATACCTGCGGTTTCTTTAACAACATATTTCACCTTTTCAGTTATACTTGTAGCGATTGCGTTTATATTCATTCCGTAAGTAACCATAATATGAAGTTCGACAATTATACTTTCGCTGTTGCCGAATACTTTAATGCCGGTGTTAAGCGGTTCGTGTTTAGAAATCCTGTTGAAAATCCGCTGCTTGTTTCCGCTCGGAACCATTCCTACAACGCCGAAGCAAGAGGTTACCTCATGACCGATAAGTTTTGAAAGATATTCCTGAGATATATCTATTTTTCCTAATCTGGTTTCATAAGCCACCATAAAAAATCCTCCCGTTATTTATAAATATATGATCCAATCGAAAAATAAATATCGCTTGCTGATGGGTTATTTATATTTTCAATATTGTCATTATAAAACAGTGCGCCTGTACGATAACACACCGGTATTACCGGCATTTGAGTCTGAAGAACAGATGCAACGTCGGCGATAGTATTGTTTCCGCCGTAAAATCCGTTGATAACTACTGCACATTGATTTTCCTCAGAGCCCGTGTCTTGATTATCGGTCTGATCCTTGCTGTCATCATCAGAGTCTTTGGAATTGTCAGTATCTTTATCCTTATTGTCTGAGGTTTTCAGTCCGTACGCTGCGCTGCCGCCCTCAGTTACCAAACTTGAGATATCCATATTTTCAGTCAGTCTGATTTCGCCTAAATAAAGTTGAAAATCTCCCTTTTTCAGACATTCTGTATATTCGTTAAAAGTTTTTTCCACTACCGTTACAGAAATTCCGTATTCTTTAAGCTGCGATGCTATCTGTTGTGCAGCAACCGCACGGATACGGTTCTCTGAGTTTACAAGAAGCGTAAAAGAAAGTTTTTCTCCAGATTCATTTGTACGAATATTTTTACTGTCAAATTTATTATATCCTATTTTCTCCAAAATCTCAACAGTTATTTGAGGATCGGACTGAGTTTGGATATTCTGAACTGATTTTGTCTGATTCCATACCGGGTTGAAAAAGCCTTCGGCCGGCATCGCATTATTATAAAAAGAATCCTGGCATATCTTTTTGCGGTCAATTCCGGTGGAGATTGCCTGGCGCAGCATACTTTCTGTAAGCGGGCCGTAATTCTGGTTAACACCTATATAAATCAGGTTGTTTAAATTTATGCTGATTTTCTTTCCGCTCATACGAATCAGATTTCCGTCCGAAATACTGGTATAATAAATATCGGCAGCGCCGACCTCAACATAATGTGCGACCGATTCTTCATCAGGGGCATTGATAAGCCTTATAACAGTGATGTTACCGGTTTTGCCGTAGTAGTTTTCGTTGGCAATAAGACTCAGCTTATCATCACTGACCTTAAAACGACCGCTGCCTACAGGAGGCTGCAAAACACTGTCAGAGTCGGTTATCTTTTCACTGCCGGCTTTTATGATTGGAAATGTGAGATTATTAATAAAATACGGGTCATTCTTTGTCAGACTGAAATATACGGTAGACTGGTCTTTTGCGGATACTGATTTTACTTCGTAAAGTGAAGCCGAATAAATACCTGAAGTGCTTTTTGCCAGATTACAGGAATATACGACATCATCAGCGGTAACAGTACTGCCGTCTGAAAAACGGATACTGTTTAATTTTACAGTGCATGATTTTCCGGAAACCACCGCCGATCGGGCAATTTTATAAACCGGATTGAACTCATTGTCAAGGCTGAGCAGCGGGTCGTAAATCAACTGGCAAAGCTGCCGGTTGATATCGGTCTTGGCGGTATACGGATTAAAAGTATCCGATGCAGAGTAGAGAAGTGTAAGATAATTTCTGCCGTTGTCTTTTACCGTTTCAGATGAAATTTCACTTGATACATTCTGCGGTGATTTTCTGCAGCCGCTTAAAGAAAAAATAATAAGCAGCAATAATACGGCTAATGCTTTTTTAAGAAAAATTTTTTTCATTTAAATACAAATTCTTTCTATATCGACGGTTTTACCGGTTTTTATATCTATATCAAATATACAGCCGCAAAAAAAACATTCTCCCTGCGCAAAAATGAATTTTGACATATCGTTTGACTTAAGTCGGTTAATAATAATCTCGCTTTTTACACCCAAAACTGAATTTATCGGTCCGGTCATCCCGAGATCTGTTATATAACCGGTACCTCCCGGCAAAATCTGTTCGTCAGCAGTCTGAACATGGGTGTGTGTGCCGAAAAAAGCGGAAACTTTACCGTCAAGATACAGTCCTAAGGCACGCTTTTCGCTTGTAGCCTCAGCATGAAAATCCACAACAACTGCGTCCGCGTGATCTGCTGCTGCTTTTTCCAAAAGTTTGTCAGCCGCTTCAAAAGGATTCTGCGCGTTCAGAGAATCAAGATATATTTTTCCCGAAAGATTTATTACCGCCAACGAGCAGTATCCGAAATCGGCGAGACAGTATCCTGAGCCGAACTGAATATCCGGTATATTATGCGGCCGAAGCAAAAAAGGGTTATTTTCAGCATACGAGTTTATTTCGCTGTGCCTTGCCGAATGATTTCCGCCGGTTATAATATCTGCGCCGCAGTTAAATAAAAATCGTGCGCTCTGAGGGGTTATCCCGTTATCCTGCGACGAGTTTTCACCGTTTATTATCACAGCATCGATTTTTTTGTTTTTCTTGATCAAAGGCAGAATTTTCTGTACATATTCACAACCTGCATCTCCACAAACATCACCAACCGCCAACAGACGCATAACCCACCTCCGATAACTCTAAACACAAATATTATATTTTATATTGAGTGAAAAGTCAAATATTTTTGAGTGGCATACACAAGAATTGCCTTATGAAAATCCTTTGAACCCCTCGCCGATTATTTCTCCGGCATCGCTTACAACTATAAATGCGTTTTTGTCGTATTTATTTATCACGTCATATACTCCGGAGACTTCGTATCTTCTGACCGTGCATAAAAGCAGGCTGCGTTCCTTATCGGTATATCCTCCTTTGGCAGATAATTTGGTTATGCCTCTGTGAATAATACTGTTTATATCGCGACATATCTCATCTGCGTGTGAAGTAACAACATAAATCATCTTGCCTTTATCCGCTCCGTACAGAACTTTGTCCATTATGGTAGATGATACATACATTGAGATCACAGAGTAAAGAGCACTTTCAATATTTCTGTAAACCAAAGATGCTACTGTTATTACTACCGCGTCTATTAACAGTATTATTCTGCCTACCGTCAGATGTCTGAAGCGTTTATTAATTAATTTTGCTATGATATCCACTCCGCCGGTTGTGGCGCCCCTCAGCATTATCAGGCTGAGTCCTAATCCCATTAAAAGTCCGCCGAACACCGATGCCAAAACCTTATCGATTGTAAATTCCGGAACCGTCAGGTCAGTAACAGTCAGTGCAAAAGAAACTGTCAGGGTCGCGATCGAAGTTTTTATTATAAAATACCCGCCGAATTTAATAAATCCCAATATGAGAACAGGTATATTCAGTATAAACAATATAATACCGCTCGGTAGAGCAAACAGGTAGTTTAAAAGTGTTGTAATACCGGTAAATCCGCCGGGAGAAATCTGATTGGCTGATATAAATCCCGTAACTGCTATTGAATATATGAAACTTCCTAATATATAAAATATAATATCGGTTGCTATTTTTTTTAGCTTTATATTTTTCATATTGTAAATACACCTCATATTTGTATAATATTTCGTATTTGGTTAATATATAAATATTTTTTCCTTTATGTCGGCAAATAACAATTGAAATAATCATAAATATATGTATAATAGTTACATAATTTTAAAAAGAGCTGTTTTTGAAGTAAAAACTGTTTCTTCGCTTTTTATTTTTTTAATGGTGCCGTTTAGCAGCCTAGATATATTGCCGTTTAGCAGCCTAGATATATCCTATTGAAATTTCTTGCTTAATGTGTTATACTAAAAAATAATGCTAATTTCGGAGGTTATATATGATTAATACCGAAAGACTTTGCTTTGGTTGTATGAATGATAACGGGGGAGAAAAAATTTGCCCTGTATGCGGGTACGATTCTGCCTCTAAAAATCCTGAAGACACATTACCGGTAAAATTTACGGTCAATAACAGATACCTGGTCGGAAAGGTGATTTCAGCAAACGGCGAGTCAATAACCTATATCGGCTGGGATAACATCGAGTCTTCCGTTGTGGAAATCAAAGAATATTTCCCAAAAGGATTCGCCAGGCGCAATCCTGACAAAACTGTTTCCATGGTGAAAGGCGGAGAATACACTTTTAACGAAGGTTTGATGGAGTTTGCCGAGATAAACGAAAACATTATTGGCAGTGAACTTCCTTCTCTCATACCGGTAATGTCGGTATTTGAGGAAAACGGCACTGTATATGCCATATCCGCCCATATTACAGGTATAACTCTTGAACGGTTTTTGGAAAAAAACGGCGGATCATTGAAATGGGAGCAAGCGCGGGCTTTGTTTCTGCCTCTGATAGATACAATAAAAGGAATGAATGATCTTAATATTATACATAGAGGCATATCTGCGGAAAATATAATTGTGAGCCGTGACGGGAAACTCCGGATTGCCAACTACAGTATAAAAAAATTAAGATACGATGATTCCGAGCTCGAATCTCAGTTATATCCCGGATACAGTCCTGTGGAACTGTACGGATTTGAAAACATGCATGACGGCTATTACACAGATGTATACGGACTGTGCGCCGTACTCTTCAGGGTACTTATTGGCATAGCACCCCCGGAAGCTCTGGTGAGGCTGCGCGATGATTCAATGACCGTTCCGGCGAAATTCGCCGAAGAACTTCCAAGGCATGTTTTGGCAGCTTTAGCTAACGGACTTCAGGTATTGCCGGAAAACCGTACGCGTAATATTGAACAGTTAAAAAATGAACTTGTTTATGCCGAAATTTCCGAGAATTCTCCGGCTCATAGTGCGCATACCCAGAATGAACCCGCCGAAAATTTAAAAAACGGCAAAAAATCAAGTTCGGCAAAATACGCTGTTATTTCAGCAGCGTGTACAGCTATGGTGTTTCTGGTCCTTGCGGCAGTACTGATATTTACGGTTTTTAAAGAGGATGTTTTTCCTGATAAAACCGAATCTTCCTCAAGCGAAGAAACTTCCGTAAATCCGCCTAAAGTGGAGTCGATAGGTACTATTGACAGCGGCGCAGAAGTTACTGCAAAACAGTATTCGGTTCCTGAATTCAGAGGAAAATACTATGCCGATATATGCGAAAACGACGAATATGAAATGTTTGATTTGGTTGTCACGGATAAAGCATATTCCGATGATTTTCCCAAAGGCACTATATGTTCTCAGTCGGTAGCAGCAAAAAGCGAAGTAGTGAGAGATACCAAAATTGAGCTTGTAATCAGCTTGGGTCCACAGCAAATAAAAATGCCGAATCTTATAGGTATGGAAAAAGATGCCGCAATTGTAGAACTGCTTAAACAGGGTTTTATGTATGAATTTATAAATTCAGATACTGAAAAAGAATATGTAAAATATGATGAGGACAGTAAACCGGGTGTTGTTGTTGACCAATATCCTGAGTACGGCACAATGGTCAGTACCGACATAGCGGTCGAATTTTTTATCAATTCATATACAGGTGATGAAGACAGTGAATCCTCTTTAAACGAATCTTCAGAAGAATCGACAAATATTTCGTCTACACAGCAGCAGGAATAATATATAAATCAGTCTTAAGAGTAATTAAGCTTTTGAGGCTGATTTTTATAGGATATTTTAGTTTTCAAATGTTTGTCGCTTATTAATACAACAAGTTTGCGGCTGAAGAGGGCATATTTTATGTTTATAAATGTATTTACTCAGGTAGCTATTCTTTTTTTACTTATTCTGTTGGGAGTTATTCTTACAAAATCAGGAATTCTGACTAAACAGGGAATTACCGGTATGACAGATATGGTACTGTTGATTGTAACACCGTGTGTCATAATAAAATCCTTTATACGTGAATTTGATAAATCGGTGCTGAAAAACCTGCTCATCAGTTTCTTGATAGCCTTTTTGCTGCACATAGGTTTTATAATTTTAAGCCATTTGATGCTTCATTCCGAAAAAAAAGCAAGTGAAAAAGTTCTGCGTTTCGGAGCAATATTTTCTAACTGCGGTTATATGTCGATACCTCTGCAGCAAGCTCTTTTGGGAGAAATAGGGGTTTTTTACGGTTCGTCTTTTATAGCTATATTTAATCTTTTTATATGGAGTTACGGTATAATAATGATAAGCGGCAATAAAAAATATTTAACTCCTAAAAAAATGATTTTCAATCCGGGAATGATCGGACTCGCAGCAGGACTTATAATATTTCTGTTTTCAGTGCCAATGCCTAAAATTATATCCGAACCTATAGGGTATATCGCTTCGCTCAATACGCCGCTTCCGATGATTATTATCGGTTACCATCTTACACAATCAAATATTTTTGACGGTTTGAGAAGTTTAAAATGCGTATTTGCCATACTTTTAAAAACGGTAATGTTTCCGCTTTGCGCTTTGGGGGCAATATACGCCTGCGGAATACGGGGTGAAATGCTAATATCCTCTGTTATATCCTGCAGCGCTCCTACGGCGGCAATAACAACAATGTTCGCTTCTAAATTTTCTGCGGATACACCGCTTTCGGTTAATATGGTATCTCTGAGCACAATATTTTCTCTTCTGTCTATGCCGTGTTTGATTACGCTGGCTGAAAAAATTGCATAAATAATTTGTTTGCAGGAAAAACTACTGCAGAGGTGATTTTATGCAATTAACACAAAAGGAAACAGATTTACTGAAAGATTTAAAAAGTCAGGAGAAACTATGCGTTGATAAATATACAAAATACGCTTCTTCTGCATTAGACCCGCAGTTAAAAGAACTGTTTACCTCGATATCAAATATTGAGCAGCAGCATCTTAATACTATTTCTCAGATTGAAAGCGGTAATCAACCCTCCGCTCAGTCAGGCGCCAAGCAAACTGTCAATACTTCTTTCAGCTCAAACTACGGCATGGGTGACACTCCGGATAAGCAGGCAGACTGTTATCTCTGTTCTGATTTGCTTGCAGACGAAAAACACGTTTCTTCAGTTTATGACACTTGTATATTCGAGTTTAAAGATACCGCTGTGCGTGACGCTTTAAATCATATTCAGAAAGAAGAACAGCAGCACGGCAAAATGATTTACGATTATATGTCAACTAATAACATGTATTCATAATAATTTATTACACAGAAGACGGATTCAGCAATTTTGCTGGATCCGTCTTGTATTAAACGAGTAAAAACAGCGGTACGAACTGCCAACATTGCAATTCTAATTATACTTAAAACGGCATATTATTTTATAAATAATATGTATGGGGTGTTTCAGTTGAAAAAACTAATTGTTTTGTTTACCGCAATAATATTGTGTTTCAATACTACGGTATACGCGGCAGAAAATTCAGTAACTGTATCAAGCGAATGTGATATCTCAGATATAGATGTTCCTATCAAAGATGCTTCTTCTCCGGCAGCTATTGGACAGACATTGGATATCAAAGCAAAATCCGCGATTTTGATGGAAGTAAACACAGGTGAAATATTGTATGAAGCAAATTGTGATGAACAGCTTCCTCCGGCGTCAATCACCAAAATAATGTCGCTTTTGCTCGTAATGGAAGCCATTGACCGCGGCGATATAACACTGGATACAGTTGTAACGGCAAGTGACCATGCCTGCAGTATGGGAGGATCACAAATCTGGCTGGAACCCGGAGAGGATATGACCGTAGACGATTTGCTGAAAGCTACAGTAATAGCCTCGGCAAATGACGCGTGTGTAGCCTTGGGAGAATTTCTCGCCGGCAGTGAGGAAGGATTTGTAGCTTCGATGAACCAGCGCGCCAGGGAATTGGGTATGAACAATACAAATTTCGTCAACTGCACGGGACTTGATGCTGAAGGCCATCTGACAAGCGCTCACGATGTTGCTATAATGTCAGCCGAACTGATAAAGCATGATCTCATCAAAAATTACTCTACTGTTTGGATGGATAGTCTAAGAGACGGAAAATCCGAACTTGTAAATACGAATAAACTCGTCAGGTTTTATGACGGTACAACCGGTCTGAAAACAGGTACCACAAGTACAGCAAAATACTGCCTGGCTGCAACGGCGGAACGCGACGGTCTGGAACTCGCAGCTGTTGTTATGGCCGGCGAAACAAGTGACGACAGATTTGAGGGAGCAAAAAAGCTGTTAGATTACGGTTTTGCGAACTACAGTTTTAAAACCCTTGAATCCGAGCTTGAAGAAAAAGAAATTTCAATAGAAAACGGAGTCAAAAAGACAGTGAAAGTAGAAACAAACAATTCCCTCAATCTTTTGCTGCCTAAAAACAATAAAGAGGAAATTAAAAGAACGACTGAGTGGAACAAGAATATAGCCGCTCCTGTGAAAAAAGGAGATGTATTGGGATACGTCACCGTAACGGTAGGGGACAACGAGGCCGGTAAAATAGAAATTACGGCTGCCGAAGAAATTGAAAAACTTGACTTTTGGGTAACTTTGATTTGGATTTTGAACGGAATCTTTAAAATTTAAAAACTTTTAATGAATATATGTAATTTAACTTGAAAAAAACATAATTGTATTGTAAAATAATAACAGAATCAATATTTTACTTGTTTGTGCTGTCAGTTTTGCCAGTACATAACATTGGACAAAAAAGATTCAGGCTTTGGAGGAAAAAGAATGTCAATTAAATTTAATTACGGATATGCTAAGCAATTTATTAGGGAAAATGACCTTAAAGGTCTTGAAGCTCAGGTGGAGTCCGCTCACAATATTATTAACAGCAAAAGCGGTTTGGGCAATGATTTTTTAGGTTGGGTAAATCTGCCTGTTGATTATGACAGAGACGAATTTGCCAGGATTAAAAAAGCAGCGGAAAAAATTCGCAATGATACAGACATACTGATAGTAATAGGTATCGGAGGTTCTTATCTGGGCGCGCGCGCTGCTATTGAATTTCTTAAAGGACCGTATTATAACTCTTTAAGAAACGGTGCTCCTGAAATTTACTTTTCAGGCAACAGTATCAGCGGTTCCGATTTGGCAGATGTACTGAAACTCTGCGAGGGCAAACGTGTATCGGTCAATATAATTTCAAAATCCGGAACTACTACCGAACCCGCTGTGGCTTTCAGAGTTTTCAGAAAATATCTTGAAGAGCTTTACGGAGAAGAGGAAGCGGCAAGAAGAATTTACTGTACTACCGATAAGGCGCGCGGTACGTTAAAACAGCTGGCAGATGAAAAAGGCTATGAATGTTTTGTTGTACCTGACGATGTGGGCGGTAGATTTTCAGTGCTTACGGCAGTTGGACTATTGCCTATCGCAGCGGCAGGCGCGGATATAGATAAACTGATGCAAGGTGCAGCAGTTGCCGTTAATAAATATAACAACCCGGATATAAGCCGGAATGATTGCTATATTTACGCGGCTCTCCGCAACGCTTTTTACCGCAAAGGCAAATCGGTTGAACTGCTGGTATCTTACGAACCTCGCTTCACAATGATGTCCGAATGGTTTAAACAGCTATTCGGCGAAAGTGAAGGCAAAGACAATAAAGGTTTGTTCCCGGCATCAGTAACCTTTTCTACGGATTTGCATTCTATGGGGCAGTTTATTCAGGACGGCAGCCGTGTGATGTTTGAAACGGTTGTAACATTCAATGAAACGGATAAAGATATCATCATTGAACAGGAGCAGAATAACGGTGACGGTCTTAATTTCCTTGCCGGCAAGAATATGTCCTATGTCAACAGGAAAGCCTTTGAGGGAACTGTACTTGCTCATACAGACGGAGGAGTGCCGAATTTAGTAATTAGTGTTGACAGACCGGATGAGGAAAATCTGGGAGAATTAATTTACTTCTTTGAAAAAGCATGTGCAATGTCAGGTTATATTTTAGGTGTTAATCCGTTTGATCAACCGGGTGTTGAGAACTATAAGAAAAATATGTTTGCTTTGCTGGGCAAGCCGGGATACGAAGCACAAAAAGCTGAACTTGAGGTAAGATTAGGTAAAAATTGAGCAGGGAATCAACCGTCGCAGTACGGTGAATTATAAAAAGGAGCTGGTATAAATGATTAAACTTATTATCGGAAGAAAAGGTTCGGGCAAGACAAAAAAATTAGTGGATTTGGTAAATGCTGCAACCGCTGAAAGTCTTGGTAATGTTGTCTGTATTGAAAAGGGCGACACTTTGACCTATTCCGTTACACATAAAGCGCGTCTTATAGACGCAGATACTTATGGAATTTCCGGTTACGGAGAATATTACGGTATGATAAGCGGCATAAAATCGGGAAACAATGATGTCACCCATATTTTCGGTGACGCTACGCTTCGTATAGGTACGCGTAATTATGATGAATTAATAGCATTTTTGGAAAGAGTTTCTAAAATTGATGATATTGAGTTCCTTTTTACAATATCAGCTGACCGTGACGAACTTCCGAAGAAACTTTTTGATATTGCTGAAATTGTATAATTGATATAATCACAAATTTTATAAGGGCCGAACTGTTAACAGCAGTCCGGCCCTTTGCCAATAATTCTGATACTTTTCAGGTTGACAATAATTTGAAAATTTATTATAATAGTAAAAATATATTTTATAAGATAAAGGAGTAGAAAAATGGCTTATTATTTTAATGAAATGTCACACACCTTCAATGAGTATCTGCTTGTTCCCGGTTATTCTTCTTCGGAATGCATACCGTCAAATGTCAGCCTAAAAACACCCCTTGTAAAATTTAAAAAGGGTGAAGAACCGGCTATTTCAATGAACATTCCCATGACTTCTGCTATAATGCAGTCAGTTTCAGGAGAAAAATTGGCGGTTGCTCTTGCCCGGGAAGGCGGAGTATCGTTTATTTACGGTTCGCAGTCAATTGAAGATGAAGCGGCAATGGTTGCCAGAGCAAAATCCTACAAAGCAGGATTTGTAATAAGCGCGTCAAATGTTACTCCTGAAAATACACTCGCGGACATATTAGAATTAAAAGCGGCAAACGGGTTTTCCACGGTTGCGGTCACTTCCGACGGAACTTCGAACGGAAAACTTTTGGGGATAGTAACCGGCAGGGATTACAGAGTAAGCCGTATGTCTACTGATACCAAAGTAAAGGAATTTATGACTCCTTTTGATTCGTTAATTGTAGCTGATGAAGATACCACGCTGAAAATGGCCAATGATATCATTTGGGATAATAAGCTGAATTCACTTCCTATTATTGATAAAAAAGGAAATCTGTTATATTTTGTATTCCGAAAGGACTATGATGCACATAAAGAAAATCCGAATGAGCTGCTCGACAAAGACAAGAGATATGTAGTAGGAGCAGGAATAAATACAAGAGACTACGAAGAACGCGTTCCGGCTCTTATAGAAGCAGGCGCCGATGTTCTTTGCATTGACTCTTCCGAAGGTTTCAGTGAGTGGCAAAGCAGAACAATCAAGTTTATTCGTGACAATTACGGCGATACAGTAAAGGTTGGAGCAGGAAATGTTGTTGACCGTGACGGTTTTCTGTTTCTTGCCGAGGCCGGCGCTGATTTTGTAAAGGTCGGGATAGGCGGAGGTTCGATTTGTATTACCAGAGAGACTAAGGGAATAGGTCGCGGACAGGCCACTGCGCTTATAGAGGTATGCAAAGCAAGGGAAGAATATCTTGAAAAAACCGGAATTTACGTACCTGTTTGCTCGGACGGCGGAATAGTTCATGACCATCACATGACCCTTGCGCTTGCCATGGGAGCTGATTTCTTGATGCTGGGCAGGTATTTTGCCCGCTTTGATGAAAGTCCTACCAATAAAATTTCAATCAACGGAAACTATTATAAGGAATACTGGGGTGAGGGCTCTAACAGGGCACGCAACTGGCAGAGATATGATCTTGGCGGTGATAAAAAGCTGTCTTTTGAAGAAGGCGTAGATTCCTACGTTCCGTATGCCGGTTCTTTAAAGGATAATGTAAACCTTTCTCTCAGCAAAGTAAAATCAACTATGTGCAACTGCGGAGCACTTACTATCCCGGAGCTTCAGCGCAAAGCCAAACTCACGCTTGTTTCATCCACAAGCATTATTGAGGGCGGAGCGCATGACGTAATTCAGAAGGATACAACCGGCGGTACAATTAAATAAGCATAAAAATCCGGCAGAATTCGCTTGTGCGGTTTTTGCCGGATTTTTTAAGGGGCCGTTGTTTTCTGCGATTGTTTTCAAACGGTTAAATAACAGAATTTATTATTTTCTTACAAATATGTAATTTGAAATTTCGACAAAAATCATTTATAATAAATTAAAATGATTTAAGAAAGGGGAGTCGTATGGTTAAGAAGTTATTTTGTTTGTTTCTTTGCGTAATATTGTCTGTAACAGTTTTTTGCGGATGTGACAGCCCGGAGGACGCATACATATATTTTGAACTGACGGCTCAGCCTGATACATTAGATCCCCAGACCGCTGAAACCGAGCAAGAACTTCTTATAGTTAAAAATATTTTTGAAGGCCTTTTAAGAAAGGACGAGGAAGGAAACATTGTCTGTGGGGCTGCGGCGGATTTCCATAAGGATGGTTTGGTTTATACTTTTAATATACGTGAAGATGCAGTATGGAGTAACGGTGAGAAATTAACCGCTTATGATTTTGAATATGGTTTTCAAAGAGCAGTAGAGCCATCTACAAAGTCTCCGTTTGTTTCACGCCTGTTCGCAATTAAAGGCGCTGAGCAGATAAACGCTTCAGAAGCTGATATTTCCACTCTCGGAGTTAAGGCAGTCGATGAAAAAACGCTTCAGATCACTTTGATAAGTGAAGATACTCATTTTGAAAATACGCTGACCACTTCCGTTGCTATGCCGTGCAACCGCGTTTTTTTTGAGGATACTTCCGGCAAATACGGTTTGCTTTCCGAAACAATTTTATGTAACGGCAGTTACGAAATCACCCGTTGGAGAAAAGATCCGTTTGGCATCAGACTTTACAGAAATGAAAATTACCGAGGAAACTTTGTGTCAAATAACGCGGCGGTTTTTTTAACCTGTGATGAAGATGAAACACCTTTGCAGAGACTGAAAAAAAACAGTGTTGATATGGCCTTCATTGAGACGGCGGAAAAGAGTGAAGCTGAGAACAGCGGACTTACTGTCAAAGAATTTGAGAATATATGCTGGGTCATGACTATAAGCAACCAATTTTCTTATAATGTAAGAAAATCTTTTGCAATGCTCGTAAACGGTGATATATATTCCGCCGGTCTGCCGGAAGGGTATACCGTCGCTGCATCGATATATCCCTCGATATTCGGTGACAATTCTTTCATTAATGGAACCGTAGTTTATAATGCGGATGCTGCAAAAGAAATTTTTTCTCAAGAAATTGTTAATTTTGAAAACGGTAAGTTTCCCTCAGACGTTGTACTGTATTACTACGATGACGGATATGTCAAAAATGCTGTTACGAACATTGTGGGGCACTGGCAGAATAACCTTTCCGCCTTTATAAATATCGAGGCGGTATCTGACAGTGAGCTTCTTTTGTCTGAACTGACAGAACCCACATATTCCTTTGCAATATTTCCTGTAAGCGCAGAAAGTTCGGAGGTTGCCGAGTATTTAAAGAAATTCGGAGTTTCATATAATGGTGAGGAACTTTATGATTTGCAGGAAAAAATTTTAAAAAACATTAATACCATACCGTTATTTTTTCAGAATACTAACATTGCCTATTCTGATTCATTGGACAATGTAATTTTTGATTATGGAAACGGATATATAGATTTTTCCTTTTTAATCAAATATGAGTAATAAATTGAGGAGATTTTACAATTTAAAGCGGAGAAAGTTTTATGATACATAATGATAAGCAACAAATTTATATAGTAATATCTCAAACCGGTACTATTCTTTCAAGAATACTAAAAGCAATTACAGGAGCAGAGTACAACCACGTTTCGTTGTGTATGAACGAAAATCTTGAAAGTATGTATTCATTCGGAAGACGCTATGCCTATTTCCCGTTTTACGGCGGTTTTGTGGTAGAATCAATAAATCACGGCACATTCAGGCGGTTCAAAAACACAGAGGCAATTATACTGTCTATCAACGTAGACAGTGATATTAAACTTCAGATGACGGAATTTGTAAACGAAATGATCGATAACCGCAAGTTTTATCATTATAACTATGCCGGTTTGTTTCTGGCAGCTGTACATATAGTTAAAAAAAAGCATAACAGATATTATTGTTCAGAATTTGTACGTGATTTTCTGCAAAAGTTCAATATTGAAGGAGCAGAAGATATGTCACCGATTGTACAGCCTATTCATTTTTTAAATATTCCTTATACCGACATTATTTACAAAGGCAGGCTGCAAGATTACAGAATGAGAACCGATTTATGATTTTACATAATTTATATAAGCACATTTTTCGATTTTTTAATCGATTATGTGCTTTTTTTTTTGCCGTCATAACGACCTTTTTTGATATCTGCGAAAGTGTATAATATATTTGAAAGGCTGATAATAATGGTTGTATATGCAGATGTTTTAGTTGTACTTAATTTACTTGTTAATTATTTTATAATATTAGCGTCGGCAAAATTTTTAAGAAAAAAAGTTAAAATTATTAGGATACTACTCGGTTCTTTAATAGGTGCTGTGGCTTCCCTGTACATATTTCTGCCCGAAGTCAATTTGGCAGCGGAGGTTTTATTTAAGATAGTTTTATGTCTGGTTATAACACTGGCGGTGTTCGGCATAAAATCGGTTAAATCTTTTTTAAAAGCCTCAGGCGTGCTATTTACGGTAACATGTGCCTATGCAGGCATAATGATAGCTGTATGGAAAATATTCAAACCAAACGGTATGGTCATAAATAATTCGGTAGTATATTTTAATATATCACCGTTAATGTTGGTCGCTTTTTCTGCGGCAGCTTATATTGTTTTCACATTAATTATGAAAGTTTTTGCAAAAAACAATATTTATGCTAAGGATTGTGAAATAACAGTTTTTTACGGTGATAAGAACGTCAATTTCAAAGCAATTGTGGATACAGGAAACTCGGTATGCGATATATTCGGCAGATCAGAAGTAATAATTGTCGATCCTTCAATTATAGACACACTATTTATAAGCGGTGATGCTAAAAATAAGACACGGTACAGGGCTATTCCTTACAACAGCGTATCGGGATACGGATTGCTGGACGGTTATAGATGTGACAAGGGAATAATTACAAGTGAAAGCAAAGAAATCATATTGAAAGAACCTATACTGGCGGCATCCAAAATACAGATAAAAGACGAATATGAAGGTATCGTAAATCCTGAAATTCTTGATTAAGCGGGGGTTTAAAATGAAAGTAATAGATTTTATAAATAAAATTTTAAAAAAGTTAGGTATAGTTAAGCCTCTATTTTACATAAACGGTCCTGAAACTTTGCCGGAGCCTCTTTCTATTGAACAGGAACAGGATTTATTGAATGAGAATACAGAAGCGACCCGTAACAAACTGATAGTGCATAATCTACGGCTGGTAGTATATATTGCAAAAAAATTCGATAATTCCGGAGTAAACATTGAAGATTTAATATCAATCGGAACAATAGGTCTTATAAAGGCGGTAAATACATTCTGCAGCGACCGAAATATTAAACTCGCAACATACGCTTCCCGGTGCATAGAAAACGAAATTTTGATGTATTTAAGAAAAACATCTTCACATAAGAATGAAATTTCCATTGACGAACCTTTAAATATTGATTGGGACGGAAACGAACTGCTGCTTTCAGATGTTTTAGGCAGTGACGGAGACGAAGTCGGCAGGGGAGTGGAAATAGAAGATGAACGGTTTCAGCTCAACAATTTCGTAAAGCTGTTGCCTGCAAGAGAAAAACAAATAATGGAAATGCGGTTCGGTATGAACGGTTATAACGAATATACCCAAAAAGAGGTTGCTGACACCTTAGGAATATCGCAGTCTTACATATCTCGCCTTGAAAAAAGAATAATTGGTAAACTTAAAAAACAGATTGAAAAAGCCGTTACGCTGTGATATAATTTTAAATAAATCAAATTACTAATTTAACAATTTAAGGTACGCTTTTATGTCAATCAGCATTTTATTTTTCTATTTAATTGCAGTAAATTTAATTTCCTGCGCTGTCTGCTGTTATGACAAAAGACAGTCACGTATCTCTGGCAGGAGAATTAGTGAAAAAAATTTATTGGTTTTATCTATTTTGGGAGGCTCTCCCGCTATGTATCTGACAATGAAAACAGTAAGGCATAAAACCAGAAAAAGAAAATTTATGATTGGAATACCGGTCATAATTTTTTTTCAGTTGATTTTTATATCTTTGTTTTTTTATTTTAATAAACAATTTTAACAGGAGGATTAAAATGACGGAATTTCAAATCAAACCGGCAGAAAAAAATGATATTATTGCGGTGATGAAAACCAATTTCGGTGAAATTAAGATTAAATTGTTCCCCGAACAAGCGCCGAAAACTGTCGAAAACTTTACCGCGCATGCTGAAAGCGGTTATTATAACGGACTGATTTTTCATCGTGTAATAAAAGATTTTATGATTCAGGGCGGAGATCCTACAGGAACCGGAACGGGCGGTGAATCTATCTGGGGCGGAAATTTTGAAGATGAGTTTTCTCCGCTGCTTCATAATCTGCGCGGTGCGCTTTCGATGGCGAATGCAGGACCGAATACTAACGGAAGTCAGTTTTTTATAGTCCAGGCATCTACTGTACCTGAGCATTTACTGGGTCAGATGAAAGATATGCCGCAGGCTTTTCCGGAGGAGTCAGTCAAGCTTTACAAAGAGCTCGGAGGAACACCGTGGCTCGATTATCGGCATACTGTTTTCGGTCAGGTTTTGGAAGGTATGGATATTGTGGACAGTATCGCAGGTGTTGATGTCGGACCGCAGGATAAACCGCTTAATGATGTAATAATCGAATCAATTGAAATTTCAAAAATATAGAATAAACCGCTCCTTACAGTTAAAAATAGCTGTGAGGAGTGTTTTTTATGAATATAAGCAATACAGAATATTCGCAAATGATAAAAAAAATATCACCTACATCGCCAAAATGGAAGGATTTTATTTGGGCGTACTGTGTAGGAGGTTTGATATGTGTTATAGGTCAGCTTTTTACAGAGTTATATACAAATTTAGGTATGTTTGAAAAACAGATAAAAATGGCTGTACCGGTAACCATTATTTTCATAGCGGCGGTTTTAACCGGATTAAAATTATTTGATAAGATTGCAAAGCATGCAGGAGCGGGCACTTTAGTACCGATTACCGGTTTTGCAAACGCAGTTGTTTCGCCGGCTATAGAATTTAAGAGCGAGGGTTTTGTTCTGGGGCTTGGAGCTAAAATGTTTTCTATTGCGGGACCGGTTATAGTGTACGGTACCGCAGCTTCGGTAATCTACGGAATTATTTTCTGGATTATAAACACTTTGTAAATTATATTAAGGCTTGATTCCGTTGGAGATTTTGGAATTCAAGCCTTATGTTTTTTATTAATGTGAAGCAATTAAGTTTGACTGTACAGAAAGATGCCATATAAATTCTTCATATCTCGATAAACTTATAAGAGAATTTTATGACAGCAGGGACTGTGATCAGCAGCTTTTAACCGCGATAATAGAAGCGGTGAGAAAATGTAAGTTATTTTACTGAGACCTTTTCTAAGGTAATCGGTTTATCACCGTCAAATTTCAGGACACATAAAAAAGGTATATGTTTTCATCAATTCTACGATTTTGAAGATATGCTGCTGGCAGTTAAACTTCAGAAATACCGTAAAATTTACAAAATGTTCTACATTATTTGACAGTAAAACGACACAAATAAGCAAATCCGGTGCTTGTCACTATCCGGCTGCATTTGAAGCAGACGGAAAACTTTATATAATTGCAACATTAAATTATATAAATTCAAAAAGGGGAGCAGTTATGTTTATTGTCGGCTTAAATGATATATAACGGAAAACCAGCAGTACTGACATATTTCCCATAATTTTTTTGCATATTAAAAACCCTTTGCAGCTGCAAAGGGTTTTTATGTCTGTTATAATAAAACTTCTTTATTTGTTCCGTAAAATATATCGTCTTTATTGCTTATCAATTTAAAAAACTCTTCTATTTTATCCCAGTTATCGGGCTCAATATCTAATTCGTAGGAATGACCCCAAATATAAAATATCTGAGGTGATTCGGGATTAAGCTTGACAAATTTTTCTCCCAATTCAAAAAGTTTGTCAAACTCAAGGTGGTATACGCTTGGGTTAAATCTGTAAAGATTATCCTGGGGTTCAAAGCTGCCTGTGGAAGTTATTGTACGGCTGTATTTTACATTTGTATTATTTTTGATAATTTCCGCTACACGATCGTCATTATTAACGCCTCCGCACGGATAGGCCATACCGAATATCTCGTATCCGGCTAACTCTGACAGCTGCAGCCGGTCCTGTTCCACCTGATTTATAATATCATCTTTTTCAAGTTCGGTAAGATTAGGATGCGTAAGTGTATGTACCGCTACTTCATGACCGCTGTAAATGCTTTTAACATCTTTGGGATTAACTTTATTATGGTCGATTTTTTTATTATTGATTATAAGACTTCCTTCAAGACCCAAAAGCTGAGAATTAATATTAAATGTCGATTTTAGGCCATATTTGTTAAGTAATTCTATCAATCTGATGTCCTGTTTTACACCGTCATCATAGCTGAAGGTTACCGCTTTAAGCTTGGTTTGATTTTTAAAATCCATAATTTTCACCTTTCTGTTATTTGCAGGTTAAATTTTATTTGTTATAACCCCAGAGATACATAATTGTTTTTCCGTTTTCATCTATGTATACAACCTGATTCGCAAAATCGTCTGAATCTTTAACATAAAAATTTACTCTCCAGACTTTTGCTTCTTCATCATAATCTGCCGCAATCAGATCATAAATAACTTTCAGCTCATTACAGGCCAGTGTAACAGCTGCATACCCGTCTTTTACTTCCTGCTCCGAAGTATTTTTTAAATCCCAGTTAATTACACCTTTATCTCCGATTTTATACTTTTCACAGTCCTCAGCATATGAAAAAGTTCCGTATACAATGTCGGAAATATATAAGTTATCGTTACTGCTGTCTGACTGCGTAGGCTGTGAAACGCTGCTGTTATTTTCTGCGCTGCATCCGCAGATAAATATAAAAATGAAAATTAATAATATGACCGATAATTTTTTCATGCCTTTTTTTTCTTCCTGACATATTTAATTATTGCTCTTGATACGAGTTCTGCAATCCAAAGCAAAAATGAAGTTACTACGGCTATCATCACAGAAAAAATAACCGCAAATACTGTCATTTGTACGGAAAGATTCATTTCATCTGTTATCTGCATGGCGTTAGTGAACAGGGCAAAGTATGCGATGGAAAAACCTGCAGACAAAAATCCGGTTATCATATAAAAATTGTTACGTGTTATTTTTGCCTTTTTTCTGAAATGCAGAACCGCCATAATTGCTGCTGAGATAACTGTAACAACAGAAGAAATCAACAAAGGTATTGAAAATGTAATAAACATTGCCGACATAAAATATTCGTCTTTAACCATAAGTTTCAGATATTCTCCGCCGCTGTAATATGCATTGTCGGGGACCAAAAGCAAAAAAACCCCCACAAAAATCGCAATCAGCAGTATTAATGCCAGCGGAAAAAACAGAAATTCCTTTAATTTTCTCATTGTCTTTAATCCTTTTCTGTAAAAAAACTGATTTTTAGTTATTTTATCACATATTGACAAGAAAGTAAATATTAAAACCGCCTTTTGTTTTACAAAAGGCGGCAAAAAAATTATCCGGTTATCTGTATATACCTTCATCGCGCCAGATGCGGTTCATAAGCTCATAACGCTCAAGAGATAGTCCAGTATATGCGCAGTTTGAAGTACAGAATATATATCCCCAGCCTTCCATGCCCTGACGGAGCGAACGGTGGACATCGGCAATTACTTCCTCCTCGGTACCTGTCTGCAGCAATCCGCAGTTGACGTTTCCGCAAAGCGCCACCTTATCGCCGTACAGCCGTTTGACTTCTCCTAAATCAACTCCTCCCTGAGGGTCCAATGAATGGAGCGCGTCCGGTCCGCACTGTACAATCTGATCTATAATCGGCATTATATTACCGTCGGTGTGCTTAATAGTATAATATCCCATAGCCCTGTATGTGTCGATGGTCTTTTTAAGACACGGAGCGATTAATTCAGCAAAAACCGATGGGGAATAGAAAGGATTAACGTTAAAGCAGTAGTCGGCACAAAGAGCAAACCCGTCAAGTAAACCGCCGCATTTATAAAGTTTTTCAGCAGTATCTGCCAGACTATTCAGTCTTTCTTCCTGCTCTTTTTTTAATCCATCCATATCTTCATATAGCCTTACGGTAAAATCCATCATATTGTCGCCGTTAGGAATTTCAAATGTAGGATCACCGTGCATCATCAGAAAGTATTTATCTCCTGATTTTTCACGGATAGTTTCGAGTATTCTTACAATACTGTCATAGTCACCGGGATTCGGATGCACAAATATCGCGCTGTGACCGTATTTTTCAGCGGTCTCTATATACATATCCGCTATATAATCAAAATGCAGTTTTTGCTCAGTCTTGCTCATCTGATCCCATTGTCCGAAACTCTGCTGGCTTACATGTATTTTTCCTATTGATTCAAGCGTAAGAAAAAATACCAGCTCAAATGTAGGACAGTGTCCCGTAATAGGTTCACGCTTAAGCGCTTTTATAAATCTTTCGCGTTCGGTCATTTTAAAAACCTCCGTTCAATAAAGTTCTTTGATTTTATCGAAGTAAGCGTTTATATTTTCCCATTTTGATTCCGCAGGGATATCACATCCGGATGAAATCATAAAATTATCATGTTTTGAACACTCGTCAAAAAGCGTCTGTACGCTACGCTTAATCTCTTCCGGTGTTCCGTTTCTGAATAAAACCGGATCTACGTTTCCCATTATAACTGCATCTGAAGGCATTTTCGGAATGATTTCCTTCATATCAACGGCATTGCCGAAATGATAAATATCAGCACCTAATGCAGATATCTGATCTGTCATATCAATGACAGCGTTGCCGCAGTTATGATAACATACGATAAAGTCGTTATCATTGACCGAATCAAGCAACTCTTTAACATAAGGCATTGAAAATTCTTCGGCTAAGGCAGGGGATAGGAGTCCTGCTGCAGGTTCTGCCATAATTACTCCGTCTGCTCCGGCAGCTTTGAACGCCGACAAATATTTTTTTATGAAATCTGTCGCTTTTCTGAGTAATATTTCCACATCTTCGGGACTGTCGTAACATTCCATCATAAGTTCGGTCATATCAAAAAGCCTGCCTGCAAGTGAATAGGGACCAATAACCCCGCAGAATACTGGCAAATCTTTTATAACGGTTTTTGCCTTTCTGACCCCTTCAATATATATTCCGGCTCTTCCGGCGGTAATTTCGGGTACTGCAATCTGCGACGCTTGTGAAATATCTTCTATGCATCCTTTTTCCACAGTAGGAATTTCATCATCGGAAAAACGGATGGCAGCGCCGAAACATTCCGCTTCAACAGACAGATCCATCATATTGAGCGATGCACCTATATCGCATTTTTCCGCAATTGCTTTCATACCTTCTACCTGCTTGTCTGAGGAGGATATTAGTTCTTTTACAGTTATCCCTAAAAGCTGTGTAGACGGAAAAGAAAGGATAGGCACGGTTTTTTCTTTATGACTTAAAATTTTTTGTACCTTTGCTTTCATGTTTTATCCCCATTCTTATCAAATAATATCACACAAAAATATGTTACCGTATTCGGACCGTTGTTATATTTTACATCGATTATCCTCGATAATTCAACAACATTTATCCCGCACGCTTCAACCGACGGTGTGGCTTTTTCAGGAAACCTGCAGGGCGAATCCGGATAGGTGCATTTTTCGCACAGTCCGCAGCCTTCGCAGCCAAGCGCCATATATTCAATTCCGTCCCTGTCCAGTTCTTCCTTTATACTTAAGAGAGTCTTAGCGGCAGTTTTAGCTCCTTCAATCATACCTTCAAAGTCAAAACTGTCTTCAAGATCAAATTTCTGCGTAAATACTGCGGCGGTTTTATAGCTTTTTATTTTACACTCTAAATCTCTGAAATCTCCTACCCCGGGAGGACAAGTCCAACAGGTTCCGTATTTACCGCAGCGATTGGCCTTGCAGGCATCAACTACACTCTGTGAAAACGGTATTACCTGAGAATCTATAATTCTGTATTCATGTATCGGTTTATTTTTAAAATATTCTGTCATAATAATCTCCATTCTGCCGCTAAATCGTCAGCACAAATAGGTTATGAAATCTCCGACAGCGGCGAATGGAGATTATATCGGTATGTTTCGCGGTTGCCTTTTATGTAATAAAAGGCGAGCGGAA
>CALWUY010000055.1 GCA_944384855.1 uncultured Clostridia bacterium | reverse complement strand
TGTTTTGACCGTCAGTATCCATTGATTGTCGCCTGATTTTAAAAAGAATCAAAATGTGATTCTTTTTAAAGTGCAAGGTTTTTTCGCAAAATTGCGCAAAAACCTTGTACCTGAACAATTCAAAAGTTTACACCAACATGCTTGGTTAAGGTACTTTTGAATTGTTCAGCAGGCATTAAATAAATTAAAACCGCCTGCGGCATAAATAATGTAAAATGCCGCAGGCGGTTTTCATATATTATTCAGTTTTCATTCTCAGAAGAGCTCCTGTCTTTATAGGTCTGTGATACGGAATTTTAATCGTCATCATAGGATGTACGGCGCTTTCTAAGGGATTGCCTGTATCGTCCGAAAGCTCGTTCGCAGTTATGAAAAACGGTGCGGATTTAGGCTCAAGGCAATCAAGTTCCTGACCTCTTGAAAATTTGTTTTTAAGCACTGCGGTTACAAAGCCGTTTTCATATCCGGTCACAATAGCCGCCACAGAATAGTCCCTTACATAGCCGGCATTTTCATAAGTCTGACAATTCTTCGCAATACCAAGATAAAAACCTGTAGAATACGTTCGGTGGCTTATTTTGTTAAGCTCCTGCGTTACCCATTCGGGGCACTTCCAGTCTTTTACGGTAACAAGGCTGTCAAGCGCGCCTCTGTAAGCATTTGTGACTACCGCTGTGTAATAATGGGATTTTGCCCGTCCTTCAAGCTTTATGCTGTCTATACCTGCCGATACCATTTTATCCAGATTTTCTGCCATACATAAGTCATTTGCGTTTAAAATATATGTGCCTTTGTCTGTTTCGGTAATATCAAAATACTGACCCGGACGTTTTTCTTCCATAAGAGAATAACTCCAGCGGCAGGGCTGGGCACAGTCGCCGCGGTTTGCGTCTCTTCCGGTCATATAGCTTGAAAGCAGACATCTTGCTGAAAACGAGACGCACATAGCCCCGTGAGCAAATGCCTCAAGTTCTAACTCCGAGGGAGTTTTTGCGCGTATCTCCGATATCTCGTTCAAAGAAAGCTCACGGGCCAGAACCACACGCTTTGCACCCATATTGTAAAATACACGCGCAGTTTCGTAGTTGCATATTCCGGATTGAACTGAAATGTGCAGTTCACAGTCCGGAGCATATTTTTTTATCATTTCCATAGTGCCCATATCCGAAGCGATTACGGCATCGGCTTTCAGAGCGTTTAAATTCTCAAGAAAAGCCGGCAAACGCGGAATTTCACTGTTATGAGGAATAATGTTGCAGGTGATGTGAACCTTGACCCCGTGTTTGTGCGCGTAGTCGATGCCAGTTTTCAAATCTTCGTATCCGAAATTGTCGGCAGCTGTTCTCATGCCGAATTCTTCACCTGCAAGATAAACCGCGTCAGCGCCGTAGTCCACTGCGGCTTTCAGCCTTGTTAAGTCGCCTGCCGGAGCTAACAGCTCCGGCAGTTTGATTATATCAGTCAAAATATTCATAAATCCATTCGTTATTGCTTTGTAGTTTATTTATTGTTTTTTCCTGTTCAGCTAAAGTTTTGTGATAATAAAAATTACCTTTGCTGTCCGTGACAAAATAGTAATAATCCGATTTTTCGGGATAAAGCGCGGCTTTAATGGCATCAATTCCCGGAGAACACAGCGGACCGGGGGGCAGACCTTCTATGTCGTATGTGTTATAGCGACCGTCATCATATTTGAATGAATCGCCGTAATAGCATGTAGGAGAAGATCCGAGCGTTTTTATATCATCGCTGTTTAGTCTGTTATAAAATACACCGGCTACCTTTGCCATTTCATCCGTATGTTCTCCGGCTTCCATCTGTACGATTGAAGCCATGGTAAGTATTTCGTTCATAGAATATCCTAAGTTTTCCGCTTGTTCATACATTTCGTCTGTAATGCGGCTTTCGGTTTCTTCAATCATACGCTTTACGGCAAGTCTGGCGCATTCGGCGGAGTCATCATAAGAATAAAAACTGTAGGTCTCAGGGAAAAGATATCCTTCAAGGGTATAATAGGTTTTGCCCTCATTTGTACCGGATAAAAGCCGTGTTTTCAGATTGACTTCGTCTAAAGCTATGAAAAAGTCTGATTTGGAGCATACTCCTTTTTCTTCCAAAATAGTGGCGATACCCTTGACAGTTACATCTTCGCCGTTAACATTTTTGGTGTAATCGTTGATGCCTGTCCCTTCGGGTATGGTTACCTGTACGGTTTCCGCTTTGGCACCCTCAGTCATCAGCATTTCGCATATCGAATCGTAACCTGCCTCGGTGTTGAATGTATACAGACCGTATTTGAACTGACTGTCATATCCTTTTAATTTGGCGTAAAGCCTGAATAAAGCCGGAATTTTTACTGCGCCTTCCTCTTTAAGCTGTTCGGCTATTTCTGAGGCAGGCGTACCTGCCTCAATTTCCATTTCACAGTCATCGCCTCTTCCGAAACCAATACCCATAAAATCCGCTCCGGCATAAATAATCCCAAATGCAAGTCCGACAGATACAATGATAATTGACAGTATCCAAATTACATTTTTAACCGGGAATTTTCTTTTCTTTTTCTTTGAGCCTGATATTTTGTTTTGTAGTTGTTCTGCTTCGGACTGGTCCTCGGATATTTTAAAGCCTTCTGAAATCAGATAATCGTCAGTGTTATCGGAAGGACCTGCCGGAAAACCTTTTTTACTGTTATCTTCCATTTATACTTCCTCACAAATAAATATTTAATAACGCATTTGTTTTTTAAGAACTTCTGCTTTGTTTTTTCCGCTCAGAGCTTCGAGCAAAAGAAAACCGAAATCGAAAGCTGCACCCGCACCGTAAGCGGTAACAATATTTCCGTCTTTAACTGCACGGTCATTTACAACATCCGCACCGGTCAAATCTTTTTCAAAACCGGTAAAACAGGTTGCCTTCCTGCCTTCAAGAAGTCCTTTATGTCCTAAAATTGACGGAGCTGCACAGATGGCGCCGAGTAATATATTGTTTTTGACCGCAAAGTCTATGAATTTTTGAACCGTTTCGCTTTTTTCAAGATTTACGGTTCCCGGCATACCGCCAGGAAGAATAACGGCTTGCAGTCCGCGTGTTACGGCAATGTCTTCTGTGATGTCGCACTCTATCTTTATACCGTGCGACCCCGTTACTGTCTTTGAGCCTACACCTACAGTTTGTACTTCAAAATTTGCCCGCCTCAGAATGTCTACCGGCGCTAATGCCTCACATTCTTCAAATCCTTGAGCTAAAAATATATAAATCATAATATCATACACCTATTCGTATAATTTAAGTACAATTTTAAGTATATCGTTTGCTATGTCATCTATACTCCGCGCCTCTCCGTTTTCGGCGCATAAAACAGTTTCCCACCCGGAAAATCCGGCGGTAAACAGTGCCGCTTTTCTGCATTTTTCTAGATAATCCGTGTCTGTTTCGTGAATATCCTTTTTTGAAGAGTCCTCGTTGTAGCGTTTGTTGAGAAGTTTCTGCGAAACTTCAACCGGCATGTCCAGAAAAATCACTTTATCAGGTTTGGGAATTGCAATTTTACAGTATTCAAAATCGTAAAGCCAAGTCAGAAAATCTTTCCATTCGCTTTCGGGAAGCTTTGAAGCCTGATGTACCGCGTTGGAAGTTGTATATCTGCCGGCGATTACTGTGCCGCCGCTTAAATAATATTCTCCCCAAGAGGATTTGAACGAAGCGTATCTGTCAGCTGCATAAAAAACCGAAGCGGCAAATGCATTAACATCATCAGGTTTTTTGCCGAATTCTCCTGCTAAATACATTTTAACAAGCGTACTTGACGGACTGTCATAATCGGGGAAGGATACCGGTTTGCAGTCAATATCCCTCATTTTCAGATTTTTTACAAGCAGTTCAAGCTGGGTGGATTTTCCGCTTCCGTCCAATCCCTCAATTACAATAAGCTTACCCATTGCTTTTCAGTCCTTTATAAAATTCGCGTACCTCATCCGGTTTTCCGCAGGACATTTTTCCTTCGGGACATTTTCCCGACAGGCAGGACGGACCTGCGTTTTTAAATAAATTAGGCGCAACTTTGGTTACTAAAGACAGCATTTGATTTGCCACATCCTGAATTTCCCACTGCGCGCGTCTACAGCAACGTATTCTGAAAAAATTATGTAAGGAGCGGGCATTCATCGTCATTACCATCTGAGTTTCGCATGAGTTGGGAAGCACAAAACGGGCATCCTCAATTGCTTTTTTTTCTGCAAGTCTGGCGGCGGTTTTTTCGTCTTTTCCTTCTGCCAGAAAAGCTGCGGTATGTTTTTTCTTTAAAATATCAGCTATCAGATCATATTTTTTCTGATCTTCTGCCATTATCTCTTTGTAAACAGACAAAGCTTCCGGAACTTTTGCGATTTCAGGCGGAGTTACATATTCAAAGCTTCCTTCTCTTACATACCGCTGACTTTTTACGGAAAAAGAAGCCATACGGTGACGCGTTATCTGCGCTAAAAGAGATCGTGAGACGCCTTCTATTCCAAAAGTAAAACTGGCATGTTCGATGGGGCTTTCGTGACCTATTTCAGACAGCATTTCCACAAACGAGGCAGCCTGCTCATCGGTGAGATTTTCAGTAAGTTCAGAAGCGGAAACGTTGCTGTAACATAACTTTGCCGCCGCTGCTACCGTATGTTCGGGATTGGGTGTATATGCCAGTAAAAATACCTTTGCCATTATATCTGCTCCTTTATTTCCGTATACGAATTTATTATACAATATAGTTTTTAATTATTCAATAAAAATTTACCGTATTATAAATGGTATATTTTATAAATAAAAGACAAGTGAATCCTGTAAACACATAAACACTTGTCTTAAAATATAATACCGAATTGTAAAAGAACGGTTATAGTACCTGGATTTTATATTTTATAATATTTTTCTCACCCGGCATAACAACAGTAATATCCTTTTGTTCAGTTAATTCGTTAGTGACGGCATAATGGGTGCTTTCACAGCTCCACGGTTCAATACAAATGTATTTTTGTCCGGGTACCGACCACAGTGTCAGGTATTTGAAATCCTCAAGAATTACCTTCACTATGCCTTTTCCGCTTTTGTCCTCCAAAATCACATATTCCGAGCAGAGACCCGAAAATGTCTGAGCGCCTTTGCTGAACATATATGAATTAAGCGGAAGCAGATCTCCGTCCATCAGTTTGTTTTGATTGACGGCGGCATCGTTTCCTATTACACTGTACCTGTTTTTATGTTCGTATTTCTGGAAGCGTATTGCATAATCTTCTAAATTCCCGTTTAACCGGTATCCGGTATGCGAACCTACTGAACTGTACAAAGCACTTTTACCTGTATTTTCTGTTATGTATTCGGTAATCAGAGTGTCTTCATCAAGTGAATAACCGACGCTGAATCTGAAAGAAAAAGGATATATACTTTCGGTATGGCTGTCAGAACAGGTTGTAAAAACAACGGATTTGCCGTCATTCTGTACCGCGTCGAACACTGTATCCGCTGCAAAGCCGTGACACGGCATAGAGTATTTTTCCCCCATGAATGTATAAATACTGTCGGGAAATGCTCCTATAAGCGGGAAAAGTACCGGAGACTTTGAATTGTATATACCTCCGGTGCCCTGATGAAGAAGTTCTTCACCGCCTGTTTTTCTTATGCTTTGAGGTTCGGCGCCTAAGTCGCTTATGGTGACTGACATTATATCGTTTTTTATTTTATAGTCCAATTATTTATATCTCCCCGATACTCAATATTAGTGTTTCAAATAAACATATAAACAGAAGATGGGAGGACATCTGCTGTCTTCCCATGTGTAAATCAACTGTTAATGAACTTAAGTATATCGTTCATTACCTCGCTGCGGCAGGTATCGTTGAGAATTTCATGGCGGCAGTTCTCATAAATCTTCATTTTGACATCAGCGCCGTATTTTATAAGATTTTTATAGACCCGTTTTACACCTTTCGAGTAATTTCCTACCGGGTCGCATTCGCCCGAAATCAGCAGTATAGGCATATCTTTGCGGATATTTTTAAACCATGACGCGCTGTTGCATTTTGAATTCAGCTTTATAAGGTCATGCATTGCGCTGACGGTAAATTTAAACGTGCAGTATTTATCGTCGGCATATTTTATTATATTTGATTTTTCTTTCGTGAGCCATTCATATCCGGTATTTCCTTCAAAGTTTTTGTTGTATGAGCCGAAGGCCATATTTAAAACTGTGCGTGAAATATATTTATCACCCTTGAGCAGACCTATTAATCCGGTAAGCGCCAATCCTGCCGGAGCAAGCGGATTTTTACCGGCAGTACCGCAAATAATAAGCTTTTTGCAGTTTTCGGGAAATTTTTCCGCGGCAAGCCTTACAATAAAAGATCCCATAGAATGCCCCATAAGATATAAATTCTTATCGGGATACAGCTTTTTAATTTCGGTTTCGAATGTATCGATGTCGTCCACAAGATATTTCCAGCCGTTTTTGTGAGCTATAAATCCTAATTCACTGTCATTATCAGTCGTTTTGCCGTGACCGAGATTGTCATATCCGAATGTTATATATCCTTTTTCCGCGAGATAAGACATAAGCACGTCATATCTTTCTATATGTTCCGTCATACCGTGGACAATATGAAACAGACCTTTAACTTCACTGTGCGGAATATACATCTTTCCTTTAAGAATGTGTATATTGTCGGTTGACGGAACGGATACGGACTTTACTTCAAAAGACATATAATCACTCTCCGGAAAATGTTTTTGATACGGCTCGTGACCAGCCGCTGCAAAGTTCTTTGCGTGTAAATTCTCCTATTGACGGAGAAAATTCAGTTTGCGATATCGGTATTTTTATAATGTCTGATTTATCTTTCCAAAACCCGACTGCGAGGCCCGCCAGAAAAGCGGCTCCCAAAGCGGTAGCTTCGGGATTAGACGGCCGTATTATTTTTACATTCGATATATCTGCCTGAAACTGCATCAGAAATCCGTTCTGAGCAGCGCCGCCGTCAGCACGCAAAGCGGTTATATCAATACCGCTGTCTGATTTCATAGCCAGAATCAGATCATTGGTCTGATAAGCAATAGATTCAAGTGCGGCGCGTATTATATGATTTTTGCCGCTGCCTCTGGTAAGTCCGGTAATGGTTCCTTTGGCGTACATATCCCAGTACGGAGCACCGAGACCCGCAAATGCCGGTACGATATAGACGCCTTCGCTGCTTTGGACAGCTAATGCATATTTTTCGCTTTCAGCTGAGCTTGATATGAGTCCTAATTCGTCTCGCAGCCACTGCACAACTGCTCCGCCTACAAAAACGCTGCCTTCAAGCGCGTAGCATCTGTCTTCACCCGGGGCAAAAGCGGCAACTGTAGTTATCAGTCCGTTTTGGCTTTTAACGGCAGTGTTGCCTGTGTTCATAAGAAGGAAGCATCCGGTTCCGTAGGTATTTTTTATGTCTCCTTTATGAAAACATCGCTGACCGAAAAGGGCGGCTTGCTGGTCACCCGCAATTCCGCTTACGGCAATATGCTCGCCCAAAATATTTATTTCTCCGTAAATTTCACTGCTGCGGCGTACCTGCGGCAGCATATTCTCGGGTATTCCGAATATTTCAAGCAGCTTTTTATCCCAGCAAAACCGGTTAATATCAAAAAGCATTGTCCTTGATGCATTTGTGTAATCAGTGATATGAAATTTTCCGCCTGACAGCTTCCATATAAGCCAAGTGTCTACCGTACCGAAAAGCAATTCTCCGTTCAGCGCTTTTTTTCGGGCTCCCGGAACATTGTCAAGTATCCATTTTATTTTCGTCGCGCTGAAATAAGCATCTGTTTTAAGTCCCGTGGTTTCACGTATGTAATCCTCGTATCCGGCCGAAATCAGTTCTTCGCATATTGCGGCGGTACGTCTGCACTGCCAGACGATCGCGTTATAAACAGGTTTGCCGGTGGATTTTTCCCATACGATAATTGTTTCACGCTGATTTGTAATACCGACGGCTGCAATTTCTGAAGGATCTGCGCCTATTTTCGCTATGGCCTCTGTCAGAGATGAATACTGCGCCGAATATATTTCAAGCGGATCGTGTTCTACGTACCCGGGTTCAGGATATATTTGGGAAAACTCATGCTGTGCGCTTGATACCGCGCTGCCGTTTTTGTCGAATAGTATTGCGCGCGCGGATGTTGTGCCTTCGTCAAGTGCTAAAATGTATTTTTTCATACAGTTTCGTCCTTTTTAATTATACGGGGAACTCTCGGTGAAATACCGCAGACTATTTCATAATTAATAGTACCGCATATATCAGCAAGTATTTCAACCGGTAAATCTTTTCCGAAAAGTATTACTTCATCACCTAAAGCCACATCATCAATATTACTTACGTCAACAGCCATCTGGTCCATGCATACCCTGCCGATAATGGGTGCTTTCTTACCTTTTATAAGAACGTAAGCCTTGTTTGAGAGCGCTCTGGGATAACCGTCCGCATAGCCTGCGGCCACGGTAGCAATTTTCATCTTTTTGTCTGCTTTAAACGTTCTTCCGTAACTTACGGTATCCCCGGCATTTATTTCCTTTACCATTGAAACCACTGATTTCAATGTCATTACCGGTATAAAATCATCGTTTAGTGTAAAATCCGATGAAGGGGTGAGTCCATACAGGATTATTCCGGGACGGCACATATCAAGGTGTTTTTCACTGTCTGAAAGCAGCCCTGCCGAGTTGCAGCAATGGCAGAGTTCGGGATTAATGCCGGCTTCATTCAAATGTTTAATTCCGGCAAGAAACAGCCGGTATTGTTTATCGGTAAATCCGTCTTCGCTGTCCGGAGTTCTGTCTGCAACCGCAAAGTGAGTGAAAATACCTTCGGTTTTGAATCCTGGAAGCTTTGCCGCCGATATAGCTTGGTTTATTCCGTTAAGTTCGTCTGTACGGCAGTCAAACCCCAGGCGTGACATACCGGTATCAAGTTTAATGTGCACATTAACAGTAAGATTTTCCGTAATCGCCCGGGAGCTCAGCGCTTCGGCGTATTCCTTAGAATATACGCACTGAGAAATGCCGTTTTCCGCAAGCTGACGCGCGCAGTTTACAGGCGTATACCCTAATATCAGAATAGGTTTCGATATACCCATGTCACGTATCTGCAAAGCTTCTTCAATATTTGAAACAGCGAACCAGTCCGCGCCGTTTTCCGCTAAAACCGGTACTATATCAGCCGCAGAATGACCGTAAGCGTTGGCTTTTACCACAGCCATTATTTTAGTTCTGCCTGCTTTTTCCTTTATTATGCTGAAATTATGTATAAGGGCTGCAACATCTATTTCAGCCCAGGTTCTGTGTAAAAAAAGCAAAAACTCACAACCTTTATATAATTTTATAATTTTTTCTTTAAATATTCTGCAAATGGTATAAATATTATGCCTAGCAATCCCCAGACAAAGGAATACAAAAGACAGATTTGGCCGCATATATTAAGCGGCATCCTGCTGTAATCCCATACATTTTTCTTTAATATAATGTTGAAAATTATCCCGAAAGCAAATTCAACCGACGTTATAAAAACACTGCCTATGACTGCTTTTAAAACTATATTAGCCTTATTTGCAAATTCCGAAATTTTTGAAAAAAACACAAAACAGATTCCGCCTGCACAGAGCATCGACCAATGGGTATATCCGCGCCAGAGAACTTCCAGAAGTCCGTATCCGGCCGCTCCGATAGAGAAAAGAATCAAACTTGCGTTTTTGTGTTTCATAATACTTCACCGTGAAGTATTATTAGTAGAAAAAAATATATTATACGTTATATTATACGTTGAAACGAAACAAAACAATGTCTCCGTCTTTCATAATATAATCCTTGCCTTCGCTCCGCACAAGACCTTTTTCTTTAGCGGTAACCATGTTTCCTCCGCAGTTTATGAAATCGTCATAAGCTATTACTTCCGCGCGAATAAAGCCACGCTCAAAATCGGAGTGTATTTTTCCCGCCGCCTGCGGCGCTTTTGTACCTTTTGTTATGGTCCATGCCCGCACTTCAGGTTTTCCGGCGGTAAGATATGATATAAGACCTAATAGCGAATAGCATTTTTGAATCATTCTGTCAAGTCCCGAACGCTCAAGCCCGAGTTCCTCTAAAAACATTGATTTTTCATCATCCGACAAGCTGGATATCTCTGCTTCCAATGCGGCACAGATTGGAAGAATTTCCGCTTTTTCACGCTTGGCTATTTCCTTGACGGCATTGTAATTGCTGTTGTTTTCAATTCCTTTTATAAAATCGTCTTCACTCATGTTACAGGCATATATCACAGGCTTGGCTGAAAGCAGGGAAGTGGTGTTGATTATTTCCTGCTCCGATTCGTCTTCAATTTCAATGGAGCGTGCCGGAAGTCCTTTTTCAAGATGCTCTAAAAGCCGCTTGAGAAAATCAACTTCGCCCTGCATTTTTTTATCGCCTTTAAGCGCTTTGGCTGCCTTGTCAAGACGTCTCTGCGCTATTTCTATATCAGAAAAAATAAGTTCAAGATTAATCGTTTCAATATCTCTTACGGGATCTACCGAACCTTCCACATGAATTATATCATTGCTTTCAAAACAGCGTACAACATGTACAATTGCGTCAACTTCACGTATGTTTGAAAGAAATTTGTTTCCGAGCCCTTCCCCTTTTGAGGCGCCTTTGACAAGTCCCGCAATATCGACGAATTCAATAACCGCCGGAGTAAATTTATCAGGCTTATAAATCTCCGCTAATTTTTCAAGTCTTTCGTCCGGAACGCTCACCATTCCGACATTCGGTTCTATCGTGCAAAAAGGATAATTTGCCGACTGCGCGCCCGCATTTGTGATGGCGTTGAAAAGGGTTGATTTTCCTACGTTCGGCAGACCTACCATACCTAACTTCATTTTTTCTTATGTCTCCTTAATAAATTATCATTATATGTGTTTTGGCGATTTTATTCTTTATTATCTGTACATTGCTCTGCACCTGCATTAGTCAAAAAATCTATCGTCTTAAAAACAGTTTGCAAAATGCCATGTAAAACCGACAGCAACTCGAATAAAAACCGTCAAAATAATTCCGTGGCTTCTTTTTCCAATATTCAGAAAATTACCGATATAGTTATATATTATACCATATAAGCGCCTTTTTTCAAGTGCAAAGAATGTTTTTGCCGGTATGCTATTGTAGGTTTACAATAGATGTGTTACAGTAGGCAATAAAAAATAAGTGACGAATGGAAAATCCTGTGTTACAGTTAGGTTGCTCAAACAAAACGTACAGGAGGATTAACCATTCGTCATGAAAACTG
>CALWUY010000054.1 GCA_944384855.1 uncultured Clostridia bacterium | reverse complement strand
TGAACTGAATAGTATATCCCATAGGAGGAGCAAGGTCGATACACCTTGCTCCTTTTCATTGGGCATTCATAAAAAATGAATAAAAAGGTCAGTTATACATACCAATACTTATCTCGGACAGAGACTTATTTTTAGATTTTGCGATGTAGTTTAGATACATCAGTGACAAAAACCCGTTTTATATCTGTCAAACCTTTCAATCAAGGAAAATTTGTATATTTTAGATTAATTTATTATTGAAATTTGAACTTTTACAAAAAATTTTCAGTATTTCATAACGTAGAACTATTTAATATTTTAAAATTATTCTTTTGGTTAATTTTAGTTGTGAAAAAGCTTTTGCCTATGTGGCATTTTTAATTTGCAGAAGTGACTTTGACTGGTATCAACATAAAAAGTGCGCGACTATTAAGAAAAAGCAAAAAAATAAAGCACCAATAAAAGGTGCTTTTAAAATATTAAAACTCAGAAAAATTTAAATTTTATTTTCGGCATTTTAAGATTATGTTTTTTCCAAATTTTATTTTTCACAAATATTAATGCAACCACCGTTATTATTCCGCATAAAATCAAATTGATCCACAAGGGAGACAATACCCATATCCAAGACCAATCTATTGTGCCTGTTAATTTTAATATTATAAAGATAACTGTTATAATGTTAAGAAAACTGAAGTCAAGTGTTTCGGAAATATTATTTTGAAAATGACCTTCTTCGAATGCGAAATGGCAGTCCTCCAAAATACGAAGGGTATTTTCTTCCACTTTTTTTCGGAAATTGTCCTCAGGTATTTTTTCCCCTAATAATAATTCATTTACCGAAACATTAAGCAACTCACTCAAGGGTTTGAGTAACGACACATCCGGAAAACCTTTTCCATTTTCCCAACGGGATACGGTTTTATTGCTGACACCCAATTTTTCAGCAACCTGCTCTTGTGTTAAATTATTTTCTTTTCTGCAACAAGCGATAAATTTTCCGATTTTTTCTTGATCCATATTTTCATCTCCTTATTCGGATTATATCATATTTACAATTAGAATAACAGGACATAAAATGAGAATCAGCTGTTTTTTGTTAACAATATTATACAAACAGTTATAATTAGGTTACATATTTAAAAACCAGAGAACAATTCTTGCTTATGATATATAAATCCAAATAGAGCTTAACTGTGACATTGAAGGTGAAAATGTTTTATTTCTTTTGGAATAAAAACTAACAAGTTGCCTATGATCCTGTTTTATAGTAGCATTATTTATAAAAATAAAATTTTCTTATTTTTGGTGAGGGAAATTACAAAAATTACCGACTAATAAGTGAAAGGACAAATAATAACCTTTTGGAAAGGAGAAGGTCAATGGATAACGGTGCAAGTAGCTACCGCCGTTTCCTTGAGGGTGACGATGACGGAGTTGTCGAAATAATCAAAGACTATAAGGACGGACTTATGCTATATTTAAATAACTATGTGCAAAACATTCATATAGCTGAAGATCTGATGGAAGATACGTTTGTCAGAATAGTTATCAAAAAACCGCGTTTTTCCGGAAAAAGCAATTTTAAAACATGGTTATATGCGATTGGAAGAAATATTGCGGTCGATTATGTGAGAAAGAATGCGAAAGTTTGCGAAATATCAGCAGAGGGAGCATCAGATATTATAAGAGATGAGACAGACGTTGAAAAAGAGTACCTGAAAGACGAGCGAAAAATCCTTCTTCACAAAACTCTTGCAAATTTAAATACAGATTACAGGACTGTTATTTATTTGATTTATTTTGAAAACTTCAGCATAGCTGAAACCGCGGAGATTATAAAAAAATCCTACAAGCAAACCGAAAATCTTGTATATAGAGCAAAGAAGTCATTAAAATCTCAGCTTGAAACGGAGGGTTTTGTTTATGAAGAACTATAAAGAAGTTGCCGATAGTGTATTCGAACGCAGAAAACAGTATGAAATTATTAAAAGAAAAAAAACCAAAATTCTTTTTCGGTCTCTTACGCCGATATGCTGTGTATGCCTGATTGTTTTGTTAGGAGTCGGCACATGGAAAAGCGGAATATTTACGCAGGAGATACCCACAAGCCAGCCCGAAAGTGTTGCGGACGGCGCAGAAAGCGGAAACTCACAGTCAACCGATACCGTAAGCGGTGATAATTCATCCAAGCAGCAAAACAGCAGCAGTGAAAACAATGATACAAGCAACAGTCAAGCCGGCACTTTCGATTTATGCGGAGTGGTTTATTATAACGGAAGATACTACGTACAAAAGGATTCGGTCAGAAAAGAATGTGTTGTTGTCAGAGATAAAAAAATAGGTACCGGAAATGATTTTGAAGGAACCTATAATTATGAATGTCTGAAAAAGCTTTACGAGGAGCATGGTCTTGAATACAGAAGTGAATATTATATAGAATCCGAAATATATACCGTGAAAGACAATCCGGATTTGCTTTGCGTAGTATTAAGCAACGGCGGTTTTGTCGTACTTGAAGCAGAGTAGTATCTTCTGCTGAGTAAGATTTTATATTGCATACGATTATTATATGTGGTATTATATAAATCTATTATGGTGACAGTCTGTAAAAATATTTTCGGGGGCTGATAAAATGAAAAAACTTGCAAGAATATTTGTTTCATTTTTCATAATAATATGCACCGTATGCATCTTTGGAATAACCGCAAGCGCGGCAAACTATGCGCAGACTGATTTGACAATGAAATACTACTCAAACGGAAAGTGGGATTATTTTTCCAATTCCTGTGAGGCTTCGAATATTACGGCGCTTCGTTTGACTACCTCGTCAGGCAGCTACTATTTAAAATACCGAACATTAAATTCCGTCAAAGGAAGTTATTATCCGTATGTCAAAAGCAATTCGGCTGCTGATGCCGAATATGCGGGAGACGGGCATTTAGAGCCTGTAAAAAGCAATATCCAATGCATTGATATTGATGTGTACAGCACGGATGACGATTCTAAAATTTCAACGGGTATTGTGGTGATGTACCGGGTTAAGATATCAAGCGGATGGCTTCCTTGGGTCAGCAACGCTCCGGCGGAGGAAATGCGGCTTATCAAGAATACATATTCACTTGACGGCGAGCTTGATACCGTATCGGCTGACGCGGGTATAAAAGGTCATGACATTACCGGTATTGATATCAGGATTTACACTTTAGATGAAGATATGGAAATTCCTATAAACCTTTCGGGTACGGAGCAAAATCCTACGCTTGAGTATGCTGCAAATTCGGATACGCTTACTGAGTTTGATAAAAAAGTTCAAAATAATGAAATGATAAGCGCTATTAAAATTTCAACACCGGCTGATAAAAACTATTACCTTTCATATTCTGTTTTGGCTGAGGGAAATTCCGGATATTATTCGGCTATCAAAAGTACCCAAAACAACTATGCGGGGGTATTCGGCAGGGCAATAGAGCAGGTCAAAATTCAGGTTATTGATTTAAACGGTAATGAAATAACACAAGGTGTAGTTGTGCTTTACCGTGTATACACAGATAAATGGCTTCCGTGGGTAAGCAATGCAAGTGCAGAATATATGAACAGCGTAAAGCTGAGGTATGATATTCCGGGTCAGCTTGACACTAACAGCGGATATGCGGGAGTTAATGGTAAGAGAATCAAAGGCATTGAAATCAGAGTTTTTGAAGAAAACGAAATAATGACCGACTGCGGTTTCAGTAATGTAACGGAATTAGATGTGCCGTATATCAGCCAGGTAGGAACATATCCGACAGGCTGCGAGAGTGTTTCGACAGTTATGGCACTCAACAATGCCGGAAATAATATAACGGTAGATACATTTATTGACGATTATCTTGATAAATCACCGTATATACATAATTTTGACCCCAACGAATGCTTCGGAGGAGATCCGAGAACTTCGTCAGGTATGGGCTGCTATGCGCCCGCAATAATGAAAGCGCTTGATAAGTTTTTGCCGCAATCCGATCAATATTATGTTGATTTGACCGGTAATTCGCTTGATTATTTGTGCCAAAATTATATTGATAACGGAATTCCGGTTGTTTTGTGGGCAACGCAGGGTATGAAACAGGCGTATAAAGTAAGCTACGAGGAGGGACTGCAGTGGATTGCGCCGGAGCATTGTCTTTTGCTTACGGGATATGACGACAGGTGCTATATATTCAATGACCCGCTTATCGGGAAAAACGTGCATTATTTAAAATCAGATACAGAAGAAGCTTTTTCGGCGTTAGGGTATCAGGCAATCGCAATAGTTAAAAAAGCAAAGCCGGCGGCTCCAGGCAAGCCTGAGATTGTATCTAATATGAACTCGCAGGTAGTTTTGGCCGAAGGTTATGAATACAGCCTTGACGGTCAGGTATGGCAAAGCGAAAATATTTTTAACGGCATTTTAAAAGATACGGTTTATTCGTTTTACTGCAGGATACCTGAGACAGAAACAAGCCTTGAATCCGATATGAGCGAACCTTTGCTGTATATTAAATCTTCTCCCGTAAAGCATGCGCTTACAGGCGCCACAAAAATTTCAGTAGACCGGGAAGACGGATATGAATACAGCATTGACGGGCAGATATGGCAAAGTGAAAATATTTTTACCGGGCTTGAGAAAAATAAAGAGTATGCAATATACCGGAGGTTAAAAAGCGAAGAAATTTTATCATTTCCCGATGAAAACGCATCAGTATTTGTAACAAACGGAAGGGATCCGATAGAAAATCCCTCGGCTGTCGATCTTGCAGCTTTGAAAAAGTCGTTGCTTGAAGGTTATTCAACAGATTTGGCGAATGATCTTACAGGAGATAATGAAATTGATATCAGAGATTTGATAAAACTTAAAATGGTAATATTGGAGAGTTAATTATAAAAGCCGGCATCATGCCGGCTTTTATAATTTTAAGTGCAAGTATTTTGCGAAATAAATATCACTGTCATTTTATATAGTTTTTGTCGATAAAAGCAGTGTTTTTTTTAACTTTAAAATTAACATATTTTTAATATTTATCCCTTGACAATATTATTTGTAGTGGTATAATAGTTAGCAGGCTAACAAAAGATTATATTGGTCAGGAGGTGTATTATGTCACGCAACGAAGATATAGGGTTTGCTGTCCGCAGACTTGCTAATGCCATAAAGCGTCATGCCGAAAAACGCAGAGACAGTTTAGGCATTGAAAAAATCAAAGGAATCAGCGGATGGGCAATAAATTATTTTTATGAAAACCGCGATAAAGATATTTATCAGCGCGATTTTGAAGAGCATTTTGCAATACGGCCTTCAACCGCAAGCCGTACACTAAAGGTTATGGAACAGAAAGGATTGATTGAACGTAGAAGTGTTGACAGCGATGCCAGGCTGAAAAAGATAGTTTTAACGCAAAAGGCAACACAGCAGCACGAATGCATTTTAACTGATATCAAAAGGCGAGAGGACATACTCCGCAGGGGGTTGACAGATACGGAAATAAATCAGTTTTTTAAATTGATAAACCGAATCACACAAAATATGGAGGAAGAAAATGATTAAAACTTTGGCAAAATCTATCAGAGAATATAAACTGCCGACAATAATTACGCTTATTTTTATCATGGGCGAAGTTCTTATGGAAGCTTACATTCCTTTCATTACGGCAGATCTTGTAAACAACATAAAGGCGCTTTCTATGTCGGAAAATCCTTCAGTACAGCCAATAATAAAAACCGGATTGTATTTGGTGCTTATGGCAGCCATATCACTTGCATGCGGAATAATAGCGGCTCTTGCGTGCGCAAAGGCATCGGCAGGTTTTGCGAAAAATCTGCGCCATGATATGTTCGCGAAAATACAAAGCTATTCATTCGCCAATATAGATAAATTTTCTTCTACATCGCTGGTTACAAGGCTTACCACTGATATAACAAACGTACAGATGTCATATATGATGATTATAAGAACAGCGGTCAGAAGCCCGATGCTGTTTTTATTTTCAATTATAATGGCATACAAGATGGGAGGAGCTTTAGCGACCACATTTGTAGTGGTTGTACCGATACTTATATTCGGATTGATACTGATTGCCCGTAAGGCTATGCCGGCGTTCAGAAGAGTTTTCAAAAAGTATGACAATCTGAATGAGTCTATAGAAGAAAACGTGCGTGGAATGAGGGTTGTAAAAGGATTTTCACGTGAAGATTATGAAAAACAAAAATTCGGAATCGCGGCAGACGAAATCAAAAAAGATTTTACAAAAGCAGAACGGATTGTAGCGTTTAACTCTCCGCTTATGCAGTTTTGCATGTACTTTAATATGATATTTGTGTTGCTGGTAGGTTCTATGCTTATAATAAAAAGCGGCGGAACCACACTTGATGTAGGACAGATATCGGCTACAATAACATACGGCATACAAATACTCATGTCTCTTATGATGCTTTCAATGATATATGTAATGATTACCATGTCAATAGAATCAATGAAGCGTATCTGCGAAGTCCTTAAAGAAGAGCCTACATTAGTCAACTGTGAAAATCCGGTTTACGACGTAAAGGACGGAACAATAGAATTTAAAAATGTAGGATTCAAATATTTTGAAAATGCGAAATCCTATGCACTGTCGGGGGTAAACCTGAAAATCGAATCCGGAATGACAGTAGGAATTATAGGAGGAACCGGATCAAGCAAATCTACTTTGGTACAGCTTATACCGAGACTTTACGATGTAACAGACGGAGCTGTATTAGTTGGGGGAGTAGATGTAAGAAATTATGATATTAAAACTCTGAGAGACAGTGTTGCAATGGTTTTACAGAAGAACCAGCTGTTTTCGGGTACTATAAAGGATAATATCCGTTGGGGTAATGAGAATGCAGACGATGAAGAGATAATCAGAGTCTGCAAGCTTGCTCAGGCAGATGAATTTATAGATACGTTTCCCGATGGGTATGACACCTATATAGAACAGGGAGGAAGCAATGTTTCGGGAGGACAAAAACAGAGGCTTTGTATTGCAAGGGCGCTGCTTAAGAATCCGAAAATATTGATACTTGACGATTCCACAAGCGCGGTAGATACGAAGACCGATGCCTTAATAAGAAAAGGATTTAAGGAATATATACCTGAGACGACAAAAATAATAATTGCGCAGCGTATAGCGTCGGTTGAAGAAGCAGATATGATAATTGTCATGAACAACGGTAAGATTGAGGCAGCCGGAAAACATGATGAGCTTATTAAAAATTGCGAGATATACAAAGAAATATATGAGCAGCAGACAAATGGAGGTGACAGTGATGAAAAGTAACAGCAATGCAATGCCACGGGGTGTTTCCGCAGGTAAAACAGTTAATTTTTCGGTGTTGAAAAGAGTAGTAAAAATGCTGTACGGATATTATCCGAAATTACTGCCTATTACGGTATGCTGCATTTTGTTTGCTGCTATTACCGCTACACTTCCGGCAATTTTTCAGCAGCAGGTAATATCTGTTATAGAAGATTGGTATGAAAGCAGGGATTGGGTATCCGCCAAGGAAGCAATAATACCGAAAATGATACTGCTGGGAGGATTTTATCTGATATCTCTGATAGCCACTATTTTGCAAACACAGATTATGGCGGTAATGACACAGGGATTTTTAGACAATATGCGTAAGACTATGTTTAACGGCATGCAGGATTTGCCGATAAAATATTTCGACACGCACAAGCACGGAGATATTATGAGTTATTATACAAATGATATTGATGCGCTGCGTCAGTTAATATCACAGGCAATGCCGGCGCTGCTTCAGGCATTCATCGTAATAGTCGGTGTTTTCTCTATAATGCTGTGGTACAGTTTATGGATGACATTGGTTGTTTTGGCAGGCGTCCTGATTATGCTTATAGTATCAAAGAAGCTGGCAGGCGGCTCGTCTAAGTATTTTATTCGTCAGCAGATGTCGATAGGTAAAGCTGAGGGCTTTGTTCAGGAATTCATGTCCGGGCAAAAAGTGGTTAAGGTATTCAACCATGAGCAGAAAGCTCAGGAGGATTTTGACGCGGTAAACAACACCCTTTATGAGGACAGCAACCGTGCGCACTCCTATGCTAACTGCTTAGGTCCTATAAATATGAATTTAGGTAATATTTTGTATGTTGTTATCGCCGCTGTCGGAGGATTGTTTTTACTTTCCGATATGAGCAACATAAGTATTTCGGGATTAGCATTTGATATCAGTATAGTGGTACCGTTTCTTAATATGACCAGGCAGTTTTCCGGTAATATAAATCAGGTATCACAGCAGATAAATTCAATCGTAATGGGACTTGCCGGAGCAGAGCGTATTTTTGCGCTTATGGATGAAGCTCCTGAATCCGACGATGGATATGTAACTCTTGTAAATGTTGAAGAGTCTGAAAACGGCGAACTTAAAGAGACAGAAAACAGAACAGGAATTTGGGCATGGAAACATCCGCATCATGACGGCACTGTAACTTACACAAAGGTACAGGGCGATGTAAGGCTGTTTGATGTTGATTTCGGATATACCGATGACAAAATAGTACTTCATAATATAGATGTATATGCAGAGCCCGGACAAAAGGTTGCGTTTGTGGGCGCTACCGGCGCCGGAAAAACCACAATCACTAATCTTATAAACCGGTTTTATGATATTGCCGACGGCAAGATAAGGTACGACGGTATTAATATCAACAAAATAAAGAAAAGCGATCTGAGGCGTTCTCTGGGCATAGTTTTGCAGGATACAAACCTGTTTACCGGTACGGTAATGGAGAATATCCGTTACGGCAGACTTGATGCCAGCGACGAAGAATGTATCGAAGCCGCACGTCTTGCGGGAGCGGATGATTTTATAACCAGGCTTCCTTTGGGATATGAAACTCCGCTTTCGAATAACGGTTCAAATCTTTCTCAGGGACAGCGTCAGCTTATTGCAATTGCCCGTGCCGCGGTTGCGGATCCGCCGGTTATGATACTGGATGAAGCGACGTCTTCAATAGATACTCGTACAGAAGCCATAGTTCAAAAAGGTATGGACCGGCTTATGCAGGGCAGAACGGTATTTGTAATAGCACACAGACTTTCCACTGTTAAAAATTCGGATGTTATCATGGTGCTTGATAAAGGAAGAATCATTGAGAGGGGAAGCCATGAATCGCTGATAGAGCAAAAAGGCAAGTATTATCAGCTGTATACCGGAGCGTTTGAATTAGAATAAACAAATAGAATATATAATGTCATAATCCTCTTTTTATACGAATACTATTTATTAAGAAAACGTATAAAGAGAGGATTATTTTATGGAAGAAAAGGCATTAAAGACAAGCGTATTTGTAAATGAAACAGTTTTTTGCGATACGGCGGAAGTGCCGATAGATGCGGATTTTACTCTGCCGGATTATTGTCCTGATATCTCTAAAATATTTAAGTGCAGAGCGGTTCCGCATATTGCTTCAAAAGGGATAAATGGAAAAGAAATCACAATTGAAGGATCGGTATGTATAACACTGCTTTATTCAGACAAAGACGGGGTACTGTCATCGTATGAATATCAGTATCCGTTCAGTAAAAGTCTTGAAATGAGCGAAGAGTGTTCTACGGCGAGTATCAGATGCAAAATACGCACCGAATACATAAACTGCCGGGCAGTCACAAGCAGGAAAGTTGATATTCACGGCGCGGCCGGAATAAGCATAAAGGTATTCAGACGCAAGTGTACCGATATAATTTCAGATTTTAATGATGACAATATTGAACTTAAACGCGGTATTGCTCCGGCGACTGTTCCCATGGGGTTTGCGGAAAAGTACCTGATGATAGAAGAAGAAATACGCACCGGTCAGGGCCAGCCTCCTGTGAAAAGTATTTTAAGGTATGACGCCAACTCCTGCGTAAAGGAAACCAAGGTTATCAAGGATAAGGCAGTGGTAAAAGGTGAAATAACACTTAATATTTTGTATTGTGCCGAGAGTACATCTACACCTCAATGCGTGAAAACAACCATTCCGTTCAGTCAGATAGTAGATGTAGCGGGAATAACAGAAGAATGTCTTTGTGATACAAAATCTGAAATAGCGTTTATGGATTTAAAGCCGCGAATGTCGGTATCGGGGGAGAACAAATGCTTTTCACTTACGGCAAAACTGCTGCTCACGTGCGAAGCTTACTGTTCTAATGATGTGGCCGTAATACTTGATGCTTTTTCGCGCAGGTATCAGTCGGATATCAAAAAGAGCAAGGTCTGTTTTGATAAAATAACCCATAATATATCAGAAATTTATCATTGCAAAAAAAGTCTTGAACTTGAAGAAGAAGTATCATCCGTAGTGGATCTATGGTGTAACGTTCAGTCATACACTGCAAAGTTTGAAAACTGTGAAATGGTAATTTGCGGAACCATAGTTGTAGGAATGATTGTCTGTAAGAATGAAGGAAATGCAATTTACTGTGAAAAGTCCATTGATTTTGAATACAAATATCCGATAAAATGTGAAATCGGTACACCTCATACCGAACCTCAGATTGAGGTACTTTCCTGCGGATATACAATCACTTCATCAAATTGCATTGAGGTAAGAATAGAGCTTGGTATAAACGCGGCGGTTTACGAAAAAAGCGAAATTCCGCTTATCAGTGAAATGAGTATTGATAATGAGCATACTATCGAGCGTAAGAGTAAAGCGGCACTTATGGTGTATTATTGTTCGGAAGGCGACAAGGTATGGAATATTGCCAGAAACTATAACGCAAGCGTAGAAGAAATAATGCGTATGAATTCACTTGAAGATGATAGTCTTCCGGAAGGAAAAATGATTTTGGTGCCAATGATCTGACAGTATAAAAAGAGGCGGTTAAATCCGCCTCTTTTTTAATTTTTTTTGTAAAAATGATATATCTTAAATGTGTTGACATGATTTTTTCAGTGTGGTATTCTAATACTAAATCAGTATAAAATAAGGCGGTGCTTTTATGCCCAAAGTTCATTTAGTGGGAAATGCTCATTTGGACCCTGTGTGGCTGTGGCGATGGCAGGAGGGATACTCCGAGGTTTTGGCTACCTTCAGAAGCGCGCTTGACAGAATAAAAGAGTTCGATGATTTTATATTCACTTCTGCGGCGGCAATTTATTATGAGTGGATTGAGGAAACCGATCCGGAAATGTTTGAAGAGATAAAGCGCCGGGTAACTGAGGGCAGATGGGTGATAGCAGGAGGCTGGCTTATACAGCCTGATTGCAATTTACCGTGCGGAGAGTCTTTTGCCAGGCAGTCTTTATACGGTCAGGGATATTTTAAAGAAAAATTCGGAGTAACCGCCAAGGTTGGATATAATGTTGATTCATTCGGTCACAGCGGTATGCTTCCGCAGATACTTAAAAAATCCGGAATGGATTCTTATGTATTTATGCGTCCGAATGAGTTTGAAAAGGAGTATCCGTTCAAAAAGAACACATTTATGTGGGTATCGCCTGACGGCTCAAAAGTTAAAACTTTCCGTATATTTGAGCCATACTGCAATATTTTGGGAGAACCGGCCGAGATAAAAGCCGAAAGGGACGCTGAAGCTTCCGACAGACAATATGAGGATATTATGAGTTTTTACGGCGTGGGAAACCATGGCGGCGGGCCTACTATTGAGACAATCTTAAAGCTTAAGGAGCTTATAAAACGCGATAAAGGCAAATACGAATTTTCTTCGCCAAACGCTTTTTTCAAAGAGGCAGATACAGAAAAACTGCCATCTTACAAAGGAGATCTTTTTCATCATGCGAGCGGATGCTATTCGGCTGTTATGAAACTTAAATCTCTTAACAGAGAGAACGAAGCACTGCTTCTTAATGCTGAAAAGGCAGGAGTTATGGCGGTACTCACGGGAGTAAAGCGAGAATGTGAAAGCCTGAAAGAAGCATGGAAGATTACACTTTTCAATCATTTTCACGATATTATCTGCGGATGCTGCATAAAAGAGGCAGTAGAGGATGCTGTCAGGGCTTTTTCGGGAAGTATAACACAGGCCTCTGTTTCACAGAACAGAGCACTTCAGGCGATAGCCTGGAACATTGATACGTCGAAACAGCTTCCGGTAATTCTTGATAAGAACGAATTCAAAGTGTGGGAAAGGGATAACGCCGGCACGCCGTTTATAGTATTTAATATGAATTCGTTTCCGGTTAAGGCTCCGGTCAAATTGGGAACGCTTGTAAAATCGGTTGAGGACAATGACGGAAATCCGGTAGCACTGCAGACAGTAAGGGCAAGTCAAACCAATATTACAGCTTCCGGTCCGGATAACTGGGAAAGCGAAATAATAGCTTCTGTAAAACCGATGGGCTGGCAGCTTTACTGGATATATAAGGATAAGGAAAACAGGGCTGAGGATTACGGGAATTATACTGTTTCCGAATATAATCTTGAAAACAGCGGCCTGAAAATACATATTTCAGACGACGGATATATAGACAGTATTTTTGATAAAACTGCAGGTAAAGAGATGCTTGCAGGTAAAATTGTTCCTATAGTTCTTGATGAGACGGAATACGATACATGGGCTCACGGTAAGTTCGTGTTCGATAAGGTAATCGGAAGTTTTTCGGAGGCACAAATAGTTTCTGCCGAGCAGGGAGCGCTGAAACAGCAGGTCAGGACCAAATATAAATATTCAAACAGTGAAGTTGTAATCAATGTGACTTTATATAAAGATTTCAATGAAGTATATCTGGACTTTAAGGTTAACTGGCAGGAAAAGCATAAAGTACTTAAAATTCTTGTACCCACTGTTTTGAAAAATGCTAAAGAAACCGTATCAGTGCCTTATGGATTCAGCGAGAGAAACGCTGACGGCAAAGAGAATCCAATGCATAAGTGGATCGCTCTTATGGACGGAGATTATAATATAGGTATAGCAACCGATACGCGTTCAGCTTATGATTTTAAAGACGGAAATCTCAGAATAACCGCTCTCAGAAGCCCGGTTTTTGCCGATCATTTCGGTAAACGCGACGATTTATGTGAGTTTTCTGAGCAGGGAGAACAAAAATTTAAAATTGCCATAAAAAGTATAGGCGACGATGTGAGTGAGCTCTACAAGCTTTCAGATATAATGCTTACGCCGTTGACCTCGATTTTGGGAACTTATCATAAAGGAAATCTTGCGGCGTCAGGTTCTGTGGCAGACATTACTCCCGGCAATGTGGTAATGACGGCGTTCAAAGCTGCTGAAGACGGCAGGGGATATATTATACACTGCCATGAGATTTCGGGAAAACCGGCAGACGCTGAAATTAATATAAACGTTTTGAATGTAAAGATTAATACTCATTTTAATTCTCAGGAAATAAAGGTTTTCCGAATTTATGACGGTAAAGTAACCGAAACAGATTTTCTTGAATAGGTGATTCGATATGATAGAAATAGTCAGCAAAAACAGTATTTTAAATGTAAATGAGCAATCCGGAAAGGTATCATCGCTGATTAAAGGTGGGAACAATCTTTTAAGCGGTATACAGCCAAGTATTTTAACAATATGTCTCAGAAATGAAAACGGTGATAAAACAGTAACCGATGTCTCAGAGGCACAAGTCAGCAATACGGATATTTCCGACGGACTTTGTGTTATTACTTATACATCTTTTGAAGAGACAGAACTTACAGCGCGCATAAGTATAAGTTACAGCAAAGATTCCCCTGATATAAGTTTCAGGGCTTCGGTCGAGTCTGAATTACAGCTTGAATGGCTGGAATTTCCGGGAATAAGCGTAGAAAATTCATTTGAAGATAACGGCGGCAACAGCAGAATACTGTTTCCATATAATGAGGGCGCGATAATCAGGAACATCACTCAACGTGAAAACAGCGGTTTCAGGCATTTTGAGCCGGAGTATCCGAGTCTTGGCAGCTATGCAATGTATCCGGGAATGCTGTGCAGTCCTTTTATTGCCTGCTTAAGCGATAAGGGAAACATCTATTTAGGAGCTCACGATAATGCGAACAATACCAAGCATATTGATTTTTATGCCGCAGATGACGGGGTAAAATTAGTTATGAGGGTATATCCGGGAGTAAACGGCGGAATATACAGTACGGATTATGATACAGTGCTTTCGGTGTTTGAGGGCGACTGGCAGGACGGCGCCGATATTTACCGTAATTGGCTGGATATGTCAGAAAGCCTGAATATTCCCAAGATAGAAGAAAATACCTGTCTGCCTGATTGGTACGGCGAGTCTCCGGTAGTAATCACATACTGTGTGAGAGGACATCATGATACCGACATAATGGAGCCGAACGCAATGTATCCTTACATAAACGGCTTAAAATATATTTTGGATTTCGCTGAAAAGCTTGAAAGCAAAATAATGGTAATACTTATGCATTGGGAGGGTACTGCTCCGTGGGCGCCGCCATATGTATGGCCGCCGTACGGAGGAGAAAAAGCTTTAGAAGAATATATAGACGCTTTACATAAAAACGGTCATTTACTGGGCGTTTACTGCAGCGGATTCGGATGGACGCAGGTAAGTAATATCGCAGATTATAATATGGAAGAAATTTTCAGATCATCAGGTCTCAGTGATGCTATGTGCGTATCTCCGAAAGGTGACCTGCCGCTGTCTGAGATTTGTACTTTTCAGCGTTACGGATATGATTTGTGTCCTGCGCATCCGTTTTGCAAAGAAACTTTGAAAAATGAAGTTTTAAAGATGGACAAAGCGAAAATAGATTATGTTCAGCTGTTAGACCAAAACCACGGAGGCACGGCATATATGTGTTACTCAAAAGAACACGGACATCCGCCGGTACCGGGCAAATGGCAGTCTCAAGCGGTAATCGATATTATACGCTCGATTAAAAAGGAGCTTAAAAATCAAAAAATGCTTTTCGGATGTGAATCAGCGGCGGCACAGGTGTTTATACCGGAGCTGATGTTCAGCGATAACCGATTTGAGCTTAATTATTTCACAGGCGAAGCCGTACCGCTTTATTCGTATCTTTATCACGAATACATAAATAATTTTATGGGCAATCAGGTCTGTGCAGAAGGCGCGGTAAATCCGCGGGAAAATGAATACAGTCTTTTATACAGGCTTGCGTACTCATTTACAGCCGGCGATTTTCTGACTCTTGTAATAAATGACCAAGGCAGAGTTCAGTGGGCATGGGGACAAAGTATGTTTTCTGAAAAATATATGCCGGATCAGGATTCGGCCATAGAGCTTGTCAGGAATATGAATGCTTGGAGAAGGGGCAGATTCAAAAAATATCTGCATTCCGGAAGAATGGTTAAACCTCCGAAAATTCAGGCGGAACCGGAAATAAATATAACCTTTTCTTCAAAAACTGCGGTTACGAGTCCGGTACTGTGTTCCTGTTATACATCGTCAGACGGCGGCTGCGGCTGTTTCATAGTTAATTTTACAAATGAAAAATCAGTTTGCAGGATAAACGGCATAAAGGGAAAAACGATGTATACTTCGCCGGATAGCGAAGGTGAAATTATAAGTGAAAATATAATTGAAATTGAACCGTTATCTGTTGTTTTGATTGAAAATATAAAAAATGTATAAATTCAGATAAGGAAAAAGCAATGAGAGTTTTAGGATTTGATATAGGCGGCACAAAGTGCGCTGTTATAACCGCAGATTGGGACGGTAAAAACATAACTATACTTAATAAGAGTAAATATGATACTGAAAAGGGCACGTCACCTCAGGCTGTAATACAAAGGCTTATAGAAATGGCGGAGGATATCTCGGATATTAAACCTCAGGCGATAGGAATTTCATGCGGGGGACCGCTGGACAGCAAAAGAGGCGTTATTATGAGTCCTCCTAATCTGGTAGGTTGGGATAATGTTGAAATTGTCAGACAGGTAGAGTCACACTTCGGAGTAAAGACCCTTTTGCAGAACGATGCCAATGCCTGCGCGGTTGCCGAATGGAAGTTCGGAGCCGGCAGGGGAAGCGAGAATATGGTTTTTTTAACCTTCGGCACCGGACTGGGAGCCGGACTTATACTTAACGGCAGGCTGTACAGCGGAACCAATGACAACGCCGGGGAACTCGGGCATATAAGGCTTGAAAAATTCGGACCGGTAGGTTACGGTAAGAAGGGTTCTTTTGAGGGCTTCTGCAGCGGCGGAGGAATAGCGCAGTTAGGATATATGCTGGCCTTGGAAAAAATCCAGACAGGAGAATATCCCGCATATTTCAGGAAAGGTATGACATCGCAGGACATAACCGCAAAATCAATAGCAGAAGCAGCGCTTGCGGGAGACAGTACGGCGGCCGAGGTATACAGAGTCTGCGGCGAGCATTTGGGCAAGGGGCTGTCAGTTATAATAGATATACTTAACCCGGAGGTTATCGTCATAGGCAGCATATTTGCGAGAAGCCGTGATCTGTTATGGCAATATGCGGAAACAGAAATAAGAAAGGAAGCGCTGAGTATATCATCTGAGGTATGCAAAGTTGTTCCCGCGGAATTAGGCGAAGAAATCGGCGATTATGCGGCGGTTGCTACCGCGCTTTTATGAGGTGAAAAAATGTTAAAAGAATTGTTGCAACGTTATCCGGAACTAAAAGTTATTGAAAGTGAGATATATTCCGCTAAAGAAGCGGTTATAGAATGCTATAAAAACGGCGGCAAGCTGTTGATGTGCGGAAACGGCGGCAGCTGTGCCGACTGTGAGCATATCGTCGGGGAACTGATGAAGGGATTTTTAAAAAAACGCCCTTTGAGCGAAGCGAAAAAAGCCGAGATGAAAGCTAATAATCCGTGTTTGGAAGAAGATATTTTAAATAAGCTTCAGCAGGCGCTTCCGGCAATTTCACTGCCTTCAATGACAGCGCTTAATTCTGCGTTCTGTAATGATGTTGACCCTGTTCTTGTTTATGCGCAGCCGCTTATGTCGCTGGGCGGAAAAAACGATCTGCTGATAGCGATAAGTACGTCCGGAAACTCCGCTAATGTTTGTGCGGCGGCTAAAGTAGCCAAGGCGTTAGGTATAAAGGTTATAGGTCTTACCGGCGGGAGCGGAGGTAAACTTAAGAATACCGCGGATATCTGCGTTTGTGTTCCTCAAACGGAAACATTCAAAATTCAGGAGCTTCATTTGCCGGTATATCATTATATCTGCGCGGCTGTTGAGGAAGAGTTTTTTGAGAATTAAGCAGGGAGTGGAAATGATGAACAATTCAATAAGTGTGCCAAAGACAAACGGTCAGGCGGATCTTGTATTCAAGGCTGTGGGCGGCAAGGAACTGATGCTTACTTTTTTGCCGCCGACCAAGAAAAGATATGAAAAAGCGCCGCTTTATTTTCTTATCACGGGAGGAGGCTGGTTTGAGGAATCACGGGCAAGTATGCTGGATTTTTCACGGCCGTCGGTAAATATACTCAGAGAATACGGATATGCGGCGGTGTCTATCGATTACCGTACAGCGGCAGACCCGAAAATTGCCATGCCGGACATTGTTACAGACTGTTTTGACGCTTTGCGCTATGTGTGTCATTATGCGGATGTGTTAGAGATAGACAAGTATAATATTATCACTTCAGGACATTCTGCCGGAGGGCATCTTGCCCTTATGGTAGCCTACGGAAACGCTGATGATTTTAAATGCGAAACGAGCCTTGACGCAGATTTTAAAATTACTGCGACAGCGCCGCTGAGTCCTATAACAATTCTTTTTGATAACGGAGAGTATCCGAAAAATCATAATTTAGGCACGCTGTCAGACCGCTATAACGGCTGTGACAGTATAGAGACCAGAAAGCTTACAAGCCCTATATGCTATGCAGACAGAGACTGTCCGCCTACAATTTTGTGTGCCGGCAGCAGTGATGATCTTGTCTTGTGCAATTCTTCGGAAATAATGTATGAAGCGCTGAAAAAATGCGGAGTCCGGGCCAAATTAGTCATTTCACATAACGGCGGGCACTGTTTTGAGCCGATAGGCGATGTTACGGGAGCTTATCCTGACGGTGAAGAAATACAGGAAATATTGGTTGAGTTTATACTCAGATATACACAGTAAATCAAAAAATCCGAAAGACTTCGAGTCTTTCGGATTTTTCTTAAAACGGGAATAAAATCATACACTCACCGGTTATATTTTCTGCTTTGTATAAAACCCCCCATTTATCATCTTCAATTCTTTTAAAGCGTTCATCGAAAACCGGAGTATCATCGCCGCAGTTATTTGAGAATGAAACCGATTGGTTTTTTCGGCTTTCGGGGAACACATAAACCGCGGCGTTTTTAAGACCGCTTAGCAAAAGCTTTCGGTGGAAAACAGTATTTACCGGAGGGCATTCCTTAAGGGAAATAACTGTATCTTCACTGTTTACAAAAACCCTGCATTCGCTGTGAACAGACATTGGAAACCGGTATACTGAGTGACCGTCCTTGATTTCGCAGTCATAGCCTGTAAGAATAGGTGCCCCCAGGGGAAAACGCATTAAAGTATCGGTAGTGAGATTTGGATTATATACCGAAAATATGTATCCGTTGTCATGACAGGAAACTGTCAGAGCAATGTTTTTATCAATATCTGCTTTTTTGGAAAATTTTATGCTGAAATTGAATTTTTCTATGTCTTCGAGCAAGGATTCGTTTCCGAAAATATCCGTAAAATCAAGGTTGAATTTTTTTGATTCGGCATATTCTTTGCTGCCGTAAAACGCTATATTTATACCGCTGTCTGCAAATTCCTGCAGCTTATCTAAAACTTCTTTTGTTTCCGGAACAGGAGATATCAAAATACTTTTCTTAAAACAATTTGCTTTAAGACCGAGAATATTGTCTGATGATATTACAGAGCTTAGGAACAGTCCGTTATTGATTTCGCGTTTTATGAAGTTATCTCCGAAGTACATTTCTTTCAAAGCGGTTTCTGAGCGGGAGGTTGTATATTCTCTGAGGGGATATACCCATACAAGCGGCGGTATATCATCGGGAAGATCTTTTTCCGCTTTTAATATATGAGGGAGCGGTTCATAAATGCACGATTTCGGCATATCACCGAATGAGTTGTCAATACTCAGGATATTTAAAGAGTTTGCTGCCGCCACGTTCCCGTTTTCGTCTATTCGCGACAGGGCAAGAGGCAGGTATATATCGTGCGGGGAAGAGTTGTAACGATCGTACCAGGGAGTATTTACCCACCAGGGGTCGTGTATATAATATCTGTAAAATATATCAGAACCGGGCAGTTCACATATACGTGTCAGATGTCCCATAATTTCAAGACCAAAGTCGTCCGTCAGGGCAGACCACGGCGAATTGGGCGGAGGCGTTATATTGAAACCGCTTTTATAGATATCATACAGCGGTACGCCGTCGGTGGCGTAATCTATTCCGGCGGAGTTGTTTGTGCCCCGTACCATTATCGGAATATCGGGAAGTTCTTTTACCAGAATACGCCAGAAGTTGAATACATCGTTTTTGATTTTTTCAAGGTTGTTTATTTTGAATTCTTTTCCGTCAAATATTTTTCCGGTCAGATCCCATGGATTAGAACTGAACCCCAAACCGTTAGACAGCCACAGATAGTCAAAGTCCATATCCTTCAGGAAAACTTCAGACTGTTTTCCTAAAAATTCGGCAAACGGCGTATCCTGAGGTATACCGTCAGGGTATGCGGCGTAGGGCTTGCTGTCTTTATTCAGAAGCGCGGTGGAATCTAAAAATCCGAAGCTGTCAAGTTTTGAGCCGGTACATATTTCTTTATGCCGGTTATATTTGAAATCGGATACGGCAAATTCCGGTCCTATGTCGAATGTCTCGCCTACGGTTATTTTGCTTTTTGGAAAATATAATTTTCCTATTTTTTTAAAAGAGCTTATAATATCCTTTAAAATTTTATATGTCATTACCGGAGGATTTTCAATATATAATTGCTTGCATGTGTGCAGAGACGTATATTTGGGCTGACCTTCCTTCAGGATTTCGCGGTTTGCCGTTCCTACCCAGTAAGCCCATTCGAAGCTTTGATTAAGCTCACGGTTATACTCTAAAATTTCACTTCCGTCTCCGGCCCAGAGCATTATGGAAATTTCCTTTCGGTTATCAAGCAGCGCCTTCCAGCTGCCGTATATTTCGCTGCAGATTTTTTCAATGTAATTTTTGTCGGTTTTTTTAAACGGTTTTAAACTTACCTCAAGACAAATCCTGTCGAACATAATATAATCACCTTACTATTATACTTTCTATTCCTAAAATGTCCGCTATTTTTTTTATTATATCTGCTTTGTGGCCTATTCCGAGGGCATAGTGGTGTGTAGGACCCTCCATAACCCATTTTTTAATAAAATCACGTGTATCAGGCTCAAAAAAACCTCTTGTGTTTGTATTGCCCGTAGGAGGAATATCTCCTTTTTTGGAATAACCTTCTCCTATGACAAATTTGAATTTGCCGCCGGCATTTTGGGTTATACCGAGCATGGTTATAGGTCCCTCCTTTATTTTAAATTCCACTGAGGTTCCGCTTCCGGTCTTGCCGTGGAATTTTGTAAGGCTTCTGAGTATCGGTTTGCTGTCTGCAATCGCTATATGGTGGGGTCCGTCATGTCCTACGAGTATGAAGTCATTTTCAAAATCAAAGGGATGAAATTCCGCAAAACTTCCTCCTATGGAAAGACGGTCCATAATGAGCATTGCAATACATGTCTTGATGTCAAATTCGCCGCACATCGGAATGCCCTGTGCATTCAAAATTGAGTTTCCCACTATAAATGAGGATACGACTTCACTTGTCAGGCTGTTTTCACTGCCCTCATAATAATATGCCAGACCCGTCAGATTATACTTTTCAACCAGTTTGTCAAGGGCTACCGCCGCTTTGGCTGATTTTTCCAAATCGGAGGCGGTAAGCTTTCTTGTAATCGGATCGCTTTTGGGTTCAGGGGTTTCAAACTCTTCAAGTATAATTCTCTTTTTTGCCGATATTTCCGATTCAGCTGCGGACCTGTAAAATTCAACGGCGTCGTCTACTTCTATTAAAGGCACATGCAGACCGAATGCCGCGGATACTGCCGTAGGGTCGGTGTGCATATCGTACATTGCTTCCAGCACATGTCCCATTAACCCTATACGCGCGCCTTTAAGGCTGTTAAGTACCTTTGCAATACCGCACCAGTCGGAAATCTCCCCGGCGGCTTTTTCATCGTCGTACAGGCAGCCTATTATAACGTCAGCTACGGGCTTTCCCAGTCTTACAGCTACTCCGGTAAACTCAGGTACAGAACAGATATTATCGTTTTCAAGCTGCATATATGTAGAAGCCTTTGTATAATCTAAAGCCTTTCGCGGCTGTAGCGCCAGCAGAATAACCGGGGCTTTGCAGTTAAGGACAACAGGCGCAAAAACAGAAGAAGTAGCGTAGGTTATCATATTGCATATTATTAAATCGGTATCGGCGGAAATTTTTCGGGAAAGTTCAAAGGCTTCAGTGTTGTCCGTTATTATGCCGTAATCATTTACTTTGACACCGTTTTGTTTCACCAGGGATACAGTGTAATCATGGTATTTTTTCAATGATTCATACAGCCCGTCAAACTGTTTGAAATAAGTGCCGTGCGCCGCTGAAAAGAAAGATATTTCAGCGCCGGGAATTACTTTGCGTTCAATCATAAAGCGGTACCTCTCATAATCTTTTTACTTGATTTTATCAGCAGTACACCTTATAATCAATATAAAAAATAAACTTGTTTTAGCACAAAATAAAGATGGTGAGACTGTGAGATTTGAAGAAATAAAACCATTTGCCCGTTTTGTAAGAAGACTTAAAATTGAAGATGAATCGGTTTATTCGAAATGTATACCGCTGGATTGCCGGCTTTTCTTTGTCTGTAAAGGTACAGGGAAAATAGAAATAAACGATACCACATATCAGATAAATCCGCAAAGCGTACTTTATATAAACAGCGGCGTGTGTTATAGGATTTTGCCCTGCAGTGCTGAGTATATAGTGATTAATTTCGATTTTACTTTCAGAAATTCGGATATTGAGATACCGGTACCTCCGGTTTTATGCGGACAAAACAAAGATTTTGCTGTAATTGAAAGGTGTACGTTCGAAGATATCACATGTTTTAATGATTTTTGCATTTATAAAAATTTTTATTCACTGCAAAACAGGTTTGAAACAGCGCAGCAGCTTTTTTGCAAAAAACTTCCGCTGCAGAAAATTAAAACGAGCATACAGTTGAGTTATATACTGACAGATATGGCGCAGAGGTTTCTGAAAAAAAATAATGATACCGGAAATCTTGATATAGAGTATATAGCGGATTATATAAGTCAGAATTATATGAACGCTGTAACAAATAAAAGTCTTGCTGAAATATTTCATTTTCATCCGAACTATATCAGTTCGCAGTTCAGGCGCAATACCGGCAAGCCGCTGCACAGATATGTTATTGAGACCAGAATTTTGAATTCCGTATCACTGATTGAATCCGGAAAATACAGTTTGACAGAGATTGCGCTGATGTGCGGATTCAATGATTACAATTATTTTTCAAGATGTTTCAAAAAGTATATAGGGGTGTCTCCTCATGGCTATTTTGGATTAGAAAAGCTTGACAAAACAAAAAGCAGCAGCTGATCTGGCTGCTGCTTTTCAGGTTAATATCATTTAACCGGACGATATATTAATTAATACTGTTTATTATCGTTCTTGTTTTGATCCTTTTTGTTCTGATCATTTTTATTCTGGTTGTTTTTATTCTGGCTGTTGTTCTGATTATTGTTTTTATTCTGGTTGTTCTGATTTTTGTTATCCATTAAAAATCACCCCGCTTTCACAAATAGTATTTGTGAAAGCGGGGTGATTATTCCAAATAAATACATTTTTAAATTCCAAAAAGTTTTCGGGCATTGTCGAAAGTCGTTTTCAAAACAAAATCTGTAGGGATTTGTTTTATTTCCGCTATTTTCTGAGCTGTCAGATATATCATGGCAGAATGGTTTATTTTTGACCTGTACGGAGCAGGCGTCAGATAGGGAGCGTCTGTTTCAAGCAGTATACGCTCTTGCGGAATTCTTTTCACAACTTCCGGCAATTTTCTTGCGTTTTTAAAGGTTATAACGCCTCCGACTCCGATATACATACCCAGCTTTATGATTTCGTCAGCCATTTCCGGACTTCCGGAAAAACTGTGAACTACACCTTTTGGCTTATATTCCTTCAATATTTCAAGCATATCAGCGTGAGCGTCTCTGTCGTGGACGATAACAGGCATACCAAGCCGGTTCGCCAGCATAAGCTGCTCGGAAAAAGTTTGTTTCTGCAAAGGCTTGTTATCATCGTGCCAATAATAATCAAGTCCTATCTCGCCGACAGCAACGCATTTATCCTTTTTGCAGAGTTTTTCTATCTCATACTGGTCGGTGCCGTTTTCTAAATTTTCAGGATGAATTCCGGCAGCAGAGTAAACAAAATCATACTTTTCGGCAATCGAAAGCGCATCGCGGGATGATTGAACATCGCAACCGCAGGTTATTATTCCTCCCACACCGTGGCTCTTAAGGAAAGGAAACAGATCTTTTATTTCTTTGAAACGTTCATCGTCGTAATGAGCATGGGTGTCAAATATAACTGGCTCGGTGACAGGGCAGGGATTTATCAGTTCTGTCATCTGATTTTACTTCCTGCCGGGATACCGTCAGCGAATATTACCTTGACCTGGTCTTCAGCGCAGTCCGCCGCCAAAATCATTCCCTGAGATTCCACTCCGCAAAGCTTTGCGGGTTTTAAATTTGAAACCACTATTACGGTATGTCCTGTCAGGTCTTCGGGTTTATACCACTTGGCGATTCCCGATGCCACGGTACGGGGTTTTGAACTGCCGTCATTAAGGGTTAATTTCAGCAGTTTTTTCGCTTTCGGTATCGGTTCGCATGCAGTGATTTCAGCGGCTCTCAGTTCGATTTTTGCGAAGTCCTCAACCGAAATTTCAGAGAGAACCGCCACATTCTCAGCATTATCGTTTTTTTGTGCGGCTTTCTGCTTTGCGGATATTTCCTCAAGTATTTTTGCGGCATCAAGTCTCGCAAACAGCGGCACAGCTTCGCCGGTAAGGTATTGGCTGACAGCCGAAAACTCGAGGGTTTCGCAGCTGCAGCAAAGCTGTTTCTTTATACTTTCACAGCTGTCAGGTATTACAGGATACAGCATTATGCTGATTAACCGTATGCATTCCAGCAGATTATACAGCACGCTTTCAAGACGGTCTCTGCTTGAATCGTCTTTGGCAAGAACCCAGGGAGCAGTTTCGTCAATATATTTATTGCATCTTTTTGCGAATGACATAACGGTTTCGCACGCGTCGGCATTGTGATATATGTCCATAAACCTGCGATAATCGTTTATGGTTTCTTGCGCACATGAGATAAGCTCTTTGTCGCATTCTTCACTTGCTTCTCCTTTTGCAACCTTGCCGCCGAAATACTTATTCGCCATAGCTATGCAGCGGTTTACAAGATTTCCCAAAGTATTGGCAAGTTCAGAATTGAATTTAGAAATAAAGTTTTCGTAGGTTATAGTGCCGTCCTGAGTAAAGGAAACCTCTGACAGCAGGTAATAGCGCACAGCGTCTATGCCAAACTGTTCTGCCAGCTCGTCTGCGTAAATGACATTGCCCTTTGATTTTGACATTTTGTCTTCGCCGACAAGAACCCACGGATGTCCCAACACCTGTTTCGGGAGCGGAAGACCTAACGCCATAAGGATAATAGGCCAGTAAATCGTATGAAAACGCACTATGTCTTTGCCGATAACGTGGAGATCAGCCGGCCACAAATAGTTGAATTTATCCTCACTTCCGTCAGGGTCGTAGCCTATTCCGGTAATGTAGTTTGAGAGAGCGTCTATCCATACATAAATTACATGTTCTTTGTCAAACGGAACAGGTATTCCCCATTTAAATGAGGTTCTGGAAACGCAGAGGTCTGATAAACCGGGCTTTAAAAAGTTATTTATCATTTCATTTTTCCGCGATTCGGGTTTTATGAAATCAGGGTTTTGTTCATAGTACTCAAGCAATTTGTCCTGATATTTGCTGAGCTTAAGGAAATACGCTTCTTCCTTTGAGTCGATTACCTCTCTTCCGCAGTCGGGACATTTTCCGTCAACCAGCTGTGAAGCGGTAAAAAACGATTCGCACGGTACGCAGTACTTGCCCTCATAATAGCCTTTGTATATATCGCCCTGTTCATACAGCTTTTTAAAAATTTTCTGAACAGTCAACTCGTGGTCGCTGTCGGTAGTCCGTATAAATTTGTCGTAGCAGGTATTAAGGCTGTCCCACACGGCTTTTATCTGGGACGATACATTGTCAACGTACTCTTTAGGGGAAATACCGGCTGCCTTTGCGTATTCTTCGATTTTTTGTCCGTGCTCATCGGAACCGGTCATAAGATATACGTCAAACCCCATCATTTTTTTATAGCGTGCTATCATATCTGCCAGCACTATGTCATACGCATTGCCTATATGAGGCTTGCGCGAGGTGTAAGCAATTGCTGTGGTAATATAGAATTTCTGTTTGTCTGACATTTCAATTCCTCCTAAAAATATACATCACTTATATTACGGTCTTATAAAAATGTAGATTAAATATGTCAAAACGGTGCTGATAAGCCCATACAGCAGAAGCAGCGCTTCACTTACCATTTCGCCTGATCCGTTTAAGGATGTGTAAGCAAAAATCACGGCTCCCAAAACCGCTGATATTATATACATTGAGGTAAGCAGTATATTTGATTTTTTGATTTTTGCCGCGATATTCAGTATTGAAACAATAGTAATTGGATTGCCTCTGAATACAGCCGGTGCGGATATGGATTTAATAGGCGATACTGCATTTTTATACATGTGGCATCCGGCGGCGGACATCACCTTGACCGAATCGCTGTAAAGGCCGAAATAATCACATATCATTTCCTCGATTAAATTGGGGTCGCAGTTATTTATTAGGAGAGTGACACCGGAAGAGGTAAGTTTCCTGAGTTCGCCTGCCACAGTTTTATCGGCGCTGTACTGAACAATCAAAAGCGCGCAGGCCTTGTCCTTTGTCGCCACATAAACCGGAAAATAACCTTTGCGTAAAATTCTGCGGTCAACTTCAACCGGGGGAACTTCGATTCCGTGCGCCTCCATCAGTGTACGGTTGCCGATAAACAGCAGACGGTTGTCAACCCAGCCTGAAATTCCCATTCGGTCTTCGTATTTTACTGTATCGGAGTCGGGAAGAGTTGTTATATTGCCGGTTCCGGCAATTTTTTTGAATATCGGGGCTAACGCGCTGTTAAGCGTTTCGGTAAGAGATGCGGCCCGCACAATAGTATCTTCCAGGTTGTTTTCCGATAAAACTTTCATCTGGTGCAGTGTAATTGATCCCGGAGGGAAAAGGTCTGCCGAATCAATTACAACGGCATTTGCCATTTCTAAATGTTCGGCTCCGGTTTTTCCGGCAATCATACCGCCCTTCCGGTTAAGTTTCTTAGACGCGCGGTACTGAGGAAAGGTATCTATAAGAAACGCGGCGGGAAGCGCGGTAAAGCATTGTATAGCGGCTGCCGCATAAAAACCGTAGACAGCACCGTCAAAATATGATGCGCAGGTAAATCCTAAGATAATAGACAGTATAACCGAAGTCACTGTCAATACCGGCAGCTTGCCGCCTAAAAATATTCCGAAAGTAGAGTATTTTATAAAATCGGAAACCTGTTCTGTCTTCTGTGGAGCGGCGATTAATACGTCGCCGTCAATGGCGTTTTTTGACATAGCAAAGGTTATTGCGTTGTCATCTATAAGTTTTACGGCATTTTTCCGATGACTGCCGCTTATCTGCCTGATATTTGACAGCATGAATGATGATCTGTAAAAACAGGCAAGAGATCTGAATGACAGCATAACCGCCAGCAGTATAAGAATATCTGTTATTATAATTCCGGAAAATATACCGAATACTGCATAGGTCATGACTGTCAGAGAGGCTAAGCTCATGCTGACATCAGGCACACATCTTCGTCTGAAAATATTTTTGAGAGATAGAAACATTTTTGCGTTGATAAGCATTATAACCGCTGTCACGGCTGTACATACCGTCATGACCATGCGGGTGTGTGAAAGAACAAATTCAGACAGCAGCGGCAATCTCACAGATGACAGAATAACTGTAAGGAAAATCGTGAAAAAGGTAATAACAAAATTGTTGCGTTTGTTTATTGAAAACTTTCTTATGAATTTTCCTGCGTTTTTACTGCTGTCAAACTCTTCTTTGGGAGTATAATCTTCAAATTCATTTTTTTCAAGCTGAATCTCATCTGAATCCCGGGAAATTTCGGGAAGTTTGGTAAGCTCTCCCGTCAAATCTATCGGTCTTGTTTTTGAAGAAACACTTAAATGAGACTTTCCGTCAGGACTGTCGATTACCGGAGTGAATGTTATTGTAGCTGTGTCGCTGATTTTAGGCGCAGCGTCGGAATCTGCCGGTACAGACGGAATATCAATATCCGAAATAATCGATTTGACGTTGGACTGAACATTTTTCAGTGATATTTTATCTTCAAAAATTTCAGGCTGCCGGTTATTACTTTCGGTTTCAGTGTCCGGAACTGAGATTTTCGAGGATTTTACATGTGGCGGAGCGGATTCCTGAGTCTTTTCCGGCTTATTATCAGGATAATCATCTGAATTTTTACCTAAATCATCAAATGATACATCATATTTTTCCGAAAGCCGTTCGAGCGCTTTTTGGCTGTCGGTTTTTAAAATTTCGGCGACACTTTGAAGTTTATAAAGGGGTTTGGCGTTTAGGTAAGCTTCGTTGCCGTCATCATCGGTAATATAAGCAGAGCATTTGTCAAGCAGGGAAGATTTTTTATCTGCTGAGCGGTTTGATCTTGCCTCATCGGTTTTTGAAACCTTCTGTGTTTCCGTCATGGGCTGCGGCATAGTTTTTTGGGATATCTCCTGAGATTCGGGGGTATCTGTCAAAATGTTTTCATCCGAATTGTCACTATGCTGTTCGGGGGGAACATTATCCGTATTTTTACTTATAATCCCGCTGTTCTCGTTATTGGCAGCAGCGGATACAATACGCTTTTTTAAACTGTCAAGCGCTCCGGTCCGACTGATATTTGTTTTGTTTTCGTTGCCGAAGCCCGATACTACTTCATCGGGAGTAAGCGCATTATGTGATATTGTTTTGCCGTCTGAGAGGTTCTCGTTAATATTTGGATCTTTTTCTTCTAATAAAACGAAGAAATCATCGTCCTTTTTTTTGAAAGAAAATTTCATTATTTACTCCTTTTTCTGACTGCTTCATACATAAGAATGCCTGCAGCCACCGATGCATTGAGTGAGTTTATTTTTCCGCGCATGGGAAGACTTATAATACGGTCGCATTTTTTAGCGGTAAGCGCGCCAATGCCTTTTCCCTCATTTCCTATCACCAAAGCGCACGGAATGTCAAAATCAACTTTTGTGTAGTCTTCGCCCTCCATATCGGCTCCGAAAATCCACACGCCGTTGTCTTTCAGATAATCTATGGTATTCGCAATATTAGTTACTCTGGCGACCTTCATGTATTCAAGCGCTCCGCAGGCGGATTTTGCGACGGTAGCGTTAAGGGAAGCACTTCTGCGTTTAGGTATTATTATACCGTGAACTCCGCAGGCTTCGGCCGTTCTGATAATAGCGCCCAAATTATGCGGGTCTTCTATTTCATCGCATATTATTATAAACGGTTTTTCGTTTTTATTGTTTGAAAATTCAAGTATTTCTTCAACAGTGGAGTATTCCTGTGAAGCGAGCATTACCGCTACGCCTTGATGATATGCCCCGTCACAGTAAAAATCAAGTTTGGAAGGGCTTATTTCCTTTATAAGAATACCTTTTGCCCTGCATTTTGCAACTATCTCCGTAACAGAGCCGCCGCTTACGCCGTGAGCGATAAAAAGACGGTCTATTTCTCTTCCTGACCGTAAAGCTTCAAGAACGGAATTTCTACCGCAGATAATATTGGAACTGCGTTCGTTTGAAAAGGCTTTGCTTGTGTTATCCATTAAAACCGGTACATCCTTTAATACATAATTATACATTATAGATTATATCATAATATCAGAGTAAAAGAAACAGTTATTTTAATTTTTTTAAAATCGTTTTGGAAAACTGTTGAATATAGTTTGTGAAAATGTTATAATAAATATGAAAATATTGGATGTTAACCAAATTATAAATACGAAAGGGGAATGACTTATGAAAATAATCACAATAGGACGTGAATTCGGCAGCGGAGGACGTGAGCTTGGGAAAAGACTTGCGGATATTTTGAACTGCGAATACTATGACAGAGAAATTATAACTGCCATATCGGAGTCCCAGGGGCTTAACGAGGAGTTTGTTGAATCTGTATTGGAAAACGGGGCATATCATAATTTTCCTATAACATACAGTCATTCTTTCGGCGCGGTGACAATAATGCAGCATCCGCATACATCTGTTTTCATTGAACAGCGCAAGGTTATCGAGAAGATAGCCCAGCAGGGTAAAGACTGTGTAATTGTAGGAAGAAATGCCGATATAATTTTAAAAAATTATAAGCCTTTCAATATTTTTGTATGTGCTGAAGAAAAATGGAAAGTTAAACGCTGTATTGAGAGAGCTTCGGCGGATGAGCAGCTTTCCGAGAAACAGATTATAAAGAATATGCGCCGGATTGATAAAAACCGCGCAATGCTTCGCTCGTTCATTACCGACAGCAAGTGGGGAGACCCCAAAGCTTACGATCTTACGGTAAATTCGTCGGGTTGGGAAATCAAGAAGTTATGTCCCATAATTGCCGAGTTCATAAAATACTCGCTTGATAATAAGACCGCCGAATAATAATACTTTAAAACTGCCGCCTTAATTTTTCCAGGGCGGCTTTTTCTATCCGTGAAACATAGCTGCGGGAAATGCCCAGTTTTTTAGCGATATCCCTTTGGGTCAGTTCGGCGGATCCTCCCAAACCGTACCGCATTTTAATTATTTCCATTTCTCTTTCGTCGAGACAACCGCCTATTATGACTTTTAATTTTTCAAGTTTAAGTTTCGTATCTATTTCGTCTGCAATATCACGGTTATCGGCGATAATGTCTATAAGGGTAAGTGTGTTTCCGTCTTTATCTGTGTCGATCGGATCACTGATGAAAACATCCTGCGCACATTTTTTCTGATTGCGGAAGAACATAAGTATTTCATTTTCAATACATCTGGCAGCATAGGTGGCAAGACGGATCCCTTTGTCCGATTTAAATGAGGATACCGCTTTTATAAGGCCTATTGTTCCGATGGATATCAGGTCATCGGGCTCGGCACCGGTAGCGTAATATTTTTTGACTATATGGGCGACAAGCCGCAGGTTGTGTTCTACCAGGCAGTTGCGCGCTTCAATATCTCCGTTTTGGCTTTTTTCAAGCAATTCGGACTCCTTTGATGCGGAAAGCGGCGGCGGAAAAGATCCTGCACCGGTTACATGAAGCGCGAAATAAAATATGTTTGACAGTAATTCAAGCAGCAGTTTAATCATATTATCAACCTCTTTCTATGATTAAATATATGAAATATACGGCTTGTCGCTTGAAAAAAATTACATTTTCCAGGTTGACAAAGATGATATTAAATGGTAAAATAAAATATCATTGTTTGCGAGGATATTTATGACTGATTTAAAGACTATTATAGCCAAAAATATATCCGATTTACGACGGGAAAACGGGCTCACACAGTTTGAACTTGCAGAGAAGCTGAATTACTCGGATAAATCGGTATCAAAGTGGGAAAGGGCAGAGGCGATTCCGGATGTCGCGGTATTAAAGGAAATATCAGATTTATTTGGTGTTTCTTTGGACTATATGGTAGAAGAAGAACACAAACAGAAAACATTAGACAAAATTTCAGCTTTTAAGAGAACTCATAACCATGCATTTATTACGGGAATTTGTATTTTGGCGGTGTGGCTGATAGCACTGGCAGGATTTGTGATAACAGACATTGTAGCAGGCAGCGGTTTGAAGCTCACGTGGCTTTCATTTTTCTATGCTGCTCCGCTGTCAATAACTTTATGGCTGGTATTAAACTCAGTATGGTTCAACAAAAGGCGGAATTATTTGATAATTTCCTTGCTTATGTGGTCAGTACTGGCTGCGGTGGTAGCCTCATTCATGCTGTTTGATGTTTACGATTTCAATATGCTGAAAATATTTGTATTGGGAATACCCGGGCAGATAATAATAATTTTATGGTCTAGACTGACGTATAAAAAAGAAAAATAAGGGCTTAGGATATGGATTATAATTATCACACGCATACAAAAAGGTGCCATCACGCAGACGGTACGCCGGAGGAATATATTTTAAGGGCTGCCGGCTGCGGAATCAGATATATGGGATTTTCGGATCATTCACCTTTTATATGCGCCGACGGACAACAGTCAAATTACAGGGTGCGGGCCGGGGAAGCGGGAGATTATTGCGCCGAAATTAAAAATCTCGCGGATAAATACAGTGACAGGATAGATATAAAAGTCGGATTTGAAATGGAATATTATCCGGATAATTTCGATAAAATGTTAGAAAACGCGGTAAATTACGGTGCGGAGTATTTGATTTTAGGGCAGCATTTTTTAGGAGACGAGTCAATATACCCTGATCCGAGCGCCGCTCCAACCGATGATACCGACAGCCTCAGAATGTATGCAGAACTGGTGACAGCCGGAATGAAAACAGGAAAATTCACTTATGTAGCACATCCCGATATTTTTAATTTCACCGGAGACATTGAGGTATATCGCACGCAAATGAGGAAAATATGTATTTCTTCTGTTAAATACGGAATTCCGCTGGAAATAAATTTTTTAGGTATAAGAGGAAAAAGACATTATCCGGATTGTGAGTTTTTAAAACTTGCAGGAGAGGAAAAAGCGCCTGTTACCTTTGGCTTTGACGCCCATGAGCCGTATGACGCGTATGACGGAAAATCGCTCAAAACGGCTCTTATGTATATAAAAGAATATAATCTTAATTATATCGGAAAACCCGAATTGATTTTATTGAACAAATAAAAAGAGTCCTGTGCTGACACACAGGACTCTTTTTTCAGTTTGTATTTATTTTACTGTAACGCTTCCGTCCACAGTATATACATCTACCAGTTCTTCTGCCTGGTTTCCCACATAATTATCTTCCACGATTATATTTATTGGGGTAACCTGCTGTGTTTCGGACAGCACTTCGAATTCAATATATAATAATATGCCGTCATTGGTAACGTTACCGTTTTCAACTGCTAAAAATCTAAGCATACCGTTTGAAACCTGCTGCATATCTCCATCGGAAAGAAGGTCGCCTTTTTTAAATCCGGTATATTTAAGGAGCGAGGTATCGTATTTGAAATCTGCCATAATGCCCATGAAACCCTTATTCGCTCTGACATATACCGGAACACTCACCTTATCTCCCTTGGCGGCGGTAACATTACCGACAATAAGATTAGTAAGTTTTGTGGTCACTGCCTGTACGGAAACGTCTGATGTATCAGAAGAATTCTGGCTGGCTGAGCCTACGGAAGAATCTGTACCGGAAGTATCAGACGTATCGGAACTTTGCTGGGAACTGTCTGTATCGGAAACACTGCTTTGGCTCCCGGTATCCGAGCTCGCGGGTTCGGAAAATTTTGAATTCAAGAACAACACGGTTCCGGTAATAAGCAGAGCCAGAACCAGAACGACACCTATAATTATAAATAAAACCTTATTTTTCATTTTTATTCCTCTTTCAAGTTTTTAAATATAACAATATAATAATAAAGCATATTCTGCCGTTTTGTCAAGGCAAAAAAAATTACCGTTCCGGGTATTGAAAAACACAGAGTACGATGATATAATATTAGACAAATATCAGTTTATGTTTAGGAGCGGAGGGATATATTATGGAGAAATTCATTCCGGTAGTGGTAATTAAAGAAGTCGGGGAAACTGACAGGATTCTTACGGCTCTGAAAAACATCGGAATTAACTGCGCGGAAATCACGTTCAGGACGGATTGTGCGGCAGAGGCAATACAGTATGCCTGTGAAAAATTTCCTGATATGTACATAGGAGCAGGAACAGTAATAAACCAAAAACAGTGCATACAGGCATTGAAAGCAGGAGCAAAATTTATTGTATCTCCCGGGCTTTCAAAAGAAGTTGCAGATATATGCCGTGACGCGAATACGCCTTATTATCCCGGCTGTGTTACTCCGACGGAAATTATGCAGGCATTGGACCTCGGTATTACAACGGTAAAGTTTTTCCCCGCAAACGTATACGGCGGGCTGAGTGCGCTTAAGGCGCTGTCCGCACCGTTTCCTCAGGTGAAATTCATACCTACAGGAGGAGTGGACAGAAGTAATATAGATGAGTTCTTAAGCTTTGACAAGATAGCGGCAATAGGAGGAAGCTTCTTTGTTAAAGAGGCGCTTGAAAAAATGGAGGAAAAGAAAAATGGCTAAGGTTGTTACTTTCGGGGAACTGATGTTAAGGCTTGCGCCAAACGGTTATTACCGTTTTTTCCAGAACGACCAAATGCAGGCAACGTTTGGCGGCGGAGAAGCAAATGTGGCTGTAAGTCTTGCGAATTACGGAATTGACAGTGTTTATGTCACAAAATTACCGCAGCATGCTATTGGACAGGCGGCGGTTAACTCACTGAGATATTTCGGCGTTGACACTTCGGAAATTGTACGGGGCGGTGAAAGGGTAGGAATATACTATCTGGAGAAAGGCGCTTCGCAGAGAGGCTCTGTTTGTATTTATGACCGTAAATACTCGTCTATACAGACAGCGGAAAAAGCGGATTTTGACTGGGACCGCATTTTCGATGACGCGGATTGGTTCCATTTTACAGGTATTACTCCTGCATTAGGTCCGAATGTTGCGGAGATTTGTCTTGAGGCCTGCAAGGCGGCAAAAAGCAAAGGAATTACAGTTTCCTGTGATTTGAACTACAGAGGCAAACTCTGGACAAGGGAAGAGGCAAGAAAAGTAATGACAGAGCTTTGCGGTTATGTGGATGTATGCATTGCCAACGAGGAAGACGCAAAAGACGTTTTCGGTATAGAAGCGGAAGGCAGCGATATATACGGAGGAAAGCTCAACCGTGAAGGATATAAGAGCGTAGCCAATCAGCTGTCCGATAAATTTGGCTTTAAAAAGGTTGCGATAACTCTCAGAAGTTCAATATCCGCGAGCGATAACGACTGGGCGGGTATGCTTTATGACGGCAGTGAATATTTTTTCTCGAAAGACTATCATCTGCATATAGTTGACCGCGTGGGAGGAGGAGACTCCTTCGGAGGCGGGCTTATATATTCGCTGCTGAGCGGCAAGAACAGCAGGGAAGCGATCGAGTTTGCAGTAGCGGCATCGGCCTTAAAACATTCCGTAGAAGGAGATTATAACAGAGTAAGCGTTGCCGAGGTTGAAAAACTTGCAGGCGGCGACGGTTCCGGACGTGTACAAAGATAATGGACACATAAATAAAATCAACCGGCATTAGAACTGTTCTAATGCCGGTTGATTTTATTTATGTTATTTTATGCTGTATTTAGCTTCGTACATATTGTAATTATCAAGGAAATCTCCGGTAACGGAAGATTTGATCTTATTAAGGTATTTATGCGCGTCAAGTTTATCGGTAGGCAGCTGCATGGTATAGACTGCTATATTTGAGCAGTGATCTGAAATACGTTCGTAATTTGTGAGGAGGTCTGTAAACACGAACCCCATCTCAATAGTACATTCTCCGGTCTGAAGTCTTTGGATATGCATTGCTTTGAGCTGCTTTTTAAGTTTATCGATAACCTGTTCGAGAGGTTCGACCTTCGCAGCTATTTCCTGATCGTCATTGATAAACGAATCAAGCGTCATATCGACGATTTCAATAACCGCATTTGTGATAACAGTAAGCTCTGATACGGCTTCAGGCGAAAATGAGATTGCTTTTGAATGAATTTCTTCAGCAACTTTGCATATATTCAGCGCATGGTCACCCATACGTTCAAGATCTCCTATACTGTGAAGCATTCTGGCAACATTATGCGACAGATTTTCGTCAAGTGTACCTTTGCTTATATGAACCAGATATGTACCCAGCCTGTCCTCGTATTTGTCTATAAGATTTTCCTGCTTTCGTATGTACATAACGACAGAGTCATCATAATTTTTAAGCAAAGAAAATGATTTTTTTAATGAATCACGCGTGTGCTCCGCCATCTCGTTTGAGAGCCTGCGGCATTCTGCAATAGCAAGAGGCTTATTGTTGAATATACGCTCGTCCAGAAATACGGTATGCTGTTTTTCGTCCTTATCGGGAATAATAAGGACGCACAGCTTAATCAGCAGTTTTTTGATTGGTAAAAGTATAATGGTATTGATAGTGTTGAAAAGAGTATGGACTGTAGCTACTCCGACCATGCTTATTTCGGCTGCCAGAATGCTTATATCGAATGCTTTCATTATATACATGATTACCATACAAAGCACCGAGCCGATAACATTTACCGAAAAATGCATGACTACGACACGTTTGGCGTTTTTATTTGTACCGAAAGCTGATATCAGGGCGGTAACACAGGTGCCTATATTGGCGCCGAGCACTAAAGGTATTGCCATTTGCCAGGTTATGCCTCCGGAAAGGGCCAGAGCCTGAACAATTCCTATAGTAGCGGCAGAAGACTGAATAACGCCTGTGAATACTGTGGAAACGAGTAATGCGACCAGAGGACTTTTAAGTGTGGAAAGGAAGGTGTCAAATCCCTGTAAGCTGCGTACAGATTCCATTGATGCGCTCATCAGATCCATACCGAACATAAGTATTGCGAATCCGATAAAAATCAGACCCAAATACTGCTTTTTTACCGACCTGGAAAACATTTTTACCATAATACCGCAAAAAGCCAGAATAGGCGCGAAGGTCATGGGCTGCAGCAGCGTAAGCCAGAAATTTCCTTCCCCTATTCCGGTAAGGCTCAGAATCCACGCGGTGAGCGTAGTACCGACATTTGAACCCATTATCATGCCGAATGTATTTGAAAAGTCTAAAATACCGGAATTTACAAGACCTACGAGCATTACTGTGAATGCCGATGACGACTGAATGGCGACGGTAATACCAGAGCCTAAAAAGAAACCTACAAAGTCATTCGATGTTACTTTGTTCATAACACGTTCAAGACCGCCGCCTGCCATTTGCTCAAGACCACCGGACATAACATTCATTCCGTAAAGGAAAAATGTAAGACCTCCGAGCAGCATTGCGACCATAGCTAAGATTTCCGTCATAACTATTACTCCTGTTCCTTGTTATATACGATTAAAATTCTATTGCGTCCTGAATGTATGCCTTTAGTTCGGATACAGGAATACGTTTTTGCTCCATGGTGTCACGGTCGCGTACGGTTACGCAGTTATCTTCAAGGGAATCAAAGTCATAGGTAATACATATAGGTGTTCCTATCTCGTCCTGTCTGCGGTATCTCTTGCCTATCGAGCCTGCTTCATCAAAGTCTATCTGAAAATATTTTGACAGCTCATAATAAATTTGAGAAGCGTTTTCGGACAGCTTCTTGGAAAGCGGCAATACAGCGGCCTTAAACGGCGCGAGAGCAGGATGAAAATGCATTACGACACGTTTTTCGCCGTTATTGTCTGTTTCTTCGTCATAGGCGTTGCATAAGAATGCCAAAAGCACACGGTCTGCTCCGAGAGACGGCTCTATTACATAAGGAATGTATTTTTCATTATTTTCGGAATCAAAATATTCCATGGATTCTCCGGAATGATTGCTGTGCTGGGTGAGGTCATAGTCGGTACGGTCTGCAACGCCCCATAATTCTCCCCAGCCGAACGGGAACAGGAATTCAAAGTCTGTGGTAGCCTTTGAATAGAAACAAAGTTCATCTTTGTCATGGTCGCGAAGTCTCAGGCTGTTCTGATCGAGTCCGAGATTAAGCAGCCAGTCGCGGCAATAAGAACGCCAGAAGTCAAACCATTCAAGGTCAGTTCCGGGCTTGCAGAAAAATTCGAGCTCCATTTGTTCAAATTCGCGTATACGGAAAATAAAGTTTCCGGGAGTAATTTCATTGCGGAAAGACTTTCCGATCTGAGCGACTCCGAACGGTATTTTTTTACGTGTAGTACGCGCGATGTTCTTAAAGTTTACAAAAATACCCTGAGCGGTTTCCGGGCGAAGGTACAGAGTAGAGGTGCTGTCTTCGGTAACGCCCTGAAATGTTTTGAACATAAGATTGAACTTTCTTATATCGGTAAAATCGTGAGAGCCGCAGTGAGGACAGGCTATTCCTTTTTCCTTTATATAATTCATCATTTCTTCATCGCTCATAGCGGCGGGGTTGTCGGAAAGTCCGTTTTCAGCAACATAGTCTTCAATCAGTTTATCTGCTCTGTGGCGAGTTTTGCAGGATTTGCAGTCCATAAGCGGATCCGAAAACCCGCCCAAATGTCCTGACGCTACCCATGTTTCGGGATTCATAAGAATAGCGCTGTCAAGTCCCACGTTATAAGGACATTCCTGTACGAACTTTTTCCACCAGGCTTTTTTGATATTATTTTTAAGTTCAACGCCTAAAGGGCCGTAATCCCATGAGTTTGCGAGACCTCCGTATATTTCGCTCCCCGGATATACGAATCCGCGTCCCTTAGCTAAATTGACAATAGTTTCCATGCTTTTTTCAGAGTTATTCAAATTTGTTACCTCCAATAAATTCATACTTATACAGATAATATATTATCTAAAAATCGACAAAAAGTCAACAGATTAATTAACTTGACATATTAAATTATATGGTTTATACTTAAACATATAACAAATGAGGAGGTTTTTGTATGGATAATGAAAAAATACAGCTTCATAATATTAATTTTGATGATTTTGTAAAAGCTATCGATGAATGTAAGGGCGATGTTTATCTTGAAACTAAAGACGGGGATGTACTGAACCTTAAATCAAAACTATGTCAGATGATAGGACTCAGCACCATATTAAAGAGTACGGAGGTTAAGGAGGCGTCAATCCGCTGTACAAATCCGGATGACGAAACAATGCTCTTCCGTTTCAATCTTTACGGAAAGATCTCTGAGGAGTAAAAATATGTCTGAGTTTTTGACCTATAAGGATAAACCGCTTGTACGCAGCGGGGATGAAATTTATTACGGCGATATGTCGGAGCCGTTTGTGATAAGGTTTGAAATACTTTCCTACAAAGAGACGGACGGCAAAAAAATCGCTGACAAAGTAAATATCCAGCTTTTAAAAAGTGACATTCAGCTTGATACTAAAGACAGAATTGTAAAGGAAACCACAAAAGACTCTATGTTTGACGCTCTCGATTTCGGATTTGTCTGGCTTGAAAGAGCATTAAAAGAATAATTAAAAATAAGAAAAACGCTTGGCTTTACGGTCCAAGCGTTTTTTGTTTTGCGTATGGCACATAAAAAATTAAGTGTAACGGAAATTTTTGTTTTCCTCCAACTCTGATTTATATTTTTTTATATAGTATTTAGCCATATTCAGATTTTGTTCGGAATAATTTCCGCATTGTTCGGCTTTTGCGCCCGGAATTTCACCTGTAAAGTTAATTATAAAGTCACACATTGACATTATCAGCGGGAAAATTTCTTCAGGGGTTAAATCCCCGAACATTAAAAGATAACAGCCTGTTCTGCATCCCATGGGACCGAAGTATACTATATCCTCTTTTCTTGAACTGTTTCTGAGATATGTGGCTGACAAATGCTCTATGGTATGAAGCGCGGGCATATCAATAACAGGCTCTCTGTTCGGGCGGGTAAGCCTTAAATCAAATGTAGTTATCACAACACCGTTTTTCCGGTCTTTACGCGATACATAAAGTCCGGGTTCTAAATGCAGATGGTCAATTTTAAAACTTTCTATTTTTTCCATAGACGTTATTTATCCTCATATCTGAAGCTTGGCATTAGCTGAAGCTTGAAAAGGTTTGCCGCATGCCTGCGGTCAATAAGTTCCTTTTTCGCTTTGTCGGCAATTTCACCTGTCCTGATGTATATATCAAGCTCGGCATAGGTGAAGCCTAAGTTTTCCTCATCGGTCTTTCCGCAAAGACCGTCTATCGGAGTCTTTTCTACCAGCTGTGAAGGCAGTCCCAGAAGGTGACCTATTTGTTTTATTTCGGTAACAGTAAGGTGGGAGAGAGGAGAGAAATCGCCTGCGGCATCGCCGTATCTTGTAGCGTAACCTACCCAATCTTCAGATAAGTTGCAGGTATTTGCCACTCTTCCGTTTACTGATTGACTAACCGCATAGAGAGCGGACATCCTTATTCTCGGCGGAAGGTTTACGCGCGACTGTTCGCTGATTTTCAAATCGTCGGGCATCGCCCCGATAAGAGAGTCCACGGCGGATTTAATATTTACCTCGTAATATTTTATCCCCAGAGTTTTTACCAGAAGGTAAGCCATATCAATATCAGCCTGTTCGCCCTGCGGCATAAGTACGCCGATAACCCTGTCTTTGCCCAGCGCTTCCACACAAAGCGCCGCGGTAACTGAACTGTCTTTTCCACCCGATATTCCTACCACCGCATTACAGCCTTTGCCGTTTTTTTCAAAAAAATCTCTTATCCATTCAACACATTCGTCTTTTACTTTAAGCGCGTCAAACATTGAGTTCACCTTTCTTAAATATATTTACCGATAAAAAGTTTTCAAATCCGGCTGTCGAAGCTCTGCCTGTCGCGTTCGATCTGCTTTTTATAACGGTCTTCCTCTGAAAAAATACATCCGCAGTATTTTTGCATGTAAAGTCCGAGTTCACGGGCTTTTTGATTGCCGGCACGGAAGTTTGGCCTGAAATCCCGGTAGAGAAATTCTATGCCGAACTGGGCGGCGCATTCTTCCGCTGCCGTTACTATTTCTTCATGATTCTGATATACGCTCGCAAGCAGCGTTGTGGAAAATTTTGTGTACCCGTTTTCCGCGGCATATCTTGCAGTTTCGTAAATCCGGTGTGTGTAACAGTATCTGCAGCGTCCGTCAATATCACCGCTTACAGCTTTTACAAAGCTTCTCAGCCCGTAATTTTCTTTGATTATTATCTCTGAATTAATGCTTTTGGCGTACTCTATAAGGCAGTTCCTGCGGGATTCATACTCCTTAAAGGGATGAATATTGGGATTATACCAAAAAACTACAGGCTCGATATTTTCATTTCTGAGAGGCTCTATACAGGAGACGCTGCAGGGCGCGCAGCAGCAGTGAAGCAAAACTTTATCCATATCAGTCCAAATCCTTGCCGCAGCAGCGCTTGTATTTTTTGCCGCTTCCGCACGGGCACGGGGCGTTTTTACTGACTACGCCTTTGCCTCTTACGGTGAGCGGTTTTTCGCCGGTAGAAGTTTCTTCGGCTACTTTTTCGCGTTTTACTTCTTCATCCTTGCGCACACGCACCGTAAGCACTAATTTTGCGGTTTGCTCCCTTATGGTATTGGTCATAGCCTCGAACATATCATAGCTGTCGTTTCGGTATTCAACTACTGGGTCGTGCTGACCGTATGCGCGAAGCCCGATGCCTTGACGCAGCTGATCCATGGCGTCGATATGATCCATCCAGTTGGTATCAACGCTTCTCAGAAGCATTACGCGTTCAATTTCGCGCATCATATCGCTTCCGAATTCGTTTTCGCGTATATCATAACGTTTTCTGGCTTTTTCCTTAAGGCTCTGGGCGATTTCCTCTCTGGATGTATCGCCGAGCTGTTCGGGAGTGAAATGAAAATCATCGGCAGCAGATATCCACCCTGCAAAGTATTCACGAAGTCCCTGTAAATCCCAGTTGTCATGTACGGCGTCGTCCGCCAGGTATATTTTACAGTGAACATCTATCGTATCGTCGATCATTTTAAGAATGGTATCTTTAATATTTTCACCGTCAAGAACCTTGTTGCGCTGAGAATAAATCAGTTCGCGCTGTTTATTCATTACATCGTCATACTGCAGAACGTTTTTACGTATAGCAAAATTCATGCCTTCCTTTTTCTTCTGTGCGCCTTCAATTGTCCGCGACAGCATACCGCTTTCAAGCGGTACATTTTCGTCGACCCTGAGCGTTTCCATCATAGATGATATGCGCTCGCCGCCGAAAAGCCTCATGAGATCGTCCTCGAGAGATACAAAAAACTGTGTGTTTCCGGGATCACCCTGACGTCCCGCACGTCCTCTCAGCTGATTGTCAATACGCCGTGAATCGTGACGTTCTGTGCCTATTATGGCAAGTCCGCCGCAATCTCTTACCTTTTCGGCCTCAGGAGCGATTTCAGCTTTGAATTTATCATAGTATTCCTTGTACTTTTCACGCGCGGCAATGATATCCGCATCATCTGTTTCGGCAAATCCGGTAGCTTCGGTTATAAGTTCCTCGCTGAGACCGTCATGTCTTAAAGCGGATTTAGCAAGATATTCGGCGTTACCTCCGAGCATTATATCGGTTCCGCGTCCTGCCATATTTGTAGCTATGGTAACAGCACCGTATTTTCCTGCCTGGGCTATAATTTCGGCTTCTTTTTCGTGGTGCTTGGCGTTAAGCACATTATGCTTTATTCCGCGCTTTTTAAGCATAGAAGACAGCAGCTCGGATTTTTCTATTGTAACTGTGCCCACAAGTACCGGCTGTCCGTTTTCGTGGCATTTTGAGATTTTATCGATTACCGCGTTAAATTTAGCTTTTTCGGTCTTATATACCACATCGTTTTCATCAATTCGTATAAGCGGCTTGTTTGTAGGGATTTCTATAACGTCAAGACGGTAAATTTCTTTAAATTCCGCTTCCTCTGTCATAGCCGTACCGGTCATGCCGGACAGCTTGCTGTAAAGACGGAAGAAATTCTGGAAAGTTATTGTGGCGAGCGTTTTGGATTCCTTCGCTACCTGCACGCCTTCTTTGGCTTCTATTGCCTGATGCAGCCCTTCGTTATAGCGTCTTCCGTACATAAGGCGGCCGGTAAATTCGTCGACGATGATAACTTCACCGTCTTTTACGACGTAATCAACATCGCGTTTCATAATGCCGTGTGCTCTGATCGCCTGATTTATGTGATGCGCGATAGCTATGTTTTCGGTGTCGTTAAGATTTTCAATATTGAAATACCGTTCCGCTTTTTCCACGCCTGACGGTGTAAGGGTAGCGGTGCGCGCTTTCTCATCTACGACATAATCGCCGTCGTAATTTGTGACATCATCGCTTGCCTTATCGTCCATTTCCTTGATTTTAAACATTTTAAGAGTACGCGCAAAACTGTTCGCCATAGTGTACAGATCGGTTGATTTATCGCTCTGACCCGATATTATAAGCGGTGTGCGGGCTTCGTCAATGAGTATGGAGTCAACTTCGTCTACAATGGCAAAGTTGTGCTCCCTTTGAACCTTCTGCTCCTTGTAAATTACCATATTGTCTCTGAGATAATCAAAGCCTAACTCGTTGTTTGTGCAGTAGGTGATGTCGGCATCGTACGCTTCCTTTTTGGCGTCATGATCCATGCCGTGTATTATCAGACCGACTTTAAGTCCCATAAATCTGTATAGTTTTCCCATCCACTCGGAGTCACGTTTGGCAAGATAATCGTTTACGGTTACGATGTGCACTCCTTTGCCTGTCAAAGCATTCAAATACGCGGGCAGGGTAGCCACAAGTGTTTTTCCTTCACCGGTTTTCATTTCCGCTATTCTGCCTTGGTGCAGAATTATTCCGCCTATAATCTGTACGGGGAAATGGCGCATTCCAAGTACCCTGTCGCCGGCTTCTCTGCAGGCGGCAAAGGCTTCGGGAAGTATACTGTCCAGGTCTTCGCCTAATTCAAGACGTTCCTTGAATTCTTCTGTTTTGTGTCTGAGCTTTTCATCCGTCAGAGAACGGTATTCTTCTTCCAAAGCAAGTACTTTATCAACCAAAGGCATTATTCTTTTGATTTCTTTTTCACTGTAGTTGCCGAAAATGGCTCTTAATAAACCCATAAGTTCAACCTCTTAATACTAAAATTTATTGTCACGGGAAAGATATCATTACTGTTGTAATGATAATATACAAAATATTATAACATATCTTAACTGATAATTATAGCTTTATTTTATATAAATATTGTTGTTTTTCATATAAAGACCGCCAGTCAGGGTGATTTTGCCGTCACGGCTGACAAATACCGCTTCGGTACAGGGTGTGTTCTCTATTATTTTCATTCCTTTTTCGGTACCCGTCAGCATGCAGACGGTCGATAGCGCGTCACAGTCGGCTGAAACGTCTCCTATTACCGTAACTGCTGCAAGTTCGTTATCGACACCGTAGCCCGTGTCAGTATCGATAATATGGTGGTAAAACTGACCGTCCTTTTCAAAACAGCGTTCGTAAATTCCGGAGGTGACCGCAGATTTGTTTTTGATATTCAATACCGCGATAAATTCGTCAGTGAATGGTTTTTTTATACCTACGCGGCAGCAGTCATCACCGAAAACCACAACGTTTCCTCCGAGGTTTACAATACCTTCTTTTACGCCGTTTTCAGTAAAATAGTCTTTTATTCTGTCGGCTATATATCCTTTTGCAATTCCGCCCAAGTCTATTTTTTTGCCGTTCAGGTTTACGCGGTTTCCTGAAATCTCTATGCTGTGGTAATCCACATTTTTAAGCGCTTCGGCGATTTCGTCCCGGTTCGGCACAATCTGGTTTTTAAAATCCCAGAGCATACTTACAGGACATACCGTTATATCAAACTTTCCTTCTGAAATATCAGAATAATAAATGGAGCGTTCTATTATTTTTACCGTTTCATCGGAAACCTTAATAAAATCTGAGGCTTGATTAAGATTATATATATCGCTGCCGGCTGAGGTGCGGCTCAGCAGTTTTTCATAATCCGAACATAGTGAAAAGGCCCCGTTAAGAGTTTCCCCGTCACAGTGCGCGGTAAGCGTGACCACAGTATCAAGGGCAAAACGGGTTTCGCTGATTTCGGTATTTCTGTCGCATCCGCAGAGTGACAGCAGTAAAAAGATCAAACCAAACGATACAGTTTTTTTCATAATACTATATTATATCATACTTTAAATTTTTGTAAAGATGTGGTAGAATATTACGGTAAAAAACCAAAGACAGGTGTTGTTTTATGAAACGCGGAGACATAATAATAGCGGCAGCCGTGCTGGCGGCTGCCGCAGTAGCGCTGTCAGCGGTTTTATCAAACCGGTCTGACGGCGAAAACGTGGTAATAAAGGAAAACAACGAAATAATATACACCCTGCCGCTCAGAGAGGATAAAACCGTAGAGCTTGAGGGCAATACAATAGAGATTAAAGACGGAACGGTTGACGTGATTTGGGCAGACTGCAAAAATCAGGTTTGCGTAAATCACAGGAAAATAGAAAAAAAAGGAGAAATTATAATCTGTCTTCCGAACAAGGTATCGGTAGAAATTAAATGACAATAAGCTCTTTCGGACTGTTTGTCAGATTTTCGTTTGAGATGTCTGTGACAGCAACCATATCTTCGATTCTTACTCCGAATTGATTTTCAATGTAAATTCCGGGTTCGACTGTCATAATCATTCCCGTTTGCAGCAAGGTGGTGTCTTTTGTGTTGCAGGCGGGATTTTCGTGAATTTCAAGACCCACGCTGTGACCCAGACCGTGACCGAAACAACCTTTGTAACCCGCGCCGTAGATAAAATCACGCGCTGCTCTGTCTACATCTTTGCACATAACTCCCGGTTTAATTGCGTCTAACGCGCAAAGCTGCGCCCTGAGCACCGTGTCATATACTCTGCGTTGTTCTTCGGATACATAGCCTACGGCAACGGTGCGTGTCATATCTGAGCGGTATCCGTTTACAACCGCCCCGAAGTCCATTGTCACAAAATCGCCGTCTTCAATCTGTTTATTTCCCGGTACTCCGTGCGGCAGAGAGGAATTTTTACCGGAAACCACGATAAAATCGAAAGCCACGCCTTCACTGCCGTTTTTTCTTATGAAAAATTCCATATCGAGCATAACATCTTTTTCGCTGATTCCCGGTTTTATACGGTTCAAAATATAACTAAAGGTGGAATCGGTAAGCTTTTGCGCTTCTTTTATATATTGGATTTCCTGATACGATTTGATACTGCGCAGAAAATTTATGCGGTCTGATAATTCCCGGCTTGCGGAAACTTCAAAGGAATCAAGATTTTTTTTGAAAACGCCGAATGCAGATACCGTCAGTGTATCGCTTTCAAGCAGGAGGTTTTCAATACCGTGCGATTCAAGAATTTCAGTCAGCTGTTCAAAAAGTTTTTCACACAGTACGGCTTTAGTGCCTGTTACGGTTTTTTTTGCTTTTTCAAAATATCTGAAATCGATAAGCAGGTAAGATTCATCCGATGTTATAAGGAGATTACCGGCTGAAGAACGCATACCCGTAAAATAAAAACGGTTATTATCGTCCGTAATTAGAACCGCCTGTTTTGATTTCAGTATTTTTCTTAAATTTTCAATCCTTTTTCTGAACATTTTTTTTACCTCTTAAAATATTAAAAAAGTCATCGCTTAAAAGCAGTATTGCCGGAAGGCTTGCGCAAAGCATGATTCCGTTAAAAAACTCAGAGATTTTCCAGGCGGTTTCAACACTGGCAACCGCTCCGAAAATGCAGCCTAACGGGTAAATGCAAAGAAATATCGTTTTGCCGGGACGTCCCAGCAAAAAAGACGAACAGATATTTCCGTAAAGCGCCCAGCCTATTACGCTTGAAAATCCGAAAAAACACATCATAACCGAAAGTGCTGCGTATGAAATACTTCCGAATTCTTCAGAAAGTGCTTTCCCCACCAGCTCGGCAGACGCTATTTCGGTATAATCAATATTAACTCTGCTGCAAAGAATTGTCAATCCCGTTAAGGTACAAATCAGTATAGTATCCACAAAAACTTCAAAAATCCCGAACAGACCCTGGGTATTGCAGTCGGCGTCATAGGCTGAAGAATGAGCCATTGCCGATGTACCGAGTCCTGCCTCGTTCGAGAATATTCCCCTGGATACGCCTGATATAACGCAGCTTAAAACCGAACCTACAACGCCTCCGGTCACCGCTTGCGGACAGAATGCTCCTTTTATTATCATTTTTACAGCCGAAGGCAGAAAGTCTATATTTAAAGTTATTATTGTCACCGTAAGAATTGTGTAGATTACCGACATCACAGGTACGGTTTTTTCGGTAACAAGACCTATCCTGCCGGAACCGCCGAAAATCACAATATATGTTAATACCGCGAAAAATAAACCTAAAAAAAGTTTTACGTAAAAATTCTGGCTTACAGTCGATATCGCCGCATTGCATTGCGTGATGTTTCCGGTACAGAATGTGGCCGGTATTCCCGCGACGGCAAAAACAGTGCTTAAAAACTTTAAATTTTTGGGCAGTCTGTTTTTTATGTAGTACATTGGGCCTCCGATATATTCGGAGCCGTTTTTATCTCTGTAAGCCACCGCCAGAGTAATTTCAGCGTATTTAATTGCCATACCCAGAAAAGCGCTTATCCACATCCAGAATATGGCTCCCGCACCGCCTATTGAAACGGCGCCCGCGACACCGGCTATATTTCCCGTTCCTACGGTTGCCGCAAGGGCGGTACAGGCTGATTGAAGTGATGTGAGTTTTCCGTCTTTTCTTTTCCTCGCGGATATCGCCTTGAATATAATTTTGACTGACTGCGGGAATTTCTTGAATTGAAAAAAACCGCCTTTTACCGTTATATAAATCCCGCATATCACAAGCAGTACAAGCGGGAAATAATAAGATAAAAGATTTTGAATGAAAACTAAAGTCTCTTTCATTGCATCTCCCCCGAAATATAGATATTTTATGCAATGAAAAAATATGACGGCATACTAATATTTTGTAGGTTTACAATAGATGTGTTACAGTTTTCATGACGAATGGTTGAGCCTCCTGTCTGTTTTGTGTGGCAACTTAACTGTACCACAGGACTTACCATTCGTCACTTCTTTTTTTATTCTTTACTGTAACACATCTATTGTAAA
>CALWUY010000053.1 GCA_944384855.1 uncultured Clostridia bacterium | reverse complement strand
AGCAAGGATGATACAGTTGTAAGCAAAGACACAGAGACAGACAATAAAGTAACCACGTCAAATCCCATAGTAAGCGAAGAGCCGGTGACAAGTTCCAAGCCTGTAACAAGTTCAGAGCCTGAAAAGGCAGATCCCGCGGAAGAATTGGCAGCGAAGCGTAAAGAGCTGTTTGATAAGCTGTCGCCCACACAGACCGTGGAGGTACGCAATCAGGTGGTAGACTGGCTGCTGAGCGACAGCAAGGATTCGGAGAAAATAAGGCTTACCGATGAAGAATTTCAAAGATTAAAGGATGAAGGCGAATTTGAATATGAATACCTTTCTGTCGGACTTACCGAAAAGGCAAGCAAAGAATTTTTCTTTAAATCTTTCACAGCTGCTGATTTTCCCGGTATAGACTGTCGCATTGTTGTGCCTTATAATTTAATGGAATCCGACCGTTTAGTATTGCTTACGGGAAAAAATTATTGGGGTGAGGACAAAATACTTACCGAATTCAATGGAGTGCAAAGAAATATTCTGATTTATGTAAATGAACAGACAAGGGAAAATATTCTGGAAAATTTTAAAAAATTGGAAGAGTTTGATTTTGTGGAATATGTTTCTTTGAACTATATATACCATTTAGATGGTTAAACTTAAATTTGTAAATATGACATACTAAAGCGGCAACATTTATGTTGCTGCTTTCTGTATGCTGGTATATTTTTTGCAGGAACACAAGAACACAAGGAACACAATGGGACGGTTTGTTGTGTTATTGTTCCCTTAGAGTTTTATTATATTGTGTGCGTGAATTTATACAAAATTGAAGATTTGTATGTTTGCGTTTTGTCAAAAATGACTAAAATCAATTGACATAGGCGGTATAAAGCAATATAATATAGGTGGAAGTATATTAGGCTTAAAAATACTGAAAAGAGGGGTATTAGTATGATTAAGAAGTTTTTTAGTGAAAACTACAAAAAGACATTATTTTGGATAATACCGTCAGCGGTGTTAGTCTGCGCCGCGGCGGCGGTGATAGCGGTAACAAATCCTTTTGAAAAAGCAGAAGGTGAACCCGAAAAGGTTATGCCGTCACAGGAGGTAACGGTAAAAGAAGACGGAGCAAGCAAGGATAATACAGCCTCAAGTAAGGACACAGCGACAGATAATCAGGTAACCACATCGAACCCCGTAGTAAGCGAAGAGCCGGTGACAAGTTCCAAAACGGTGATAAGTTCAGAACCTGAAAAGGTCGATCCTGCTAAAGAATTGGCGTCAAAGCGCAAGGAGCTGTTTGATAAGCTGTCGCCCACGCAGACCGTGGAGGTACGCAATCAGGTGGTAGACTGGCTGCTCAGCGACAGCAAGGATTCGGAGAAAAAGCTGTATACAGATGAAGAAATCGCAAAAATGCGCGCAGAATGTGAAAGTTATGATATGAATCCTAATGTTATAATGGTAACTTTAACAGAAAAGGCAAGCAAGGAGTTGTTTTTTAAAGAGTTTACTCCGGCAGATTTTCCAAGTATAGACTGTAAATCTGTAGAATCTTTTGCGCCTGAAAGTGATCGAATAACAGTATTGACCGGAAAATCTTATTTCGGTGATGATTATAAACTCGATAAATTTAAAATGAAGAATAGATCTTTATTAATATATGTAAATGAACAAACAAAGAGAAATATTATTGAAAATATGATCAAGCTTCAAAAAATGGATATTGTTGAACGGGTTGGATATAACGGAATTGATCGGATTTACTAATTTAGGAAAATAGGAGCGACAATCGATTGACGGTTATTTGATTCCCACAAATAAATCGTATGTATGAATTTCCATAAAATATTTTAATTTTTATATTGTATTTTATTAAAATAAAAAGAATAAATTATTTTTATAAAAGGATATGAAATTATGAAAAAATTCATTAAATGTATAGCTTATATACTATGTATTACAATTTCAATATTCAGTTTATTTGGATTTGTCGGAGAAAATGCTACAGTCGCAATGCAAACTTTATCAAAAGAAGAAAAAATAATATGTACAGCTAATATAAATGATGATTTCGATGATAGCTGTGTATTAGTTATTTTAGATAAAAGCATTAGTGAAATAAACAAACGACATGATAAATCACTTTTTGGGAATATAGAAATCAGCAATATAGAAGATTTAACGTATTTAAAATCTTTTGATGCAGAAAAATTTAAAAAAATTAATGCTGCAAGAAAAAAAGGGGAAGCAGTTAAAAATAATGAGTTAGTGTATAATATAGATGCTGATGCTTTCAGACAAATATTAAAACTTGAGTTGCGTGTAAAAAGCAAAGCAAATGTTTTAAAGGTTATACGTCAATTAGAAAAAATTGAAGGAATTAAATATGCAGGACCTAATTATTATGATAAACCTTGCGCAACGAATGATACCTATTTTTCACAACAATGGGGTTTGCAATCAAATTTTTTAAATATCGAGGATGCTTGGCAAATAACTACAGGCAGCAGTAGCATTAAAGTTGGTATTATGGATACAGGTATATCAAGCCATGAAGATTTAAGTCAAAACTTAACTTCAGGTTATGATTTTTACAATGACAACGCTGTTACAACTGATGATTCTGATGGTCACGGTACTCATGTTGCGGGAATAGTTGGCGCTACTTGCAATAACGGGAAAGGAATATCCGGTGTTTGCCAAAATGTTAAATTGGTTCCCCTACAAGTTGCAAATGAGAATAATGATTTAGATGTATCATCACAAGTTGAAGCTATATCGTATGCAACCAATAATCAAATATCAATAATTAATTATAGCGGCGGTAGCTATACAGCACGACCACCAAGAGATCAAGCCATTGCTAACTATCCAGGTTTATTTGTATGTGCTGCCGGAAATGACGCTGTTAATACGGACGTAGAAAAACATTATCCGAGTAGTTGTAATTCTAATAATATAATTTCCGTAACTTCATTTAATGAATCAGGCTCATACGTTACAAGCGAAGTTATTAATGGAGTTACTGTATATTACAACTATGGTGCAACTTCTGTGGATTTAGCCGCTCCCGGGTCAAAAATATACAGCACAGTTCCGACTTCGGTACGTTCATCCGGTTATGATAGTTGGAGCGGCACATCGATGGCGGCGCCGTATGTCACGGGAGTAGCGGCGCTGATGATGTCGGTAAACCCCTCGCTTAAGAATGACCCGGTCGCAGTCAAAAATATAATTTTAAGCACTGTAGATAAACATTCAAGCCTTACGGGTAAATGCGTATCCGGCGGTACGCTCAACGCATATAAAGCGGTATTGGGCGCGGCAAATCATTATACTTATTCTTCGGTAGCAACTCACGGCGGCAGATTTTTCTATACCGACGATACCGACTGGTTCGGAACTTCTTGTAGTCAGAGAGTTATGAAATGTAATATAAATAACGACGGTAAAACAGATTTATTAGCTATTAACTATGACGGAGATATTTGTTATACGTTAAACAATGGAAGAGGCACATATCAAAATCAGGCAAAAATCACATGGGGCGGATTTTCGCCGAGCTGGTTCTGGAATACATATAATCAGAGAGTCTGGGTAGCGGACGTAAACGCGGACGGTTATGATGATTTTATAGGAGTATCGATAGACGGGCATATTTATACCTCGATAAATAACGGAAACTTTACATTTACCACACCTACAAGTAAAGGCGGAACAGCTTTCGTTTCATCATCGGCGTGGTTCAGCACGGCGCATTCGGGCAGAGTATGGCCGGCAGATGTAAACGGCGACGGCAGATGCGACCTGATAGGAATTTCGGGTGACGGCAATGTGTATACTTGTACTGCAAACAGTAACGGAACATATGGCGGACAGGTAAGAAATTTAGTTGTAGATGGCGCAAAGTACGAAGAAGGCTGGTTTTCAAATACAGAGAAATCAAGAATGTTTATCGGTCTTGTTGACAGGTATTCCCGTCCGGATTTTATTGCAATTTCTCCAACCGGATATGCGCATGTTTCATTACAGTTATGTTCGGCGCCGCATTAATTTGATTTTGTATAGAAACTAAAAAGCGATGACTGATTTCAGTCATCGCTTTTATCCGTCGTAATCCTCAATAGCTTTGATGGCTTCCTCTCTTGTCGAGAACATAATACCATTGTCAAGCTGACGTCTGTCCTCTTCCGGCAGGGTATCCAAAACAATCGAGCCGTATACTTCGACTATTTCATCGCCGTTATACAGCGCCACATTATTGCCGTATGAATGAAGTACCCAGGAAACCGGGTTTTCCTTTTTATTGCTTACTACAAATCCTACTGTTATTATTATAATACCTAAAAATACAGAAATAATAATTGCAGCAGTATATATTTTAAGGCTTTTTATTTTTTCCATATTACACCCTTCCTTTAAAGATATTTTTAACATAATTTTAGTTTAATATGCATTTTAAGTGGATTTTTTTTCTAATATATGGTATTATTATAATATTCTGATTTATTTGGAAGGTGCAAAATGGATATTAAACAGAAAGCTTTGGAAAAGCATTATGAGTGGCAGGGGAAAATAGAAGTAAACGCGCGGGTTGAAGTTAAGGACTCGGAAGATTTGTCTTTAGCGTATACTCCGGGCGTAGCTGAACCGTGTCTTGAGATACAGAAGGATAACAGCAAATCTTTTGAGCTTACACGCCGTTCAAACCTTATAGCAGTAGTAACCGACGGCTCTGCGGTGCTTGGACTCGGCAACATAGGACCTGAAGCCGGTATGCCTGTAATGGAGGGTAAATGTGTGCTTTTCAAAGAGTTTGCCGGTGTAGATGCATTTCCGATTTGCATACGTTCAAATGATGTCGATGTGATAGCGGACACTATTTATAATATTTCCGGCTCGTTCGGAGGTATAAATCTTGAAGATATTTCTGCGCCCCGGTGCTTTGAGATCGAGAAAAAGCTTAAGGAACGCTGCGATATCCCCGTTTTTCATGACGATCAGCACGGAACGGCAGTATGCGTAGCCGCAGCTATGATAAATGCGCTTAAAGTAGCTGACAAGGAGTTAAGCAATATAAAATGCGTTATAAACGGCGCGGGCGCGGCAGGTACTGCTATAGGAGAGTTAATGCTGTCATTGGGAGTCAAAAATCTTATTATGTGCGATAAGTTCGGCGCTATTTGCGACGGTATGGAAAATTTAAGCGAAGCACATTTGGCGCTTGCAAAGAAAACCAATCCGGAAAAAATTACGGGTTCGCTCACGGAAGTGCTGCGCGGAGCAGATGTTTTTATAGGAGTTTCTGCTCCCGGAATATTAAAGGCAGAAGATATATCGGCTATGAACAACGGTGCGATAGTATTCGCCATGGCAAATCCTGTGCCGGAGATTATGCCGCAGGAAGCGCTGAAAGGCGGAGCGTTGGTCGTAGGGACAGGACGTTCCGACTTTCCTAATCAGATAAACAATGTTCTGGCGTTTCCGGGAATATTCAGAGGCGCGCTGGATGTGAGGGCTTCAGATATAAATGACGAAATGAAAATGGCTGCGGTTTACGCAATAGCGTCATTGGTTGATGACAGTGAGTTAACGCCGGATTACATTTTGCCTAAGGCATTTGACAAGAGAATAGCTCCGACGGTGGCGAAAGCGGTGGCAGACGCTGCCAGAAAAAGCGGAGTGGCCAGAATATAAAAAAATCGCCTCTGAACCGTGATTTTACGGGCAGAGGTGATTTTTTATCAGAAGTTTTCGGGAAGTATTCCATGTACCAAAAGTACGGCGGCGCTCGCCATTATAGAAAACGGATTATATGTTTTAGCAAGTTTTATATTAAACTCAAAAGGCTCGGTATCCATCCCTGATAAGGTAGTTATTGTTCTTTGGAGTGACAGTGAAACATTATTTTCATTCAGGCTTGATACCGTAAGTGTATTTTTAGGATTCATTCCGCAGCTAATGACAGGCGTTTTATTTTTTTCGAAAATTTCAAGCGCACTGCGGTTTTGGCTTTCGCAGATCCCTATAATTCCATTTGGCAGTATCTGGCCGCGGAATCTGTCGGTATCATCAGTAAATACAGCGGCTCCTGCGTTGATTTTTATATCTGTAATTTTATGCTCGCTTACTACGGTAAACAAGCCGTTTGTACTGTGTACGGTTTTATCTGAAATATAGTCGCCTCCGCATTTTTTCAGAATTTCTATTATTTCTTTTTCTATGTTGCTTTTTCTTTCGGAAAAAAGTACAACCATTATTTCACCTTTTGAGTTTGATTATTATATTTTAAGTATTCGCTGCTTTTGAAAAAATATTTAATTTTTATTTCAGTTTTTCAATTTTACATCCGGTATAATAATGAGTCAGTATTTCTTTGAAATCGCTGCCTTGCTTTGCCATATAATTTGCTCCGTTCTGACTCATACCGACGCCATGTCCGTATCCGTAAACCGTGAACGTATATTTATCATCCTCAAATTTAATTTCAAAATTTGAGGAACGAAGTCCTAAAAGGCTTCTCAGTCTGGCGCCTGTTATTTCTTTGCCGCATACTTTTATGCCGGTAACAGTGCCGGAGTCGGTGCGTTTTATATCGCTGAAATAATTATCATCGGAATCTGACGGTTCAAACTCATCGCTTAATTTTTCTTTCATCTCTTCCGCGGTAAAGCTGACTTCGGTTTTGTAGTCGGATGACAGCTTATCGCCTTCGCTGGAAACCGGTTTCAGATAGGGAAGCGATATTCCCCAGACATTTTTTGAATCTTCGGTTTTGCCGCCTGAAATAGCATGGTACACCGAAGTTATGACATTGCCGTCGTAGGTTATAACGTAGTCTGACACTTCTTCTATGGCCTTTTTAAGCTTTTCGGTGTATTCATCGGCGTTGTCACCCCATTTGTCGCGAGCCTGCTGTTCTGTTATATAGCTCTGGTCGACGGTATGGTCGGTTGTTATGTCGTATGTTTTATCGCTGTTCTCTGCTTTTCTGCTCAATGCGAATGTGTATGCCGCTACTGCCTGCGCTTTCAGAGCCTCTTCTTCATATAAAGCCGGCATTTCGGCCGCTACAACCGAAAAAATATAATCTTCGGTTTCGATTTCAGTTACCGTTCCGTCTTCACTGTTGCAGACTTTAAAGCTTGTACTTCCGTTTTTTATCTCTTTTTGCCCGGTTTCTCCGTTCTGAATCGCTGTCGTTAAAATGGAAGGTATACTTTTTTTCATAATACTGAGGGGGAGTAAAAGCATTACGGCAGCGGTAAAAAGACTTACAAACAATACTTTTTTCATAGCAGATCCTCTTTTTTCTTTAAATTAGTTGACTTTTAAAAAAACAGAATATAAAATTAATATATTATATGATATAATTTAAGCGATAATGTTCTGGAGATGTAAAATGTAATGAAATATAAACAGATAATTTTATTTTTTTGCGTTGCATTGCCTGTGAGTCTCGGATTAAGGCTTATGCAGCTGTTTTTTATTGTTGAGGCAAATACAGGCTTTTTTAAGCATGAATATGATTCTTGGGGAAACGGCATAACCGCAATTATAATTGCTGTGGGAGTGATAACGGCAGTTTTTTCCTTTTTTTCTCATAGGTCTCCGGAGAATCCGCCTAAAACCGGTTTGGTTATGGGTATATCATCTGTACTGCTTGCTTTTGCTGTAGCGATGGAATTATTTTTTACAAACGGCTCATACGGAGTATCGGTTGTTATAAAAATACTGTTATATTTATTCGGCATTTTGTTTGTGCTGTGGCTGATAGTGTTTTCGGTTAAGGATTTTTTAAATATTAAGATACCACTTTTGACCTATGCAATACCGTGCTTGTATTTTGTTGCAAGACTGATATACAGTTTCGGTGAAATTTCATCTTTAGCGTTGATTTCCGATAATATTTTTTTGATAGCTGCATATTGTGCTGTTCTGCTGTTTATGCTTAATTTTGCTAAGCTTTACAATAATTTTGATAAAGAAAAGGGATTTCGTAAGCTTTTGGCTTCCGGACTTGCGTCTGTGCTGTTCTGCTTTACGCAGTCGGTGCCCAATGTCGTGTTTCATATTTCTGCGGGAGGATATTCGCACACAGCGGTCCAAACAAATTTCAGTATGTTTTTCACAGGAGTTTTTATTGCTGTATTTGTTTTTTCACATTTTTCATACGCAAACGCCTGCAAATAAATATATCAGCAAAGGAAAGTCATAATGTCAAGAATTGAAAATCTAAGAAATATAGCGATAATCGCGCATGTTGATCACGGTAAAACCACGCTTGTCGACCAACTTTTGAAACAGAGCGGAACATTTCGTGAAAACGAAAATGTAAACGAAAGAGTTATGGATTCAAATGATCTCGAGCGTGAGCGCGGAATAACAATCCTTTCAAAAAATACCAGTGTTATGTACGGAAATGTAAAAATCAATATTGTAGATACGCCCGGACATGCCGATTTCGGCGGAGAAGTAGAACGTATTTTGCAGATGGTTGACGGCGTATTATTGTTGGTAGACGCATTTGAAGGATGTATGCCACAGACGAGGTTTGTACTTAAAAAGTCATTGGCGCTCGGCAAGAAAGCGGTTGTAGTCGTAAATAAGATAGACAGACCTATGGCAAGGCCTCATGAAGTCGTGGATGAGGTATTAGATTTGTTTATAGAACTGGGAGCCGATGAAAATCAGATAGAGTTCCCGGTTATTTTTGCGAGCGGAAGAGACGGATATGCAACATACTCCCCGGATGTCAAGGGTACTGATATGAAACCACTGTTTGACGCAATCGTCAAGGAAATCGATCCTCCCGAAGGCGATCCGGACGCTCCGCTGCAGATACTTTTTTCAAACATAGAGTATGACGATTATCTCGGCAGAATAGGTATCGGAAGAGTCATACGCGGAAGCGTAAAGGCGGGCCAGACTGTGGCGCTGTGCCATAAAGACGGGACGGCATCAAACGCAAAGATCGCGAAACTGTTTATGTACCGCGGACTTAAGCGGGTAGAAGAAGAAACCGCCGGTATAGGAGATATAATACAGGTTGCCGGAATATCCGAACTTGAAATAGGGGAAACGGCGTGTGATGTTAACTGTATTGATCCACTGCCGTTCGTTAAGATAGACGAGCCTACACTTTCTATGAACTTTATGGTAAATAATTCTCCTTTTGCCGGAAATGACGGCAAATTTGTAACCTCAAGAAATTTAAGAGACCGTTTATTTAAAGAGGTTATGACCAATGTAAGCCTGAGGGTTGAGGAAACCGATTCAGCCGACACTTTCAAGGTTTCGGGCAGAGGAGAATTGCATCTTTCGATATTGATTGAAACGATGCGCCGCCAGGGTTATGAGTTTCAGGTATCTCCGCCGGAGGTAATATATAAGCGGGATGAAAACGGCACACTGCTTGAGCCTATTGAACTGCTTATGATTGAGGTGCCGGAAGAATACGTGGGTGTCGTAATGGAAAGACTCGGAACCCGCAGAGCAGAAATTAAAAATATGGGCACGCGAGAGGGAGGAACCTCGCATCTTGAGTTTCTGATACCGTCAAGAGGTCTGTTGGGATACCGTTCGCAGTTTTTGACAGACACAAACGGCAACGGAATTATGAATCATGTCTTTGACAGTTATCAGGAATACAAAGGCGATATCGAGCAGCGTTCCACGGGGTCGATAATAGCGCATGAACAGGGAGAGGCCACAGGGTACGGTTTGTTCAATACTCAGAGCCGCGGCAGGCTGTTTATCGGTCCGGGTACGCCGGTGTATGAAGGCATGATAGTAGGGGAAAATCCTAAGAATGAAGATATAGTCTGTAATGTATGCAAGAAAAAACAGATGACCAATACCCGAGCTTCAGGTTCTGATGACGCGCTGCGTCTGGTTCCGTATACAAAACTGAGTCTGGAACAGTCGCTGGAGTTCATAAAAAACGACGAACTGGTTGAAATAACTCCGAATAATATCAGGCTGAGAAAAAGGATTTTGAATAAAGAAGAAAGAATGAAAGCAGAGTCGAGAAAGAAATAATGGAGTACATTATCCTTGATTTGGAATGGGACAGCGCTTATTATCAGCCGCTGAAACGGTTTATAAACCAGATACTGCAAATCGGTGCGGTAAAACTTAATGACAGCTTTGAAGTTATCGATACTTTCAGCGTCAATATACGGTCCGAGATTTCCAATAAGGTAACAAGCAGATTTACAAAACTTACGGGAATAACTTCAGAAACAATGATGGAGGGCATACCCTTCAGAGCGGCTGTAGAAAGGTATAATATATTTGCCGAAAACGCGGATGTAACCATGACATGGAGCAATTCGGACCTGTATACAATTATTGAAAATGAAGATTATTTGCTTGACGGTAATCTGAAATTCAGAATGCACAGTTACCTTGATCTGCAAAAGTTAGTCCAGCAGAATTTGTATACAAAGGGATATGAAAGCAAAAATCAGATATCCCTTGAGGCAGCGGCAGAGTTTTTGAAGATAGATATTTCGGAAATAGATTTTCATACGGCGCTGGATGATTGTCTTGTCTGCGCAGAGCTTTTTAAAATTTCTTATGATAAAAAGCGGTTTGATGCATTAAAAAAGGATGCTTCAGGCAAGGACTTTTATGATAGGCTGAGGTTTAAACCGTATGCTATATCGGATATAAACGACAGAAATATAAAAAAATCGCAGCTTGAGTTTTCCTGTCCGAAATGCAAAGCTGCAACAGAACGTATTTCAAACTGGAAATATAAAAACAGATGGTTTACAAGTAATTTTAAATGTGGAAGCTGCGGTTTCAGGTTTAACGGAAGAGTAGCCTTTAAAAAGACATTTGATGATATTAAAATAAAGTATAGAGTATGCGATTATAAACCGAAAAAGAGGATAGCAAATGATATGCAGTCTGTGCGGGAGACAGTGCCGGGCTCTGAGGAGCGAAACTGAAAATACAGGCGGATTTTGCAGAATGCCGCTGCTGCCTAAGATTGCTAAGGCGGATCTGCATTTTTGGGAGGAGCCGGTGATCAGCGGGATCAATGGTTCGGGAGCGGTATTTTTCAGCGGATGTCCGTTATCATGTGTATATTGTCAGAATTACGGTATATCTCATGAGGGATACGGCAAAACGGTAAGTTATGAAAGACTCGCGGAAATTTTCAGGGAACTTGAGCGAAAGGGCGCTCACAATATTAATCTGGTTAATCCTACACATTACGCTCCGGCAGTAATAAAGGCGCTTGATATATACCGTCCGGATATTCCGATAGTGTATAACACCGGCGGTTACGATACTGTTGATACATTAAAAATGCTGGCAGGTTATATTGATATTTATCTGACTGATTTGAAGTATCTGAATTCCGAAAGGTCTAAACTGTATTCCTGCGCTGAGAATTATCCTGAAATTGCCGTCAGTGGAATATTTGAGGCTGGCAGACAGCAGCCGGAATGTGTTATACAGGACGGAATTATGAAAAAAGGCGTTATAATAAGGCATTTGATTTTGCCGCAGGGGACCCGGGAGGCAATTTCGGTATTTGACTGGGTTTATAAGAACGTTCCGGGCAGTTATTTCAGCATTATGAGTCAGTATATACCTTTCGGAAAAGCAGATGATATGCCGCCGATAAACAGAAAAATCACAAAAAGGGAATACGAAAAGGTACTCGATCACATAATGCAGTCTGAATATGATAAAGTATTCATTCAGGAAAGATCAAGCGCTGACGGAAGGTATATACCGGATTTTGATTTAAAAGGAGTATAAAATGGAAGGAGAATCGGTCTCCTTCCATTTTATATTGTTTAGGTAAAATTGGTATGTACGCAGATTTTTCTTGTATTTATATGGGAATTGGTATATAATTATAATATCTATACAGATTCAGAGGTTATGATATGTTAAGAAGTTTACTTTCGGGAACAATGGAACCTTTAGACATGGTGGTATACATTATATCGGCGCTGGCAGTTGTGTTTTTGACCATGCCTATACACGAGTTTGCGCATGCATTTGTCGGGGTAAAGCTCGGCGACAACACACCCCGCTGGCAGGGCAGATATACATTAAATCCCTTTGCTCATATTGATTATTTTGGTGCCCTGTGCATAATTTTATTCGGTTTCGGCTGGGCAAAGCCGGTGCAAATTAATCATAATAATCTAAAAAAGCCGAAAAGAGATATGGCGATTGTAGCTGCTGCCGGACCTATCTCAAATTTAATAGTTTCGTTTATCTCATTGATAATAATCAATGTCATAATGGTAATTTTCAGGTTTTCGCTGAGTGCGGTTTTAGGTTATATCCTTATGTTTTTTTCATTTATCGCGCAGATCAATGTATATCTTGCGGTATTTAATTTAATTCCTGTACCTCCGCTTGACGGTTCGAGAATTTTGACGGCATTTTTGCCATATAAGTATTATTACGGAATTATGAGATATGAGAGATATATTTATATCGCGCTGATTGTTGTACTGTATCTCGGTATACTTGACTATCCGTTGAGTTTTCTTTCGAACTGGGTATTAAGCGGTTTGAGTTATGTGGCGCAACTTCCTTTTAATATGTTTTCATAAGGTGAAAAAATGGAAAGTACATTATCCTACAGAATAGAAGGATTTGAAGGTCCGCTTGATTTGCTGCTCCAGCTGATATCACGAAACAAGCTCAATATTTACGATATACAGCTTTCGGTGCTTATAGACCAGTATCTTGAACAGATAAAGCTGTATGAGCAGGAAGAGCTGGAACTGGGCAGTGAATTTATCGAGATGGCTTCAAGGCTGCTTTATATTAAAACAGTAAGCCTGCTTCCGAGGCATGAAGAAGTGGACAAGCTTAAAGAGGAACTTGAAGGGGAACTGCTTGAATATATGGTTTGTCAGCAAATTGCGAGACAGCTTTCAAATATGCAGAACGGCTTTGATAAATTTGTAAAAAAGCCGGAAGAATATGATTTTGATAAAACCTATGAGTTGGTACACGACAGTGAAATTTTATATTCCGCATATTTGCAGGCGGTTGGAAGAGGAAAGCGCAGACTGCCTCCCTCAACAGCTCCGTTTACAAAGATTGTGGCAAAGAAGATTGTGTCGGTATCGACAAAAATCATATTTGTAATCCGTAATTTGTGGAGCGGCGGTAAGACTAAATTAAGCAATCTTTATTTGACAGCATCAAGCCGTTCGGAGCTCGTAGCCACATTTTTGGCGGTGCTTGAGCTGTGTAAGGCAAACCGTGTCAAAATTGACGGAGATTCCGAAGGAGCAGAGATAACACTTGTTAAGGGGCACAAAAACAGATGAACAAACAACAGCTTATAAATGCTTTTGAAGCAGTGCTTTATGCGGGCGGGGAACCTATAAGCATAGAAAGGCTTTCCCAGGTTTTTGAAATTTCACCTGAAGAGGTTACAGATACTGCTGAGGCGCTTTCTGAGAAAATGATAAAAAACAGCAGCGGACTGGAACTGCTGAGGCTGGAAAACACATATCAGCTGGCAACAAAGACAGAATACGCCGATTATATTAAAAAGGCGTTTGATATGCGCAGGCGCACCCCTCTGTCTTCGGCGGCGCTTGAAGTACTGGCGGTAGTCGCATATAACCAGCCGGTCACAAAATCGTTTATCGAACAGGTCAGAGGAGTAGACTGTTCCGGAGTGGTTTCCACGCTTATAGAAAAAGGGCTTATTGAAGAGCGGGGAAGACTTGAACTTCCGGGCAAGCCTTTGCTGTACGGTACGACCAAAAATTTTCTGCGCTGTTTTTCAATGTCTGACCTTACCGAACTTCCGCCTTTGCCGAAAGAAGATAATGAAGAAAACGATATTGGAGAGCAGCTGGAAATAGGCGAAGATAGCGAGGAGAATGCTGATTGACCGCATTGTTGATAATAGGTTCGATATTTTTACTGATACTGTTGATACTTTTTTCACCTGTAAAAGTGTTTTTAGGGTTTGAAAACGATTTTTTTGCAAAGGTAAAGTTTTTAGGATTCAAGGTTTATGAAACTCCCCAAAAAACCGGAAAGAAGAAAGTCGGCGCAACAAAAAAGAAGCAGTCGGGCAAAAAAACCGAAAAAGAGAATAATACTGCTTTAAAAGAAGGCAAACAGCTTTTATTGTTTTTGAAGGAAAAGTACGGATTTACCGGAGCAGTAAAAAAGGTTTTAAATCTTATTTACGGTATGCTGACGCATATAAGAAAGTTTTTAAGACATATTAGAATAAAGAAGATAAAACTAAATCTTGTAGTGTCAGGTTCGGATGCCGCAGAAACGGCGGTAGAATACGGGAGGGTATGTACAGCGGTATATCCGGTGCTCGGATTTTTGGATTCATTTTCTTCAATAGAATTAAAGAGGATAAATATCAGCAGTGATTTTACCGAAAACAAAAAGGAATTTGTTTTTTCTTTGGTAATAAAACTTCAAATATTTTATATGCTGGTTACTGCCTTTAAGGTTTACAAAGATTATAAAAATTTCACCATTAAGGAGAATTACAATGAGCGAAAATAGTATAAGAAATATCATGGATGTAACATTGGAAAAACTCAGGAATATGGTAGACGCTAATATAATTACGGGAAACCCGATTGTATCAGGCAATATTACACTTATACCTGTATCAAAGGTATCGTTCGGGCTGGCAACCGGCGGAAGTGATTTTCCGAGCAAGACCGGCGCCGAACTTTTCGGAGGCGGAGGCGGAGCAGGAGTTACTGTATCTCCGATAGCGTTTATAGTGATTTCAGGTGACAATGTCAAAATGCTTCCGGTATATAATGAGCTGACAACGGTTGAAAAAGCGGTTTCAATGGCTCCGGAAATATTGGATAAGGCAAAAGAGATTTTGGGGAAGAAAGAAGAAAATAAGTAATACTTAACTTCCTGCCGCAATAGAATTTAAGTGGCGGGGTGGTTGGTTTGAAAAAGCTTGTAAGCTGTATACTTTTTTTGATATTAATTATGCCTTTAAACACATCCGCTTTAGACACTTCGGCTAAAGCGGCTATACTTATAAATGCGGATACCGGGGAAGTTATTTATGAGCATAATGCTGATGAGCGGCTTCCGATGGCCAGCACCACCAAAATTATGACAGCGCTGTTATTATGTGAGATGGGTGATTTAAACAAAGAGATCACGGTAACGGCCGAGATGGTAAGGGTGGAAGGATCTTCAATGGGACTGCTTGCGGGCGATAAAGTTACTTTGCACGATCTGCTTTACGGTATGATGCTGGCATCCGGTAATGACGCGGCTAATGTAACGGCTTATGTACTCGGAGGCACTGTCGACGGATTTGTGAAGCTGATGAATCAGAAAGCAGAAGAAATAGGTATGAACAATACAAATTTTGTCACGCCTTCGGGGCTTGATGCCGATGAGCATTATTCAACGGCCAGGGATATGGCGTTGCTCGCGCGTTATGCGCTTCGAAACGAGGAGTTTTCCAAAGCCGTTTCGGCGGAAAAGGCAACACTTAATTACGGAAACCCGCCTTATAAGAGAACGCTTACAAATCACAATAAACTGCTCAAAAGTTATGAATACGCGATAGGTGTAAAAACAGGATTTACCAAAAAATCAGGCAGATGCTTGGTTTCGGCAGCTGAGTGCGACGGCAAAAAGGTGATTGCGGTAACTTTAAAGGATCCGAATGACTGGGACGATCATATAAATATGCTTGAATACGGGTTATCCGCGATTAAAACCGTGGAAATAGCCGCAGACAGAGAAGAATATGAGATTCCGGTAATCAGCGGTGATGAAGCTTCGGTAAAGGTAAAAATAGGACCGTACAGTGTCAGCACCCTTGATGACGCCGATTTTACATGTGAAGTGCAGCTTCCGAAGTTTTTATATGCTCCTATAAAAGAGGGAGAACAAATAGGGAATGTGGTTTACAGAAAAAACGAAACCGTGATAGATACGGTTCCGCTGTTTTCGGAAGTTGAAATTGAGTCGGAAACGGTAAAAAAAGATTTTGCGTCTGTGTGGGCGGAAAATGTAAAATACATATTTAAAAATATATGGGAGAAATAGATGAAGGACAATAAAATCAGGCTTCAGAAGTATTTGTCGGAATGTTCTGTTGCCTCAAGAAGAAAAGCTGAAGAACTGATAGAACAGGGGAAGGTCCGTATCAACGGCAGAGTGGCTCAATTAGGAGCGAAGGTGGATCCCAAAAGGGATAAAGTAACGGTTTCAGGAAAGACAGTAGTGGCTAACACTGAGAAAATGTATATAATGCTTCACAAGCCGCGGGGTTACGTTACCACAACCAAAGATGAGCTTGACCGCAGATGCGTCACAGATCTTGTCAAAGACGCAGGCGTCAAACTGTTTCCTGTAGGCAGGCTTGACAAAAACTCCGAAGGCTTGCTGTTCATGACAAATGACGGAAATTTTGCAAATAATCTTACGCATCCGTCTGCACAGGTCAATAAAACATACCGTGTGACTGTAAAAGGTGACGCAGTTGATGAAAAGATTGTTAAACTAAGAGAGGGAATTGAAATTGACGGCAGAAAAACGCTGCCGTGTGATGTATTTGTCGCTGAAAGGAAGACAGACAGAACAGTCCTTATTTTTGTAATACATGAAGGAAGAAACCGTCAGATAAGAAAAATGTGCGAAGCAGTGGATTTGGAAGTTATGCGACTGAAACGCACCGAAATAGCAGGAGTAAAATTAGGAATGCTGCCGCAGGGCAAATGGCGGGAACTTAACGAAAGAGAAATGCGGAGGCTTACCAATATAACTAAGAAGGAAGAATAATATGCTGTATTTAGGACCTGTGAACGATGCTGAGGCAAGGAAATACTTTGCAGAAAGAAACATAGTTTTCAATGAAAACTCAAAATGTGTTTCCTGCAAAGACGGACAGGATGTAATAGGGTTATGTTTATTTGAACTGGATAAAGAAAAAATCACAGTAAAGTATATTGAGCCGACAGAAGATATCCTTTTAGCAGACGGTATTTTGAGAAGTTCACTGCATGTTGCAGCTGAAAGAGGAATTATGAATGCGTTTTATACAGATACCGTATCAGAAGATTTTCTGAAAAAAATCGGCTTTATAAAAAACGCGGAAGAAAAACGGCTTGACATTGACAAACTGTTTAAAAGCTGCTGTGGATGTGATCAATAAATACGAATAATGATAAAAAAAGTTTAACAATTAAATTAAACCACCGGAGTGACCGGTGGTTTTTTGCATTATATAAATATAAAAAAATATTATTTTTATAATATACTATCAAACACTTGAAAAGTGATAAAGTATTATATTTCAAAATAAATTCGTGATAAGAATTGAAGTTATACGAAAAAAATGGTAAATTATATTTGTGTACTAATGATTATAAATACCGGAGCCGTACACAAAAGTCCTTTTTATTGGACATTGGTTATAGTATAATGATTATAATATTATATTTGATTTCAATCTTTATAATAATCAGGCTGACATGCGACTGTTGATTTAATAATAAATAATTTATGTATGCAATAAAAAAGACCTCCGAAGAGGTCTGTTAAATGCACACACTGTGCTATCGGCAAAGCCGACGTTTTGAGAAATCTTTTATTTGAACTCGTAGTGTAATTTATAAGGGATATAAACTACACTGTAATTATAAATCAGAAAGGAGTTTTTGTCAATATGAAAAATAAAAATTATTATGTAGGCCTTGACATCGGAACTGATTCGGTGGGATATGCGGTAACAGACGAAAATTATAATTTATGCAAATTCAAAGGCGAAAGTATGTGGGGAGCAACACTTTTCGACGAGGCGCAACTTGCTGTTGAAAGAAGGGGCTTCCGTTCGGCGCGCAGGAGACTTGACCGCAGACAGGAAAGAGTCAGTTTGGTTATGGAATTATTTGCCGGTGAAATCGGCAAAATAGATAGCGGTTTTTTCAAGAGGATAAAAGAAAGCTATCTTTATCCTGAAACCGATGAAGAAAAAGTAAGAATTTTTGATACATATAAAATGCAAAAGGAATACACCGATAAGTATCCGACCATTCATCACCTCATTGCGGAATTAATGGAGAGTACAGAATGTCACGATGTAAGGCTTGTATATCTTGCATGTGCGTGGCTTGTTGCACACAGAGGGCACTTCCTCAACGAAGTGGATAAAAATAACATTGATGCAGTTACAGACTTTCAGGCTGTGTACGATCAGCTTGTTGATTTTATCAGACACGATGAATATGCACTTCCGTGGAAAGAGGATATCGATTTAGAAGCCGTTCAAAGTGCATTGAAACATAAAACCGGTATAGTCAAGAAAACAAAAGAATTGGCAAAAGCGCTGTTTGGTACTGAAAAAGCTCCTAAGGAGATTAATGAACAGTATGAGTATAACTATGATCTTGTTTTAAAGCTGCTATGCGGAGGAAAGGCCGGATTGAAGGAACTTTTCGGTAAGGACGAGTATGCGAAACTTGAGGAAAAATCTGTTGCACTCAATATGGAAGATGAGAGACTTTATGCTGTAATGCTAAACATCGGTGACGATGCGGGACTGATTTCAGCATTAAAAGCGGTTTATGATTGGTCGGTATTAGTTGATGTACTTAAAGGAATGCCGTCAGTATCAGAAGCTAAAGTTGAGACTTATAGGCAGCATAAAAGTGACTTGATGTTTTTAAAGCAGTTTATCAAAAAATATGCTCCGAAGCAGTATAAAAATATTTTTCGCTCTGAAACAATCGCTAACAATTATGTTGCATACATAGGAAAAAATAAGACATCAAACGATAAGAACAAAGTTAAAAAATCAGCAGGCAAAGAGGATTTCTGTAAATACGTCCTTGCTGTTATGAAATCTATAACGCCGGACTCGAATGACTATGCGGTATATAATGATATAATCTCCCGTCTTGAAATATTTGATTTTATGCCAAAGCAGGTAGATAACGATAATCGTGTTATTCCTTATCAGCTTTATTGGTACGAACTGAACAGGATTCTTGAAAATGCAAAAGATTATATACCGTTTTTAAAAGAACAGGACGCTGACGGTATAACAGGCGCAGAAAAGATTTTGTCAGTGTTTGAGTATAGGGTTCCGTATTATGTAGGACCGTTGAAAGAAAAAAGTGATCCGAAACTAAATCATTGGATGGTACGCAAAGCGGAAGGCAAAATTTATCCGTGGAATTTTGAGGATAAGGTGGATCTTGATAAAAGCGAGAATGCTTTTATATCGCGTATGACCAATTCCTGTACTTATTTGCCGAATGAGGATGTTTTACCCAAAAACTCATTGATTTACAGCGCATTTGAGGTATTGAATGAAATAAATAATATAAAAATCAACAGTCATGATATACCTGTTGAGGTAAAGCAAAGTATTTATGACAATGTTTTTATGCGCAGCAAAAAAGTCACGCTCAGAGCGATTAAGGATTACCTGATATCGAACGGCATTATGGAAGAAAGCGATATTGTCAGCGGAATTGATATTACCTTAAAATCATCCCTTAATTCTTTTATACAATTTAAAAATCTTTTGAACAGAGGATTGCTGACATATTCGGATGTTGAATCAATTATAAGAAGAGCAACATACTCTGAGGATAAGACCAGATTTATGAACTGGCTTCGCAGGGAATATTCTAATCTTCCGGAAACGGAAATAAAATATATTTCCAACTTGAAATTCAAAGATTTCGGAAGACTTTCGAAAAAGTTATTGTGCGGAATAGAAGGGGTAAACAAAGATACCGGCGAAACATTTACTGTTATACGTGCCATGTGGGAAACTAATTGCAATTTAATGCAGTTGCTGTCTGATAAGTTTACCTTTAGAGAAAAAATAAATGAAATTGTGAAAGAATATTATATACAAAATCCGAAAAACATTTCTGAAAGACTTAATGAGATGTATATATCAAACTCGGTAAAGCGCCCGATAATACGTACTCTTGATATTTTGAAAGACATAGTAAAAGTACAGGGATGCGATCCGGAAAGAATTTTTATTGAAATGGCAAGGGGAGACAAAGAAGAGCAAAAAATAGGCCGTACAAAAACCAGACTTGCTCAGCTTGAAGAATTATACGAGAAGATTGATACCGAAGAGGTTCGGCATTTAAGCCTGCAATTACAGGAATGGGGCGACACAGCGCATAACAGGCTTCAAAGCGATAAACTGTTTCTGTATTTTATTCAGCTTGGAAAGTGCTTATACACAGGTAAAAGCATAGATATTGAATCCGTAATTTCAGGTGACGGAACGTATAATATAGAACATATATATCCGCGCAGCTTTGTTAAAGATGACAGTATTATAAATAACCTGATACTTGTAGATTCAAAAGCTAACGGCGATAAGAGTGATATGTTTCCTATTAATCCGGAAATTCAGCGTAAAATGAACAATTATTGGCTGCAATTAAATAAATTGAAGTTGCTCAGTGATGAAAAATATAAGAGATTGACACGTACTACCGGATTCACAGATGATGAGAAATTTGAATTTATTAACCGGCAGCTTGTCGAAACACGTCAGTCTACAAAGGCCGTAGCGACGCTTTTGAAAGAGTTGTATCCCGATACAGAAATAATATATGTGAAAGCGGGACTGGTTTCTGATTTCCGCAAGGGATTCAATTTGCTGAAATCGCGTCAGGTCAACGATCTGCATCATGCAAAAGATGCGTATTTGAATATTGCTGTAGGCAATGTCTGGTATTCTAAATTCAGCAGACAATTCTGGCGTGCAGACAGTAGCAATAATGTAAAACCGGAAGTTGTATTTACTCATTCAATATCATGTGACAAAAAAATTGTATGGAACGGTGCTGCCGATAAAGACCGTGTGGTTGAGATTGCAGGAAAAAATACGGCCCATTTGACAAAATATGCATTTTGCAGAAAAGGTGGATTTTTTGACCAAATGCCTGTAAAAGCGGCGCCGGGGTTAGTGCCTATAAAAAAAGGCAGGCCCACGGAAATTTACGGAGGATATAATAAATCAACCGCAACGTTTTTTGTTTTGGTGAAATATAAAATTGCGAAAAAGCAGGATATTATGATAATGCCGGTTGAACTTTTGTATGCAGATAAGTTTATAGACGACAACACCTTTGCAGCGGAATATGCGAAATCAACAGTATCGGCAATTTTGAAAAAACCTGTGGATTCTATTGAATTTTTGCTTGACAGAAGAATAATTAAAATAAATACAGTTCTTTCTTTAAACGGATTGCGTGTTTGTGTAACCGGAAAATCAGGTGGAGGAAGACAAATCGGTGTTTCCTGCCTGACATCCTTTAAGACTTCGCGGGAAAATGAAAACTATGTAAAGCGACTGGAATCATTTGCTAATAAAAAGAAGAAAAACCCCAATATAATATTCAGCGAAAAATATGACGGTATAACGGCAGAAAAAAATTTGGCTTTGTATGACCATTATATTGAAAAACTTCAGGCTGCACCTTATAAGTATCGTCCGGCAAATCCCTGCGATACTATCGTTAAGGGAAGAGAAAAGTTTGAGACACTGTCTCCTGATAATCAGGTAACTGTTTTGCTTGCAATTCAGGGACTGTTCGGCAGAGCAGTTAAAGCTGACCTTTCCGCAATCGGAGGAGTTGTGTCTGCCGGTGTTACCGCATTGTCTTCAAGTTTGTCAAACTGGAAGAAAAATTATACCGATGTACGCATTGTCGATTCTTCCGCGTCGGGACTTTTTGAAAAGGTTTCCGGAAACCTGCTTGATTTGTTATGAGCTGGCGGACTGTTATAATTACGTCACGCTGTAAGCTGGATTATAAAATGGGTTTTATGGTGGTTCGTGCCGAGGAAACCAAAAAGGTGTTTCTTGATGAAATTGCCGTACTGCTCATTGAAAATCCCGCGGTGTCAATAACGGGATGTCTGCTTGAGGCTTTGACGGAAAAGAAAATACGGGTAATTTTTTGCGACGCAAAGCGAACGCCGAACGCTGAGTTGGTACCCTACTATAATTCGTATGACAGTTCCCGGAAAATCCGAGCTCAGATTTCTTGGTCTGATGATATCAAGGGAGCAGTATGGGCGGATATTGTAGCAGAAAAGATACGTAAACAGGCAGATTTTTTAAAAGATTTGCGCCATGACGACGAGGCAGAGCTGCTTAGGTCGTATCTATGTGAAATCACCCCTCACGATGCAACGAACCGTGAGGGGCACGCAGCGAAGGTATATTTTAATGCGCTGTTCGGTATGGATTTCACAAGAAGCGAAGAAAATATTGTCAATGCGGCGCTTAATTACGGATACAGTATTATTTTGTCTGCTTTTAACCGCGAGATTACTGCCCAGGGCTATTTGACGCAGCTTGGTATTTTTCATGAAAATATGTTTAACCATTTTAACTTCAGCTGTGATTTGATGGAGCCGTTCCGTATACTGATAGACAGAAAGGTAAAATCTTCGGTTTTTTCAGAATTATCGAGCGAAGAAAAATATATGTTAGTTAATGTTTTAAATGACACAGTTATTATAAACAAAAGTCGTCAGACCGTACTCAATGCAATAAAATATTATTGCAGAAGCATTTTTGATGCATTAAATGAGCGCGATCTGTCGCTGATACAATTTTATTCATTATGAGTTACAGATTTATGAGAGTACTGGTATTTTTTGATTTGCCTACTGAAACCGCTGAAGACAGACGACAGTATAGAAAATTTCGCCGGATGCTGATAAAAAACGGATTTCTGATGCTGCAGGAATCGGTTTATTGCCGTATGCTTTTAACTCCGGGCGCAGGACAGGCAGTTGTGAATCTTATAAGAAAGAACCGTCCTTGTCAGGGAATAGTTCAGGTATTGACGGTCACCGAAAAACAATTTTCGGGGATGGAGTATATTACGGGCGAGCATTACAGCGAAGTATTGGAAAGTGACGAAAGGCTGATTATATTATGAAACTTGTATATAACGGTATGAATCATATTCTTTCTTTTGACGGCGGATATGTCAATGAGTTGATAATTGAAAATAAAAAAATGTTTTATGAAATGGTAAATAGTATGTATATGCAGGCTGAAGGTATGCCGGGTGACTGTGTACTTTCCGTAGCGGACCATCCGGTTGAATTCAGCAGATATGCGGATTTAACGGTTCAGTTTTCGCCGTTTCAGTTAAACAGGAAAAGCCTGCTTACGAAGCTGTATTCCGCTTTAGAACAAAAGGCAATACTTGCGGAAAACTACACAAGAACGTCAGAACTGCTCTGCGAACTGGAAAAATTTATTTTCAGAATCGCGGAGGATTTCCCGTTCGAGGTAAATTGTCAAAAGCTTGCGGTAGGACCGGTTATCCGTGCGTTGGGGCCTGAAATTGATGAAAGTGAGAAGAGTCCGCTTGAAAAAATATTTGCTTATATGGAACTGGTGAGGGAACTTGACCGTGACCGACTTTTTATTATGATAAATATGCGCTCGTATTTTTCCCACTCGGATATAGAAGAATTTGTCAAAAGTGTTTGTCTGCATAACTTTAAGGTGCTTTTATTAGGAAATATATCAGAAATAAAATTAAAAAATACAAAAAGATATACAGTAGATGATGATTTATGCGAATTTTGACTTGATTTGCTGATATTTGTGTTGTAAAATATAAAATGAAGTCCTGTTACATTGCTTTCTGCAATTCGTAGTATTGTTTCTTGAATTTTGATTTGAGGGTTTGAGAGTAGTGTAATTTTATAAGGGACTTAAACAATGTATAGTTATTATAATGCCAATCCCTAGTTTGAGAGTAGTGTAATTTTATAAGGGACTTAAACTACAGAAAGAACAAGAATACCGGACGTAGCGTTTGAGAGTAGTGTAATTTTATAAGGGACTTAAACATTACAAGCGATTGTTACGGCATATGCAAGGTTTGAGAGTAGTGTAATTTTATAAGGGACTTAAACGGAGCAAATTCCAGCCTAAACCTGCAAACTGTTTGAGAGTAGTGTAATTTTATAAGGGACTTAAACTCATTGCGTGTGCTTGCATATACCGACTGAGTTTGAGAGTAGTGTAATTTTATAAGGGACTTAAACAAATTTCTAAAAAGATTATACGAGAACTATGTTTGAGAGTAGTGTAATTTTATAAGGGACTTAAACCGGTATTGTAATGACAGAAGTTAACCTTGGTTTGAGAGTAGTGTAATTTTATAAGGGACTTAAACAAAAGCATTGAAAGAGATTGAACAGATGAAGTTTGAGAGTAGTGTAATTTTATAAGGGACTTAAACAGTCGGCAGAGAAGTTCCGCTCGGCAATGAGTTTGAGAGTAGTGTAATTAAAAAAAAAGAACATTTATTTGAGATATTTTTATTAACATAACCCCCGGTAGTGTCTGTTCTGAATTCAGAATAGACGGTATTGGGGGTTCGTTTTTTTCAATGAGCGGCTTGCCGAATTTTGCTTTTATAAATTGATTTTTTACTATCCGGTCATAAGCTGATAAATCTTCGCGTAAATCTGCCAATGCATCATCTTTCCCTGTATATGTTTGCTTGGAAAGCAAACAACCGCTGGAAGCTGGCTTAAATGAGTGACGGCAAAGAAATATACACAAGACCGAGAGAGAAAGTCCGTGCCTTGATACGCGGGCTGCATTATGGGCTTATAGCCATTGTACAAGCCACCCGTAAAACGGGTGGCTGTAATTATTATATAAATATATTTATATTTTACTTTTTATTGCAGGGTTTTGAATCAAAACCGGGATTATAGGCATAGAAATTTTTGCTGTTGAGCTTATCGGTTGTAAGTCTCAGCGCTTCGCCGAAACGCTGGTAATGAGTTATTTCCCGCTGACGTAAAAATCTAAGAGGATCAAGAATGTCAGGGTCGTCTATCAGCCTTAAAAGGTTGTCGTAGGTAACCCTTGCTTTTTGCTCTGCCGCCAAGTCCTCGTGCAAATCTGCCAGTATATCACCTTTTGCCTGTATATATTCGGCTCGCCAGGGCAGACTTGATGCCGCAATGGGATATACGGCATTGGTATGATCTACGAAGTAGGTGTCAAATCCGCTGTCTTTTATTTCCTTTTCAGATAAGTTCCTTGTCAGCTGGTGAACCATCGCGCATATCATTTCCAAATGCGCGAGTTCTTCAGTACCTATATCTGTAAGAAGTCCCTTTACTTCGTTATACGGCATGCTGTATCGCTGAGTCAGGTAACGCATCGACGCACCAAGCTCTCCGTCAGGTCCTCCGTACTGGCTTATTATTATCTGCGCATATTTGGGATTGGGAGTTTTTATATTTACAGGATACTGTAATTTTTTTTCATATTGCCACATTGCTAATCCTCCATAAAGTTATTTTCCCACGGCCATGGACCTTCAAGCCACTTCCAGCAGTCTGATTTTTCTACATCTCTCGGGGTCATGACAAAAGCTCCGTATTTTTCTTCGTAAGCCATTATCATATCCCGCCTTTTCTTCTTATATTCTTCTAACAGCTCAAGTGCCTTTTTGCTTGTGGGATGTGAATCTAAATACAGTACGAGTTCATGAATTGCAAAATCCAGTTCGTAGATCTTCTTTTTAAGTTGATATTTGTTCATTATTTCCTACCTCCGTTAAAAGGCTTGTTGATATTCGGAAATAAAGATCCGTATTCAAACGCTGTCTCAGGCGGATATACGCTCTCTAACGGCTGCATGTCTACAAAGGCCATCGTTAATATGCCGTTATTCTTATCGCGCGGAGGCAAAACGCAGTAATCGTTGTTAATACACGTAGGCACTACCGCCGGCGGATACTGGTTATGCTGAGGAGCTTTTTTTTCATTCGCTTTTTGCATCTCAAGTAATTCTAAAATTCTTTCGTCCAATTTGAGATCTCCTTTCTGCTCGGGAACATAATAATCACATAAGTTTTTTTCTTATGTTAATACTATTTATATATGTCCAGTAACATAATATTTTTTTCTTATTATATTTGTTACTTTATACAACTACCTGATATTTAAAAAATTGGAAAATATTTAATTTTTATGTTGAAATGTATTGAAAAATAGTTTATAATTGTTGTATAAGGGCAAAAATGTGATTTTTTTAACAAACTTCATACTGCAACAGTTTTCAAAGACATTTTTTCTGCCGCAGAAGTGGGTTTATTAAGTGAATTCAGCTCGAATTTTTCAAAGTGTATGCTTAAGGGAGGTGCGTTAAATGTCAAATGCGTTTGTTGTGGCTTTGGGCATGGGCACGGTTTTTGTCGGTCTTATTTGTATAATAATAATTTGTAAAATAGTCGGCGCTATTTGTATGGCCGCTGATAAAAAGAAGGGTATTCAGCCCGAAAAAACCGATAATACTGCAGTTGCCGCTCCTGCCGTAATTGAAAACCGCCAGGAAATAATTGCAGCTGTTTCGGCAGTGGTTGCCGAAGAGTTAGGCAAGGATATTTCTGCAATAAGAATTCTTTCGTTTAAAAAATTGTAAAACAGATAATCACTAAAAAGAAAGGTGTTATAAAAATGAAAAAATATAATGTTACTGTAAACGGTACCGCTTATGAAATTACTCTTGAGGCTGTAGATCCGGCTGATGTTAAGTCGGCACCTGCTGCTCCTGCCCAGGCTACGACGGAGAAATCTGCGGCTCCTGCGCCTGCTGCTAAACCCGCCGCTACTGCTGCAGCGGGAGGTGAAACCATATCTGCTCCTATGCCGGGAAATATTCTTTCTGTAAATGTTCAGAACGGATCTGCGGTTAAGAAGGGCGACGTTCTTATGATTCTTGAAGCTATGAAAATGGAAAATGAAATTATGTCTCCCTGTGACGGTACGATAGCTTCCGTAAATGTTACAAAGGGCTCAACTGTTGAGACAGGCGAAGTTCTCTGTGTTATTGCGTAATTTTTTGCATTAATAGAAGGAGAATAAAAAATGGAAGCTATTTGGAATTTTATACAGCAAACCGGTTTTTATATGATGATAGACGGTTTTTTATCTGACGGCGGATGGAAAAACCTTGTTATGATTGGTGTTTCTCTGCTTTTACTCTGGTTAGCTATCAAGAAGCAGTTTGAACCGCTTTTGCTTATAGGTATCGCATTCGGTATGCTGCTTACCAATCTTCCCGGTGCAGGACTCTACCACGGTGAGCTTTGGCAGCAGTTTATGGACGGTGAAATAGGTTACGGTACTATTATGCATGACGGCGGTTTGCTTGATTTCTTATATATCGGTGTAAAAACCTGCATTTATCCCTGCCTTATTTTTGTCGGAATAGGTGCTATGACCGATTTCGGACCGCTGATTTCCAATCCTAAATCTTTGATTTTGGGCGCCGCGGCTCAGGTCGGAATATTCATTACGCTTATCGGAGCCGTTTATTTGGGATTTACCGGAAAAGAGGCAAGCTCTATAGGTATTATTGGCGGTGCGGACGGTCCTACCGCTATTTTTGTAACATCTAAGCTTGCGCCGAACCTGCTGGGACCGATTGCGGTTGCGGCATACAGCTACATGGCGTTAGTGCCTGTAATACAGCCTCCGATAATGAAGCTGCTTACTACTAAAAAGGAACGTCAGATTGTAATGAAACCGCTGCGTCAGGTTTCAAAAACGGAAAAAATTATTTTCCCGATCGTAGTTACTATTTTTGTGGCGCTTTTAGTTCCTTCAGCGGCTCCGCTTATAGGCTGTCTGATGCTCGGTAACCTCTGGAAAGAATCGGGTGTTGCGGAACGTCTTTGCAGGACGGCTCAGAATGAACTTATGAATATTGTCACGATTTTCTTAGGTATATCGGTAGGAGCTACTGCTACGGCAGAGACTTTCCTGAATCTGCAGACACTTTCAATAATTGTTTTGGGTGTTGTCGCTTTCGGTTTCGGAACAGCCGGCGGTGTATTGTTGGCGAAGTTTATGAACCTCTTTACAAAGAACAAGATAAATCCACTTATCGGTTCCGCAGGAGTTTCAGCTGTGCCTATGGCGGCACGTGTTTCACAGTCAGTAGGTCAGAAGGAGAATCCCTCAAACTTCCTGCTCATGCACGCTATGGGACCGAACGTTGCAGGTGTTATCGGCTCTGCCATTGCTGCCGGTGCGTTAATTGCGATGTTTGCATAGTAGTTTAAAGGAGAAAAAAATGGATAGTAAAAAACTTTTTATTACTGATACTATTTTGCGTGACGCTCATCAGTCGCAGGCGGCGACACGTATGAGAATTGAGGATATGCTTCCGGCGCTTGAAAAACTCGATAAGATAGGATACTGGTCGGTTGAGTGCTGGGGCGGAGCAACATTTGACGCATGTATGCGTTTTTTGAATGAGGATCCGTGGGAAAGGCTGCGCACTATTAAAAAGCATATGCCCAATACTAAGCTTCAGATGCTTCTTCGCGGTCAGAATTTGCTCGGATACAAGCATTATGCCGATGATGTTGTAGAGGCTTTTGTGGCAAAGTCTATTGAAAACGGAATAGATGTAATCAGAATTTTTGACGCTCTGAATGATGTACGAAATGTAGAGCAGGCAATGAAAAGCTGCAAAAAATACGGAGGTATTTGTGAAGCTGCGTTGAGCTATACGCAAAGTCCTGTACACAATGAAGATTATTTTGTAGAGCTTGCCAAACAGCTTGAAAATATGGGAGCAGATGTAATTTGTATCAAGGATATGGCAAATTTACTTTTGCCGTATGATGCGTATTCTCTGGTTAAGAAATTAAAGGAAAATGTAAAAGTTCCGATTCATCTGCACACCCATAATACTACCGGAACAGGCGATATGACATATCTTATGGCGTCACAGGCAGGAGTGGATATTGTTGACTGTGCATTGTCGCCGTTTGCTAACGGTACTTCCAACCCTGCTACCGAAGCGTTGGTTGCTACGCTGAAAGGCACTGAACGCGACACCGGACTTGATCTTTCGGCTTTGAATGATGTGGCTACGCATTTCCGTACTGTTGCGGACAGAATGAAGGCAGAGGGAATACTTGATCCCAAGGTTTTGAATGTTGACACAAAGACGTTAATATATCAGGTACCCGGCGGAATGCTTTCAAATCTCATATCGCAGCTCAAGCAGGCCAATGCCGAAGATAAATATTATGATGTTTTGGCAGAAGTTCCGCGTGTTCGTGAGGATTTCGGATATCCTCCGCTTGTAACTCCGACCAGCCAGATTGTGGGAACACAGGCTGTGCTTAACGTACTTGCGGGCGAACGTTACAAAATGATACCAAAAGAGTCAAAGGGACTGCTGCGCGGCGAATACGGAAGATTGCCGGGTCATGTTAATGAAGAGGTACGAAAGAAAGCTATCGGAAATGATACGGTGATAACCAGACGTCCGGCTGATTTGATAGAACCTGAGCTTGAAAAATACGCGAAGGAAATGAAGGAAAAGGGTATAGGAAAAAGTGCCGAAGATGTATTAAGCTACGCGCTTTTCCCGCAGGTTGCCGAGAAATTCTTTGCCGTCAGGGATAAAGCTCCGGAAGATGAAAATGCAGTCAGAAATCTGATAGTTGAAGACCTTTCGGTTTGATTTTTAAATAAGAAATTTATAATAAAGCAAGCGGTCATTTTACGGCCGCTTGCTTTTAAATGTTTTAATATAAAGTTTTAGGGTAAAATCCCGGTTTTATAATAAAATATGATATATTTTGTCTTGAAAGAAATGTATAATGAGTGTATACTATTTACAGTCGCAGAGTTGTTAACGTTTATATGCATTTTCGGTTGCATAATATCAACGGAGTGAGAAAAAATGTTTAGTAAATTTTTAAGTATAATGCCGTATTTTGAATATATGCCGGAGTATGATATGAAACCGGAAACAGACTGGTACGGGGTAAAGGCGCTATGGTTTGAAGGCGCGCAGTACAAGGGTAAAAAGACCAAAGTGTTTTCATACATAGGCTATCCTGAAAACAGCTGTGACAAAAAGGTTCCGGCAGTTGTACTGGTACACGGCGGCGGAGGTCATTCATACGCGCATTGGGTTAAGATCTGGAACGGCAGAGGATACGCAGCGATAGCTCTTGATTTGAGGGGATTTTTGCCTGCTGAAAACCAGAAGGGTCTGGCAGGAACAGAAGAACAGCGGGACGAGTACTTTGAACGCTGGCAAGAGGATGATGAATTTATAGCCGGACCGGACGGTTACGGAATATATGAGGATAACGGCAGAATAGAGGATTCCTGGTTGTATACGGCGGTTGCAGATACTATTTTAGCTCATAATGTATTGCTTTGTGATGAGAGGATAGATAAATCAAAAATAGGGATTACCGGAATTTCCTGGGGCGGAGTCACCACTTCGCAGGTAATAGCGCACGATAAGCGGTTTGCCTTTGCGATTCCTATATACGGAAGCGGTTATCTGCAGTATTCTCTGTCGGAGATTATGCAGCCTTTTAAAACAGAGGAAGGACTGAAATACTGGGAAGTTTCAGACAGGTACAAAAGTATTGATTTTCCGGTACTGTGGCTTTGCTGGAATGCCGACACCGCTTTTGATATAGTTCCGAACTGTCTTTCATATCTTGCCACAAAAGATGCGGGAAGTGTACTTTCAATATGCAATGAGATGAACCACGCGCATTATTGGGGATGGATAAGAGAGGAATCTTACCGGTTTGCAGACGCAGCTATAAACAAAGAGGATGTCTTTGTGCGTTTGAAAAATGACAATACCGGGTTTTTTACGGATAGATTTGAAATTGACCGTGATACAAAGGGAAGAGATATAAAGGCTTCACTCTATTACATTACAGAAGATTACCGTTACAGTGAAAAAAGCGAGCTGGAGTTTACGTGGCATATTTCCGAAGCGCAGATAAAAAATAATCAGGTTATTGTTAAAATACCGCCTGACGCGAAGGGTTATTACATAGAATTAAAAGAAAAATCAGGTACAAAAGAGTATATATCTGCCGGGATTTTCAGAAAGCGGCCGCTTTGATGTCATGCTTTTGCATAAAGTATACAAAAACATCGGCCAAGTATGGTACAATATGTGCAAGAGGTAAAAAATGAGTAAAGTTTGATTAATTGCTTGCATATTTATTCAATATATGGTAAAATTTATGCAAATAAACTTAAGAATTAATGCATAATTATGCATACGGAGGGTTAATTATGAATAAAAAAAATATTAAGAAGGTAGTTCTTGCGTATTCGGGCGGATTGGATACGTCTATCATTATCCCGTGGCTAAAGGAAAATTACAATAATCCTGAGATTATAGCGGTATCGGGAAATGTGGGACAGGCAAGTGAGCTTGAAGGCTTAGAGGAAAAAGCGCTGAAAACCGGAGCTTCAAAATGTTACATAGAGGATTTGACTGAAGAATTTCTCACCGAATATGTATTTCCGTGCGTGCAGGCCGGCGCGCTTTATGAGGAATATATGCTGGGCACCGCATTTGCGCGTCCTCCTATAGCAAAAAGGATAGCGGAGATAGCTATTGCTGAAGGCGCCGACGCGATTTGTCACGGCTGTACCGGCAAGGGTAACGATCAGGTAAGGTTTGAGCTTGCTATCAAGGCATTTGCGCCCGACATGCAGATCATAGCTCCTTGGAGAGAGTGGTCGATAAAGTCCCGCGAAGAGGAAATAGAGTATGCCGAAGCGCATAATGTGCCCTTAAAAATAAACCGCGAAACCAATTATTCAAAAGATAAGAATATATGGCATTTATCGCATGAGGGTCTTGATCTCGAAGATCCGAAAAACGAGCCTCAGTACAATAAAAAAGGATTTTTGGAAATGGGTGTATCTCCCGAAATGGCACCCGACAAGCCCACCTATGTAACAGTACATTTTGAAAAGGGAATTCCTACTGCTGTTGACGGCAAAAATATGAATGCGGTAGAACTCGTGGAAACGCTGAACAAGCTCGGAGGAGAAAACGGTATCGGATTGCTTGATATAGTTGAAAACCGTCTTGTAGGAATGAAATGCCGTGGCGTTTACGAGACTCCGGGAGGAGCTATCCTTTACAAAGCGCATTCTGTGCTTGAAAGCATCTGTCTTGATAAGGAAACGGCTCACTATAAGTCTCTTGTTGCGCAGAAACTTGCGGAACTTGTATACAACGCACAGTGGTTTACTCCGCTTGTCGAGGCAATTTTATCGTTTGTTAAGACCACTCAAAAGTTTGTTACAGGAGATGTCACCTTAAAACTTTACAAAGGCAATATGATAAACGCGGGAGTAACGTCTCCGTACTCACTTTATGACCCTGAAATTGCGACGTTTGATGAAGATGAGGTTTATGATCAGAAAGATTCTCAAGGTTTCATAAATCTTTATGGTCTGCCTACTAAGGTTTACGCTAAAATGAAGGCAAAAAACGGACTTAAATAAGGATAATTAATATATCCGCCCCTATCATTGCAAGAAGAAATTTATACCGCGCGCTGAATTAAAAATTTATAAGATGACGGAGAATGATTATGGAAAAGATGTGGGCAGGAAGATTTAATAAGTCGCTTAACCGCTTGGCAGACGACTTCAATTCTTCAATTCATTTTGATTCAAGAATGTACAGGCAGGATATTACAGGTTCGATGGCGCATGCCGCAATGCTTTCGGCTAAGGGAATTATATCTAAAGAAGACTGTTCCGCTATTATAGACGGCCTGGAATCCATACTTGCCGATATTGACAACGGAGTCCTGCTTTTTGACAGTGAAGCCGAAGATATACATATGTTTGTGGAATCTGAACTTACAAAACGTATAGGAGACGTAGGCAAAAAACTGCATACTGCCAGAAGCAGAAACGATCAGGTTGCGCTGGATATAAGACTGTACCTGAGAGACGAAGCCAAGAAAATAACTTCGCTGATAAAAGCGCTTTTGAGTGCTGTCGCAGAGCAGGCGTTAAAGCACCGCGATGCTATAATGCCCGGATATACCCATTTGCAGCGGGCGCAGCCGGTTACCTTTGCACATCATTTAATGGCGTATGCCATGATGTTCATACGCGATATATCAAGAATAGAAGTGGCTGTAAAACGAATGAATGTGTCGCCGTTAGGCGCATGTGCCCTTGCAGGCACGACCTATGACACAGACCGTAATATGACGGCGAGTGCGCTTGATTTTTCGGGTATCACCCTTAACAGTATGGACAGTGTTTCTGACAGGGATTTCTGCGTTGAGCTGTTAAGCGCATTTTCCATACTTATGATGCATTTGTCACGTTTTTCCGAGGAAATAATTCTGTGGTCAAGCTGGGAATTCAAGTTTATTGAACTGGATGACGGTTACACAACCGGTTCAAGCATAATGCCGCAGAAGAAAAATCCCGATATGGCTGAACTCGTCAGGGGAAAAACCGGCAGAGTGTACGGTGATTTAATGGCGCTGCTTACGATACTTAAAGGTTTGCCGTTGGCATACAATAAGGATATGCAGGAAGACAAGGAATCGGTATTTGACGCGGTTGATACTGTTAAACAATGTCTGAGTGTATTTGCCCCCATGATAGCTACAATGACAGTCTGCGAGGATAATATGCTTAAAGCCGCTAAGGACGGTTTTATAAACGCAACCGATTTGGCAGATTATCTTGTGAGAAAGGGAATTCCGTTCAGAACCGCATATAAATGTGTAGGGGAAATAGTAGGTTACTGTATAAATAACGGGTTTGTGCTTGAAAATTTAAGCTTTGAAAAATATAAGGAATTCAATTCGCTGTTTGAAGAGGATTTGTTTGACTGTATATCGCTTCAAAACTGTGTTAACAGGCGCATATCAGAAGGCGGTACAGGTCCGGAATCGGTAAAGAAACAGATAGAGTATGTATTGGAGTTTTTAAATGATAAAAAAAGTTTTTATTGATGGAAGCGCAGGGACTACCGGACTGCGGATTTACGAAAGGCTCGAATCCAGAAACGATATACAGCTTATCAGATTGAGTGAGGAATGCCGCAAAGATGTATCGGTAAGAAAAAAAGCTTTGAATGAGGCTGATATTGCGTTTTTATGTCTGCCTGACGCTGCTGCCAGAGAGGCGGTATCGTTAATAGAAAATGACAGTACGGTGGTAATAGACACTTCTACGGCGCACAGAACCGAAAAAGGATGGGTATACGGTTTTCCGGAACTCAGAAACGAACTGGAGAAAAAAATCAGAAACTCAAAAAGAATAGCAGTGCCCGGATGTCATGCGAGCGGATTTATAGCGCTTGTTTACCCCTTGGTCGAAAGCGGGATTATCAGCAAAGAAACCATGCTTACATGCTTTTCTCTGACAGGATATTCAGGCGGCGGGAAAAGTATGATATCCGAATACGAAAGAGCGGACCGTGATACTTTGCTTGAGGCGCCGAGACAATACGGGCTGTCCCAGTCGCATAAGCATTTACCTGAAATGACGGCGCTCACCGGAATTTCAGTTTCTCCGGTTTTCATACCGGTTGTGGACGCTTATTACAGCGGAATGGAAGTAATCGTGCCGGTTTTCGCGGATATGCTGTCGGGCGGCTGTACTGCAGATGACATAAAAAAGGCGTATAAAGAAAAATATAACGGTCCCGTTGTAAAGTTTATTGAAGAAAATTTTGACGAAAACGGATTTATTTCAGCGAATAAGTTAAGTTTTAAAGACAGTATGGAAATATATGTGTCCGGAAACAGTGAACGGATTTTACTTATTTCAAGGTACGATAATCTCGGCAAAGGTGCTTCGGGAGCCGCGGTAGAGTGTATGAATATAGTATTGGGCACTGATAAAACTGCGGGACTTGAATTATAATTTAGGAGAAGATTTATGAAAATGATATCCGGCGGAGTTTGCGCCGCAAAAGGTTTTTATGCCAACGGTATACACTGCGGCATAAGAAAAAACAGGACAAAAAGAGATCTGAGTCTGATATACAGTGAAAAAAGGGCGGCTGCTGCCGCCGTTTATACAACTAATCTTGTAAAGGGCGCTCCTTTGACTGTTACTAAAAACCATATTTCCGACGGTTTTGCACAGGCGGTGATATGTAACAGCGGAAATGCCAATACCTGCAATGCTGACGGTATTGAAATCGCAGAGCAGATGAGCGGGTTGCTGGCAGAAGAGCTCGGTATCAGTTCGGACGACGTTGTTGTGGCATCGACCGGAGTCATCGGACAGCCGCTCGATATAGAGCCGATAAAGCGGGGCATTCCGGATTTGGTTGCCGGTCTGTCAGACAGCAAAAGCTGCGATGCGGCAGAGGGAATCATGACTACCGATACTGTTGTAAAAGAGGTGGCTGTAAGTTTTTGCATAAACGGTGTCGAATGTAAAATAGGCGGAATAGCAAAAGGTTCAGGAATGATACATCCCAATATGGCCACTATGCTGGTGTTCATAACTACGGATTGCAGCATAAACAGTGAAATGCTCAGCAAGGCGCTGTCGCATGACATTAAGAATACCTTTAATATGGTGAGTGTGGACGGTGACACTTCCACAAACGATATGGTAACGGTTTTGGCAAACGGTATGGCCGGAAATGAGAAAATCATATCCGATGGCGAAGATTTTGACATATTTATGAAGGCTTTAAACACAGTTACGGTATATCTTTGCAGAAAAATCGCGGGCGACGGCGAAGGAGCCACAAAACTGCTTGAATGCAAGGTGGGATCGGCTGCAAGCGAAGTGGTTGCCAAAACAGTGGCAAAATCTGTCATTTGCTCTTCTTTGCTGAAAGCGGCAATGTTCGGCGCGGATGCCAACTGGGGACGTGTCCTCTGCGCGATAGGATATTCCGGTGCTGATGTTGACGTAAATAAAATCGATGTTTCATTCAATTCGTCAAAAGGTGAAATAGCGGTTTGCAAAAGCGGTTCGGGAATTGATTTCAGCGAAGAAAAGGCTAAGGAAATACTGCTCGAGGAAGAAATTGAAATCATAATTGAGCTCAACAGCGGAAATTGCAGTTCTACGGCCTGGGGCTGCGATCTTACATACGAATACGTAAAAATCAACGGTGACTACAGGACATAGATTTATTTTTAAACAGCGGTGATAACAATGCATATAGATAATTTTACAAATGCGCAGCGGGCTGAAGTGCTTACGGCAGCGCTGCCGTATATCAAAAAATATTACGGTAAAATTGTCGTGGTAAAATACGGCGGAAACGCTATGATAAACGATGATCTCAAGCAACAGGTGATGGAGGATATCGTTCTTCTTCATCTTGTGGGAGTCAAGGTTGTTTTGGTACACGGGGGAGGTCCTGAAATCACGGAAACCCTCAAAAAAGTCGGGAAAGAAAGTCTGTTTGTTGACGGTTTGAGAGTGACAGACAAAGAAACCGCCGATATAGTTCAAATGGTATTAGCCGGAAAAATCAATAAAAGTCTCGTTAATCTTTTGGGAACCAAAGGCGGCAAGGCTATGGGTATTTCCGGTATGGACGGACATCTTATTGAAGCGGAAGTCAAGGACGAGAGGCTTGGATATGTGGGCAGAATAACAAAGGTCAATGCTGAACCTATAACAGATTTGCTGGCGCACGATTATATACCTGTTGTTTCTACAGTAGGCTGCGACAGAAACGGGAATACTTACAATATAAACGCTGATACAGCCGCGGCATATATAGCGGGAGCGCTGGGAGCCGAAAGCCTGATAACCATGACAGACATATCAGGTATTTTAAGGGACAGGGAGGATCCGGATTCTTTAATACCTGTGGTTGATTTAAAGGATGCACAGGAGTTATTTGCCGACGGCACAATATCGGGAGGTATGATACCGAAGGTGGAGTGCTGTATGGAAGCGCTCGAAAAAGGTGTAAAAAAAGTGTTTATTATGGACGGCAGAGTACCGCATTCGTTGCTGATAGAAATCCTTACGGACGAAGGTGCGGGCACTATGGTAATAAGGGATAAAAATTATGAATATTAAGGAAAAAGACAATTTATATATAGCCGGCACATATTCCAGGTTCCCGGTTGATCTTACAACGGGAAAAGGCTCTGTGGTTAAAGACAGCGACGGAAACGAATATATAGATATGGCGACGGGTATTGCGGTTAATACGTTCGGATATGCCGATGATGAATGGATAAAAGCGGTAACTGCGCAGTTAAGCTGTCTGCAGCATACTTCAAATTTATATTATTCAGAACCGTGTGCCGATCTTGCGGAAGTGCTTTGCGGCAGAACCGGAATGAAAAAGGTATTCTTTTCTAATTCCGGGGCCGAAGCCAATGAGTGCGCCATTAAAGTCGCGCGAAAATACGCCGCTGAAAAAAAAGGACCGGAATATAATACTATAATAACGCTGAAAAACAGTTTTCACGGAAGAACGATAACTACGCTTGCAGCAACCGGGCAGGAAGTTTTTCATAAGGATTTTCTGCCTTTGACCGAAGGGTTTGTTTACTGTGAGGCCAATAACTGCGAAGAGCTTGAACAACTCGTAAAATCGGGTAAAATCGCTGCCGTAATGTTTGAAACCGTTCAGGGCGAAGGCGGAGTTTTGCCGCTTGAGCAGAAATTTGTGGATAAAATATTCGAACTGGCTGAAAAATATGATATACTGACTGTTGCAGATGAGGTTCAGACCGGCAACGGACGAACCGGAAAACTGTACAGCTATATGAATTATAATGTTTTGCCGGATATTTTCTCTACGGCAAAAGGATTGGGAGGAGGACTTCCGATAGGCGCTACATTACTCGGCGAAAAGGTAAAAGACGTTTTGACTGCCGGAAGCCACGGCTCGACATTCGGAGGAAATCCGGTGGCCTGTGCCGGAGCGCTAAGTATCATAAACCGTATAGACGACGGGATGTTAGATGGGGTTCGCAAAAAATCGGAATATATAATAAATATGCTTAAAAAAGCTCCGGGGATAAAATCAATTTCAGGCAAAGGACTTATGCTCGGTATAGAAACAGCGCGTGATACCGGAGAGGTTATCGAGGAATGCAGAAAAAGAGGAGTGCTCGTTATTAGGGCGAAAAACCGGGTAAGATTGCTTCCTGCTCTCAATATTCCGGACGAACTGCTTGAAAGGGCAGTTAAAGTAATTGCGGATGTTTGCAGCTGAGGAGGAATTTGTATAATGAATTTTAAGGGAAGAAGTTTTTTAAAACTTTTAGATTTTACACCTGAAGAAATTTCATGTCTCATTGATTTGGCAGCCGAGCTGAAAGATAAGAAAAAATCAGGAATATCGCACAGGATTTGTGAAGGCAAAAACATTGCTCTGATATTTGAAAAGACAAGCACACGCACCAGGTGCAGTTTTGAGGTAGCGGCTCATGACTTGGGAATGAATGTTACTTATCTGGATCCCAAGGCTTCGCAGATAGGTAAAAAGGAGAGCATTGCCGATACTGCAAGGGTGTTGGGAAGAATTTACGACGGTATAGAATACCGTGGATTCGGACAGGAAATAGTTGAGGAGCTGTCAAAATATGCAGGTGTTCCGGTGTGGAACGGCTTGACAAATGAATTTCATCCTACGCAGATTTTAGCGGATTTTTTGACCGTTAAAGAGCATTTCGGACATTTAAAAGGAATAAATCTCGTTTATATGGGAGACGCACGGTATAATATGGGAAATTCGCTTATGGTGGGCTGTGCAAAAATGGGACTTAATTTTACTGCATGTGCTCCAAAAAAATATTTTCCGGATGTGAAGCTCATAGCGGAGTGTGAGAAAATTGCCTCTCAGACCGGTGCAGCGCTGCGTTTCTGTGAGGATCCTATCGAGGCAACAAAAGGTGCCGACGTGATTTATACCGATGTTTGGGTGTCTATGGGAGAGCCTGACGAAGTGTGGGCAGAAAGAATAGAGGAGCTTAAACCTTATCAGGTCAACAGTAGAATTATGGATAATGCCGGAACAAAGGCTGTATTTATGCACTGTCTGCCGGCTTTCCACGATCTTAAGACCGAAATCGGCAAAGAAACAGCTGAAAAGTACGGTGTAAGTGAAATGGAAGTTACAGATGAAGTGTTTGAAAGCAAAAGGTCAATTGTATTTGACGAAGCGGAGAACAGAATGCACACTATAAAAGCTGTTATGGCGGCAACATTAGCGTGATAATTTTATACGAAAGGGACGCTGGGGCGTTCCTTTTTGTTGACAATATAATTGTATTTGATATAATAATTCTAATGAGAATTCTTTTATTTACCGAAATAAATATTTTCCGCAAAAAGCAACTGGAGTGATATTATGCGTTTTTACGAGGATAATACAAAAACAAACGAAAACAGACTGAAACCGAGAAGCTATTACATACCCGGCGGCAAAAGTGAATATTTGCTGCTTAACGGTGACTGGAAATTTAAGTTTTTTCCGCTTGATATAGATGTTACAGAAGAAATATTCGACTGGGATATTATTCCGGTGCCTTCATGCTGGCAGATTTTAGGATATGAGGAACCCAACTATACAAATGTTGTATATCCGTATCCGGTTGATCCGCCTTTTGTTCCGGATGAAAATCCGTGCGGAGTATATCAAAAAGAGTTTGAAATCAAAGAAAAATGGGGTAAGCTGTATTTTGTTTTAGAGGGCGTCAGCTCATGCGCGCAGGTGTTTTTGAACGGTAAATATGTCGGATTTACCCAGGGAAGCCATCTTCAGGCTGAGTTTGATATTACCGAACACGCTGTAAAAGGTGTCAATATTTTGCGTGTGAATGTCTATAAATGGTGCTGCGGCAGTTATCTTGAAGATCAGGATTTTTTCCGTTTCAACGGTATTTTCAGGGACTGTTATATTTTGCAGCGTCCTCAGGGGCATCTTACGGATATAAAAATCAGCTCAAACAACGGCGGAATAACAGTCGATTCTGACAATGACTTTGATATCTGTCTTAAAGACAGCGAAGGCGCTATCATTTATCAGGACAAAGGAAATTCGTATTACGATATTAATATAAGCAGTCCTGTGCTGTGGAATGCTGAAAAGCCGTATCTTTATACCGTCAGGTTGGAGCGTGACGGAGAAGTTATTGAACTTAAGGCAGGCTTAAGAGACATCAAAATATCGGAAAAGCAACAGCTGCTGATCAACGGTACTTCGGTCAAGCTCAAAGGTGTAAATCATCACGATACAAGCAAATTCAGAGGATGGTGCCTGAGTGATGAAGAAATCCTCCGTGATCTTATGCTTATGAAGGAGCTTAATATAAACTGTATAAGAACGTCGCACTATCCTCCAACGCCTAAATTTTTAGATATGTGTGATGAATTGGGATTTTATGTGGTGCTGGAAACCGATATAGAGCTTCACGGCTTTTCCAACAGAGTAGCCGGAGGAATCGGATATGACGGCAGTGGTGAATGGCTGTGCAGAAAAGCCGACTGGAAAAATGAATTTTTAGAGCGTATGCAGCGCGCGGCAATATTAAACCGCAATCATCCGAGTATTATAATGTGGTCTACCGGCAATGAAAGCAATTACGGTAACAATCATATTGAAATGCTCAAATGGCTTAAAACGCTCAATGACGGCAGACTGGCTCACTGTGAGGACGCAAGCCGCAGCGGATGTCTCGAACATGTAGATGTGGTATCGTATATGTATGCCTCGATGGAGAACTGTGAAAATATAGGAAAGAGCAAATGTTATGACAAACCGCTGTTTTTATGCGAATATTCGCATGCCATGGGAAACGGCCCGGGTGATGTGTATTACTATAATGAAATATTCAACAGATACGATAATTTGATAGGCGGCTGTGTATGGGAGTGGGCGGATCATACCGTAGTTGAAGATTCGGTGCAGAAATATGGCGGCGACTGGGCAAGCGAAAAAACCAATGACGGAAATTTCTGCTGTGACGGTATGGTTTTTGCCGACCGAAGTTTCAAGGCGGGTACAATGGAGGTTAAGGCGGCGTATCAACCGATGCATACTGAGTTAAAGGGTAATATTCTGTCGGTTGAAAATCGATATGATTTCACTGACTTCAACGAATATGATTTTGTATACACCGTTGAAAGGGACGGCGAAATAATTCTCGAGAAAGCATATAAGCTTGAGTTAAAACCTCACACAAGTACAGAAATCGAGATTGATTATGAAAACGTGGAATGCAGGTACGGAGTATATCTTAACTGTATGCTGTTTAAAGGCAGCAATACTGTGGCTCACACTCAGCATAAGCTTGACGCTGAGATTCTGATAAAAAAGAAATGCAGAGAGCTTGCGGATATAAGTGAGGATCACAAAAACTATTATTTTAAGGGCGGTAGTTTTGAATATGTATTTTCAAAACTATACGGTAATTTTACGAGTATAAAAATAAACGGAACCGAGAAAATATCAGGACCCGTAAGGCTTACTGTATGGCGCGCTCCTACCGATAATGACCGCAACATCAGAAAGAAATGGGGCTGGTACAATATTTGGGAGGGCGAAAATTTCAATCGTCTGTTCGGAAAGGTTTACAGCTGCAATTACTGTGACGGAAAAATAGAGGTAAAAGGTTCGCTTTCAGGTGTTTCGAGAAAACCGTTTATGAAGTATATGATGCTGGCTGAGGTCAAAGCGGACGGAAGCATAGAAACAGAACTTTATGCGGATATTGACGAGAATGTAATATGGCTTCCGAGATTGGGATTTGAATTCACACTGAACGGAAACCGCAAAAACTTTTCGTATTACGGAAACGGACCTTATGAGAGCTACATAGATATGTGCCATGCCGGGAAAATAGGTATGTTTGAGAGCAATACCGAAAACGAGTATACGGAATATATCAGGCCTCAGGAAAACGGTAACCATACACAGACCTTAATGGTCGATATCGACGGAATGAAGTTCTGCAGTGAAATGCCCTTTGATTTCAGAGCTTCCGATTATTCTTCGGAGGAACTTGACTGCGCTGAGCATACCGACAGTCTTTGCAAGGATTCTGACGCTCATTTGCGGATCGATTATAAAGATTCCGGACTCGGTTCCAATTCCTGCGGTCCTGAAATATCAGAGAGATTCAGGCTTAAAGAAAAAAGTATAGAATTCAGGTTCACAATAAATATATAACTGACAAAAAAGCCGTTCATTTTAATGAACGGCTTTAATGACTATATATGTGTGGAAGAAATATGCAGTTTATGCTTGAAATTATGCATATTTTTATGTATAATTATTTTAATATTTAGAATGTTTGTTATGAGGTATTTCTATGACACGTAAAATGGCGCGGGAAGAAGCATTTATACTGACTTTTGAAAAAGCTTTTAACGATGCTCCCACCGAGGAAATTTTAGAACTGGCCGCCGATGTGCGGGGACTCGAGGCTGATGATTATATCAAAACCGTATTTCGCGGTATTTTTGAAAATTTGAGCGATATTGACAACGAGATATCCGGAAATGCGGTTGGCTGGAAAATTGAGCGTATTTCCAAAACCGCGCTGTCGGTATTGAGACTTGCAATTTTTGAAATAAAATACATGGATGATATACCTGAAGCTGTATCAGTAAATGAAGCGGTTGAGTTATGCAAGAAATATGCCACAAAGGAAGATGCGTCTTTTGTAAACGGTATATTGTCTACTGTAATTAAAAAAGGGTAATATGAATACTGCTGCGTTAACCGTAAAACAACTTAACCTTTATGTACGTTCTCTTATTGAAGGGGATCCGCGTCTTGCGGGCGTACTGGTGCAGGGCGAAATATCGAATTTTAAAAATCATTATTCAAGCGGACACTTTTATTTTACACTCAAAGACAGTTACGCGTCTGTAAGGTGCGTTATGTTCAGAACATTCGCTTCGGCTGTCAGGTTTTCACCTGAAGACGGCATGCAGGTAATAATCAGGGGCAAGGTTTCGCTTTATGAGAAAGACGGCCAGTACCAGCTGTATGCGGAAGAAATCTATCCGTGCGGAGCAGGCGAGTCGGCACTTTTATTTGAGCAAATCAAAGCAAAGCTTGAAAGTGAAGGTTTGTTTGACGCCGCGAGAAAAAAGCCGCTTCCGGCATTCCCTGAAAAAATTGCCGTTGTGACTTCGGATACAGGAGCGGCAGTCCAGGATATAATCAATATTTTATCGCGCAGATGGAAATTAAGTGAAATTATATTATGCCCCGTGTCTGTTCAGGGAGAAAACGCGGTCAGAGAAATGCTTACTGCTTTGGATAGAATTTACAGTATCCGCGGTGTGGATCTCATAATAATAGGCAGGGGCGGGGGTTCCGCTGAGGATTTGCAGGCTTTCAACAGCGAGGAGCTTGCAAGAAAAGTAGCAGGATCGCCGGTTCCGGTAATTTCTGCCGTAGGACATGAAACCGATTTTACAATATGCGATTTTGCGGCTGATATGAGGGCGCCTACTCCTTCGGCCGCGGCGGAGCTTGCGGTTCCGGATTGTAAAGATATTGTTTTGATACTGGAAAAATACCGGCGGTTTTTGTCGCAGTCACTCAGCTCGAAATACAGCGTGTGCAAAGCAAAGCTCGATAAAAACACAAACTCGTTTGTTATAAAAAATCCGCGCGAATTTTTAATAAACCGCAGGTATATTGAACTTGATAGGCTTTATGACAGGCTTAAAAACACTGCTTGCGGAAGTGTGGAAAATATGAAAACAAAATTCTCTTCTGCCGCGGCAAAACTTGAGACGCTAAGTCCGCTTAAGGTTCTGTCACGGGGTTACGCGGCAGTTGAAAAAGACGGCGGCCGGATAAGTTCGGTAAAAGATGTTTCTGCCGGCCAAGAAATTTCGGTCAGACTGTACGACGGGGTTATCAAATCCAATATTATAGAAATTTCCAAGGAGAAAAATAATGGCTGAATCAAAATTAGATTTTGAAAAATCTCTTTCTGAAGTTGAGAAAATCGTAGCTTTGCTTGAGAACGGTGACTGTACATTAGAAGAATCCATCTCGTATTTTGAAAAAGGAATTAAATATATTAATCAATGCAGAAGCGCTTTGGAAAAGGCGGAAAAAAAGATAGTTTCCCTCACCGAAGCCGAACAGGAGGAAAAAATTGTCGATTAACCAAAAGCTTACAGAATATAACAGGCTTATTGAAGACAGAATAAACCTGCTGTATCCGTCTGAAAAACTTGCTTATTCAAAGGTGCTGGACGCGGCGCGATACAGCCTGCTTAACGGCGGAAAACGTATAAGGCCTGCAATAGTGCTTGAGTTCTGCAAACTTTGCGGCGGCAAGGAAGAAGACGCGCTCGACTTTGCGGTGGCGCTTGAAATGATACACACATATTCACTCATACACGACGATCTGCCGTGTATGGACAATGACGATCTCAGGCGCGGAAAACCCTCATGTCACAAGGCTTTCGGTGAAGATATAGCACTGCTCGCGGGAGATACTTTGCTGACTGAGGCATTTTTTGTTGTGGCAAATTCTGCTGTTTCAAATGACAAGGCATTAAAAGCGGTTTCTTTTTTGGCGTCAAATGCGGGACTTCACGGAATGATAGGCGGTCAGGTACTGGATCTTGTGTTTGAAGATATGAGTCCCGACGCCGCGCAGCTTCAGGATATGTATATGCGCAAAACCGGCGCACTGCTTATCGCGGCGGCGTCTATCGGCTGTATTGCCGCGGGCAAAGACGATGATAATACGCTTAAAAGCGCCGCAAAATACGGATATAATTTAGGTTTGGCATTTCAGATAATCGATGATATTCTTGATGTCACATCTGATGAAAAGACATTGGGTAAGCCTATAGGCAGCGACGGCAGAAACGGTAAAACCACTTTTGTGACGATTTACGGGCTCGACAGAGCTTTTGCCATAGCCGCACAGCTTACAAATTATGCTTTAGACGCATTAGATGAATTTGACGGTGATACATCTTCACTGTATGAACTGACCGATTATTTGCTTGACCGTAATAAATGATATTAAAGGATGTAAGGTTTTGGAATATCCGATTTTAAAGGGGATAAAAACCCCGCAGGATGTAAAAAGGCTTGACAGTGCAAGGCTTCAGGCTCTATGCGCAGAGATAAGGGACTGTATTATAAACACCGTTTCAAAAAACGGCGGTCATTTAGCGTCAAATTTGGGGGCGGTTGAGCTTACGGTTGCCCTTCACCGTGTGTTTAATTCTCCCGATGATTCGATAATTTTCGATGTAGGTCATCAGTGCTATGCGCACAAACTGCTTACCGGCAGATTTGAAAAATTTGACACTCTTCGTACAGAAGGCGGAATATCCGGATTTATGAATCCGTTTGAGAGCGAGCATGACGCGGTAATTACAGGGCACAGCAGCAATTCTATTTCCGAGGCATACGGTATCTATAAAGCGAAACAGTTAAGCGGCCAATCCGGAATGGCAGTAGCTGTAATAGGAGACGGAGCTATGACCGGCGGAATTGCTTACGAGGCGATGAATAACGCCGGAAACGGAAAAGGGAATTTTATAATCGTACTTAACGATAATAAAATGTCTATTTCCCAGAATGTCGGCGCTTTTGCCAGAAGCCTGACTAAAATGCGAAACAAGCCCAAATATCATCGCTTTAAATCCGCATTCAGCAGTTTTCTGCTTGAACTGCCGCTTATAGGAAAGGGTCTTAATAAGCTGCTGTTTTCATTAAAAGAGTCGCTAAAGCTTATAGTGTATAAAAATAATTTTTTCACATCAATGGGTTTCAATTATTTAGGACCTGTTGACGGCCACAATATCGCCGAGCTTGAATCTATACTGAATATCGCCCGAAATTACGATAAACCTTCGTTGGTGCATGTAGTGACAACCAAGGGAAAAGGGTATGCTTTTGCGGAATCAAGTCCGAAAAATTATCACGGAGTTTCTCCGTTTGATATTGATGAAGGCATCGGATTAAACGACAAATTTACTTTTTCGCGCATAGCCGGAAACACACTTTGCGAACTGGCGGAAAAAGATAAAAAGATATGCGCTATAACCGCGGCGATGACCGAAGGTACGGGTTTGGTTGATTTTGCCAAAAAATACAGGGACAGATTCTTTGATGTGGGTATCGCGGAACAGCATGCCGTATCATTCAGCGCCGGTCTGGCAGTCGGGGGAATGAAACCGTATTTTGTGGTATATTCATCGTTTCTGCAGCGTGCGTATGATCAAATAGTGCATGACGCGGCCACTGCAAACGTGCCTGTGAAGCTGTTGATTGACAGAGCAGGTATAGTGGGAGAAGACGGAGTTACACATCAGGGACTTTTTGATGTGTCGTTTCTTACCGGAATACCGAATATGACGGTATATTCACCGTCGAATTTTGAGGAACTTGCATTCAGGATAAAGCAGTCGTGCGGGTTTGACGGAGTATGTGCAATCAGATACCCGAGAGGCAGTGAAAAATACTGCGGAGAATTTGATATAGCAAGCGATTATTCTATTGTCCGGGGTTCAGCGGAAAAGCTTATTATAACCTACGGAAGACTGTATTCGGAAGCGTTTGCCGCACATGAGCGTGATAGTGAAATAAGCATTTTAAAATTAAATAAAATTTATCCTCTGAGTGATGATATTGCAGAGGTAATAAGCACATATAATAATATTCATATTTTTGAGGAAACCGAATTAAGCGGCGGAATAGGCGAGCATATTTCTTCAAAGCTTCTGAAGTTGGGATTTCGCGGGAGATACACAATACATGCGGTCGATAATAAGTTTTTGCCCGGCGCTACGGTATCTTCATCGATTAAAAGCTGCGGATTGGATGCTGATACAATGTTTAACTGTTTTACGGAGAATTAAATGTCGGAAAAAATACGTTTGGATGTCTATTTAACACAACACGGCTTTTGTGAGAGCAGAGAGAAAGCGAAAGCGCTTATAATGGCCGGAACAGTATATGTAAATAATCAAAAATCAGATAAAGCGGGAAATATTATAAAGCCTGATGATGTAATAGAAGTAAGGGGAGAAAGCCTCAGATATGTCAGCCGAGGCGGACTGAAACTGGAAAAGGCGGTAGAGGTTTTTTCGCTTGACCTTAAAGGAAAAATCTGTGCTGATATCGGAGCGTCTACAGGAGGTTTTACCGACTGTATGCTGCAAAACGGAGCTTCAAAGGTATATGCCGTAGATGTGGGATACGGTCAGCTCGCTTGGAAACTAAGAACTGACGAAAGGGTTATAAACCTTGAACGCACGAATTTTCGGTATATTACTGAAGAACAGATACCCGAAATGCTTGATTTTGCTTCAGTGGATGTCTCGTTTATATCACTTTCCCATATTTTGCCGGTTTTGCGCGGACTGCTGAAGGACGGCGGCTGCGCCGTATGCCTGATAAAGCCTCAGTTTGAAGCAGGAAAGGAAAAAGTCGGCAAAAAAGGTGTGGTGAGGGATAAGTCGGTGCATATAGAGGTTGTAAAAAAAATAACGGAACTTGTAAGGGAAACAGGATATTCTTTGCTGGGACTTGATTTTTCTCCGGTAAAGGGTCCGGAAGGAAATATTGAGTATTTATGTTTTATTGAAAAAACCGATACGGGACGTATTTTGACTGATACAACCGCCGAAGAGGTAGTAGAAGCTTCATATAAAGCGCTGAATGTGTAGGTATATTTTAAGAAAGGAGTGCTGAGTATGGTAGTAGCGGTTATACCTAATCTTGATAAACGCGGATCTTCCGATGTGGTCGGAAGACTGGGAAAACTGCTTAAAGAGGAATCAATTGAAGCATATTTGCCGGAAAACGTATTAGGTACCGATTTTAAGAACGCGCCTGATGACCGGCTGTACAAAATAGCCGATATCATAATCACCATAGGCGGTGACGGTACAATAATACGCTATGCCAAGCGCGCCGCGCAGGACAATAAGCCGGTTTTGGGCATTAACGCCGGCAGAATGGGATATTTAGCCAATATTGAGCAGAATGAGCTGCAATTGCTGAAAAAGCTTAAAACAAACGAATATTTTATTGAAAACCGTATGATGTTGTCGATAAGTGTCAGAGAAAACGACAAACTTATCGGAGAATATACGGCTCTTAATGATGCCGTCATAACAAGCGGTTTTATTTCGCGTATAGTTGATATTACGGTTGGTGTTGGCGGAGATTTTATCAGCTACAGAGCGGACGGTCTGATAGTTTCTACTCCTACGGGGTCTACGGCATATTCTATGTCGGCCGGAGGACCGATAATCGATCCGCTGACCGAAAGTTTCTGTGTAACACCTATTTGTTCGCATTCGCTGTCCGCGAAACCTATATTGTTGGGAGCGGATAATACAATAGAAATCAGAGCCCATTCAAAGAAGAGGGCAGATATTTTTCTAACGGTTGACGGCCGGAAGGTGTGTGCTGTAAAACCGTATACACAGGTAATTATCAGACGGTCTCCTAAATTTGCGAAACTTATACGAATAAATGACCGCTCTTTTTACAAGACACTTTCTTATAAATTCAAGGATAACAGGAGTGTATAAAGTGAAAAGCAAAAGACAGGAAAAGATTTTAGAGCTTATAAAAAGCAGGGTATGTCTTACGCAGGAGGATCTTCAAAGCGGATTGGAAGAAGCCGGTTTTAATGTTACACAGTCTACGGTTTCAAGGGACATCAGGGAATTAAAGCTTGTAAAGGGCCGTGATGATCAGGGAAATTACAGATATTTGTCCAATCCTTCCGCAACTGCCCAGGGAAACGGAGCAAACCGTTATCATTCTTTGTTTTCAAGCGCGGTAAAGAGCGTCAGGTATTCGCTTAACAATGTTGTTATTAAATGTGAAAACGGCATGGCGTCGAGTGCCTGCGTAGCGGTAGATGAACTTTTTAGAGATATGATGCTCGGATCTCTTGCGGGAGACGATACAATAATAATCGTGACTGAAAGTGAGCACCATTCAAAGCAGCTGAGCGATTCTTTAATCAAATTATTATAGATAATACGGCGGTTTAGTTATGTTAAAATATTTGCATATTGAAAATATCGCGGTTATTGAGAGCTCGGATATTGAATTCAATTCCGGATTCAATGTGCTTACCGGTGAGACCGGAGCCGGCAAATCGATCGTAATAGATTCAATAAACGCGGTTTTGGGAGAACGTACATCCAAGGACCTTATAAGGGCCGGCTGCAGTGAAGCAGAGGTATCCGCTCTGTTCGGTGAGCTGTCGGAGGATGCGGTAGAATTACTTTCGGAAAACGGAATAACGCCAGATGAGGACGGGAATATTCTGGTGGCAAGAAAGCTTAGCACATCAGGAAAAGGCATAATAAAAATCAACGGGAAGCCTTTGACTGCCGGTTTGCTGAGAGAAATATCTTCCGATCTTATAAATATCCACGGTCAGCACGACAATCAGGCGCTCTTGAATCCGGAAAAGCACTGCGGTTTTATTGATGCGGTTGCGGGAAACGAAAGAGAAATTTCCGAATATTATGATGAATTTAAGAATCTCAACAGAATTCGTAAGGAACTGCAGAATCTTCAGACTGATGAAGATGAAAAACAGCGCAAAATAGATCTGCTGAAATATCAAACAGACGAGCTTCGCAAAGCGGAAATAAAAGTCGGGGAAATAGCTGATTTAAAGAGAAAATTAAAAGTTGCGGAAAACTATGAATCCACTTTGAAGGCATTGAATACGGTATCACTGCTGCTTTCGGGGAGTGAGGAATCCGACGGAGCAATCAGTGAATTAAAGTCCGCGGCAAAGCAGCTTTCAACTCTTGATGACGTTCAGTTCGGTGAAACCTTGTCAAAAATGAATACGATAATAGATGAAGCACAGGAAATATCATCTTATGTTACCGGATTTTTATCTGATGACGAATTTGTATCGTCTACGGCTGATTCCATCAACGAACGTCTTGACCTTTTGTATAAACTTATGTTAAAATACGGAGACAGCGAAGAGAAAATGCTGAGTTTTCTTGAATCTGCCGAAAAAGAACTTGAGGCGATAAAGCTTTCCGATGTACGTATTAAAGAACTGTCAGATATGCTTGAAAAATCTAAGCTGAAACTGATAGAACTCGGTGACAGGCTTACTGATACCAGAAAAAAAGCCGCTCATATATTTGAAAAAAATGTATCGGATGTTCTGAAAGAACTGAATATGCCGTCGGTAAAATTTATTGTTAATATAACTCAGGGCAGGTACACCAAGACCGGCAGAGATATAGTGGAATTTCTTATCAGCGCAAATGCAGGGGAACAGCCCAAGCCGCTTGCAAAAATAGCTTCCGGCGGCGAACTTTCCCGTATTATGCTGGCAATTAAAAGCGCGCTTTTAGGCAAAGACAATGTAGGAACGATGATCTTTGATGAAATAGATACAGGTATCAGCGGATACGCTGCTGATAAAGTCGCGGTTCAGCTTAAAAGGGTTTCGGTTAACAGACAGGTAATCTGTGTCACACATTTGGCTCAGATAGCCGCCAGAGCGGATAATCATCTGCTGATAGAAAAAAGTGTGAAAAACGGAAGGACCTTCACAAAAGTTTATTCTCTCGGATATGACGAGAGAATAAATGAGATAGCAAGGATAATGTCAGGTACAGACATTACCGAAAATATGTACAATTCAGCTAAGGAATTATTGGATAGGAGCAAGTAAAATGAAAATTTATGATGAACTGGTAGCACGCGGACTTATCGCGCAGGTGACAGACGAGGCGGAAATACGCGATTTGATAGATAACGGAAAGGCGACATTTTATATCGGGTTCGATCCTACTGCCGACAGTCTGCATGTAGGGCATTTTATGGCGCTTTGTCTTATGAAACGGCTTCAGATGGCAGGCAATAAGCCCATTGCCTTAATAGGAGGCGGCACCGGTTATATAGGCGATCCTTCGGGCAGAAGCGATATGCGTTCAATGATGACTCCCGAAATTATACAGCATAACTGTGACTGTTTTAAGAAGCAGATGAGCCGTTTTATTGAATTCGGAGAGGGAAAGGCTCAGATGGTTAATAATGCGGACTGGCTTTTGGATCTTAATTACATTGAGCTGCTGCGTGAAGTAGGCGCGTGTTTTTCGGTAAACAATATGCTAAGAGCGGAATGCTATAAGCAGAGAATGGAAAAAGGTCTTTCCTTCCTTGAGTTTAATTATATGATAATGCAGAGCTATGACTTTTATCATCTGTATAAAGAATACGGCTGCAATATGCAGTTCGGAGGGGACGATCAATGGAGCAATATGCTCGGAGGCACCGAACTTATACGTAAAAAGCTTGGCAAGGACGCGTATGCCATGACAATTACTCTGCTGCTTAACTCTGAAGGCAAAAAAATGGGTAAGACCGCAAACGGCGCGGTATGGCTTGATCCTGATAAAACTTCACCTTATGAGTTTTATCAGTATTGGAGAAATGTAGGAGATCAGGATGTGCTGAAATGTATACGCATGCTTACATTTTTACCGCTTGAAGAAATTGATAAAATGGATGAGTGGGAAGGAAGTCAGCTAAATACCGCGAAAGAAATCCTTGCCTTTGAGCTGACAAAGCTGGTTCACGGCGAAGAGGAAGCCAAAAAGGCTCAGGATACGGCCAGAGCGGTTTTTTCAGGTCAGGGATCAAATGAGAACATGCCTACTACAGAGCTTTCTAAGGACTGTTTCGAAGATGGAAAAATAGGTGTGCTTGATATGATGCTTAAGGCGGATCTGATTGCTTCAAAGGGTGAAGGCAGACGCCTTATACAGCAAGGCGGCGTAAGTATTAACAATATCAAAATCACTGATCCGGCACACAGTCTTTCAGCAGAAGATTTTGAAAGTGAAATAATTCTCAAAAAGGGCAAAAAGATATATAACAAATTTATATTGGTTTAAAACTTTGGGGCGGATATTATCCGCCCCGTATGTTTTGGAATTATTGAGTCGAATTTCGGCAATATTATTACAGGTGATAATTTTGGCTTTTATAATTATAGTTTTAGCTGCAGCTGTACTTATTTTCACGGCAACCATAATATATTTTTTCACCATTGCTTTTGTAAAAATGAAAAAAGGTGATCTCGAGGATATTAATCATCCCGAAAACCGTATGCTTATACCGTACCATGATATAGTGGAAAAAGGTCTTGAATTTATAAATAAATCTCCGTATGAATGGGTAGAGACGGTCAGCTTTGACGGTTTGAAGCTGGCGGCAAGATATTATGACAACGGAAAAAACAGAACCATAATACTGTTTCACGGATACCGTTCCGCTGCGGCAAGGGATTTCTGTGTGGCAGTAGAAATGTATTCTAAAATGGGTTTTAATGTTCTGCTTGCGGACCAAAGAGCACACGGAAGAAGCGAGGGAAGACTTATAACATTCGGTGTTAAAGAAAGCAGGGATGTAATATCGTGGGCTGAGTTCGTGAACGCGAAATACGGTACGGAAAAAATAGCGCTCGGCGGAATGTCAATGGGAGCAACCACGGTACTATTGGCATGCGGCAGAGGTTTGCCGGACTATGTTAAATGTATAGTGGCAGACTGTGGGTTCACCTCTCCCGCGGACATTATAAAGATTGTGGCTAAAAAGAATTTCAGAATAAATGCCGATTTCTTTTTGCCGTTACTTGATTTATGCTGTAAAGTATTCGGCAATTTTTCCATAATGGGAATAAGCACTGAAGACGCACTTAAAAAAGCAAAAATACCGGTATTTTTCATTCACGGTGAAGCGGACGGATTTGTTCCCTGCGATATGTCAAAAAAAGGTTTTGAAGCAATTTCTGACAGAGCCGAGTTAGTGACAGTATACGGTGCCGACCATGGAATGTCGTTTCTAAAAGATACTGAAAAAGTGTACACAGGACTGGAAAAATTTTTAGAAAAAAATATTTGATAAAAACCGGTTTTTTATTGATTAAATGTGTTGACTTTTATAAGATTTACTAATAAAATATATATGAAGGGAAGTGACGTCTTGCTAATTTTTAAAAGATTGATTTGTATCGTAATAGTGGCTGCAGCTTTGATAGGATTTTCCTCATGCAACGAAGCTGACGACAATTACGGGGAAAGCAGAATGAATGCAGAAGATATTCAGAATTCGCTTGATTTGGCGGAGCATGATGAAACTCCTATTATGTCATCAGATAGGGTAATGTCAAAATATTTTGATATAAGCCTTTTTGATGAAGAGAATTACGCAGATATTTATTTGGGCAAAAAGTTTGAAATAGAAAGCACTTATGCAGGAGATGTGCTTGAAGTACCTACAGATATCTCCAAAATGAATGAGTTGGGCTGGGAATTAAGCGACGGCAATTCTTATGATGAAAATTCACTTGTTTTTTCGTACGAAACGATTGAAACTGTATTAAAAAATGAAACCGGAGCATCAGTTAAGGCATGGTTTTATAATTCCTCGCGTTCTTCAAAGAAACTCAGCGAATGCAATATCGTTAAATTTCTCATAAACAACGACTTTTATACCGAGGGAGTCCAGCACTACGAATTTAATGTGAACGGCATTACAAATTCGCTTGTTATTACAGATATAGTTAATATATTGGGTACGCCATCGCACTTTTACAAGGTTTCAGACAACTTATACTATATGGATTATTTCATTTCAAAAAATGACAGATGCAACGGAATTACAGTGTATGTCAATCCGGTAGAGGATTCGATAGTGTCAATAGAATTTTCATATTACAAATAATGCGTTAGAGATTCAGGCAATACGGTCAGATATTAAGTGGTGTGATCGTATTGTCTGTTATATTGAATATACATTTTTACGGAGTGAAATTTTAGATGAAAGAATATTTAAAACCGGCTGATATTCTTCTGCCGAAACGTGATTTTACCGAGTGGTCAGTTATCGCGTGTGATCAGTATACCTCGCAGCCTGAATATTGGGAGAAAACTGAAACAATAGTGGGAGACAAGCCGTCTTCGCTGAAAATAATTCTTCCGGAAGTATACTTGGAGGAGGATAACAGCTCAAGAATATCCGAAATAAACGGTACCATGCAAAAATATCTCAATTCGGATATTTTCGACTGCTTCAAAAATACATGTGTTTACATAGAAAGAACCTTAAGCGATTCAAGAGTTCGCAGAGGTATACTGGGACTTATTGACCTGGAAGATTACAGTTATGAAAAAGGGTCCAAAACAGCTATACGTGCGACAGAAGAAACTGTGCTTGAAAGAATACCTGCAAGGGTGGAAATCCGTAAAGGTGCTCCGATGGAAATTCCGCATATTATGCTGCTTATTGATGATCATGATAAAACGGTAATTGAACCGCTTGGAAAAATTAAAGACAGTTTTGATGTTTTGTATGATTTTCCCCTTATGCAGAATGCGGGTTCTGTTAAAGGTTACGCAGTCGGCAAACCGGTTTTAAAAGATATACAGAATGCTCTTGAGAAGCTTAAAGATGCGTCTGAAGACGGATTTTTATTTGCTATGGGTGACGGAAATCATTCACTGGCGGCGGCCAAGGAGTGTTATAAACAGGGGGCAGGACCGAGGTATGCTTTGGCAGAGGTTGTTAATATACACGACGCTTCGCTTGAGTTTGAGCCGATTTACCGTGTCGTTTTCGGAGCCGACTGTGAAAAGTTAATTAATGACTTTATAGAATCATCAGGCGGAGAATACGAGGGCAGCGATGCGCAGGAATTTACTTGTATATACGGAAATATCGAAAGGAAAATTTATGTAAAACCGACCGGGAAACTTTGTGTTGCGACGCTTCAGAAATTTCTTGATGAATACATAAAGAAAAATGATAAAATAAAGATTGATTATATACACGGAGAAAATTCGGTTTATGAGTTGAGTAAAAAGGCGGATACATTGGGATTCATATTCAGCGGCATGGAAAAAAGTGAATTATTTCCCGCAATAATCGCTGACGGATCGCTGCCGCGAAAAACATTTTCAATGGGGCATGCCGATGATAAGCGTTTTTATCTTGAGGCGCGTAAAATTGTTTAATATTATATAAATGGGTATCATTAATAAAAATAGCCTGATTATCTTGTTAAATTTTTAACTTTCAGGTATTGTGTTTTGAAATCATTTTTGATATAATTTATTTGTACGGTCGAAATTTGTAAATACGACTGAATTCTGAAAGGAGTACATATATGAACTATTCACATGAAGTAGAAAATATGTGTCCTTTGGCAAAAGGCGCATATCACGGCCCGGCGCCCATTCCGGAAGAGGGCAAATGGGTTCAGGCAAAAGAAATAAAGGATATTTCCGGTCTCACTCACGGCGTTGGCTGGTGCGCTCCTCAGCAGGGTGCCTGCAAACTTACCCTTAATGTTAAAGAGGGAATTATTCAAGAGGCTCTGGTTGAAACTCTCGGCTGCTCGGGCATGACTCATTCTGCGGCTATGGCTTCTGAAATTCTTGTAGGGAAAACCATTCTTGAAGCGCTCAATACCGACCTTGTGTGTGACGCTATCAATACTGCTATGAGAGAACTTTTCCTGCAGATAGTATACGGCCGTACACAGACCGCTTTTTCAGAAGACGGTTTGCCGATCGGCGCGGGACTTGAGGATTTGGGCAAGGGGCTTCGTTCTCAGACAGGTACCACTTATGCTACGCTGGCTAAAGGTCCGAGATATCTGGAACTTGCCGAAGGCTATATTACCAGGATTGCTGTTGATGAAGATAATACAATTATCGGTTACAAATTTGTTCATCTTGGAAAAATGATGGATATGATTAAAAAGGGCATGGACGCCAACGAGGCGCTTGAAAAAGCCAGCGGTCAGTACGGTCGTGTAGAAGATGCTGCAAGACTGATAGACCCCAGAGAAGAATAAGGAGGAAATGAATAATGGCATTATTTGAAGGTTACGAGAGAAGAATAAATCAAATAAACGCTGAGCTTGCAAAACACGGCATTTCTTCCATTGAAGAGGCAAAGGAGATCTGTGACAAAGCAGGCGTTGACGCATACAATATAGTTAAAGGCATACAGCCTATCTGTTTTGAGAATGCAGCTTGGGCATATATTGTCGGCTGTGCTATTGCAATTAAAGACGGTGCTAAAACCGCCGCTGAGGCTGCCGAAAAAATCGGCGTGGGACTTCAGTCTTTCTGTATCCCGGGTTCTGTCGCGGATGACCGTAAGGTTGGACTCGGTCACGGTAATTTAGGAGCAATGCTTCTTCGTGAAGAGACTAAATGCTTTGCTTTTTTGGCAGGACATGAGTCTTTCGCGGCTGCCGAAGGCGCAATCGGTCTTGCTAAGAGTGCGAACAAAGCGCGCAAAGAGCCGCTGAGAGTTGTGCTTAACGGTCTTGGCAAGGACGCTGCCAAAATTATTTCAAGAATCAACGGATTTACTTATGTTCAGACCAAGTTTGATTACTATACCGGAAATCTTGAAATTGTAGAAGAAATCGCTTATTCAAAGGGCGAGCGCGCTAAGGTACGCTGCTACGGTGCGGACGATGTGCGCGAAGGCGTTGCTATAATGCATAAAGAGGGCGTAGATGTTTCAATAACAGGTAACTCTACCAATCCTACACGCTTCCAGCATCCTGTTGCAGGCACATACAAAAAAGAATGCATTGAGCAGGGTAAAAAGTATTTCTCAGTAGCTTCCGGCGGCGGAACAGGGCGCACTCTTCACCCTGACAATATGGCGGCCGGCCCCGCTTCATACGGTATGACCGATACTATGGGACGTATGCATTCAGACGCACAGTTTGCCGGTTCATCTTCCGTTCCGGCACACGTTGAGATGATGGGACTTATCGGTGCGGGCAACAACCCGATGGTCGGTATGACCGTTGCCTGCGCGGTTGCGGTTGCCGAAGCTGTTAATAAATAATTTCTACTTCATAGATAAACGGCCTGAAGAAAACTTCAGGCCGTTTCACATTGCCGAAAATATTCGGTCTAAGTAATATTTTTAAAAATTATATTTTATTAAAACAAACAAGAAAGATTATTTGCTTTAATAAGATATAACCGCTTTGCGGCGTGCAGTTTGAGGACTACACACCGCAAAAGTCAATATTTATTTGCCGATTAAAATCCGTCTGAGTGCTACTATATCAGTAACGTTAAGAATACCGTCATCAACAATATCAGCAGAATATTTATCAATGCTGACATCACTTAGACTTTCATACTTCTTATAGCGGACAAGGTCCCTGATATCGATAATATCGTTACCGTCAACATCGCCCATAAGAGGTGCTACATAGGTATCAGCATCCAATGTGATACTGAACTGGTTACATTTCTTATAATATGCCTCATGTACGGGTGAATAATAACGGAAGGTAACCGTCTTGCCTTCATTACTGAAGTGCAGGAACATGAGCATTCCAAGACCTCCGTAATATGTATCAACATCCTGAGAATTTATCATATACTGATAAACCGAACTGCCGTCCTCGCGAACAGTAACACTGCTTGCTACAGAACCCTCTTCATAATCATTTATCACATGACCGCTAAGCACCATAAAGATATTGCTGTGTTTACTTACAAGGTTATCCCAGAGATATGTGCCTGCAGGGTCAAGACACTCGCCGTCTGAACCTAAATATGCGTGGGTTGTAACGACTACGTTATAATTCGGATGATTTTCCACAACCTCATTTGCCCATGCTACAACGTCCGAATCCTGATATTCCTCAAATAACTCAAGCGCCAACACCAAATATTTAACACCGCTTACATTTACTAGATAGTAAACATTATCCATTTTACCCTCTCCGTAAGCACCGCCGAACATTGTATGGTTCTGTGAATAATAATCATAACCGAAATATTCGTTAAACAAAGCCGAATGAGTGTTATCTGTTCTGTTTGCGGGAACATAATCGTGGTTTCCGTAAACATTTGAATATTCAATACCTGCCTCATCCAACTTTGAATAAGCCGCTCTTACTCTTTCATATTCCGTAACAGAAGCTTCGTTATTGCAACATCCGTTCCAAGTAAGGTCGCCAAGACCCATTACAAACTGAGTATTCATAGCGGTCTTATTATCCGCAATATAACCAAACATAGTTTCAAGCATTGCAGGATATTTTGCGGTTATTTCCTGAAGGTCAGGAACTGCAACAAAAGTATATTCATAATCTGCTGTTTCAACATCTTCTATCCATGAACCCTCAGGATAAATAGAAACATCTGTCAGGAACTCTGCCTCGTCGGCTTTGATAATCTTGATATCGTCAACTGCGATAACGGTATCGGTATAGGCTGACAGATATATACGGAAATTCTGAATACTTGCAGGGTCAAACGTGCCTTTATTTGTATCTGCATCTGCAAAACTGAGATTCAGTTTATTCCAGCCTGATTTCAGGTGCAAAGCACTTATATCCCAATGCAAATCGTTGTTATCAATGCTTGCAGCATCGGAAGAAATCTCGATTTCAGCAGATGAATATTTCTTGAATGCGTTTACGTCATCAATATAGAAAAGCATTGAAAGAGCATAATCGGTTGCATTTTCAGCCCCCTCAATTGTAATTGCAGGTTGCTTTGTAACAGTGGCACCGTTCGAAGAAAAACCGCCCGGAATAGTTGTCTGGATGAAACATTCGCCGTTTTCGGCTTTATTCGGTGTAGTTTCCTTGCCTGAGCAAGTTAAATCAAAAATACTGTCACCGCTTGCTATTACCCATTCGTTTTCATAGGCAACACTTGCAGGCTTATCAGCAAGGAAAGGTGTAACAGTCCCGCTGTCACCTGTAGCATAGAAATTCTTAACCTTTACAGTGCTGCCCTCGGTAGCATAACTTGTAAAGAAACGGAATCCGCGGACATCCTTGCGGTTAAAGTCTTCATCAGCAGTCGAATAATCTATCGGAACTTTAATATGATTCCAGCCGTATGTAAGAGCAACTGCCTTTAAAGCCTCCTTTGTAACTTCTACTGCAATACCATCAAAATTGAAATCCGAACCCGAAGTTAAATCAATACGGCAATCGCTTGCATTTTTGAAGATATTCACATCCTCGGTATAAAGGTCAAACTCGATATACTCTGAATTTGTGAAATCATAACGGAACTGGTAGTTGGCATAACGGTTAAATACCATACCTACACCTGTGCCGTTCTGAGAAGTAAGGCTCAAAGCAGGCTCTGATTCTGTAGTATCGGCAGCAATATCAACCGCACCCCAAGCCGCATTGAAACTCAGGCTGTCGCCCTTATTTATAAGGATTTTAGTGTTAGTACTTTCATCCTGATATTCATAGCGGGTAAAGCGGACATTATCTATCATTTTGCCTGCAGTATAGCCTGCAAAATAAAGTCTGAAATAATTAACCGCACTTAAATCAATCGGATCTGTGCTGGAATTTACAAAATCGCCCATACTCAGCTTTACATGATTCCAGCCGTTCTGAAGTCCAAGGCTTTGAAGCACTGCTTTCTTAGCCGAAACCTCATTTACATCGCATTTGCCCGAAGAAGTAATTTCAAAAGCGGCATCGCCCGAAAACAGTGTGCTTGCATCTGCCACCCATAAATCAAACTCTACAAACTGGAAACCGCGGATATCGTAGGAAGTAGAAGATTTATACGCAAACGCGCTGTCTGTAGCGTTATACTTTGCATCATTTGCCTTATAGTGGAACGCATCTGCGCAGTTAGACCCTGCATCAAGTCCGCTTCCTGCACCGCTGGCATTAAAGAGAATGTCCTCTACTCTCTCAGGTGCATAATCCTTAGTAAATCGCATATTAGCATATTTTATGGTATATTCACCCGAAAGGCTTACACTGTAAGAATGAGTATACATTCTGAAACCTGAAACCTTGGAAATATCAAAAGTGTTATTTCCGCCGCCCTTTGTACCGCCGCTGATTTCAAGTTTCACATGATTCCAGCCTGACTGCCAATGCATCCTCTCTACTGTTGATTTCTTTTCCCACTGAATCTCATAATCATCGCCGGTTGAGCCATTGGAACGAAGTTCCATGTTAAATCCCCAAGTTCCTACATTATCAATCAGTGCACTATCCGAAAGATATATATCGAACTCGAAATACTGCATTCCTGTCATATCTTTATATTTATCGCCGTTATTTATAAGGATGCTTGTATTTTGGGGAGAAGTATATGTAGTAGATATAACGCCGTCTCCGATAGAACATGTACCGGCAGACTCAACATAAGAAGAAATCGGGTCATAAAAATCTCTTACATTGTAGGCTGTGAAACGTATATCGGTAATTCTGAGCCAGGAAAGTGCCTCAGATGCAGAATTGATATAAAGACGCATAAAGTTGACTTTAGTTTTATCGATTGTTCCCGCATTAACATTGAAGGTGGAAAGGTCGATTTTAACATAATTCCAACCTGCGCCTATGTTAAGTTTTTTAATCTGGTCAAGATTTAATCCTATTTCATCAGCATCGGCTGTTCCGGCAGAAGTCAGTTCGAGTTCTGCCCATGTTGCACTGCTTACAAAATCGCTATGTTCCTCAGGCAGATAGAGATAAAACTCCATATACTGCATATTGCTGATATCCGCTGTGGTTTCGGCAACATAGGTCAAAGTAATTCCGGGTCCCGTTTCACTGGTTTCGTGGATTTCAATGTAATTACCCTTTTCACCGCTCGAACGAAAGGAAGTTTGACTGTGCCAGCCAAGGTTAAGACCCGCGCTGGTGGTTGCATCAAGGAACACTATCTCATCTGTGAGGATTGGTTCCTCAGTACCTTCAAGGGTTGCGCTTGAGGTGTATTCCGGCGCAGCGGCGGCTGTTACACCTAAACTGCCTAACATTATAAATTGACTGATAAGCAGAGCCAACGATAATGTTACTGCCAGAAATTTTTTTGCTGTTTTTTTCATTAGGGTCATCCTTTCATAAAATATTATTAGTCGATTATAAAAGTCTGAAAAGCTGCTGAAATAAAGGCTTAAAAGACTTTTACAACTACTGATTTTTCTCCGTTTTTATGGTAAAATTGTATTGGAAAAAACTAAATACACCAAAGAAACGGAGAAAAAATCATGCGAAATAAAGCCGTGCAAATGTCGCTTTTCGACATCTACAACGGGGTGCTCGACTCCATAGAAGAAAAGAAACCGGAATTAATTACGCTGCTGGAGGAGCACATTGATTTTGACCACCTTATTCCTTGTGAATTTACCTCTGCTTTTTTTAAATATATTATAATGTGGGTTATTATTCATGTCAACAAAATATGGCTGCGTCACGGTTGAATTTTTTTATTAAAAATAATAACTTGAGCAATAACTAATACCTGTTATCAAAATTATAAAGATATTCCTGCTTGACATATTCAATGAAACGATGTATAATTGTATACAGTTATACGAGGGGTGATGTTATGCTGGAATTATCAAATAAATCTAATGTTTTAGAGCAGTCAACTTACAAATATTCTCTGCAGGATGTCGATGAACCTAATCTATACAGGGATTTATATCCGTACGATGATGTGCCGAAGGTCGCCTTTAACCATCGCCGTGTGCCAATGGGGATGCCTAAGGATATATGGATAACCGATACTTCTCTGCGAGACGGCCAGCAGTCGGTTGAGCCGTATACGGTAAAACAGGTAGTAGATTTGTATAAGCTGATGTCAAAATTGGGCGGACCTTATGGCATTATACGGCAGACTGAGTTTTTTGTATATAGTCAAAAGGACAGGGAAGCGCTTGAAAAATGCCAGTCATTAGGTCTTAAATTTCCTGAGATCACAACATGGATAAGAGCGAGCAAGGAAGACTTTAAGCTTGTAAAGGATTTAGGAGTCAGGGAAACAGGTATACTGGTTTCGTGCAGTGATTACCATATATTCAAAAAGCTGAAAAAGACCCGTAAGCAAGCGATGGATATGTATCTTGCCGCTGTGGCGGAGGCATTTGAAGCAGGAGTTATGCCGAGATGTCATTTGGAAGATATAACAAGGGCCGATTTTTACGGATTTGTAGTGCCGTTTGTAAACGAACTTATGAAGTTGTCGAAGGATGCGGGTATACCTGTAAGAATTCGGGCATGCGACACAATGGGTTACGGAGTACCGTATACGGAAGTGGCTTTGCCGAGAAGCGTGCCCGGAATAATATATGGACTTCAACATTATTCGGATGTACCGAGCGAAATGCTTGAATGGCACGGTCATAATGATTTTTACAAGGCAGTCGCTAATGCTTCTACCGCATGGCTGTACGGTGCGTCAGCCGTTAACTGTTCGCTGCTCGGAATAGGTGAGAGAACCGGAAACATACCGCTTGAAGCAATGGTAATGGAGTATGCTTCGCTTCGAGGCTCGTTTGACGGAATGGATACGACGGTGATTTCGGAGATTGCGGATTATTTCAGAACCGAAATGAATTATGATATCCCGCCTATGACTCCGTTTGTAGGAAGAAATTTCAATGTAACAAGAGCGGGTATACACGCGGACGGTCTGCTTAAGGATGAAGAAATATACAATATTTTCAACACGGATAAACTGCTTAACAGACCCGCGACTGTTACTATAAGTAAAACCAGCGGTTTGGCAGGAATTGCCTATTGGATAAATACAAACTACCGTTTGAAAGCGGAACATTCTATTGACAAAAAAGACCCTCTTGTAGTATCATTAAAAGAATGGGTGGACAAGGAATATGAAGACGGACGGCAGACTGCGCTTTCAAATTATGAGATTGAGAGTAAAATTGAGGAACTTTCGGGTGACCGCTTTAAAAGGGGTGGCAGAAAATGATAGAACATAAGTCCGTATCACTTGCAGATCAGGTGTTTGAACATTTGGAGACTGACATATTAAGCGGAAAGTACGGCAGGGGAGAACTTCTTACTGAAAGCCGGCTCAGCGCCGAACTGGGCGTAAGCCGTACTCCTATAAGAGAAGCGCTCAGAAGACTCGAGCAGGAACATATCATAGAGGAATCACCAAAAGGTTCGGTGGTTATAGGTATAAGTGAAAAAGATTTAGCCGATATATTTGTGGTGAGGGAACAGCTTGAGTGTTTGGTAGCTTCTTTAGCGGCTGAAAACCATACCGAAGAACAGTTGTCAGAACTTAAGGAAGCTTTGGAACTTCAGGAATTTTACCTTGAAAAACAAGATGCCGATCATATTAAAATTATGGATAACCAGTTTCATAAAACCCTGTATAAGCTGAGCGGCAGTATGACATTTTACGATATACTGGTACCTCTTCACAAGAAGGTGCAGAAATATCGCAGAGCATCGCTTGAAAGCAAAAGCCGGGCAAATGCATCTGTTGAAGAGCACCGCAGAATATATGAAGCGATTGCCGCGGGAGACAGCAAACTTGCCGCAAAATACGCAAAAGAGCATGTTAATAATGCATATAATCACATAATAGGAAAGGATTGACGGATAATGGGTTATACAATCGCACAAAAAATCATTATGGCGCATAAGCTGAGCGGCGATATGACCGTAGGAAGCGAGGTCGCGCTTAAAATCGATCAGACACTGACGCAGGATGCCACCGGAACGATGGCGTATCTTGAGTTTGAGACGATGGGATTGGATCGTGTAAAAACCGAGCGCAGTGTAGCTTACATAGATCATAATACATTGCAGTCTGGTTTTGAGAATGCGGACGACCATAGATATATACAGTCTGTCTGTAAAAAGCACGGTATTTATTTTTCGCGGCCGGGCAACGGAATTTGTCATCAGGTTCATCTTGAGAGATTCGGAAAACCGGGCAAGACTCTTATAGGTTCCGACAGTCACACGCCTACAGGCGGCGGTATCGGAATGCTGGCTATGGGAGCCGGCGGACTTGACGTTGCGGTAGCAATGGGCGGCGGCGCTTATTATATTACGATGCCTAAAATGTATAAGGTCAATCTTACGGGAAAGCTTAATCCGTTTGTTACGGCAAAAGATATAAGCCTTGAAATACTCAGAATACTTTCGGTAAAAGGCGGAGTAGGCGCCATTATCGAATGGGGCGGCGAAGGTATAAAAACATTGTCTGTGCCGGAGCGTGCCACTATAACAAATATGGGTACCGAACTCGGAGCGACAACCTCCATTTTCCCGTCAGACGAGATAACAAAGGCATTTTTGGAGGCTGAGGGCAGAGCGGAAGATTACGTTGAGTTAAAGAGCGATGAAGATGCTGTTTATGATAAGATTATAGATATAAATTTATCAGAGCTCAAACCGCTGATTGCCTGTCCGCACAGTCCGGATAATATTGTGACGGTAGAATCACTTAAAGGAACCAAAGTTGATCAGGTTTGCATAGGCTCCTGCACTAATTCTTCGCTTCTGGATATGCTTAAAGTTGCCGCACTGTTAAAGGGCAAGGTTATTGATCCTTCGGTAAGTCTTTCTATCTCTCCGGGATCAAAGCAGGTACTTACAATGCTTTCTGACTGCGGAGCGCTTACAGATATTTTAGCCAGCGGTGCCCGCCTGCTCGAATGCGCCTGCGGTCCCTGCATAGGAATGGGATTTTCTCCTAACAGCGCGGGAGTATCTCTCAGAACCTTTAACCGTAATTTTGAAGGCAGAAGCGGAACTGCTGACGGTCAGGTATACCTTGTATCTCCTGAGACAGCGGTTGCGGCGGCTTTGACCGGAGAAATTACCGATCCGAGGCTTTTGGGCGAAATGCCGGAAATCAAAATGCCGGAAAAATTCAGAATCGACGACAGCGCCGTTATCGCTCCGGCGTCAGCCGAAGAAGCGGCCGATCTAAAGGTTGTCAGGGGACCGAACATAAAACCGTTCCCGAAAGAAATTCCTCAGGAAGACACACTGACTGCTGAGCTGGCGCTTAAGGTCGGAGATAATATTACTACCGATCATATCATGCCCGCAGGCGCAAAAATTCTTCCTTACCGTTCCAATATTCCTCATCTTTCGCAGTTCTGCTTCGGCGTATGCGATACAACTTTCCCTGAAAGAGCAAAGAAATTAGGCAGAAGCATAATTGTAGGCGGAAGCAATTACGGACAGGGGTCTTCACGCGAACACGCTGCGCTGGTACCGATGTATTTAGGCGTGCGTGCCGTAATTACTAAAAGTTTCGCGCGTATACATGTCGCAAATCTTATAAATGCCGGAATTATGCCGCTTACATTTAAAAATCCTGATGATTACGATAAACTCACTCAGGGAGATAAGCTCACATTAAGCAATATATTCAGCGGAATGGACAGCGGAGAGATAATTTTGACCGATGAAACCACCGGAGAAAAATTAGAGCTTCAGGTTAACTTCACTGAGCGTCAGAAGGCTATTTTAAAAGCCGGCGGACTTTTAAGCTATACTAAAAAAGGAGAATGATTATGGAAAATTATGTAAATGAAGCCGTAGAGAAGTTTCGCTCTATTCTGGAAGAGCAAATTGCCAGAGAAAGAAAAATGGAGCAGAATAAGGCGTATACTGATTATAAGGCACTTGATAAAATCATAATCGGCGTATGCGGCGGTGACGGTATAGGACCTATTATTTCCGCTGAAAGCGTGAGAGTGCTGGAGTTTATTTTAAAGAAAGAGATTGCAGCAGGAAAGGTTGAAATAAGGACTATTGAAGGTCTTACCATTGAAAACAGAATAGCGCATAACAAAGCTATTCCGGATGATGTTCTTGCGGAGATTAAAGCCTGCAATGTTATTTTAAAAGCTCCTACGACAACTTTAAAGGGCGGGACTCTCGAAAGCGCTAACGTAGCCATGAGACGTGAACTTGATTTATATGCTAACGTACGTCCTGTCACAGTGCCTGAGGACGGAATTGACTGGACATTTTTCCGTGAAAATACAGAAGGCGAGTATGTACTCGGTTCCAGAGGTGTAGAAATACCGGATACCTTAGCATTTGATTTTAAGGTTACTACATTTGAAGGAACGAGACGTATAGCGAGGGCCGCGTTTGAGTACGCGAAGAATAACGGCAAAACCAATGTCGCTATTGTGACCAAGGCTAATATAATGAAAAAGACCGACGGAAAGTTTTCCGAGATATGTCATGAGGTTGCAAAGGACTATCCCGGAATAGAGGCGGAGGATTGGTACATTGATATAATGACAGCCAATCTTATCAATCCGAGGGTACGTTCAAAATTCCAGGTATTTGTTCTGCCTAACCTTTACGGGGATATCATCACCGATGAGGCCGCACAGCTTCAGGGAGGTGTAGGAACAGCCGGAAGCGCAAATTTAGGTGATGTATATTCGATGTTTGAGGCTATACACGGTTCCGCTCCCCGAATGATTGAGGAAGGCAGGGGAATGTACGCTAATCCGACAAGTATGTTCAAAGCAAGTGAAATGATGTTAAGGCATATAGGCTTTACCGAATATGCCGATAAACTCGGAAAAGCTTTGAAAATCTGCACCGAAGATGAACCTAAATACAAAATCACCGGAAGAAGCGACGGAGCCACCTGCTCACAGCTTGGCGATTATGTAATGGAAACTATTGAAAAAATGTAATAAAAATAAAAAACTATGCTTGTCATTTGACAAGCATAGTTTTTATATGTTTTCCTTACGGTATTCCTTTGGAGTTTTTCCGGTACTTTTTTTAAATACGGAAATAAAATGAGAGCATGAAGAAAACCCGCATTCGTACGCTATTTGAGACAGAGGTTCATTTGTAAGCAGCATATTCTTAGCAGTAGAAATTTTTTTATAGCTCAAATACTGCTTTAAGGTTACGTGTGTGGATTTTGAGAAAACAGTCGATAAATACGAAGAATTAACATGGAAAATATCGGCAATTTCTTTTACACTGCCGCAGGCGTTCGGTGCGTTTTCAATAAAATTCAGAACTTGTATAACGAGTGCCGGTGTCTCGGATTTTATGAAATCGGTTTTATTACCGCTTTTTTCGCATGCGCTGTTTATTATTTTAAGAAACTGCAGAAGATACGAAAACAGCACATAGGTATCCGCAGGATTATTTTCAGCGTTCCGACTTATATTATTAAGATAAGCAAGCGCGGTATGGTATTCTGTGTCTGAAAGGTTGATAATTTGTTTATTTCTATTTATGAAATCAATGGGTTTATTTCCGTTTGTTATAAAAGAAAATGAGTTTCTCGGAATACCTATATAATACCTTTCGTATGTACTTTGAGAGTTGATAACCGGTTTGTGTATAATGTTTTCGTCAACCAAAATAATATTACCGGGTTTAAGTTTTATATATTTATCATTTATAATAAAGCTGACGTCGCCAGAAACGAATATATATATTTCTATATAATCGTGAAGGTGAAAAGTGTGACTCGAGGAGTGTGGAATGTCCTTTACATGACTGAAAAATATTGGGGAATCTGAAATTATTGATATATTTTTATTTTTTATATCCATTTTAAATCACCAAAAAATTTGATATTATATGTAGCAATTTTGATATTAATATCAGTTTTTCTATGTTATATTAATTATATTATATCATCTTGATTTAAAAAGTAAAGTCCCTGTTATTAAGGAGAGCATTAATATGCGTAAGGTAAAAATTCTTTGTGTGGGTATAGGCGGATATGCGAACGTTTATCTTGAAGCGCTGCTGAAAAGCGGCGGCGGTAATTTTGAAATAGTGGGTCTCGTAGATATTAATCCGAACGGATGCAAATATTTGGATCAACTGCAGAACGTGCCTGTATATTCTGATATGGAAGATTTTTATAAAGAAAAAACGGCAGATTTATGTATAATAACTACGCCGATAAATTTACATACCCGGCAGATTTTAACGGCTCTGAAAAACGGATCAAACGTTATGTGCGAGAAGCCGCTTTCGGGAATTTCTGCCGATGAAAAAATTATAAAAGAACAGTCGGAAAAAAGCGGGAAATTTGTAAGCATAGGATTTCAGTGGAGTTTTTCCGACGCAGTAAACGATTTAAAAAGCGACATAATAAAAGGCGTTTACGGACGTGCCGAATTTCTTAAAAGCATTGTTTTGTGGCCGAGGCCTAAGGAATATTTCACACGCGGCAGCGGCTGGGCGGGAAAGATAAAGTCGGCAGACGGTACGCCGATCAATGACAGTGTGGCAAACAACGCAACGGCGCACTATCTTCATAATATGCTTTATGTCTTGGGAAACGCTTACGGGAAAAGCTCTGAGGCAGAGGTTTTGTCGGCAGAACTTTTGAGGGTAAACAGCATAGAGAATTTTGATACGGCAGTTATTAAGCTCAGGTTTGACTGCGGGGCTGACGGATTGTTTATAGCCTCGCATTCTACACGTGATATTAAAGAGCCCTGCTTTGAATACAGGTTTGAAAAAGGTACGGTTTACTATGATGATTCAATCAAACTGATATACGGTAAACTGAAAAACGGAATAACGTTAGAATACGGCAATCCGTTTGAAAATGTCAACAAGAAAATTTTTGACGCTGTTGAAGGATGCCTGAGCGGAGATTACATCCCGCCGTGTTCGGCTGAAACGGCGGCTCCTCAGGTCAGATGTATTGAAAAGGTTCAGCAAAGCAAAATACATAATATAAGGCGGGAACTGATAAAATCCCAGACAAAATACGGTGATACATTTTTATATGCGGACGGAATGGACGAAACGCTTACGCAATGTTATATTCGGGAAAAAACGCTGTCGGAACTGAAGAAATTTGAAATGCTGGTGGAAAACAATGACTGAAAATGATATATTCTGTTTTTCGCCGGGTTCTTCTGAAAGCAGAGATTTTGAACCTTTGGTGTTCGGCGTAACAGGTTTGGCACATTCTCATATTTACGGAATGTGCGACGGACTTATAAAAGCCGGAGCGGTTTTAAAATGTGTATATGATAAAGACGAAGCCGCGGTGATCAGTTTTAAAAATAAATATCATTATGTCGGAATCTGCTCGAGTGAAGATGAATTACTTGAGGATACGGAAATTAAACTGGTAGCCTGCGCCGGTATTCCTTCTGAAAGGGCAGGCACAGGGGTAAGGGCCATGACTGCCGGCAAGGATTTTTTTACCGATAAAGCGCCGGTTGTATCGCTTTCACAGCTTGAAGAGATAAAGAAAACAGTTTGCAGAACCGGCGCGCGGTATTTCGTTTATTACGGAGAAAGTATAGATAATGAATCCGCGGTTATGGCCCGCAGAATCATAAAAAACGGAGTTATAGGAAAGGTTTTTCATATTGACAGCCTTGCGCCCCACAGACTGAATCCCGAAAACCGTCCTGAATGGTTCTTTAAAAAGGAGTTTACAGGCGGTATTCTGACTGATCTGGGTTCGCACCAAACTCAGCAGTTTTTAAGCTACACCGGCAATAGTGACGCTGTTATAGATTTTGCCAGAGTGCATAACTACAATTTCCGTAAGTATCCGGAATTCGAAGATTACGGGGACTTTGCCCTTACGGGAGAAAACGGAGTCACAGGTTATTTCAGAATAGACTGGAACTCGCCTGACGGTTTGGGTACTTGGGGCGACGCGCGCATGATAATCGAGGGAAGCGAGGGTTATATAGAGCTTCGCAAGAACTGCGATATAGGAGCTGATATGAGTCCTAACCGTGTTATCGTCGTGAACAGCAGCGGTATCTTTGCAGAAAATGTAACCGGCAAGGTAGGGATAACATATTTTAATGATCTGATATACGACTGCAATATGAGGACAGAAACGGCAATGGCACAGTCCGAGGCATTCAAAGCTATAGAACTTGCGATAACCGCGCAGAATTTTGCGGATAAGAGATTGAGGAGTTGTAGGTTATGATAGTATTAAAAGAATTTTCAGAGGGATATCCGATTATTCGCATATCTGATAATGATTACAATTATACTTACGGATATTACAGCAATAATTCATGGATAGATCAAAACCGAATAGTGCTGAAAAAAATCCCGAATGATAAAAGACTGCCGTCAAAGCTTGTAATAGCAGATATTGAGCATAATACTGAAGAAGAATTGCTTTCGGGAAAAGCCGCGGACTTTTCATTTATTGATTACGCGGTTGATAAAGAAAAAATATACTTTCCCGAAGGCGATAAGCTGGTTTGCCTTAATGCCGGCACGCGGGAAAAGCACAAAATATGCGGTATACCCGAAGGGTTCACCTTTCCGCATATCACGAATGACGGCAGACACATAAATTTCGCGGTGTATACGAGAGAAAACAATATAATCACTTTAAGCGAATGCTATATGGTTGATACGCAAACAGGAAAATGCGAAAAGGTATTTGAAAAGAAGTTCAACAAACCTTTTACGGACGCCAGTCATATTATGGTATGTCCGACAGACAAAGATAAAATATTCTTTTCACATGAAGGCGATACATTTTACATAACAAACCGCTTGTGGATGTATGAAACCGGTAAGGGAATGAAATGCATAGCAAAACAGTATCTTGACAGTGAACAGAATTTAGGGGACTGTTTCGGACATGAGTGCTGGACCCACGACGGACAGGGACTGTATTTTGTAAAATACAGCTGTTCACCTGCAGGGCCTAAAGGTATCTGTTATGTCAATGCCGACGGCACGGGACAGAAAAACGCGATATACGGCAAACATCCGTACTGGCATGTCTGCGCTTCTTCAGGCGGACGTTTTCTGGCGGCTGATACACAAAGCGGAGAGAAGAGCTGGGTCTGCCTGATAGATACGGAAACAGGCAATGAAATCGTGGTTGCGAAAGCGGGTTTTGCGGCACAGCATCCGGCTCACCCGCATCCGTGCTTTAACCCTGATTCCACACGCATTTGTTATCATGATTTAACAGGGGATAGGCTTACGGTCTGCTTTGCTGAGATTACAGGAATAATATAAATATTAAACAAGCAATTTTTAGTGATGAATATAAAACAACAGACTCTGTTTTTATCAGAGTCTGTTGTTTTACAGATATAAATTAAATTAAAATTACAGAAAAAAGAGCGGCGATCAAATAACGCAGAACATTTAGAATTGAATTTATGTCAGGAAATACTTCCGCTATTTTCTGCAGTACGGAAATTTGTTCTGCCTGTAAGGGAGTGTCAATATCAGGGACGAAAACGGGATCGTTTCCGGAAGTAATGTTTTCTTCATCCGGAATATCGCTTTCCGGTGTTTCTGTATTTTCCGCAGATGAAGAATCCGCTTCATTGCTGCCGGAAGATGTGCCGGTATCCGGATACTGTTCCTTATGCATATTGTTTATATATTCGTTTTCGGGAACTTCTTCGTATAGATTGTTATCAAAATCACCGGTTTCACTCTGCTGCAATGTAAAGGTGAGCTGATCGGTAACTGCTTTGCATCGTGTGCAGTGTCTGGACATAAGGCCCGGTTCAGTTTCAGTGGCTTCTTTGTCAATAGTATAATCATTTGAGAACTCATGCCCCAATGGCTGTGTCTCTCTGAGTTCTACATGGCCGCAGGCAGTGCAGATATGCTGTTCGAGTCCGCTTTCAGTGCATGTGGCAACAGAGGCGACAGTCCATTCGCCGTAGCTTTCGTGCGGACAGTTGGATTCACTTAAATTAACATCAACTCCGCCGGCTACAATTTCAGGCATAATACGGTCAAGCTTCCAGTTGCAGAAATCTCCGCTGTTATAGAGTATGTCAATTTTATGAAGACCTGCTGCGGCAGAGTCGGAAATTTTGAATTTCAAGTTAAGAAGTGTGCCGTTATTGTATTTATTTCCGGCTTCCACTGTTACAAGACGTATTATATTTCTGTCGGGATGCGCTTTAGTCAGGTATTCGTAAATAACGTTACCCATCATATCTTCTATAAATTCCAAAGCTGATGAATCATAGGATATAGAAACGGTAATGCCGCAGATACCCGGATTCTCATCAATAGTGATCGGCACAATTACCGTATCGCCGGTATTTCCGGTAACAGACGCTACGGTTATAATGCCCTCGTTGATGACAGCCGCGGATACTGATGTCTTCTGGAGTAACAGACACACAGTAAACAAAGCGCAGCATAATACCGAAAAGGCTTTTTTCCGCATAATATTGCTCCTTTGGATTTGATATTAATACTATAACATTTTTTCGTTAAAGTGTCAATAAAATATACAAAACTGCGTAGCAATTGCAAAAGTATGTTATTTTTTTAACAAAGATTTTTAAAATGTTATAAAATCGGACAAAAAGTTCGTGAAAATATTCACAAACTATTGACAAATCGTATTTGAGGGAATATAATATATTACAATGTCATATTAAAAAGAATAGTGTTCGGTCGGATTTATCAAAAATCTGCCCGGTTCACTACCAATATTATAGGAGGTATAATTATGGCAAGAGTATATAATTTCAGTGCGGGTCCCTCAATGTTACCGGAGGATGTGCTGAAAACCGCGGCGGCGGAAATGTTGGAATACGGAGAAACCGGACAGTCGGTTATGGAAATGTCGCACAGGTCAAAAGAGTATCAGGCAATATTCGATGAGACAGAGGCAAATCTTCGTGAGATTATGAATATACCCGAAAACTACGAGGTGCTTTTCCTGCAGGGAGGCGCTTCTACACAGTTTGCCATGATTCCTCTTAATCTTATGACCAAGAACGGTAAGGCTGATTATATAATTACCGGTCAGTGGGCAACAAAGGCTTATAAAGAGGCGGCACGTTACGGAGCTGCCCGTGAGGTTGCGTCATCAAAGGACAAAACATTCAGCTATATACCTAAGACAACTGCTGCGGATTTTGATTCGGAAGCAGATTATGTTCATATATGCATGAATAATACTATTTACGGTACAAAGTATCATACTTTGCCGGATACAGGCGATGTTCCGCTCGTTGCCGATATATCAAGCTGCATACTGTCAGAACCCATTGATGTATCAAAGTTCGGACTTTTGTATGCCGGTGCCCAGAAAAATGTTGCGCCTGCCGGTGTTACGATTGTAATAATCCGCAAGGATCTCATAGGCAATGCAATGGATATAACCCCCACTATGCTGAAATATGATACACACAGCGAAAACGGATCGATGTTTAATACACCGCCATGCTACGCTATTTACATTGCCGGACTTACATTCAAGTGGATCAAAAAGATGGGCGGACTTGAGGTTATGAAGGAAATCAACGAGAAAAAGGCCAGGATACTTTATGATTTTCTTGACAGCAGCAAGCTGTTTAAGGGCACGGTTGTTCCGGAAGACCGCTCTTTAATGAATGTTCCTTTTGTGACAGGCAGTGATGAATTAGACGCTAAGTTTGTAGCAGAGGCCAAAAAAGCGGGATTTGTCAATCTGAAAGGACACCGCAGCGTAGGCGGTATGCGTGCTTCAATATACAATGCTATGCCTGTTGAAGGCGTCGAGAAACTGGTTGAGTTTATGAAGAAGTTCGAGGAGGAAAACGCGTAATGTATAAGATAAAAACATACAACAAAATATCGAAGACAGGTCTTGAGGTTTTTGATGAAAAATATACCGTAGGCGATGAGGTCGAAAATGCTGACGGTGCGATTGTAAGGTCTGCGGCCTTGCATGACACCGAGTTCCCGGCATCAATGAAAGCGATTGCGCGCGCAGGAGCTGGAACCAACAATATACCGATTGACAGATGCTCTGAGCAGGGAATAGTTGTCTTCAACACTCCCGGTGCCAATGCAAACGCGGTTAAAGAACTTGTAATAGCAGGTCTTTTAATTTCATCTCGCCGTGTAGTTTCAGGCATAGAGTGGGCAAAAACTCTCAAGGGAGAAGGAGACGCGGTAGAAAAGCTCGTTGAAAAAGGCAAAGGTGCATTTGCCGGTCCTGAGATAAAAGGAAAGTCACTGGGTGTTATCGGATTGGGTGCAATAGGAGTTGTTGTCGCTAATGCTGCCAATCATCTGGGTATGAAAGTGTATGGATACGATCCTTATCTCTCGGTTAAATCTGCATGGAACTTAAATCACAATGCAATCTATATTAACGATATTAATGAAATTTTCGCAAAATGTGATTACATTACAATTCATGTTCCGCTCACGGAAGCAACCAATAAATTAATAAATACCGAAAGCATTGCCAAGATGAAAGACGGGGTGCGTATTCTTAATTTCGCCCGCGGCGGGCTTGTTGATAACAGCGCGATTAAATCAGCTTTGGAATCAGGCAAGGTTGCGGCTTATGTTACCGATTTCCCGACAGAAGAAGTGCTTGATGTTGACGGAGTAATTGCGATTCCGCATTTGGGTGCCTCGACACCTGAATCTGAGGATAACTGTGCGTCCATGGCGGCAAATGAGCTGATTGATTATATTGAAAACGGAAATATAGTCAATTCGGTAAATCTTCCTGAGGTAACAATGCCGCGCAGCGGAGAGCACCGCGTATGCGTAATTCATAAAAACATTCCAAATATGATTACAACCATTACAGGTATAATCGCGGAAGACGGAGTAAATATCGAGAATATGGTAAATAAGTCCCGTGGAGACTATGCGTATACCATGCTTGATATAGGAGATTCTGATACCGATGCGGTTGCGGCGGAAATTGAATCCATTGAAGGCGTAATCAGGGTAAGAGTTATATAATAATAATGTTATAAAGCCGTGTAAACTGATACACGGCTTTTTTGTTGCAATTATGATTATATTTATGTATAATAAATTAAAAAAGACTTTGGAGGTAAATGTATGTCTTTAATTAAGACGGCAAAACAAATATTATCATTTATAATTGCGACTGCTGTTATTTTATGCGGAGGTATAAATGTAACGGCGTACAGCGGCAGAAATGAATATGTTTATGTGGCAGAGTCTGAGTTTAAAGAGACTATGTATTTGCCGGAAACAGAGGTTTCGGCATTTGCGTCTGAAGTATTTTCACAAGAACCTCAAATATCGGAAACACGTCAAGCTGATTGGATTGACAGAATATCAAACAAACCGGATTATGCTGTGAATTTTTACAATTGGCTTATAGAAAACAGTAAAAATAACGGAGCGCTTATCACCGGTATTGACGAGTATATCGGAAACACGAGTGTACATAATGTCCATGCTATTCAGGACAGTAAAGTTTTTGTTTTCACGCGCGATATACCGGAATATGAAATAGAAGAGGCCGCGCTTAATTCAATAAGTGAAGAAGTATATGAAAATTTCATTAACGCGGTAAACTGGATCAGTGTAACAGTTTCGGCATTTGACCGTGATCATCCGGAAGTATTTTGGATGTCGGGAAGTATTGCTTCGGGTTACACCTTGAGTTATGATCTGACGTATAATAATTACACTGGTATGGGAACGATACGGTATACACAAAATATTTATTTTTATTTATCTGATGAAAGTTTTGATATACGCATGCCGGAATACGCTACATCCGAAATCATAAATCAGGCAATCATTGAAAGGGATTCCGCGGTTGACAAAATAGTAAACGGGACTTATTCAGAGGATGTTTACGGTAAATTAAAGTATTTGAATGATTATATAATTAAAAACAACTGTTACAATAAGTATGTTGAAAGCGGAGATTACTCGCAGACAGCTCACCGAAGTATAAGCGCGCTCTGTGGGCTGAGCGGAAAATATGCTCCTGTTTGTGAAGGATATGCAAAAGCTTTTAAGGTTTTGTGCGATGAAATGGGGATACCGTGCGTATTGTCTGACGGAATATCGCTCGGAGAGCTGCATATGTGGAATTATGTGGAAATAGACGGCAACTGGTATGCGGTGGATACCACATGGAACGATCCTGCCACAGAATCTGACGGAAAGATTTCCGGTAAGGAAAATGAGAACTATTTTCTTGTCGGAAGCGAAACAGTGATTGACGGTATAAAATTCAAATACACACATATAGTTTTAAATATTGTAATGAATAACGAAATTCCGTTTTTAAACGAGCCGCTGCTGTCAAAGGTCACCTATAATTCTACGGTGAGCCATATATGTACGCTTGAAGACGGATACTGTACATACTGCAGAGCGGCTGTTTATGATGTCAACAGGGATTCTGAGTGCAATATATTTGATTTGATTGCATTAAAGCGGATAATGCTGGATGAAATTCCTGACGGAAATCCCGACTGTAATTCTGACGGTTATATGAACAGTTTGGATATTGCGGCTTTAAAGCGTTATTTATGGAATGAATTCTGATATCACAGCAGGTAAAAAAAGACAGATACGGGCCGCAGCAGCATATTGGATGCGGCTGGCTGTAACTGTCTTTTTTTATTTTAATATTGAAAAATAGCGGATTTAGTGGTAAAATTAATTAAATATATAAATATTAAGGTGGTGGTTATGTGGGGATGAAAAAGTGGAAAATTGCTAAGTACGATAAAGAATTGGCGAAAAAGCTTTCCGAAGAATGTGAAGTTGATCCGATAGTAGCGTTAATTGCGTCATCACGCGGATATACCGATCCTACGGATCTTGAGCAGTTTATTTCTGAAGAACCGTATTTTTCAGACCCGCAGGAAACTGCCGATATAATAAAAGCGGCCGATATTGTCAACGCTGTGATAGCCGACGGCGAAAAAATTGCGGTTTACGGTGATTATGACTGCGACGGTGTTACCGCAACAGCGCTTATGTACAGTTACTTAAAAGCGCGCGGCGCCGAATGTATTTACTATATACCTGACAGGTTTTCCGAAGGCTACGGAATGAATACAGACGCGGTCAGTAATTTATATCAGCAGGGGATAAAGCTGATAATAACAGTTGACAACGGCATAAAAAGCTTTGAGGAAATCAGTCTTGCCAATAAATACGGCATGACGGTGGTAGTGACAGATCACCATCTGCCGGGAGACACCCTGCCCGATGCGGCAGCTGTAGTAAATCCTCATAGGAAAGACTGTCCGTCGACGTTTAAGGAAATATGCGGGGCGGAGGTCGCATTCAGACTGATATGCGTTATGGAAAATAAGGAACCGGAGGAGTTACTGCCGTATTTTGCCGATTTGCTGTCTCTGGCAGTTTTAGGCGATATTATGCCGGTAACACTGGAAAACCGTACGATTGTCAGATACGGAATCGAAAAATTGAAAACAAATGCATCTACCGGACTGACTGCGCTGTTGAACGTGGCTTGTATTGACCGGGATACCGTGACTTCCTCAAAAATTTCATACGGTTTGGTGCCGCGCATTAACGCTGCGGGAAGAATGGGAAAAGCCGACCGTGCAGTTGAGCTGCTTATATCGGATAACATTATGAACGCTCTCAATATTGCCGGTGAAATCGATGCCGAGAATAGCCGACGGCAGCAGATTGAAAAGAAAATTTTTGAAGAAGCGGTAGCTGAAATCGAGAACAGTGCTTTAAAGTACGACCGAATAATAGTGGCTGATGGTGAGAACTGGCATCACGGAGTAGTAGGAATAGTGGCTTCACGCATAATCGAGCGGTATGGTGTACCGGCTATACTGTTGTCGCGTGACGGAGACACCGCCTGCGGTTCGGGGAGAAGTATAGAAGGTTTTTCGCTATACGGTGCTATTGAGTCCTGCAGTGATATACTGCTGAGGTTCGGAGGGCATTCGCAGGCGGCCGGCATTACTCTCAACACCAAAGATATCCCCGAGCTTCGTTCCAGGCTGAATAAGTATGCGAGAGAAACCGGGTATATACCGCCTGAAATAAGAATTGACTGCCGTTTAAATCCCGCGGCGCTTTCTGTGGATTTGGCTTTTGCGTTAAAGACACTCGAGCCTTACGGTGAGGGAAATCCGGTACCGCTTTTTGCTGTAACCGGAGCAGAATTACAGAGAATTACACAGATAGGGAATAACAAGCACTTAAGACTTTTGTTTTCCAAGGGGACAACTACATTTCAGTGTTTGCTGTTCGGGGTTTCTGCCGATACTTTTTGCTTTGAAACCGGTGATATACTTGATTTGGCGCTGAATGTTGACGTGAATTATTATAAGGGAGAATATTCTGTTTCAGCGGTAATTCGGGCATTAAGAATCAGCGGTACAGATGACGATATTATTTTTTCCCAGCATTGTCAGCTGAATGATTTTTTTGCCGGCATTACAGCCGACACATCAGAGCTGTTGCCGACCCGTGAACAGGTAGGAGAAATTTACAAGTTTATAAATGCCGGAAAAGTTTTGCCTGACAGGGTAAAATATCTCTTCATGAATAAAATCGGGTATGCGAAAACCATAATAGCAATAAGCACATTAAATGAACTGGGACTTATCGCTTCGGATGAAAAAGGCTGTTTATATGCGGTAAAAGATGCGGGAAAGACTGTTTTAGGCAACGCGCCCACCTATAAAAAATTACTGGAAAGGAGCAGTATCAATGAATGAACAGCAGCTTAAAGATTACAATGAGCTTTATGACTGTATGACAAAAGTTGGTTCAAATTTTGATTTTGATATGGTGAAAAAAGCTTTTGAATGCTGTGTTACTGCTCATGAAGGTCAAAAACGGATGTCAAACGAAGATTATTATATTCATCCGTATAATGTTGCCAAAATAATAGTTTCCCTGGGGATGGACAGTCAGTCAATCGCAGCCGCGCTGCTTCACGATGTTGTAGAGGACACGCAGGTTACGGTCAGCGAAATTAAACAGCAGTTTGGCTCTGAAGTAGCGCTTTTGGTTGACGGTGTTACCAAAATAGGCCGGCTTAATTTTTCCACAAAAGAGCAGCAGCAGGCGGAGAGTCTCAGAAAAATGCTTATAGCCATGGGGCAGGATATCAGAGTTATAATAATTAAACTTGCGGACCGTCTTCATAATATGCGGACAATTGATTCCTTGCCCGAACAGAAGCAAAGAGACAAATCGGTTGAGACGCTTGAGATATATGCTCCTATCGCGCACAGGCTCGGTATCAGGCCGGTCAAAGAGGAACTCGAGGATTTGGCTATAAAGCATCTGGATCCTATTGCCTATAAAGAAATCGAGAATTCGCTTTCGCTCAGGAGCCAGGAGCGCAACGAAGTGCTTGAAGATATTAAGTCGCGCATTGAAAAGCGCCTGTCTGAAGAAATGCCGAATGTAAAGGCTGTTTATCAGGGCAGAGTCAAATCCATACACGGTATATACAGAAAAATGTATATTCAGGGGAAGGACTTTGATGAAATATATGATATTTATGCTATCCGCATAATTACTGATACGGTTGCGGACTGCTATAATATATTAGGTATTATGCATGATATGTTCCGGCCGATTCCAAACAGGTTCAAGGACTATATATCTACTCCTAAGCCAAATATGTACCAGTCCCTGCATACAACGGTCATAAGCCGGGAAGGAATTCCTTTTGAAATACAGATACGTACTTTTGAGATGCATCATACGGCTGAGTACGGTATAGCGGCTCACTGGAAATACAAGGAAGGTATCACAGATAACGACAGTAAGATGGAGGAACGTCTTGCTTGGATAAGGCAGATACTTGACAGTCAGTCTACTACGGAAGACGCTACCGATATTGTGCGAAGCATAAAAGTAGATCTTTCACAGGAAGATGTGTTCGCCGTAACCCCTAAGGGTGACGTTATCAATCTGCCTGTAGGTTCGACTGTGGTGGATTTTGCGTTTGCGATACATTCGGCTGTGGGAATTAAAATGGTAGGAGCAAAGGTCAACGGTAAAATTGTACCTATCAACCATGAAGTAAAAACCGGGGAAGTAATCGAAATACTTACAACAAACCAGCCGGGTCACGGTCCTTCGAGAGACTGGCTGAATATTGCGGTTACAAGTTCTGCGAAAGCTAAAATACGCTCATGGTTTAAAAAGGAAAAGCGGGAAGAAAATATCGCTGCCGGTAAACTTGAGTTTGAGCGTGATCTTCGGAGAAACGATATAGTCATCCCGCCGGAAGAGTATCCGGAGTTTATTGAGGAAGTGGCCCGAAGGGCGAGACAGGCAAACAGCGAGGAGTTTTATGCTGCTATAGGCTACGGCGGAATACTGCTTTCCAAAATAATGCCGAGGATAAAAGAGGATTTCTCTAAGAAATATTCTGCTCAGAAACAGCCGGAAATCGTTCCGATAATTCAGAATAAATCGGTCAAATCTTCGGACGGAGTCGTCGTAGACGGAATTGACAACTGTCTTATTAAGCTTTCAAAATGCTGCGCTCCGCTTCCGGGAGACGACATTATAGGATTTATTACGAGAGGACACGGAGTTTCAATTCATAAGCGGGACTGCAATAATGTGCCTCGGGATATAAGCAAAGCTGAAGAGCCTGAGCGGTGGGTAAGCGCTCACTGGAACAGTACGAAATCTGAGGAATTTACCTCGACGCTTAAAGCTATGTTTATCAACCGCGACGGAATAGTTATCGACGTAATGAACACGGTAAACGCTCTGCATGTTCCGGTTCACAGTATAACTGCATGTGAGGTCAAAGGCGGCAATTGCAGCGTAGTGCTTACCATAAGTACAAAAAGCGTAGAACATTTGAAAAGCATTATTTCGAAAATTGAAAAAATTAGCGGCGTATTTAATGTGGAAAGGATAAATCAGTAATGAAAGCGGTAGTTCAGCGTGTGGAGTCGGCTGCGGTAAGAGTAGACGGTAAAGTTGTCGGCTCGTGCAATAACGGATTTCTGGTGCTTTTAGGAGCGGCAGAGGGTGATACGCGGGAACAGGCGGATATTTTAGCCTCTAAAATTGCCGCGCTTCGTATTTTCAGCGATCAAAATGACAAGATGAACTTATCTGTTAAGGATATTAACGGAGATATTCTGGTAGTATCTCAATTCACCCTTTGCGCCGATGTAAGAAAAGGAAACCGGCCGTCGTTTATCAACGCGCTTGAGCCGGCAAAAGCGGAAGAACTGTATATTTATTTTTGTGACAGACTGCGTCAGCTTGGTATAGATAGGGTCGAAACCGGCGTTTTCGGTGCGGATATGAAGGTAGAACTGATAAACGATGGTCCGGTGACGATACTTTATGACACAGATATATGGAGGAAAAATGGAAATTAAACGGATACCGTTAGGAGATATACAGGTTAATTGTTATCTTGTTGCAGGGGAAAGCGGAGCGCTTTTAATCGATCCGGGGTTTTTTGCTCCGGAGATTGAGGAGTTTTTGAACGAAAATGCCGGCAAGGAACGCCTGATTTTGCTGACCCACGCGCACTATGACCATATAGGCGCGGCAGAGCGACTGCGTGAAGCGACAGATGTAAAAATCGCTGTCGGGGAATATGAAAATTCATTTTTATCTGATCCGGATGTAAATTTAAGCAGAATGTTCGGTTATAAATTAAATCCTTTTTCTGCAGATATTTTGCTGAAGGACGGTGAGACTCTGCAGGTCGGTGATATTTGCGCAGGGGTTATGCATACACCCGGACATACTTCAGGCGGTGTATCTTTTTTGATTGGAAATATTCTGTTTTCAGGGGATACACTGTTTTATCACTCGATAGGCAGAACCGATTTTCCTACCGGGGATTACGGTGTGCTGTCAAAGACCGTAAAAAAACTTTATGAACTGGACGGAAATACGGCCGTGCTTTCGGGACACGGTCCGGAGACGACGATAGCAGAGGAAAAAAACAATAATCCTTATATAAGATAGGAAAAAATATGAAGTTATGTTTAGTTAATCACTCTTTCAGGTATGAACTTGAAAAATTGATACGTATATTCCTGCCGTTTGAGAAAATCGAATTTTCGGATGAGGCAGTCAGGGAAGAACCTTCTGCGGTAACAATGATTATTAACGCAAAAGAGGCAGGCTGTGAATTGTATTTCAACGGCGGGGTTTTCAGCAAAAAACTTCCGATAGAAGAAAATTCTGAAGGTTACGAAAAAGAGTGCGAACTTAAGCTTGCGACAGCTCTTTACGACTGTTTTACAAAAGCTACGGGGTATACAGCGCAATGGGGCATTTTGACCGGCGTGCGTCCCGCAAAGCTTTTTTCGAGATTGTGCGAGTCTATGGGAGAAGAAAAAGCAATTTGTTATTTCAGGGATAAACTCAGGGTTGCCGATAAAAAGATTTCGCTTTGCAGAGAAACAGTAGAATCAGAGAAAAAAATCATTTCGCTTTCAGGTCCCGAATCATACAGTTTATATGTTTCCATACCTTTTTGTCCTACAAGATGCGCATATTGTTCATTTGTTTCTCATTCGGTAGACAGAGCAAAAAGTCTTATACCTGCGTATATTGATAAATTATGTGATGAAATTCACGCAACATCCGAGCTTGCTGCTTTAAACGGATTAAGGCTTGAAACAATATACATAGGCGGAGGAACACCCACAAGTATTGAAACTGCACAGCTTAAAAGGGTTCTGAGCACTGTATGTGAATACTGCGATTTATCGTTTCTGAAAGAATTTACGGTGGAAGCCGGCAGGCCGGATACAATTAACGCAGATAATTTAAGTATGCTTAAGGCTTTTCCGGTTACCAGAATAAGCATCAATCCCCAAAGCATGAATGACAGCGTACTTGAAAAAATCGGCAGACGACATACTTCTGATGATACAGTGAATGCCTTTAAACTTGCAAGACAGACAGGATTTGACAATATCAATATGGATTTAATTGCGGGGCTTCCTTCAGACACGGCTGACAGTTTTAAAAGTACGGTTGAGCGTGTTATAGAATTAAATCCGGAAAGCGTGACGGTACATTCACTTTCTTTAAAGAGGTCGTCCGATATGACCCAAAACGGAGATTTGCCTGAAAAAGAAACCGGAGAAACGGCTTCTTTTATGGTGGATTATGCAAAAGAAAAATTATCTCAAAACGGAATTTTGCCGTATTATATGTATAGACAGAGTAAAACGGTGGGAAACCTTGAGAATGTAGGATATGCAAAAAAAGGATACGAATGCCTTTATAATGTATATATTATGGATGAGACTCATACGATTTTATCCTGCGGCGCATCGGCTGTCACAAAACTCAGGCAGCCATGCGGCAACTACATTGAAAGAATATTCAATTTCAAGTATCCGTATGAATATATAGATCGTTTCAACGAAATAATTTTACGCAAGAACGGAGTAACAGCTTTTTATGATGAATACGGTTGGAGAAATAAATAAAGCCGCCAAAGACCCGAAAACATTGGTTTTAAACGCGGAAAGTGAGTATTTAACGGAAATTTATTCCGTTGCTGCTGAAATATCAAATAATGATAAAATAAAAATCGTAGCAATAGCGGGGCCTTCGGCATCAGGGAAAACGACCTCCGCGCATATTCTTTGCGGAAGGCTGGAAGAATTGGGAGAATCTACGGTTGTAGTATCGCTTGATGATTTTTATTATTCGGCAGAGGATCTTCCGGTTTTACCTGACGGAAAAAGGGATTTGGAATCGGTTAACGCTCTTAATATAGAACTTATAAGAAAATGTTTTAATGAAATTATAAGCACTGGCAAGACTGTGTTGCCTCAATTCGATTTTACGAGCAAAAAAAGCATTTTAAATGCCAAAAATATTGATATCAATAATAACGGTATTGTTATAGTTGAGGGACTGCACGCACTTAATCCGCTGATAACAGATCTGGCGCCGCGTGAGAATATATTCAAAATTTATATAAGCGCTAATTGTTCAATTAAAGATGATTACGGTGAGCAGCTGCTTTCAAGCCGTCAGATTAGACTGGTGCGCAGAATGCTGCGTGACCGTATTTTCAGAGATACAAACGCAAACGAGACGCTTGAACTTTGGAACGGAGTAGTGAGCGGAGAACGAAAGTATCTTTATTGTTTTAAAAGCACGGCTGATGCCATGATAAAGACTTTGATGGCGTATGAACCGGGTGTTTACAAGAAAGAATTTTTAAAACTGAAAGATGAAGTTACAGGCGACAGCCCCGGGTATGAATACTTTCTCAGAACTGCGGGTGCAATAGAAAAATTTTCTGAAATAGATTCGGATTTAGTACCTAAAAACTCTTTGATAAGAGAATTTATAGGTTAAATTTTAAAAAAAGACGGAGGATTTGTTATGGATTTTTTTGACAATGCTTTAAATAAAGCAAAGGACGCGATTGATATTGCTTGCAGTAAGACGGACAAAATTGTTACGGAGCAGAAACAAAAATTTGATATTGCCGCCTTAAAGAAAAAACGTAAAGTTGATTTTGAAAATTTAGGAAAAATTTATTATAAAAAAGAATGCGGTGAGGAAGTATCCGAAGATGATATCAAGTCTTTGATTGACAAAATCACAGATAAAAATAAAAAAATAAAGGAACTGCGCGACGAAATTGAGGCGGCAAAAAACGACGGCGATGAATTTTAAAATAGGTATAATAGTAGCAGATGTTGATGAATACAAAACTCTCGGGGAATATGCGGAAAATGGAAAACACGATAAATTTACCTTTTTGGGAAGAACGGGTCATAGGTTCCGGATTGACTGCGGGGAGAAGAGTGCTGAGGTTATTTCAGTTCTCTGCGGAATCGGAAAGGTAAATGCGGCAGCAGCAGCCATGCATTTAGTTGATACAGGATGTAATATAATCCTCAACTACGGGCTTTCCGGAGGAATCAGCAACGTATCGCGCGGAGAGCTTGTAGCATGCGACAAATTTATAGAACATGATTTTGACCTTACGGTAATCGGGTATAAACCGTGTGAAAAACCGCTGCAGAAATATATTTATCAAGCTGACGCGGGGTTGATTGATTTATTTAAAAGTTTACGTACGGATATTAAATCGGGAACGGCAGTTACAGGGGATAAGTTTATATGCGATTCGGATTTAAGAAATTCGCTGAAACGTGATTTCGGGGCTATGTCCTGCGATATGGAGACGGCAGCTATTGCTTATGTGTGCGATTTTTCCGGGATACCGTTTTTTTCTTTAAGACGCATATCTGACGATGCCGGTTCTGAGGCTGTAAGTGATTATCAGAATATGAATACTGCAGACGATACTTTACTGTCTGATTATATAATAAGCTTTATACGCTGTATAATCAGCAGTAAAAATCCTGAATGTCATGATTAACGGCAATACAGAAGATACCAGAAAACTGAAGCACGGAACGCTGATTCTGCTTTTTTCAACGGTGCTTGTAAAAATAATAAGCGCACTGTTTAAGATACCGTTATCCTCGAACTATTGTCTGGGAGATTTGGGATTCGGATACTTTTCATCCGCAAATGATATTTTTACGCCGATATATTTTGTTGCTGTTTCGGGTTTTCCTGTAGCCGTTTCAAATATTGTTTCCAATTTTATTGCAACAAACAATACTTCCGGTGCCCTTAAAACATTAAAAACTTCAAAAAAAGCAATTTTACTGTTTTCGGCGGTATTTTTCATTATTTATGTTATCTGTATTTTTCCGTTTGCTGATTTCACTGATAAGACGGGAAACAGCATATATTCTTTTCTTGCAGTATCGCCGACAATTATTTTCTGTTTGTGGTCTGCATGCTACCGCGGTTATTATGAAGGTATCATGGATATGCGGCCCGCTGCGGTTTCAAATATAATAGAAGCGTTGGGAAAACTGGTTTTAGGTTTGGGTTTGGCACTGGCTGTAATGCGTTTAAACGGAAATCCTGCCTACGCGGCGGCTGCTGCGATGCTGGGAATATCTTTAGGTACAGCAGCTTCTGCAATGTATTTGAGTATAAAATATAAGACGGACAGAAGAAAGCTTTATGTAATTTCCGATACATCTGCTACATCTGCGGGTTTGACATCGGAAAAAGAAATTGTAAAAAAGCTGGTTTTAATTTCAGTTCCGGTTGTGGCAGCATCGCTTTCCGGCAGTGTCGTTGCTCTGATAGACGGACTTACCGTCAGATATCAGCTTTCTGACCTTTTGACAGCAAATTACGGTATGTTGAAAAGCTATTATTCAGAGTTAATAAGCGAATATCAAATGCAGACAGGCAGTGTGCTTTCAGATGCTGCTTTGCCGACTGTGCTGTACGGAATAAGAAGCAAAGCATATACGTTGTTTAATCTGGTACCCACTCTTACAGCAGCTATTGGGGTGGGATTAATTCCCGCAATAACCCAAAGTTATGTAAAAAAAGATAAGCCTGCCGTCCAAAGCAATATAGGAGCTGCGTTTAAACTTTCAGCGTTGGTTTCATTCCCCGCCGGAATAGGATATATTGTTTTAGGACAAAGAATAATGTTCCTGCTGTATGGAAGCTCAGTATCATCGGAAATCGGAGGCAAAATGTTAAGCTGTTACGGAATAGCGGCTGTGTTTGCCGGATTTTCTTTTCCGTTAGCAAGTATTTTACAGTCGGTATCAAAGCAGCGTACCGCATTATTTAATGTATTCTGCGGTATATTGGTTAAGGTAATGCTCAACATAATACTTTGCCGTATACCTGAAATAAATATATGCGGTTCGGTTTATTCCACAATTGCGTGTTTTGCTGTAATATGTTTGTTGCACGGTTTTTGTGTTGTAAAATTAACAGGAAAAGAAACAAAACTGTTTCAAAATATATTTAAACCTCTGATTTCGGCGGCTGTATGTGCGGCTGCAGCTTACATTTTATGTCTTGTGTCCGAGGCAAGAGCTGTGACATTTATTTCGGTAATATTGGCAGCTGCGGTTTATTTTATCAGCATGTTTTTGTTGAAAGGCTTCGATGAAACCGATATTTTGGCTTTGCCGATGGGTGAAAAAGTGCTTTCGGCATGCAAAAAAATCAAAATAATCCGTTAGTTTCTTAAATATTTAAAAAAATTTATAAAATCTATTGATTTTTTATTAAAAATGTGGTAGATTATAGTATAAAGCTATAAATATGCATTATTATTAACGGTTTCCGTTAAAAAAATTATGGAGGGTTTTGAAAAATGAACAAAACAGAATTAGTTGCTGCAATTGCCGAAAAGGCAGGTATTGCAAAAAAGGATGCAGAGAAGGCTCTTGCCGCTTTTGTTGACACAGTAGCTGCAGAACTTAAAGCAGGCGAAAAAATCCAGCTTGTAGGTTTCGGTACTTTTGAAATTCGTGAGCGCGCTGCAAGAGAGGGCATTAATCCTCAGACAGGCGCTAAGATAAAGATTGCTGCTTCTAAGAATCCTGTATTCAAAGCAGGTAAAGCTTTAAAAGACTCTGTAAATTAATTGGCAATAGACAAGCCGTCCTTAAAGGGCGGCTTTAAATTTTGGAGGAGTTATGAGGTTAGACAAATATTTAAAGGTTTCGCGTATCATAAAGCGCAGAACCGTCGCGAACGAGGCTTGTGACGCAGGGAGAGTAATTGTAAACGGAAAACCCGCCAGAGCTTCATACGATGTAAAAACAGGCGATATTATAGAGATAGCATTTGGTTCAAGGAATTTTAAAGCTGAGATTACTTCGGTTGCGGAGACAGTAAAAAAAGACGATGCTTCGGCAATGTATAAGATAATTTAAAGAATAAGAACGGTAACTGTAAAATATATTTTAATTGAGAATATATTTTGGAGTGTTCGGTTTGGAAGAGACTATACTTAAAAATCATAATGTAATAATGGAAGACAGAAAAAAACTTATGCTGACAGGTGTAAAGCAGGTAATATCATTTGATGAAGAAACAATCATGCTTGATACTGCGTTAGGACGGCTTGCAGTTAAAGGTACAGGGCTTCATATCCTGAGTTTCGAGGCAGAAAGCGGAGATCTTTCGGGAGAGGGAAAGATAAATGCGCTGATTTATACATCACAGGAATCCGACGGAGGATTTTTTTCCAGGCTGTTCAGGTGAGTTATGTGGGAAATAAGTAATAGTTTACAGATAATAGGTTTTTTGCGTGCTGTTATTTTAGGCGGCGGTTTTTGTGTGTTTTATGATTTTTTAAGGGCATTGCGGCGAAGCGGCTTTGATTCCGATTTTGCCGTATTTATGCAGGACATCTTATATTTTATAATATTGCTTCCAATAACTTTCTGTTTTTTGCTGGCGCTTACAAACGGAGAACTAAGGGCATATTTTTTTGCCGGAATCGCCGTAGGTTTTACAGTTATACGAATTTCAGTTTCAAAACTGTTTTTAAAACTATTTGTATTGATTTTCTCGGTATTCAAAAAGGTGTACAGCTTTTTGAAAAGATTGATTAATAAAATTTTCTTGTTTATTTCTGTATTTACAGGAAAAATTTATTTATTTTTCAAAGAAATTTCAGTTAAAAGTTTAAATTGTTTTAAAAAACTCTTGAAAAACCAATAATGTTTGTTGTATACTGTATTTATATATAAGCAGGTGGCTTATTATAATTAATAGACGGAGTTAAAGTTTTATGAAACGTAAGCCAAAAAAACAGAAAAGTATCATACTGCGTCTTTTGATTTTAGGTGTTTGCGCATATATGACTGTTACTCTGGGATCCCTTTGGAATGTTTTGTCAGACAGTAAAAATGAGCGGGATACTTTAAAAGAACAGTATAACCAGGAAATCAATGATATAGAAGAGCTAAAGTCTATGCTTGAATCCGATTCGGACGAAAAGATAATCGAGAAGGCCGCGAGGGAGCGCCTTGGTTATATATACTCTGATGAGCAGATTTTCATTGACATATCAGGTAATTAAAAATTATAATTTTATATATTCAAATGGGTTTAGGAGGATTTCATTTTTTTATGGACTTAAATGTAGGACAGATTGTAGAAGGTAAGATTACCGGTATAACGAATTTCGGAGTATTTGCTGATTTAGGTGAAGGAAAATCAGGTTTGGTACATATATCTGAGGTCGCGCGTTCTTATGTAAATGATATAAATGAATATGTCAAAATTAACGATGTGGTTAAAATGAAAGTTTTAAGCATTTCGGATGACGGAAAAATATCTTTAAGCATACGGGGTGCAATTGACAGTGACAGCGGCGATGAACGCCGGGAGCGCCGGGATAAGAAACCTACAGTCCCGCCTAAGCCGGACGGTTCATACACCTGGATGCCCAAAAAGGCAGAACCGGCCAATTTTGAAGAAATGATGAGCCGTTTCAAAGCCACAAGTGACGAAAAATTTTCCGACTTAAAACGCAAGAATCCTGAAGTAAAGCGTTCCAAGCGTGGAGCAATGAGATAATTTTATCGGCGGAGCCGCCCGAAAGGGTATTCCGCCTTTTTATTTTGAACGGAGTTATAAAAATGATCAGGGAAATATCATGCAAACAAATTTCGGATATTATAGCAGAGCTTTGCATAAAAGCTAATAAGCAGCTTCCGGAAGATATAGTATCAAAGATTACAGATTCAATAGGTCATGAAAATAATTCGGTAGCGAAATCGGTATTGTGCGATTTAAAAAAGAATTTAGAAGCGGCCGCCGAGTATGATTTACCGATATGTCAGGATACCGGTATGGCGGTAGTGTTTCTGGAAATCGGACAGGACGTTCATTTCACAGAAGGATTACTTGCGGACGCAGTCAACTCCGGTGTGCGCAGCGGATACGAAAAAGGACTGCTCAGGAAATCGGTAGTCTCCGATCCTCTCAAGAGGGAAAATACCAATGATAATACTCCTGCTGTAATTCATACGAGGATAGTTGCGGGAGACAAGGTAAAGATTACAGTTGCGCCGAAGGGCTTCGGAAGTGAGAATATGAGCGGAATAAAAATGCTGAAACCTGCTGACGGAAGGCAGGGAGTTATTGACGCAGTCATTGAGATAGTAAAAAAAGCTTCCAACAATCCGTGTCCTCCGATAGTAGTAGGAGTAGGCATAGGAGGAGATTTTGAGCAGTGTGCCCTGCTCTCAAAAACAGCGCTTTGCCGGAGAACCGATATCAGAAATCATGATGAATATTACAGCGCAATGGAACAAGAGCTTCTCGAAAAGATAAACGGACTTAATATAGGCCCTCAGGGTTTCGGCGGAAACACTACGGCTCTGGCTGTCAATATTGAAACAGCTCCGACCCATATCGCCGGATTGCCTGTGGCGGTGAATATAGGCTGTCACGTTACAAGACATTTATCCTGCGAGGTATAACAATGGAAAATTACGATTTGGTAGCTACATGCCTTTTCGGTGTTGAAGGTGTGGCGGCTGATGAATTCAGGAGAATGGGATTCGAGGATGTAAGGGCTGATAACGGCCGCATATTGCTGTCGGGTGACGGCAATATGCTGGCGCGCGCGAATATATGTTCAAGATTTTGTGAGCGAATAATGATAAATGCCGGTGAATTTACAGCGCTTACATTTACAGAATTGTTTGACGGTGTGAAGTCATTACCGTGGGAAAACTATATCGGTAAGGAAGACGCTTTTCCGGTAAAGGGCTGGAGTGTTGACTCTAAGCTGTTCAGCATACCTGATTGTCAGTCAATAATAAAAAAAGCCATCGTGGAAAGATTAAAGCAGAAATACGGAATCAGTTATTTCAGCGAAACCGGTCCTGAATACAAAATACGGTTTTCAATACACAAGAATAAAGTCACAATGATGATCGACACAAGCGGAGAGGGACTTCACAAGCGGGGATACCGCAGAAATTCAAATACGGCTCCCCTTAAGGAAACGCTCGGCGCGGCAATGTGCGATTTGGCGAGAATATATCCAGACACGGTGTTTTATGATCCTTTTTGCGGCAGCGGTACATTGCTGATTGAATCGGCGCTTATGGCTGCTAATATTGCTCCGGGTCTGAGGCGCAGTTTTGCGGCGGAAAGATTCGGATTTTTAGACGGCAGAATCTGGCGTGAGGAACGTACCAGAGCGCAGGATCTTATACGGAAAAACATAGATTTTAAAGCGCACGGGTATGATATTGATCCTGACTGTGTGGAACTGACGCTTGCGAATGCCAGGAAAGCCGGCGTGGAGAAGTATGTTGAGGCGTCTGTAAAAGATATCAGGAATTTTACGCCGGCAAATGAAAGATGTATAACAGTTACTAACCCGCCTTACGGGGAAAGGCTGCTTGACGTAAGAGAAGCGGAAAAATTATATGCAGTCATGGGAAATAGGTTTATTACAGGTCAGGGCCAGAAATATTTTATCATAAGCCCGCACGATGAGTTTGAAAAATTTTTCGGCAGAACTGCTGATAAACGCAGAAAGCTTTATAACGGTATGATAAAATGCCAGCTTTATATGTATTTTAAAAGTCAGAGGTAAGAAAAATGAAAATTAAGGAAAAAATGGGTTTTGATTTTGAAAAGCTAAATAATTACGGCGCTATAAATATTGTCATTTTCGGCGACAGCGTTTCGCACGGCTGTTTTGATCACGATATAATAGACTATGACGCAGTATACTGGAAAAAGCTGCAGGATAAAATTTACAGCGTAAGAAATTATACGCCGGTCAATATTATAAATTCCGCAATAGGCGGAACAAGCGCAAATCAGTCGCTGCAAAGACTGGACAGAGATATGATATCACATCATCCGGATTTATGTATAGTCTGTTTCGGGCTGAACGACGTAAACGGCGGACTGGAAGAGTACACTGAATCATTAAGAAAAATTTTTGACATCTGTACACAAAACGGTATAGATGTAATATTTATGACTCCTAATATGCTTAACACCTATTCTGCCGACGATACCGAAGAGCAATACAAAAAATACTCTTTAATAACCGCCGAAATGCAGAACAGCGGAAGAATGGACAGGTATATCAGCGAAGCCGTAAAGACAGCGAAGGAATGCAAGGTCGCAATATGTGACTGTTATTCCGAATGGAAAAAACTGCAAGCTGCGGGCGAGGATATAACTATGCTGTTGGCAAACCGCATTAACCATCCCACAAAGGAAATGCACAATCTGTTTGCAGATATGCTTTTCGAGACAATATTCGGTAAGGATTTTGCCGCCGCAGGAAGTAAAGAAAGCACCATGTACAGAAATTAGTATGAAGTATTTATTTGAGGATGAGTCTGTTATAGTATGCATAAAGCCTATCGGTATTTTGTCTCAGGAATCGGCGGACGGAAAGCCGAATATGGTTTCTTTGCTTGAACAGCATTGCGGATGTAAAATATATCCGCTGCACCGGCTTGACAGGGAAGTATCAGGGGTAATGGTATACGCAAAAAGCGGCGCCGCTGCCGCAGCACTTTGCCGTGATATTTCGGAAGGACGTTTTAAAAAGGAATATATGACTGTTGTTCATGCTGTACCGGAGCCGTACCGCGGAGAAATGAGAGATTTATTATTTAAAGACGGCAGGGTGAATAAATCATATATAGTAAAACGCAAACGCAGGGGTGTAAAAGAAGCGGTACTCGAATATGAGGTACTTAAAGTTTTTAATGTATCGGGTAATGAATATGCATTGGTCAAAGTTTTGTTGCATACCGGCAGGACCCATCAAATCCGAGTTCAGTTTGCGAGCCGTAAGCATCCTGTTGCGGGAGACAGAAAATACGGAGCCTGTGACGATTTAAAGAGTATATGTTTATGGTCCTGCAGAGTTGGGTTTTATCATCCGAAAAACGGACAGTATATGTCATTTTCTTATGAACCTGATGTTAGTTTATTTAACATTAATTTACATAATTCGACAATAAATTCAGACGGTTGATAGTCTGAACCTGCATAAAAAGCGGATTTATCAGTGTTTTCCACCGAGTTATCCACATTTTTATGTCAACTGAATAACTTATTGCTTTTTTGTCTACACTATTTACAGAAATAAACAAAGGGGTAAAAAAATGGTAAAAGGTGTAAACAAAACAGTAATCGAGGTAAATAATACAGGCAGCCGCTTATTTGAAAAAATAGTTTTTTATGTTACTCCGGAATACGGTAATTTGAGTGCAAAACAGTTGCGGAAAGCTGCAAGTGCTTTTTCATTTAATTACAGTTCTCCTCCCAAAACCTCACTGAGAAAACGTTACCGATTGCGTAAGAAAAGAATACTGCTTATCGCAGGGGTTTTGATCGCAGCGGCGGCAGCGCTTATTTTAATTTTATAGTTAAAAATGCAGGTCATAATTTTATGACTTGCATTTTTTGTTATTATAGAATATAATATATATTAATATGTGTATTTTAGTTTTAGTGAGGAATTATGTGTAGATGAAAGAGGTTATAAAAACTGCCGTTTCACTTTTTTTAAAGCTTATTTTAGTTAATTTTATGTGTGCTATTGTCGTGCTTTCAGTCAGTATATTGGCAAACGGACTGTTTGCTGAGGAAGTGGGATATACCGCTCTCGGAGTCAAGGAAGGCGAGGAGCAATCCGAGACGTTATATACATACAGGTATGATGAGGGTGAGGACACTAAACGGGCAGATTATGAGGCGCAGGGTTATGAAATTGTAGAGTATTCTATTAAGGAACTTTCGAGAAAAGGAAATATTATTTCAACTGCTGTTGCTCAGTTTCTGACATTTTGTTTGCTGTGTTCTTTTGTTTATCCGATAAATTGGCAGTTAGGCACCAAGGACAGCAATTTGGTAAAATTCAAGCATAAAGAAGCCGATACGCTGAAAGGTCTTAAAATAGGATTGTTTGCTATTATTCCTGCTGTTTTGCTGCTGGTGTTCCTTTTTGTGACTAAGGACAGTTTAACGTCCGGTGTTCCGACTGCTATTTACAAGCTGATGAATTCATCTTTGTACGGGTTTATTGATATAGCGGACGGTCACGCTGTGGCTTTCGGTGAGCTTTCAGCATGGAATTTTTTGGCGCTTGCGGCAGTTCAGCTGGTAATTCCTATTGTATCTTTTATATCATACTTTTTGGGGTTCAAAAATATTTCAATCGGCGAAAAATTTGTATACAGGAAAGAAAAAAAGCAGAGGTAAATTATGGCAGGAATATTTGGTTTTTTTAATTTTGAAAAAGAAGGTCCGGGAATAGATAAAAATGCTCCCAAGAAAAAAGCGTTTATTGTTTTTTTTGAAACCTTTTTCCGTAACTTTTGGAAGTTTATCACTATAAATTTGGTTTATACGTTAATTTCACTTCCGATTTTGACAAACGGTCTTTCGGCAGTGGGTATAACTCATGTTACCAGAAATACAGCAAGGGATAAGCATTCTTTTGGTCTCAGCGACTTTTTTGAGACAGTCAAAAAGAATTGGAAACAGGCACTTCCCGCAGGTATATTAAACGCGGTGATATATATTTGCCTGTTGTTTGCAGCTTATTTTTATTTCAGTTCAGATGGCATTATGTCTACAATCGGTTTGGGGATTACGCTTTCCGCGCTGCTGATATTCACAATGATGAATATGTATATCTGGACGCTTATGATAACCTTCAAATTTTCTTTAAAACAGATATATAAGAACAGCTATAAATTCGCATTTATAAGCTTGTTCAAAAATTTTCTATGTCTGCTGTGTCTTGGGCTTGTATACGTAATTAATATTCTTATTTTGATTTTAGCTTTTAATATATCTATAAATGCTTTCGTTCTGGTGTCAACAGTACTTGCTATGCTGTATATACTTACGTATCCGTCCTTTAAATTTTTGCTTATACAGTATTTCACATTTCCGACAATCAAAAAATACATAATAGATCCGTATTATCTTGAACATCCGGATGAGGACATCCAAAAACGCCGTGATCTCGGTATTGAGATAGAGTCAGATGATGAAAATAATGATGACGATAATAATGACGATGATGACGGCAATGACGACAGCGGCGAGGATGATGAACTTATTTTTAATTATTAATATTATTCGGTGATTGTGCATATATTTATATCGGTGATAATATGTATTGCAGAATGACAGAGTTAAAAAACAAGCAGGTTGTCTGTGTAAAAAACGGTTGCGTTTTCGGTTATGTTTCAGATGTTGAAATCGATACTTCCAACGGAAATTTGCAGTCGATAGTTATCCCGGGCAGACTCAGACTTTTCGGAATTCTGGGCAGGGAAGACGATATTGTTATCCCGTGGAGCGAGATATCTGTAATAGGCAAAGAAACTGTTTTGGTTGATACAAATCCCGATATCTATGTAGGATATTTGAAAAACAGGGGATTTAAATAATCCGGATTCTACTTTCATGGTTATATATTAATATATAAATTAATTTACATAAAACACAATACGTGCCCTTATTTAATAGAAAAACAAGGGCACGTATTATGAAAATAAAAAAGCGCGTACAATTTGTTTTGTACAGCGCTTTTTTATGTTTAATCTGTTTTATTCAGGAAATCACTTTGCTTAAAAAGTCTTTGAGCCGCGGACTTTTCGGATTTCCGAATACTTCCGCAGGAGACCCCTGTTCCATAATTATTCCCTGGTCGATAAAAAGCACTCTGTCTGCAACTTCTTTTGCAAATCCCATTTCATGAGTTACGATAGCCATTGTCATGCCGTCTTTTGCGAGAGATTTCATTACATCAAGAACCTCTCCTACCATTTCAGGGTCTAAGGCAGAGGTAGGTTCGTCAAACAGCATGACTTCCGGCTGCATAGCGAGAGCACGAACTATTGCTACACGCTGTTTCTGTCCGCCTGACAGCTGAGAGGGGTAAGAAAGGGCACGGTCGGCAAGACCTACTCGGTCAAGTAATTTCATTGCCCGTTCTTCGGCTTCTGTTTTTGACAGCTTTGACAGCTTAACAGGGGCAATGGTCATATTTTTAAGTACTGTCATATGTGGAAAAAGATTAAAATGCTGAAACACCATACCGATTTTCTGACGGTGAAGATTGATATCAGTATTCGGATCGGTAATATTTACTCCGTCAAAGTTAATGGTGCCGGAAGTAGGACGTTCAAGCAGGTTAAGCGTCCGAAGAAAGGTGGATTTTCCGCAGCCTGAAGGTCCTATGATTACGACAACCTCACCCTGCTTGATTTCAAGGTTTATTCCTTTTAGAACTTCAATATCCTTAAAGCTTTTCTTAAGACCGTCGACTTTTATAAGTGTTTTATCAGTGATCACTGTTACGAAGCCTCCTTTCCAGGATACCCAATAACTTGGTGAGGATTATTACAATTATTAAGTATATTACTGCCAGACTTATGTAGGGAACATAAGCCTGATAGGTTATGCTGACGATATTCTGTGCCTGTTTGGTAACATCTCTCAACGCTATAACCGAAACCAGAGAGGTGTCTTTCAGCAGTGTAATCATTTCATTGCATAAAGCGGGAAGTATGTTTTTGAAAGCCTGTGGTATTATAAAATTCCACATAGTCTGCACATAATTGAATCCGAGTGAACGCCCTGCTTCCATCTGACCGCGGTCAATGGACATTATTCCGGATCTGGCAATTTCGGCAACATAAGCGCCGGAATTTATACCGAGTGTTATTATACCGCACACGACAGTGCCGGTATCGGTCTTAGGCACCATGATTACGAAGCCCATGATAAGCAGCTGAACCATCATCGGAGTTCCGCGTATTACTGTAAGATACAGATTAGCAAAGGCGTTGAGTATTCTTAAAATCACATTAGGCTTTTGAACGCTTAAATCATGTGAAGTTCTTATTACCGCGAGCAGCAGACCTATGATTACACCAAGCAGCAGGGCGCCTATGGTTACTATAAAAGTAATTTCAAGTCCGCTTAGAAAAAATTTCCATCTGTCCGCATATATGAAGGTTTGATAACATTGGAAAATAAAATTTTGTATCCAATCAGGACAGCTTTGCAGCCAGCCGGGTGCTCCGGACAACCATTCGGTAAAAGAAATTATATTCAAAGTTTCACCCACAATACTTTTTAATATATATACTTACAGGGCGGCATTGCCGCCCTGCCAAGAAAGCCGATTTGAATTTGAATTATTCTGCTGTAATGTATTTATCTATAATTTCCTGAATTTTTCCTTCTTCTTTGAGTTCGTTCAGCGCTTTGTTGAAATCTTCCTGAAGCTCTTTATTCTCTTTTGAGATAGCTGCGGCATAATCTTCAACGGCATATTCAGTGTCAAGAATTTTAAGACCTTCGTTTGCTTTAACAAAGTTTTTAGCGGGTTCATTGTCGATTACAACGCAGTCGACCTGACCGTTTTTCAAAGCGGCAACCGCAAGAGCTCCGTTATTGAACTGTTTTACCATATCCTGACCGTAATCATCTGTGCAGTAGATGTCTCCGGTAGTGCCTGCCTGAACGCCTATTTTTTTGCCGGTAAGATCATCAACTGTGGCTATGGCGGAATTTTCAGGAACAATTATAACCTGAACTCCGGTAGCGTAAGTGTCTGAAAAATCAACCGTCAACTTGCGCTCTTCGTCTACAGTCATACCCGCAAGGGCAAAATCAATGCTTCCGGACTGAACCGCGGTAAGAAGTGAGTCGAATTCCATATCCTTGATTTCAAGTTTCTTGCCGAGTTTATCCGCAACGGCCTGTGCAATTTCAGCGTCAATACCTACAATATTTCCGTCATCGTCGACAAATTCGTATGGCGGGAAAGCAGCATTTGTACCCATTACAAGTGTATCGTCACTGCTTGAACCGCAGGCTGCGCAGGCAAATACCAGACACATTATTGTCAATAGGCAAAATAATTTTTTAATTGTTTTCATAAAAACACTCCCAATAATATTTTTAATACCTAATATAATGTTTTTGCTAGAACAGTATATCATTTAAAAAGCCAAAAGTCAACTGTTTTTGCATATATATGCACCGGTAATGTCATAAATGTGCTGAAATATTCAAAATTTGAATTCGGAACATGCCGCGCTTATAATATCACAATTTATTTTTTCTCATACAATGTACTATAGCAAGAAAATCAGTATATCTTTGCTTGCTTCGGAGTGACCCAAATGAAAAGGTATATAATTACTACGGGAACCGTGACCTATGCAATAAAAGGAAAAGATATATTAAAAAGAAACGGCTATAAGGCAAAAGTTGACAGAATTTTGTCCGGCAAAGGCAGTTCGGGTTGCGGATATGCGATAATAATTGAAAATGATATTGACAGAGCATTGGAACTGTTAAAAAAGGCCGGAATCAAAATACTTGAAATTAATGAAGAATAAAAAAGGGCGGTAAAAACGCCCTTTTATACTGAATAAGCTTTTAAGGAGGTCAGACAGTGATATATTTTGATAATGCGGCCACCACCGGAAAAAAGCCTTCAACGGTTATCGAAGCGGTTGCGAAATCTTTGAAAGAATACAGCGCAAATCCCGGCAGAAGCGGACATAGACTTTCGGTAAAAACTGCCGATGCGGTTTACAGAGTAAGAGAAAAAACTGCGGAATTTTTCGGCGCGTCCGGTCCGGAAAAAGTAATTTTTACTTTAAACTGCACCCATGCGATAAATTATGTGCTGAAAGGCGTATTAAAAAAGGGAGATCACATAATAGTATCCTCAATGGAGCATAACGCGGTGATGCGTCCGCTTATAAATACGGGGATATCATACGATATTGCCGATGTATCTTTATATGATGATTCGGAAACCGTAAAAAATTTTGAAAACAAAATCAGACCTAACACCAGAATGATTTTTTGTACGGGAGCATCGAATGTGTTCGGAAAAATGCTTCCGGTTGCCGATATAGGCAAATTATGCAGAAAAAGGGGAATACTATTCGGAGTTGATGCGGCGCAGATTTCAGGTATAATTCCGATTGATATGCAGCAGATGAATATTGATTTTTTATGCGTAGCACCGCATAAAGGACTGTACGCCCCTATGGGATGCGGAATACTTATAAGCGAAAAAAATATTCCCAATACTTTGATACAGGGCGGAACCGGAACAAATTCAAGAGAACTTGTGCAGCCGGAATTTTCACCTGAAAAATATGAAAGCGGTACAATAAACGTGCCGGTCATAATAGGCGCTTCAGCGGCGATGGATTATGTTAAGAATACAGGCATCAACAAAATTTACCGCCATGAAATGACGTTGATAAAGCAGCTGTATTCTGCGCTCAAAGAAGATAAAAACGTGATTCTTTATACTCCTGAGCCCATGCTCGGAAGTTATGCGCCCGTTTTGTCTTTTAATTACACAGGTACAGACAGTATAAGTTTTTCTGAAAAATTATCTGACTACGGGGTGGCGGTCAGGGGAGGATTGCATTGCGCGCCGATAGCCCACGAATATATGGGAACTATCGAAAAAGGTACGGTAAGAGTATCTCCGGCTGCCTTTAATACTCCTCAGGAAATCAACACGTTATTGAGACTTTTTAAAAACGAAAAAAACTTTAAAAAATAGAAAATAGCTATTGAATGAAAATAACAGTTGTGGTAGAATATATTATGTAAAACTGTACGTGAAGGAAGTTTGAAAGTGAGCAGTATTTTTAACGCAATTTATGCAGTTTGGAATCAGATATTATATGCTATTTCCAGTATAAGAATACCCTTTGATATAATTGATATATTGATTATGGCTTATATCATTTATAAGGGCATAAGTTTTCTGCGCGAATCGCGTGCAGGACAGCTGGTTAAAGGTATACTCATTTTGTTGGTGATATACTTTATATCTGATTGGTGGGAACTTGCTACACTTAATTGGGCGCTTTCAAAAGTAATGGATTCGTTGATAATTGCGGCGGCTGTTATTTTTCAGCCGGAACTGCGCAGAATACTCGAAAAGGTCGGTCATACTAATTTCAGCAGGGGTCAGATACTCGGCACTGAAGAAAATGATATGACAAAATGTATAGATGCTGTAAGCAAAGCAGTTTCTACCATGCAGGAAAAGAAGATAGGCGCACTAATTGTTTTCGAGCGCAAGACCCAGCTGGGAGATATAGTAGATACCGGTACTGTTATAGATGCTGAGGCATCGCCTTCTATGATAAATAATATATTTTTCCCAAAATCGCCGCTGCATGACGGCGCTTTGATCGTCAGGGATTCAAGGCTGTATGCCGCGGGCTGCATACTTCCTCTCACTCAGCGAGAAGATCTGAGTACACAGCTCGGTACACGGCACAGGGCGGCAATAGGTATGACTGAAAACTCGGATGCAGTAGTGATTGTTGTATCTGAGGAAACAGGAACGATTTCTATTGTTGTTAACGGCGAAATAACACGCAATTACAGCGGAGTGTCGGCAGGAGCAGAGCTTACCAGACTGCTTGCAAATACAGACAAAGTTCAGAATACCGGTGTTGTTTCTGTGATTACAAGACGTTTTAATGCGCTTAAGAAGAAAAAAGGGGAGGATAACGAAGAAAAATGAAATCTTTAAGTAATTTTTCATTAAGAAAACTGCTTTATAATAAACAGTTTACAATTCCCTTTTCAATTCTGATGGCTTTTGTGCTTTGGCTGGTAATAATAATAAACCAAAAACCTACTATACAGCGTACCTTTTCAGATATACCGGTAAATGTCAATCTTGAAAATACATTTGCGGCGGAAAATAATATGAATATTATCGGAGATATTTCCGAGCAGCGTTTTACAGTTACGGTAAGAGGTCCGAGTTATGTTGTAAGTTCGCTTACGGCATCCGATTTCAGTCTTTACGCATCTGCCGCGGAAGTTGATGCTCCGGGAAGCTATGATCTGCTTGTTGCAACTACGGCGGCTGTTAATTCTCAGGAATATGAGGTATTAAGTATTACGCCTACGGTATTGAAGGTAGATTTTGATTATGTAGATACAAAGGAATTCACTATTATTGCAAGCGCTGAAGGTGCGGTGGCGGCCAAAGGCCTGATTGCAGAAACCAGCGTGGTCAGCGGAACCGAAAGCGATACCGTAACTATTACAGGTCCGCGTACAGTCATTAATCAGATTGAAACGGTAAAGGCTTCAGCGGTAGTAAATAAAACTCTCAGTGAGAGCGAAAGTTTTGATGCGGACATACTTTTATATGATGCTGAAGGAAACGAGATCGATCAGGAGAATCTGACATTAAGCGCGAAAAAGGTTAAAGTTACAGTACCTATTTCAAAGAAAAAAATTGTACCTGTAAAAGTCAATTTTTCCAACACACCTGAGGAATTTAATATTGATTCTGTTTCAGTGAGCGTTGACCACAAAACGGTAACTGTTATCGGAACACCGGAAACAGTAGATAAAACATCTGAGGTCGAGCTTTCGGCGATTGATATTACTACTGTTACATCTGATTCGGGGAATTTTGACGTTTCCGCGAAACTGCCGGAAGGAGTACGAATACTCGAAAATATAGAGAACTTTAAAGTTACTGTAAATACCGATGGATATATTACAAAGACCTTTACAGTTAAAGAAATCAGGTATAGCGGTATCGGTACCGGATTAAAAGCCTCTGCGCCGAGTACCATAGCAAATGTTACGGTTTTCGGTCCTCGCGCTTCTGTAAACAAACTGAAGGATACAGACATATACGCACAGATTGATCTTACAGATAAGGCGGAAGGGGTATTTACGGCAGATGTAAATATCAGTTTTAAAAATTATGATAACGTATGGGCTATCGGTAAATACACAACAACCGTAACATTGCAATAGAGTAAAATGAGGGCGGCTTAAAGCCGCCCGAACATTATTTATATAACCATGTACTGTTTCAAGCATATAATGTATGGGAGGAATGTATATGGTTGAGATAATTTTAGCGTTTTTGTTTTTAATACCGGCAATGTTAGGTTTGGCGGAACTTTTACATATATTTAAAATGTATATATTGAAACCGTCTGATCCGGTAATATGTTACAAAACAATTATTCTAACGAACGACAATCCGTTAAGCCAGATGTTTTATGAAATAGAAAAGTATACATGGCATGGAAAAAGCAGCGGTGCCAATTTGATTTTTTTGAGTTCGTTTTTGGACGATGAAAATTCAGCCGAATGCAGAATTGCCGCTGAAAGCAGGGGCTTTATTTTTTGTACGGCAGAGGAATTAAAGGAATACTTAGATTTAATTTAGAAACACAATAATTCGGGAGGTGCGGTATATGCAAGTCAGCGCTGCAGGCAGCGATATGATTACAGGTATGGTAGATACTATCACCTACAGGAATGAGTCTAACGGATATACCGTAGCCATGGTTAAAACTGATAAAGAAAACGTTACTATAGTGGGAGTACTGCCTTATTTGAATGAGGGTGAAACAGCTGATTTTTACGGAAATTATACGGTTCATCAGATGTACGGAAATCAGTTTGCGGTAACGCATTTTGAAAAGCGTGTACCTGAGAGCGCTGCCGACATACTCAGATATTTATCTGCGGGGGCAATAAAAGGAATAGGCCCGGCAACGGCGGTTAAGCTTGTAGAACGATTCGGAGAGGAAACTTTGAATATTATTGCCGAAAAACCCGAAGAACTCACCGTCATAAAAGGAATTTCTATGCAAAAGGCCCTTACGATAAGCGAGGAATACAAAAAGCAGTATGGAATCAGGGAAATTATAATGCTGCTGTCAAAATACAGGATATCTCCCGACAGATGTCTTAAAGTGTACAAACGGTTGGGGATGCAGGCGTTGAAACTGATACGAGCCAATCCATACATACTTTGTGAAGAAGGTTTGGAATTTGCTTTTGAGACTGCGGAAGAGATGGCTTATGACCTTAATTTCCCGCCTGAAAGCGAACATCGAATAGCGGCAGGAATAGAATATGTTTTGAGGAGAAACTTATCCAACGGGCATACCTGTCTTCCCAGAAATAAACTCACGGAAGTTACGGCAAAAATGCTTGGATGCGGTATTGATTTGGTGAATGACACATGTGACAGACTGATTGATTGTTTCAGGCTGGAAAGTACTGTAATCGGTGAAGATGAATTTATTTCATTAAGCCGGTATTATGCGGCGGAAAGATATATTGCCTCAAGGCTGCTTTCGGTAAAACAGCATATTGGCAGGACAGTCACAGTGGACGAGCTGGAAATAGAGAATGTGGAAAACATACTTAATATAAAGTTCGAGCAGCTTCAGCGCAGCGCGGTTTACGAGGCGTTTTCCGGCGGGATTCTGGTTTTGACCGGAGGACCGGGTACCGGCAAGACCACGACACTCAATGCAATAATAAAACTTTTTGAAGGCAGGGATTTTGAAATTGAACTTGCCGCGCCTACGGGAAGGGCTGCTAAACGCATGACCGAGCTTACCGGCCGGGAGGCAAAAACGATACACAGGCTGCTGGAAGTTGAGTGGGGCGAAGGAGAACAAAGAAATTTTTCACGCAATGAAAAAAATCCTTTAACCTGCGATGTTATAATTATAGATGAAGCTTCAATGATAGATTCGCTTTTATTCTGTGATCTGCTCAAAGCTTTAAAGCTTTCCTGCAGGATAATACTTGTGGGAGATTCCGATCAGCTGCCCAGCATAGGGGCCGGAAACGTATTAGGAGATATACTGGCCTCTGACAAATTCCCTTCAATAAGGCTGAAAAAAGTTTTCAGACAGGCCGCCAAGAGCAAAATAGTATCAAATGCCCACGCTTTAATCAATAATGAACGGGCGGATTTCAGCGATAAGAATTCCGACTGTTTCTTTTTGAGCAGAGCGGACAGGCATTCAGCGCTCAATACAGTATTGGATTTAGTGACGGAAAGGCTTCCGGAGGCATACGGTATAAATTCGGTAAATGACATTCAGATATTATGTCCGTCAAAAAAGCTGGATACCGGAACCGTCAATCTCAATAATATTTTGCAGGAAAAACTGAATCCTTATAAAAAAGGTATGCCGCAGTTAACATATAAGGGTTTTTATCTTCGCGTCGGAGATAAAGTGATGCAGATAAAAAACAATTATGACTTGCAGTACAGGAAAGACAACGGAGAATTCGGAAACGGAATTTTCAACGGTGACGTAGGATTTATTACGGATATAGATACGCGAGCAGGTATTATTAAGGTAAGATACGATGACCGTGTAGCGACCTATTTTTCTGAGGATTTCGGTCAGCTTGAGCTGGCGTATGCCATAACCGTACATAAATCGCAGGGAAGCGAATATGAGTATGTTATAATTCCGTTAATAGATGTGCCTGAAAAACTAAAATACAGGAATTTGCTGTATACAGCGGTAACCCGGGCTAAAAAAATGCTTATAATTGTAGGCAAAGAAAAGATTTGGAATGAAATGGCCGAAAATGACCGCAAGACGCTCAGATATACAATGCTCAGGGAATTTTTGAAGCGAGGAGAAAACAGTGAATATTGTTAAAGCGGTAATATCGGCAATTTTTCCTAACATCTGTGCCGGTTGCGGTCAGGTTTTGGACGGAGACGAATATTTTTGCGATTACTGCTTTGAAATGCTTGAACATTGCCATGCTGATAAGATATGCCGCAAATGCGGTTTGCCTAAAAAGCTTTGTGAATGCGGAAAATACATATTTCATTTTGACGCCTGCGCAGCGGCGTTCAGAAATGACGGTATTGCAAAGAAAGCGATGTATGCTTTCAAGTTCAGGCATAAAGAACGTCTCGCACGTTATTTTGCCGAGCAGATGGCATTGATGGTAAGTCAGCGTTATGCGGACAGGAAGTTTGATTACATTGCGTATGTGCCGATGACGAGGATCAGAGCTTTGCGCAGAGGTTACAATCAAAGCTATATTTTAGCAAAAGAATTATCAGGAATTTTAAAAATCCCGTTAGGCGTCGGTATGCTCGGGTGCAGCCGCGACCGCAGGAAAACACAGCACAAGCTTTCGAGAAAGGACAGATTTCAAAACATTAAAGGCAAATATTTCTGTGACGTGAGGTTAGACGGCAAGAATATTCTGCTTGTTGATGATATTAAAACTACCGGTGCTACTTTTGACGAGTGTTCGAAGCAGTTGTTTGCAGCAGGTGCCGGCTCGGTGTGCTGTATTGCGGGACTGATAACTTATAACAAAAAGAAAGAGGAAAAGAATAATGGCAACTGACATTGGAATAGATTTGGGCACTTCAAAGACAGTAATTTTTTCGAGTTCGAAAATCGTTTTTGAAATGCCTAACGCTGTAACGGTTGATGCAGATACATGGGAACCGAAATATTTCGGTGAAAAGGCAAAGCAGACATTAGGCAGAACTCCGGAGAGTCTTACCTGTATAAGTCCCATTGAACACGGAGTAATATCGGATTACGATATCGCAGAGGCGATGCTGAAAAATTATATGCAGGCGGCGTTCGGAAATAAACTGATGCGCCCGAGAATTATGGCGACATTGCCGTGCGGACTTACTGAACTTCAGCATCATTCGCTCGCAAATGTGGTAGAAGCCGCAGGAGGCAGAAATATATCCGTAATAGAAGGACCGCTCGCGATAGCGTTTGGTTTGGGGCTTGATTTTTCAGTACCGTACGGTACCTTGATTGTAGACGTAGGTGCGGGCACTACCGATATTGCGGTAATTTCTATGGGAGGAATTGTCGAATGTGATTCAATGAAGACGGCTTCGCTTGATTTTGACGCACAGATAATCAGATATGTGAGGAAAGAGTATAATATTGAAATAGGTCCGCTGACTGCCGAGTCTGTCAAGATAAAAATAGGCGCGGCAGTAAAGCGGGATATTGAAGTTGCGGTGCTTGCAAAAGGCAGAAATGTATTTACGGGATTGCCTGAAAGCTTCGAGATATCAAGTTCTGAGGTTTACGATGCTATCATTGATACGGTTGACAGTATTTGCAACGGTATAAGGATGGTACTTAATAAAACAAATCCTGACCTCGTGGCAGATATAATAAACGACGGAATGTATCTTACGGGAGGAGGATCTCAGCTTACGGGTCTGGCGGACAGAATGTCGGATTATCTCGGGATTAAGGTGCACTGTCTTGACAACCCTGCCTACAGTGTTGTAAAAGGCGCGGCAGCCGCGCTAAAAAAGAGAAACCTGCTGAAAAATGTAGATTATCAGCTGCGCTCGATAAAAGAGCTCGAGATACAGTAAAATACATATTTTGTGCTTTAAACTGTTAAAGTTTTGTGTAAAATTACTGTTGACAAAATATACCGTCAGGAGTAAAATAGTATAGAACTTTTATGGGAGGGCAGTTTATATGTTTAATTTCAGTATACAGTTTTTTTACTTTATAAACACGGACTGTCCGCACACTGTTAAAACTAAGTTTTAACTTATAAACGGTCAGCCCGCATTCGTCGTACTTTTAAGTATACGAGTTGCGGGTTTTTTGATGTAAACTTATTGACAGAAAGGATTTTTGGTATGTTTTCCGAAAAAATGGTAAGTCTGGGGAAAAAACGTTCGGTTATAAGGGAGATATTCGAATACGGTAATGTTCGCAAAAGTCAGATAGGAGCCGACAATGTATTCGATTTCAGTCTCGGAAATCCGAGTATTCCGGCGCCTGACGAAGTTAACAGGACAATGTCTGAACTTATAAAGAACAAACCTTCTGTTGAACTTCACGGCTATACTTCGGCTCAGGGTGATGCCGGTGTAAGAAAAGCCATAGCAGACGATATAAACAAGCGTTTTTCGGCTGGCGCAAGACCTGAACTGATTTATATGACATGCGGCGCGGCAGCTTCTCTTGCAATAACCCTTAATGCACTTATTGTAGAGGGTGATGAGGTTATACTGTTGGCTCCGTTTTTTCCTGAGTATACCGTTTTCGCCGAAAAGGCAGGCGCCGCTGTTAAGACCGTGAAATGCCGTGAAGCTGATTTTCAGATTGATTTTGAAGCACTTGGCGGTATAATATGCGCCAAGACAAAAGCAATAATTATTAATTCGCCGAACAATCCCAGCGGCGCGGTGTTAAGCGCCGAGACAATAACTAAGTTATCAGAACTGCTGACAGAAAAATCGAGGGAATTCGGAAGTGAAATCTATATTATCGCGGACGAGCCTTACCGCGAGTTGGTTTACGGCGGAATTGAAGTGCCGTATATCCCTGATTTTTATAAAAATACGGTGGTATGTTATTCGTTCAGCAAATCACTATCACTGCCAGGGGAAAGAATAGGTTATATTTTTGTATCGCCCGATGCGTCGGGTTGTGAAGATTTGTATGCGGCAGTGTGCGGAGCAGGCAGGGCATTGGGATATGTCTGCGCTCCGAGTCTTTTGCAGTACACAATAAAAGAAGTATTGGGTAAGACTTCAGATATATCTGTATATGATAAAAACAGAAATCTTTTATACAGCGCACTGACAGAATACGGTTACACCGCGGTAAGACCGGACGGCGCGTTCTATTTGTTTGTCAAATCACCGGAAAAAGACGCAAACGCTTTTTGTGAGAGAGCGAAAAAGTATGAAATTCTGATAGTGCCGGGAGATGATTTCGGGTATGAGGGATATGTAAGGATAAGTTATTGCGTAAGCACTGAAATGATAAAAAAGGCGCTTCCCGGATTTAAAAAGTTGATTGAAGAATATAGGTGAGTTAATGACTGATCTTGAAAAGGCAAGACAAAAAATAAATGAAATTGACAGTGAAATGGCGAGACTTTTTACCGAGAGAATGAATGCGGTAAAAAAAGTAGCCGAGTATAAAAGACTGCACGGTCTTCAGGTTACCGATTCTGTCAGAGAGGCGGAGAATCTAAAGAGAAACTCCAAACTTATCGAGGATGAATCGCTTAAATCGTATTACGTAACCTTTTTGCAGAGCAATATGGAAATTTCAAAAAATTATCAGCACCGCCTGTTAGAAGGCATGAGAGTAGCGTTCAGCGGTGTTGAAGGCGCATTTGCCAATATTGCCGCCAACAAGGTATTCCCGGATGCTGTGGCTGTGCCTTACGGCGATTTCAGGGCAGCATATAATTCGGTAGCCGGCGGGGAATGTGACTGTGTGATTTTGCCTATAGAAAACAGCTATAACGGAGATGTAGGACAGGTTATGGATTTAGCCTTTTTCGGTTCTCTTTATATAAACGGAATTTACGATATAGGTATTGTTCAGAATCTGTTGGTTAACAAAGGCGCTGTCATGGACGATATAAAAACCGTAATCAGTCATCCTCAGGCGCTTGGTCAGTGCGCTGAATACATAAAAAGGCACGGTTTTGAAACAATTGAGGCTGTCAATACGGCGGTTGCCGCCAAAATGGTGGCAGAGTCCGGCAGAAAAGATATCGCAGCTATCGCAAGTGAGGAAGCGGCTGAGAAGTTCGGACTTCAGAAGATAGAAGCGCATATAAACGAAAGCAATGTCAATACTACGCGGTTTGCCGTATTTTCAAGGACTTTAAAAACTCCTTCGGCAACCGATAACAATTTTATACTTCTTTTTACCGTTACAAATGAGGCCGGTTCACTCGGTAAGGCGATTTCGATTATAGGCGATAACGGATTCAATCTTAAAGCATTAAAGAGCAGGCCTACAAAAGAGCTTGTATGGAGCTATTACTTTTTTGCTGAGGGAGAGGGAAATATCAACAGCATGCAGGGAAAGAAAATGCTGAGTGAGCTGAAAACAAAATGCAGTGAAATTAAGGTTATAGGCTCTTACGAAAAAGAAGTTTCATTATAGTATTTAAAATGGAGAAATTGATTATATGATTATTCCGGTAAAGACTTCAGCTGGACAATATAACATAGTGTTAGAAAAAGGAGCGATTTCTGAGCTTGGAAAATATATGTCTCTTGACCGGAGGGTGCTGATAGTTACAGACAGCGGAGTACCCGGCGTTTATGCAGAAACTGTTGCTGGTCAGTGTCAGAGCCCTCATATTGTGACGATACCAGAGGGAGAGGCTTCCAAATCGTTTGACAGTTACAGGCATTTGCTTGAAGAAATGGTAAAACTTGACTTTACCAGAACAGATGCGGTAATAGCGGTAGGGGGCGGGGTTGTCGGAGACCTTGCGGGTTTTGCCGCCGCTTCTTTTATGAGAGGAATAGATTTTTACAATATACCTACAACGGTTCTGTCGCAGGTGGATTCTTCTGTCGGAGGAAAGGTAGCAATAGATTTTGCCGGTTATAAGAATATAGTAGGTGCGTTTTATCCCCCGAAAGCTGTTGTCATTGATTCGGATACGCTTAAAACACTGCCGCAAAGACAGATTTCCAACGGTCTGGCTGAGTCGGTAAAAATGTCTCTTACAAGCGACTGTGAATTGTTTTCACTTTTTGAAAATCAAGATGTATCCGACAATATTGATATAATTATAGAACGTTCACTGAAAATTAAACGGTATGTAGTAGAGCAGGACGAGAAAGAAACAGGACTTAGAAAAATTCTGAATTTCGGTCACACACTGGCACATGCGATTGAAAGTGAAAATAAAATGCAGAATCTTTATCACGGCGAATGTGTGGCACTGGGTATGATTCCGATGTGCTCTGAACCGGTGCGCGAACGGCTTATAAAGGTGCTTGAAAAATTAAATCTTCCTACACGCATAGATTTTAATATCGCAGATATACTTGAAGCTGTAAAGCATGACAAGAAAATGGCCGGAGATAATATAACGGTAGTATACGTTGAGGATGCCGGCAGTTATATACTTCGCACGATACCTTACGAAAAACTGGCCGAGTATTTAAAAGAGGTGACTTTCCGTTGAAAAATATTTTAGGGAACAATGTAACCGTAACGCTTTTCGGTGAAAGCCACGGCAGCGCAATTGGCGCGGTAATTGACGGTATGGCGCCGGGAATCAAGGTCGATGAGGATTTTATCCGTTATCAGCTTGATTTGCGCAAGCCGGTCGGTCAAATTTCTACTCCGAGGACAGAGTCTGATAATTTTACAATACTCAGCGGAGTTTTCAACGGTTTCACTACGGGCACTCCTATTTGCATCATTATACCGAATGAAGATACAAAATCTAAGGATTACAGCGAAATAAAGAATAAAATGCGTCCGGGTCACGCCGATTTTACTGCTATAGCAAAATATAACGGGTTTGCCGATTACCGCGGAGGAGGACATTTCAGCGGAAGGATTACTGCCGCTTTGGTTGCGGCTGGAGCAGTGGCGGTTTCCGCTCTTAAAAGCAAAGGAATTTTAATCGGCACGCATATTTCGCAGTGCGCCGGCATAGGTGATTCGGAGTTTAAGAATTACGAACAGGATATTGCCGCGCTGAATACAAAGCAGTTTGCGGCATTAAACGATTCTGCCGCCGAAGAGATGAAAAAGGCGATAGTTGCCGCAAAGTCCGACGGTGACAGCGTAGGTGGTGTTCTTGAGACAGCAGTAATAGGTATGCCTGCAGGAGTGGGTGAACCGTGGTTTGACACGGTAGAGAGCATGCTTTCACACGCTTTATTCTCGGTGCCTGCCGTTAAAGGAGTAGAATTCGGAGCAGGCTTTTCAATCGCCGGTATGTACGGCAGTCAGGCAAACGATGAGTTTTATTATGACGGTCAAAAGGTACGCACTAAAACCAATAATAACGGCGGTATAAACGGCGGTATAACAAACGGTATGCCGATAATTTTCCGCTGTGCAGTAAAACCTACGCCTACAATACATAAATCTCAGCATACTATTGATATAGAAACGAATGAAAATATTGAGTTTACTGCAGGAGGCAGACATGATCCCGCCATTGTTCACAGAGCGCGCGTGGTTGTTGACAGCATTACGGCATTGGTGCTTTGCGATATATTGACAGGAAGATACGGTACGGATTGGTTGGTTAGATAATGGATTACGGTTGTATAGGCGAAAAATTAGGACACAGTTTTTCAAAAATCATACATAATGAATTGGCAGATTACGATTACGAGTTATTGGAGATTTCGCCCCAAGATTTACCCGGATTTATGCAGAAGGCAGATTTCAAGGCGATAAACGTAACAATTCCGTATAAAAAAGCCGTAATACCTTATTTATATAAAATTGACGGCATAGCTAAAAAAATAGGCGCGGTAAACACCATAGTAAACAGAAACGGCAGGCTTTACGGGTATAATACTGATTTTTTCGGAATGTCTGATCTGATAAACCGTGAAAATATTTCGCTTTCGGGGAAAAAGGTTTTGATTTTGGGAAGCGGCGGCACATCTGAAACTGCTTTTGCCGTAGCTGAAAGTATGAACGCGGCAGAGGTTTTGAGGGTTTCGAGAAGAAAAACTCCGGGACTTATAACTTATGAAGAAGCATACAGCCGATATGCTGACGCTGAAATAATTATCAATACCACTCCCTGCGGTATGTATCCGAACATTGACGGAGAAGCAGTTGATATAATACGTTTTCCGAAGCTTTGCGGTGTTATAGACGCTGTGTATAATCCGATTAACTCGTCGCTTGTAGTCTCGGCTAAAGAGAATTCGGTAAAAGCTGCCGGAGGACTTTATATGCTGATTTCCCAGGCTGCATTTGCAGTGGAAAAATTTATAGGTGCTGAAGTTAAGGCGGCTGAAGTAGACCGAATTTACAAAAAAATATTAAAAGATAAAAAAAATGCTGTGCTTATAGGTATGCCCAGCTGCGGAAAAACTACCATAGGAAAATCGCTTTCTGAAAGCCTTTCTAAAGAGTTTATCGATACGGATGAGGAAATCATTAAAGCTATCAATATGAGTATATCCGATTTTTTCGACAAATACGGAGAGTCCGCATTCCGTGAAATTGAAAGCGAGGTAATCGCAAAAATTTCGCCTAAGCAAAACTGTGTTATTGCCACGGGCGGCGGAGCGGTTTTGAATTCTAAAAATATTCATCTGCTGAAAGAAAACGGAACGGTGATTTTTATTGATCGGCCTTTAGAGCAGCTGATTTCAACTGATGATCGTCCGCTTTCAAGCAGCAGGGAATTGCTGAAAAAGAGATATAACGAACGGTATGACCGTTATGTTTCCGCCTGTGACGTAAGAATAAATGCGGAATATGATCTGGAAACAAATATAAAAAAGGCCGAAGAGGGATTTTTAAATGAAGTTTTTGGTGTTGAACGGACCTAATATAAATATGCTGGGGATAAGAGAACCTGATATTTACGGCAGAGAGGATTATTCATCCCTGTGTGAAAGCATAAAATCACACGCCGAAAAAGCCGGTGTTGAGGTGGAAATATATCAGTCAAATCATGAGGGCGATCTGGTTGATAAGATTCAGCAGGCCATTGATAAGTTTGAGGGTATAATTATTAATCCGGCAGCCTATACCCATACAAGCGTAGCCCTGCTTGATGCGGTTAAGGCGGTTTGTGTACCTACCGTGGAAGTACATATATCGGATGTCTCAAAGCGGGAAGATTTCAGACAGATAAGCTACATACGCGCCGCCTGCGTAAAGACGATCTCAGGTCACGGTATTAAAGGGTACACCGAAGCGATGGACTTTTTAATTAATTATTGCGGGGACAGTAAATAATGACAGTTACTATTGAAAAAAGCACGGCGTGCGGCAGAGTAAACGCACCGCCGTCCAAAAGTATGTCACACAGATACTTGATTTGCGCGGGGCTTTCACAGCGGAGCGAAATAGGCGGTATAAGTTTTTCAAAAGATATAGAAGCTACGCTGAACGGATTGAAGGCATTAGGTGCAAAAATTGAAATAACCGCAGATACCGTCACAGCCGGAGGAATTGATTTTACAGGAAATCCGATTTCTACGGTTATAGATTGTAATGAAAGCGGCAGCACGCTCAGGTTTTTAATACCTCTTTGTCTTATGTTCGGTACAGATATTACTTTAAGAGGCAGTGAGCGTCTGTTTCAAAGATCGCTTTATGTATACGAACAGATTTGTCTCGCGCAGGGATTGAAATTCAAGAAAGAAAGCAACAGTATAACAGTAAAAGGTATGCTTTCAAGCGGAATTTATAAAGTACAGGGAGATATTTCAAGCCAGTTTATAAGCGGACTTATGTTTGCGTTGTCGCAGGCGGAGGGAGACAGCAGGATAGAAATTATCGGAAATATAGAAAGTGCGCCGTATCTGACAATGACGGTAAAAGCGTTAGGTAAGTTCGGTGTGAGGGCAAGCCGCGAAGATGAGCGCACAATTTATATAAAAGGTAATCAGCGGTGCAAAAACCGGGTTATCAGAGTAGAAGGTGATTATTCAAACGCCGCGTTTCTGGATGCTTTTAATTTGACAGGCGGAAATGTTGCAGTCAGGGGATTGTCAAAAAATACTGCTCAGGGAGACAGTATATACAAACAGCATTTTTCCGCATTGCAGGCAGGCTGTCCGGTGATTGATTTGACGGACTGTCCGGATTTGGCACCTGTATTGATGGCGGTTGCGGCTCTGTATAACGGTGCGGTTTTTACGGGTATCAGGCGGCTAAAAATCAAGGAAAGCGACCGTGGACAGGCTATGAAAGAGGAACTTGAGAAATTCGGATGCGGTGTAAAAACAGAAGAAAACCGTATTACTGTAAATAAATGCAAATTAAAAGCTCCAAACAGTATTCTTTACGGTCATAACGATCATAGGATAGTTATGGCACTCGCTGTGCTCGCAAGCGCTACGGGCGGCACAATATCGGGCGCCGAGGCGGTAAATAAAAGTTTTCCGGATTTTTTTGAAAAAATAGCCGGATTAGGTATAAAGCTCAAGGTGATTAACGAATGAAACTTATAAAGAACGTAAATATATTAATTGTAGGATTGGGACTGTTAGGCGGAAGTTATGCCAAGGGACTTAAAAAATTGGGTTTTGAGGTAAATGCGATTACGAAAGAACAGTCATCAGTTGACTATGCATTAAAAAACGGAATTATCGACCGCGGTACCACCGAAATTGACAGTGAAATGATAGCGTCTGCGGACATAGTTATTTTTGCGCTGTATCCCCATATATTTGTTGATTGGATCAAAGAAAATCAGAAGTATTTCAAAAGCGGAGCTGTAATTACCGATGTTACCGGCGTGAAGGGAGCGATAGTTTACAAAATACAGGATATGTTACGTGATGATGTTGAATTTATCGCGGCTCATCCAATGGCCGGCAGAGAAGTAAGCGGAGTCGAAAACAGTGACGAGAGCATTTTTCTTGATGCCAACTATATTGTGGTTCCGACCGAAAAAAATACTCCGGAAGCGATTGAGCTTTGCAGAAATATAGGTGAAATTCTCGGGTTTAAATTTATAGCTGAACTGACTGTGGAAGAACATGATGATATGATTGCTTTTTTGTCTCAGCTGACACATTGCCTTGCGGTATCGCTTATGTGCTGCAATAATACTCCGGGTCTCGAGCATTACACGGGAGATTCTTTCAGGGATCTCACAAGAATTGCCAGAATAAACGATGAAATGTGGAGCGAGCTGTTTTTAAGCAATAAAACCGCACTGCTTAATGAAATGGATAAATTTTTATCATCTTTTACCGAACTGTACGATAAAATAAAAAATGATGACCGCGACGGTATGCGTAAGATGATGAAGGTTTCAACCGAACGCCGCAAAAGATTTGACAAATAGGAGACGAAAATGAACTTAGAATTTTTACGAAAACTGCAAATTCCGCAACAAATAAAAAACAGATATCCGTTGACAGAGCAACTGCAAAAAATCAAAGAACAGCGTGACTGTGATATAAAAGATATTTTTATGGGGCGAAGCGATAAGCTGCTGCTTATTATCGGACCGTGTTCTGCGGACAACCGCGAGGCTGTACTCGATTATGTAGGAAGACTGCGTAATTTGCAGGATGAAGTTAAAGATAAATTTTATATCATACCGCGTGTTTACACTAATAAACCCCGAACGACAGGCGCCGGATATAAGGGTATGCTTCATCAGCCCGACCCGAACGAAAATCCGGATATGCTTAAAGGAATACTTGCGATAAGGGATCTGCATATGAGCGCACTCAGGGATTACGGATTTACCTGCGCCGACGAAATGCTGTATCCGGATAATTACAGATATTTATCTGACTTGTTAGCTTACGTGGCCGTGGGAGCGCGTTCTGTTGAGAACCAGCAGCATCGCCTTACCGCCAGCGGAATTGATGTGCCGGTAGGGATGAAAAATCCTACCAGCGGTGATCTGCATATTATGATGAACGCGATAACCGCCGCTCAGCACGGTCATACTTTTATATACAGAGGCTGGGAAGTAAAGAGCAAGGGTAATCCTTTAGCACATGCGATACTCAGAGGTTACATAGATTATGCCGGAAAGAGCGCTTCTAACTATCATTATGAAGATCTTGTAAAACTGCACAGCCTGTACGCTGAAACCAACCTCGCAAATCCTTCGGTTGTTGTAGATACCAATCACGCGAATTCCGGAAAACAGTATCTTGAGCAGGTTCGTATAGCAAAGGATGTAATATACAGCTGCAATCACAACCGGGATATAAAAAATATGGTAAAAGGTCTTATGATAGAAAGCTATATAGAAGACGGTGCACAGAAAGTAAGCGAACATACTTACGGAAAATCCATTACCGACCCGTGTCTGGGGTGGGAAAAAACACACAATTTGATTTTAAAATTGGCCGATACAATAGAATGATAATTTTTGCATACAATTTTTGTTTGTAATTTTACAATATTGCAGTATATTAGTATATTATATATAATAAAACGGCTACGGATTTTAAGTAGCCGTTTTGCGGATATCATTATCGTGAATTATTGTTATATATTTTACGGAACCGGTAGGAATCAGCATACTGCAGCAGCTTTTATATAATTTTATGGCTATATAATCGGCGCCGACATCAAGCAGTATACCGATTTTTGTATCCAGCATATTTCCGATTAAAGACTCTACTTTCACAAGCTTTCCCTGGTTTTTGCGCAGATATCCGTTGGAGAATACCGGACTGGAAAGTGTTTTAGGTACATGAACCTGTTCAACAATGACTTCCGGTTTTTGATATTCGGTTAATTTTTCGGATTCGGCGGTATTATTTGAGGAATAATTTTCTTTAAGGTAGTTTTCATATATCTGTAAATCATTGTCATTCTTAATATGCATAGGTTTAAAGTATTCCAAGGTTAACACTCCAAAAAATATGTTTCAATATTATTATATGTAAAACCTGAAAAAATGATATATACTGGAGGGTATGTTATGAATAAAGGATATACACCGCATATAAACGCGGCGGCTGAAGATTTCGCAAATACTGTATTAATGCCCGGAGATCCTAAACGGTCAAAGTTTATAGCGGAAAATTTTCTTACAGATGCCGTACTTGTCAATGATGTGAGAGGAGTACAGGGCTATACGGGAAGATATAAAGGCGTGCCGGTTTCGGTGATGGCCAGCGGTATGGGAATGGCTTCTATGGGTATTTATTCTTATGAGCTTTTCAGCTTTTTTGATGTTGACAGCATTATCAGGATTGGCTCCGCCGGTTCATATAAAGACAGCGTCAAGGTCAGGGATATTGTCATAGCTCAGGGCGCCTGTACGGATTCAGCCTTTGCGGGACAGTACGGGCTTAACGGTACTTTTGCGCCTATTGCCGATTTCACACTGCTTGAAAAATGCGTTGATTATATAAAGAAAACCGATATACGCTATCATGTGGGGAATATTTTATCGACGGATGTTTTCTATACGGATGCCGAGTCCGGTATTTCGCCTGTAAAGTTATGGGGGAAAATGGGAGTATTGGCGGTAGAGATGGAGGCGGCTGCGTTATATATGAACGCGGCGAGAGCAGGTAAAAAGGCTTTGGCGATATGCACCGTTTCAGATTCGCTGGTTACCGGAGAGGAGTTGGGTCCGCAAGAGCGGGAGCTTTCTTTTACGGATATGATAAAAACAGCGCTTGAAACAGCGGTTTGATTTATAAACAAAAAACAGTGAGGCGATTTTTGTGTCCAGTCAAAAACTTACAATGTCATTTTCAATATGGGGACTTTTCGAAACAGGCGAGGGAAGTTATTATCATGATTGGGATTCCTTGATGAAGGAGTATGTTGACCGAGGATTCAACTGTATCCGTCTCGAAAGCGGTCAAGGCCTCCTTAATGATGTTAACGGCAATCCTATAGACGAACTTGAAATCCATCCTATTTTCGGCAAATTTTCAAAATACGGCCGTCAGATGAATGCTGTTTTGAAAAACGGTACTATCAATTTCAGAAAAAGGCTTTTGGAACTTTTTAAAGCCGCCGATAAATACGATGTAAAGATAGTGCTGTCAAGCTGGTTTGTAATCCATACATATTGGTTTTTCAAAGAATCTGTAACAAAGCCTGTTTTTCAGTTAAGCATGGAAGAAAAAATAATCCATTTTGCAAAAGATTTAGATGAAATTCTTTATATGTTGGAAGAAAACAATCTTTCTCATTGTGTGGCATTCGTGGAACTTTTCAATGAGATGGACGGTATTCCGTGTAATAATCCTCCGATACTCAGTCTTATGTTCGCTTCGAATAAATACGCTGAGAAAATAAGGCTTCTGCACGAAAAAATGATTGATATGCTGCATACCAATCATCCCGGAATCAAGGTTGCGTATGATGTTTCTCATGCGGATATCAGAACCGATTTGATTCCTCGAAATATTGATGTATTGAATTTTCATAACTATTATTTATGGAATGTTTATCAGGCGTTCGAGCACGGCTGTGTAGCAGATAACCTTAAAGAGCCGGAAATACCCCAAAGCATACAAAAATATTTGGAAATGAAAATAACCAATGATGATATACTTGACGAAATGAAATCTTCATATATCAGCTCAGTCTACAGCTTTATACCGAGAATGAGACTTTACTGCGATATAAAAAAAGATAAAATTGAAGATGCAGAGAATTTGCTTGAAACAGAGCTTCGCGAAAATTATGACAGTTATCTTGCAAAAATGAAAAGAAATGTCGATAAAATAGTAGAGATTCGCGATAAAATTGTTCCCGGTGCCGATTTAGTTATGGGTGAGGGCGTCACATACTGCGGGTCAAACGATTTGCTCTTTGAAGAAAAGAGTGAGCTTTATTGGAAGATTGTAAATGAACATATGGTTTATCTTAAAGAGAAGGGATTTTTGGGAACAATCGTCAGGACAACAAGCGGCCCCGAAGATCCGTCCTGGAATCTTTGCAAGGATAAATATTTAATCGCCAATTCTTTGTTCTTAAACGAATAGTGTGACAGAAAAACAGACTGCATGGGAAATTTACTGAAAGAAGTAATAAAACCTACCGATTGATTATTTCGGTAGGTTTTATTTTTACAATAATATTGCATAAAAAACGGCTGACGCTTTATTTTGAAATTGTCACAGTGGGTTATGTACTTTGCGCAAAATTCACACTGACTCATAAGTGGCCTAATTTACCGAGGCGGCAAAATTTTTGATTTTGACGTAGGGACAGCTTTGTAATACAAGCCCAACAAAAAATTAATGAATATCAGCGAAAAAAGGTGAATATCCATCTACGTCTTAAATTATTTAATATCTTCTTCTAATCCTGCAAAGAAAACATCGTAAGAGCAATTATATATCTTTTTAAGTAAAATAATCACACTTGCTCTTATATTCAGTTCACCCGATTCATATTTAGCATAAGTTGTTCTGCCTATATCACAACCTCTGAGCTGAAGTTCAGCGCACAACTTTTCTTGCGATAATCCCGACTTGTTTCTCAAAGCGCGGAGATTTGCGCCCATATTTAAATCTCTTTTGATTTTTTGCTCCATTGCCTTACCTCTTAAATAATTTTGATCAGTTATGCGAGAGCATAGTCTGATTCTTTGCGAAGCCTTTAAACATTCTGTTTTTTTAACAAAATATCAGACAGATTCGCTAACTCTTTAAGCGTAAGCTGTTCTCCGCGGATAGTTTCGGATAAATTCATTTCCGACAGCGCTGCTTTTATATAATCCTTGCTAATGCCTAAACTATTGGAAACTGTATTAACAAGTGTTTTTCTTCGCTGCGCAAAACAGGCTTTTGCTACTTTAAAAAACCATTCCTCATCCTTTACACTTACCGGAGGATTTTTCAATATTTTCAGCTGTATTACAGAAGAATCTACATTAGGAGCCGGTAAAAAGCTGCTGCGGTCTACTCCGAATAATATTTCTTTTTGCGCATAATAGCTTACTGCTACAGTTACAACTCCGGCTTCACGTGTTCCGACGTCGGCACACAGGCGCTCCGCCGCTTCCTTTTGCACCATTACAGTAATACTGTCGATTGGCAGACGGCTTTCAAGCAACATCATTATTATAGGTGAAGTAATATAGTAGGGAAGGTTTGCACATACCGCAATCTTTCGGCAGTCGCCGAAATTATCCTTTATGATTTTATTTAAGTCTAATTTCATGCAGTCGCCGTAAATTACTTTAACATTATTGCATTCATTCAGAGTTTCAGAAAGGATTTGCTTTAACCGTTCGTCAATTTCAATAGCAACGACTTTTTTAGATTTTTTTGACAGTTCACGTGTCAGTACACCTATTCCGGGACCTATTTCCAATACGCCTGTATCGGCGTCACAGGCAGCGTTTGCCATCGCAGGACATACCGTACCGTCAATCAGAAAGTTTTGGCCGAGACTTTTTTTCAGCGAAAGTCCGGATTTTTTTAGCAGATTTTGAACATTATTAATATTTGACAGTTCCATTTTTACTCCAAAAAACATTTTTTTTATTATACAATAATAAAATTTATACTGCAAGAAAATTTTAGGTGACAAAATAAAGTTATTGTGGTAAAATAAATAAAAACTATTATGGATGTGAATTTAATTGGATAACAGGTATCTAAATGATGTTTTGGAAGAAATGGAACCGTTTTTAGAAGAGAACGGTTTCAAAAAAATCGGTGACGAGTATAAAAATGATAAAAAATCGGTCAGTGTGAAATATGACGATGCACGCCAGATGTATGTACTGAATGTTGCGGATGCGGATGAGGAGGGAAATTTCGGAGAATACAGGGAAATTTCGGCCTGGCTTTTTGACGATACCCAGAATGCAAAGGACGCAGTGTCGGTAGGCATTGATTTTACCGACACACTGAGAAAGGAGTTGGGAATAAAGCATAAAAGAGCTTCAGCGGTACAGGATGTAGAATTGCCTTCAGCTTCAAAATCCGGAAATATTACTGTTGCGGGTTTTACAAAAAAAATGCTTGATATTTTTCCTCCGCTTAAAGCTGAGTACAAAAATCACATATCGGTTTACGGTAATTTTCTGTATCTGAATTTTTACGGTGAGTTTTTGGTAGGAAATTTCAAAAAAGTTTTTCTTACCGGCACTTCAAAGCAGATTAAAAAATTTGTTGATGTTTTGCGGGAAAGCTATATAAAAGGCGACAAAGAAACCGTCAATTTAATAGTAGCGCTTTTGTGTGCGGCGTCATACAAGGAACCGGACGTTTCCGGACGAATAAAGGAAGCTCTGTATGAAGACAAACATTTTTTGACTTCATACGAAAATTTTATGCCGGTATTTGAAAAAAACAGTAAGCTGCGCAATATTCTGATAAAAAATCAATAAATAAATATGGGGTGTAATAATGGAGATATTTATAATTTGTCTGATAGTTTTAATTTTGCTTATAGTCATACCGAACGTTCGTATTGTACCGCAGGCAACGGAATATGTGATTGAGTTTTTAGGTAAGTATAAAACCACATGGGGAGCAGGTTTGCATGTAAAGATACCTGTACTTGAAAGAATATCCAAAAAGATTACGCTTAAAGAACAGGTGCTTGATTCACCGCCGCAGCCTGTAATAACCAAAGATAACGTAACCATGCGTATAGACACAGTGGTGTATTTCCGTATATTTGACGCAAAAATGTATACCTACGGAGTTGTAAACCCCATAAATGCGCTTGAGAATTTAACAGCGACAACATTAAGAAATATTGTAGGTGAATTGGAGCTTGACGGCACGCTGACCTCAAGAGATACCATCAACGGCAAAATGACATCAATTCTTGATGAGGCTACTGACCAGTGGGGTATAAAAGTAAACAGGGTAGAGCTTAAAAATATAATACCTCCGGAAGAGATACAGTCTGCAATGGAAAAGCAGATGAAAGCTGAGCGTGACAGGCGTGAAACCTTACTTCAGGCAGAAGGCCATAAAGCTGCGGCGATAACCCGCGCCGAGGGAGATAAGCAGGCGATGATTTTGGCGGCTGAAGGTGAAAGAGACGCCAGAATTGCCAGAGCCGAGGGTGAAGCTAAAGCAATTTTACTGGCAAAGCAGGCGGAAGCGGACGGATTGAGGGCTTTAAAGGAAGCAGGAGCCGACGCTGCGGTCATAGAGCTTAAAAAGTTTGAAACATTAGTGAAATTATCTGACGGAACGGCTGCGAAGCTTATTATACCTACAGATGTTGTTGATACAGTAACTAAAAACACCGTATTTACCGAAACAACCGGTTTAGGCGATATAACAAAACCGGGAGTAAAGCCTCCGAAACCTGTGAAAAAAGATGAATGCTGCGATTAATGCCACAAGCAGAATTCATCCGATGATATTCTTATTTCCAGTAATATAGGGCTTTTGAACTATTAATATTTTTCGGTAATGATTCTATTGATATGCAAAAAAGCCGCGGGCAAATTTTAATGCCCGCGGCTTTTTATGTGTTTCAAGAGAAATAATTTACTGTTTTAGAAAAAATGTTAATTTTCAAATAAATACTTTTTTTCGGCAATAAAGTCGAGACTGTTTATTGAATTATCACTGTTCATATCTGAATAGAAATCATAAAATTCCGGATCAAGCAAATTATTTTTCAGATGAATAAGATCCAGTATGTTTACCTCACCGTCGGCGTTAATATCACCGCGTAATTCAGCGCCGGAGACCGAAACCAGTTTACCGTCAGCCGTTACTTCTGCGATCAGCTTGAACTCCCCGCATTCAGATACCCAATAATCGTAATAATACTTATAGTTGCCGTTATCAAGCAGTTGAACCATTAAATTATTTTTGCAGGTATTGGCAACATAGTAGTAGGAAGGACAGTTATAATAATCATTTAGCTCGTCATAGTACTCTGAAAGCGACAGGTCAATCTCTCCGGTAATATTTAACCTGCTGTTTAAAATGTCTTTTATGGTTTGAGCGTCAGAAAGATAATAATCATTAACATAATGCTGAATAAGGTAATCTATATTTTCTGCGGTAACTTTACCGTCAAAATACATATCAGCATCATCAAAACCGGAATTATTTGAAATATAATCGTCAAAGATTACATTTTCTATATAAGCGCTTGCAGTGTTTTCGCGTGTTATATTTTCAAGCGTATCATTCTCAATAACTAATTCATTATTCAAGAAAGTAAGCGCAAAATTTGAAATATCACCTGTATTTTTTGATACATCATACTTGGTATTTGCACAAAAAATACCCTGATCCGTAAACAAATATATATATGCAGAATATGATGTGAAATCTCCGGCGTCATCTGATGATTCATTTAATGTAAAGGATTTTTCGACGGTGAAATCTTTTGTTGTCCCGTCACCTTCTGTTACACGTATCACCGCGCCTGAAAAATTCTTATCCTGCGGTGGCGTTATAAACTCTGCACCCGTTATGTTAGGGTAATCAATATAAACCGGCGTTTCAATCTCATATCCGTAATAATTAACCACTGCGGTTTCTACACCGTTAGGATTATAGTATCTAATGTAGCATTCTAACGGATAACCTTCTATAAAATATCCGCTGTCCGAGGTGTTATAATAATTTTTATAATAGTAGTCGGGGTCAATGTTTACGGTGTGGGTCACGATATTCCCGTTTTTGAATTCTATTTCAAGGGTAAGACCGTCAATATCAAACACTTCATCATAGGTATAATATTCGGTTTTTATATCGGAAAGTATCTTTACAGATTTTACGGGATTTTCCACAATCATATAGTTTACCTGATCTTTCAGTCCCATAATATCCACATTTACAGTATGTTCTCCGACAGTCCACGGTGTTTCGTATGATTGCCCGTCGATATTAAGACATTCGGTTTCAAGCAGGTTCTGCAAATCATAGTAACTTTCAAAATATTCATATTCGGTATCGTTTTTATATAAATATACCGAATAATCGTAATTGTAGTTGAAATATGTATTACTGTCTGAATCAGTATACAGGAAGCCGTCAAAATTTTCTACTAATTCGTAATCTTTTGCTGTAATTTCAATTTTCGTATATGGGGATTTAATGATATTTACCGCAGTAGACGCAGTTGAACCGAAAAGTTTAAATGTAATTATATTTTCACCAATACTGAGTCCATTATCGATATCTTGTACCGGTTCAATCAAATCAGGTGAAAAGCCGTATATTTCCTCAACATCGGTCGCGTATAAATCTTCATGCTGTATTCCTTTATCGTCCGTAAATGAAAACAGAAAATCATTATACGTATCAAAGTTGTAAACCCAGTAACGGCTGTCGTTCCAATCAGTTGCGTAATACCCGTGGGTTTTTTCTATTATGTCTTCACCTACGTATTTTACGGCAAAGTTATGAATTTCGGGTTGAGGCAGTATTTCAACGTATGAAGTTGCAATGCTTCCAAACAGACTAATATCCACACGGTTTAGTCCGACAGTATATTGATTAAAGTAACTTTGCTGGGTTTCCTCAGTAAATTCCGGATAAATGCCGAACATTTCATATACTTCGTACTCGGTCAAATCAATATACTGATGACCGTCATAAGTAAAGCTGTACTCAAAATCACTGGTATGCAAATAGTAATACCAAAAGTCATGTCCGATGTTGTTCTCATCATAATAGGTACTATAGTAACCGTTTGTATATTCATATATTTGTGATTTTTGATCCGAAATTTTTATGCTGAAATCTGAAATTTCAAGCTGCGGTAAAATATTAAAATCAATTTTACAAAAGGTATTCAAAAATGTAAAGTAAAATGCGTGCGTTTCACCGCCATGCCATTGATTAAAATAACTTTGATCGGAATATAAATCGGGATAATATCCGAATTCCTCGTAAAACTGTTCGTTTGAATAAGTAGTTTGGGTACCGTCTGAGTATGTAAGGGTTATGCTTTCAATATAAGGGTCATTATAAATATAATATTCATAATACTCGCCGTTTGGATCGTTGTATGAGTTAGTATAACCGTTAGTGTTTTCAAAACATTCGGTATAGCTTAATGTAACATCAATATTATCGGGTTTTCGTACAGCATTTACATCAATTCCGGATTCGTTCATATATTCAAAAGCGTATGAATCGCTGGCCGCGAAATAATGAGTGTCACCCGCATATAATGCGTAATCGCCTATATGAGAGACTGTGGAAGGAATATAAAGCGTGTTTAAAGATGCACAGTCTAAAAAAGCACCTTCGTTTATGTCGGTTATACCTTCCGGAATAACAATTGCGTATAGGTTGCTGCAATAACAAAACGCGTATGAGCCGATTACTTTAAGGCTTGAAGGTAAGATAACTGTCTCTAAAATACTTTTGTTAAAGGCCCATGAGACAATTTCGGTAACGCCGTCAGGAACAGTGTAGATTTTTTCTGTGCTTGAGCGGGGATACAGCACTAGTTTTTTTCCGTCTGCTGAAAAGATTACTCCGTCAACCGATTTATAATTATTGTTACTTTTATCAACGGTGAATTTTTTAGTAGCCATTTCGTCAAATGCGTTAGGCTGTATCAAAGTGACCGTGGAAGGAATTACAATATTATCAACTTCATAACCGTTAAAAGCATAAGCGCATAATTCCGTAACATCACGGCCGTCGATTTGCTGCGGTATTATATAATCGGTAATATTTCCGTCGTTCCAGCTGTAATAACCTTCGATAGCTATTGTACCGTCGCTTTTGATTCTGTATGTATAATCACCGGAATATTGCATTTCGGCAAACGCGCTTATAGGAAAGACACAAAAAAGCATTGTAAGCGTAGTGACAAATGTCAGAATTTTAAGAAAAAATTTTTTCATTTATAAAACCCCCTAAAAAAATTGATTTATATTTCTTTTATAAATTCTTCTATTCTGCTGAGCGCTTCCTTAATATGCTCGGTTGAGTAGCAGTAGGAAACCCTTATAAATCCTTCTCCGCTGTTGCCGAAAGCCGTACCGGGTACGACAGCTACTTTTTTTGAATAAAGCAGCTTTTCACAAAAGTCTTCGCTTGTCATACCGGTACTTTTTATTGAAGGAAACGCGTAAAACGCGCCTTTTGGCTCACGGCAGGAAAGTCCTATTTTATTAAATCCGGCTACCATAAGACGTCTTCGCATATTGTATTCGTTAACCATAATTTTTACATCTTCATCGCAGCTTTTTAGCGCCTCAATAGCCGCATGCTGTGAGGTTGTAGGAGCGCACATAATAGCGTATTGGTGTATTTTCAATATTTGTTTTAATATTTCTTTTGGTGCGCATACGAACCCCAGTCGCCAGCCGGTCATTGAAAAAGCCTTCGAAAAACCGTTTACGGTAACCGTCCTCTCCCACATTCCGTCAACTGAGGCGACTGCTGCATGAGGTTTGGTTCCGAATGTAAGCTCGGAATATATTTCGTCTGATAAAACCAGAATATTTGTGTCCTCTAACACATCTGATAGCGCCTGTATGTCTTCACGCTCCATAATAGCCCCGGTGGGATTGCAGGGATAGGGGAGAATCAGCAGCTTGGTTTTATCGGTAATTGCTGAGCGCAGCAATTGAGGTGTGACCTTGAAATCGTCTTCAGCTTTGGTGTCAATGATTACCGGCACTCCTCCTGCAAGCTGGGTAATTGGTTCATAACATACGTAACTTGGCTGGGGTATTATTACTTCGTCTCCCGGAGACACCACAGCGCGTATGCAGGCATCTATTGCCTCACTGCCTCCGACAGTTACCATTATTTCATCCTTAGGGGAATATGTAACCGAATATTTACGCTCCATGTAGTTTGAGATTTCTTCAAGCAGCTGATATAATCCGGTATTTGAGGTGTATTTTGTTTTTCCTTGCTCAAGCGAGCTTATGCCGGCTTTTCTAATCTGCCACGGTGTCTGAAAATCGGGTTCGCCCACTCCTAAGGAAATCACGCCATCCATCGTATTTGCTATGTCAAAAAAGCGGCGTATGCCAGACGGCTTCATTGCCGTGACGACAGGGTTTAATATTTTGGAGTAGTCGATCATATCCAAAGCTGCCCCCTGTCGTCTTCATCGGAGGAGACCAGCTCGACATCCATTTCTTTATATCTTCTCATGACAAAATGAGTTGTAGTAGATGTGACAGAATCTATTGTTGAAAGCTCTCTTGCAACAAACCATGCTATATCCTGAAGTGTTTTTCCTTTTACAACTACATTCAGATCATATACTCCCGACATTAAATATACCGATTCTACTTCACGGTAAGACATGATTTTTTTTGCTACTTCCTCAAAACCGAGACCCGCTTTAGGTACAACATTTAACTCGATTATGGCAGAAACATAGGCTCCGTCAAGCTTATCCCAGTCGACAAGCGCTTTGTACCCCCGGAGAAGTCCGTCATGCTCAAGCTCTTTTATTGCCGCGTCAACTTTTTCCGGCGCTATGTCAAGCATTGTACCGATTTCTTCTGACGAAAGACGTGCGTTTCTTGCCAATAATTTCAATATTTCGTATTTCATAATGCTATCTCCTTTTGCGGATATCTAAAGGTAATTTATATATCTGCTTTTTTATTAAAATCGAGTATTCTTACGACCACGGGACTCAATATCATATTGGAAATCAACTCAAATATGAAATTTCCTCCTACAAGCCCTAAAATCATATACTGTACTGTTCCTTCAAAACCTGCGGCGGCGCCCCATTCTTTAATGGTTTCAAAAAAGAAAATCCGGCAGCCTAATAAAAATACACCGGTGTTTACTATCGGACATACAACAGCAGCCGCAATTACTGCCGCATAGCGATTTAATTTTGAAAAAAGCTTGTAGGTCATACCGGCAGCCAGACCGCATACGGCGCCTTTTAAAATTACGGTAACTACAGTTCCGGGAATGTCAATAGCCAGAAATGCTGCCGCGTCTCCGCTTAAAAGAACGGTTAAGCCGAAAATAAATCCTAACCAAGTCCCTATACCTGCGCCGCAAAGCGCAGAACCGATCACGATGGGAATCAAAACAAGGGAAATTGAAAATGGACCGAACCTTATAAATGATCCCATTAGCTGCAATATTATCACAAGCGCGGTGAATATTGCTCCTAAAACCAGTCTTTGTGTGTTGATTTTTGTTGCTGTGTTTTTCATGATTTTTTACCTCCGATACTGTCCTTAGTGCTTTTAAAATAGTATCTGCCAGAAATCAGAATTTTATTTTTCTAAAGCCTATAGGTACAGTTCATAATATTTGTAATCCGGAATAATCCGGTAATTACCTAATTGTTTTTTTCGTATATGGCGCGAAGCCCCTCCAATAACAGATTTTCGTCATAAATTATACTGGTTTTGCAATACTCTATTATCTGTTTGGAGAGTCCGCCGGTAGCCACTACCGTAGGTGTCTCGCCAAGCTCGTATTCTATTCTTTCAAGAAGTCCGTCAATCATGGCGGCGGTACCGAATACCAAACCGGATTGCATGCATTCTATGGTGTTGGTTCCGATAACTGAATCCGGCGCTTCGATAGGCATCGAAGTAAGCTGTGCGGTGTTTTCTGTCAATGCCTTCAGGGTCAGCTTAACACCTGCGGCAATTGCGCCGCCTAAAAATGTTCCGTTGCGGTCGAGTACGCTTATGGTTGATGCGGTACCCATATCTATAACCACGCACGGCATGTTATATGATTCTAAAGCGCCAATCGCGCCGGCGACCAAATCAGCTCCGAGCTGTGCGGGATTATCTATCTTTATATTTAGTCCGGTTTTTACTCCGGGTCCCAAAATCAGCGGTACAATATGGAAAAGCTTTGATACCGCGCTGCTGATGCTGGCGCCAACTAACGGCACAACCGATGAAATGATAGCGTCTTCAATTTCTTCGATTCCTATATTGTAGAGCGACAGCAGATTCTTAATGTCGACAGCATATTGATCGTCTGTATTATGAGACTGTGTCGCCAGTCTTGCGGTAAACAAAAGAGAGTCACCGTCATAAGTGCCTAAAGTTATATTTGTATTTCCAATGTCAATAGCCAGCAGCATACAAACACATCCAAATCAAACAGTATTTATTATATATACTATTATATATAAATTACCAAAAAAATCAATAATTTTGTTGACAAAGCACTTTTTTGTTGTTATAATATTTCGTGCTATATGGGGAAATATGTTTTCCGTTAGCTCCTTGCTCGCATATTAGCGGGCCAATAGTCCAAAGGGAGGTGCAAAGTAAATGACCAATAAGTACGAGGCAGGCGTTATATTTTCTGTTGCAAACGGTGAGGAAGCTACCACAGCGTTAAAAGAGAAAATAAACGATCTTATTGCGAAAAACGGTACAATCGAGAGTGTTGACGATTGGGGAAAGCGTCGTTTAGCTTATCTTATCAACGATGAGGCGGAAGGTTACTATGTTTTCTTTAATTTTGAAAGCGAGCCGGAATTTCCGGCAGAGCTTGAGCGTATCGTGAAGATTACCGACGGTGTATTACGTGTCATGGTAATCAAGAAGTAATGGAGGACAGGATATGTTTAATTTAGTTGTTTTGACAGGAAGGCTTACGGCTGATCCCGAATTAAAAACTACCCCTAACGGAATATCGGTTACTACTTTCTCCATTGCAGTTGACCGCCGTTACCGTTCCGGTGAGGAACGCCAGACTGATTTTATAAATATAGTCGCCTGGCGGACTTCGGCGGAATTTATCACCAAATATTTCAAAAAAGGCAATCTTATCGGTATAGAAGGTTCTATACAGACCAGAAGGTATCAGGATAAAAACGGCAATAACCGTACTGCCTTTGAAGTAGTTGCAAACAATGTTCAGTTTGTTGAATCCAAGAGGGATAATGTCTCTTCGGATACAGCTCCGGCATCTTTCAGTAATGCCGATGCTAATGATTTTGCCGATTTAGGCGATGTATCTGATGATGATTTACCGTTCTGATTTTTAAAATTAATTTACAAGGAGGCTTTTGAAATGGATAACGAAAGAAACGAAAGACCTATGCATAAGAAACCGCGCAAGAAGGTTTGCCATTTCTGCGTTGATCGTGTTGAAAGCATTGATTATAAGGATGTTGCCAGACTCCGCAAGTTTATTTCCGAGCGTGCGAAAATACTTCCTCGCCGTGCTACCGGCACATGTGCCGCGCATCAGCGTGAATTGACCACAGCTATCAAGCGCGCGCGTCAAATGGCATTGCTTCCTTACGTGAATGACTGATTAAATTTTGATGCCCCGTTTTTACGGGGCATTTTTTTGTTTCAGATGCGGATATCTGAAAACGCAATTGACATTTTACAGTCAAAATAGTATTATAGGTAATAGTATTTTTTTGGAGAAGACTATGGATTTTTTAGAATTGAGAAAAAAGGTTATAAAGAAATATTTCAGCAGTATGAATGACCGCCAGTTTGAAGCTGTTACCACCGTTAACGGACCGCTGCTTGTATTGGCAGGAGCCGGCAGCGGCAAAACCACAGTGCTTGTAAACCGGGTGCTGAATATAGTGAAATTCGGTGACGGATATAGAAGTGAATATATACCAGAGTTTACACCGGAAGACGTGGAATCGGCTGAAGCTTATATTGAAGGAGCAGCCGATAATCTGCCTGAGGGTGTGTTTTCTGTTAGCCCCGCATATCCGTGGCAGATACTCGCAATTACTTTTACCAATAAGGCCGCGCAGGAGCTTAAAGAACGTATTGCTCAGAAATTAGGTGATAAGGCTGACGATATATGTGCCGGTACATTTCATTCGGTATGCGGAAAAATACTTCGCAGAAACGCTGATTTGCTGGGATATACATCTCATTTTACAATTTATGATACCGACGATCAGCAGCGTATTATGAAGGAAATCATGAAGCAGAATAACATAGACGATAAATTTGTTCCTTACAGATATGTACTTTCGCTGATATCCTCTGCAAAAGACAGTCTTATCTCTGCGGACGAGTATATAAAAAGCTGCGGAGATGATTTCAGACAAAAAACAGTCAGCAAACTTTATAAGCTGTATCAGCAAAAATTAAAATCCTGCAATGCCATGGATTTTGATGATATGATTTACAATACGGTTATGCTGCTTAAAAACAATCCCGACGTACTGGAATTCTATTCAAACAAGTTTCGATATGTAATGGTGGATGAATATCAGGATACCAATCATGCACAGTATGTTTTGATATCAATGCTGGCTTCGGGGCGCAATAATATTTGTGTAGTAGGGGACGACGATCAGAGTATTTACCGTTTCCGCGGAGCTACAATAGAGAACATCCTGAATTTTGAGGACGAGTATGACAATGCAAAAACCATACGTCTTGAGCAGAACTACCGCTCAACTTCCAACATATTGAACGCTGCCAACAGTGTAATTTCACATAACATAGGCAGAAAAGGGAAAACCCTGTGGACAGACAGGGGAGAAGGCGAAAAAATAACGGTTTATACCGCGCCTGATGAACGAGAGGAAGCCCGCTGGGTGGCAAATGATATACTTGACAATGTGAGAAACGGCGCAAAGTTTTCGGATCACGCTGTATTATACAGAATGAACGCGCAGGCAAATGCGCTTGAAAGTGTTTTTGCGCGCAGCGGAATATCATATAAGGTTATCGGGGGCACCCGGTTCTATGACCGCAAGGAAATCAGAGATGTGATGGCGTATCTGCATCTTATAAATAATAATGACGATGATCTGAGACTAAGGCGAATAATTAATGAACCAAAGCGCGGAATAGGAGATACGACTGTCAACCGGGCAGCTGAAATTGCGTCGCAGCTTGGAATATCCCTTTTTGATGTTTTCAAAAACAGTGAGGATTATCCTTCGGTATCACGCGCTGCTTCAAGAGCCGGTGAGTTTTGCAGGATTATTGACGACCTGACTGAAAAATCAACTGAACTTACTGTGTCGGAATTATTTGAAGAGATGCTTGATGCAACAGGATATATCAGGGCGCTTGAGGCTGAAGGCGAGGAATCGCAGGACAGAATCAACAATGTAAAAGAACTTTTGTCCACAATTACGCAGTATGAACTTGAAAGTGACGAGCCGACTCTTTCGGAGTTTCTGGAACAGATAGCGCTTGTGAGTGATATTGATTCACTGGACGCAAATGCGGATAAAACAGTACTTATGACAATGCATTCTGCTAAAGGACTTGAATTCAATAATGTATATATTATTGGTATGGAGGAAGGAATTTTCCCGGGAAATCAGTCAATATACGGGGGTCCTGAGGAAATTGAAGAGGAACGCAGGCTGGCTTATGTGGCAATTACGCGGGCAAAAAAGAAACTGTGTATAACAAACTGTCTTATGCGTATGATGTTCGGTACCACAAACCGCAACAGACCGTCACGTTTTTTAAAAGAACTGCCTGAAAAATACTGCGATTTCGGCGGTTCAGGAAGTGCAGCGGAATCCTATTACGGTGGTTCAGGAAGTGTAGCAGAATCCTATTACGGCGGTTATGACAAATCGTCCTATGCTTCGTCACGCGTTAAAAAAACCGCCTATAATATTTCAAGCAGCTCCTATGCGGGAGTTGCCGAGAAAACCGACAGAGCTGTTAATACAGATAAAAATATTTATTTCGTCGGACAGCAGGTGACTCATAAAACGTTCGGAAGCGGGATTATACTTTCGATAACGCCTGCGGGAAACGACAGGATGCTGGAAATAGCATTTGAAAATGCAGGAACTAAAAAAATTATGGCAAATTACGCAAAATTAACAGTTTAGAAACAGATCCGAAATTTAATGGTGCTAAAATATTAACAGTTGATTTTAGAGGTGATTATATGTCTATTGGAAGCAATGCGGTTAAAGCTACTGCCAGGACAGCTTTGAAAGGTAAATGGCTGAATGCTTTGATCTGCGGTTCCGTTTTGATTTTTTGCGTGATTATCAACTCATACTTATCTTCTTTGATTTCTGTTTTTGCAGGAGCGGTATTTTCGGAGATTTTTTACGTTTTACTGACTGTTTTTGTATTTTTTCCGCTTTTTTTAGGAGTTTTGAAATTTTTTTGGAGAATGATTTTTGGGTGTGACGACAAGCCGGTATTGATATTTTATTATTATTCGGATAAAACGCTTTATTTAAAAGCGATAAAATTTGTTTTTGCGCTTTTTATAAAGCTTTTGCCGTTTGCGATTATTGTTTTTCTTCCCGCATTTTTCGTCTGGCTGCTTTCACAGAGTTATTTTTTCGAGTTTTTTGATCTTGCCATACCGCTGTGGACCAGAAACCTGCAGTATGCCATTATATTCACGCGAACTCTGTCTACTGTAATATTGATTTTTTACGCCTTAAGGTATTATGTTTCGCCGCTGCTGTTTGTAGTGGATGAAGAAATTGACGTCTGGGAAGCGCTGCACATGTCATCGGTAATATCCAAAAGATCTACGCTTGATTTTATTTACCTGTTTTTCAGCTTTGCCGGATGGATACTGCTTTCACTTTTTGCTTTACCGTTGGTATTTACAGTTCCGTACATGATAACCGCTTATGTTGTGCATATCAGATTTTCTATAACAGAATATAATAATCATATTGAAAAATTCATTCAGAATAAATACCCTTCATTCACGGTAGGAGCATAATCAAATGAATGCGGAGATTGTTCTTGCTTCGGCTTCGCCGAGAAGGAAAGAACTGTTAGGTTTTATATTCAAAAGGTTCATAACGGCGGCATCTTCTGTTCAGGAAACTGTTCCTGACGATATGGAGATAAGCGGTATACCGCAGTACCTTGCCGAAATTAAAGCAAGGGATATAGCCCGGAAATATCCGGATGCGCTTGTAATCGGAGCGGATACGCTGGTTTGTTTAGACGGCAGTGTTTTGGGCAAACCGAAAGATTGCAAACAGGCGGAAGAAATGCTTCGCATGCTTTCGGGCAGAACTCATAGCGTGATTACGGGGTGTGCTATAATATACAGGGACCGGTGCTGCAGTTTCAGCAGTGTTACAGAGGTTGAATTTTATAATCTCACGAAAGAGGAAATCACCGAATACATCAATACTGATGAGCCTTATGACAAAGCCGGAGGATACGGTATACAGTCTTACGGAGGACTGTTTGTAAAGCGGATAAACGGCGATTATTACAATGTTGTGGGACTTCCGGTTGCTGAGCTTAAACGGCAAATAAATAAATTTCTTGACAAAATTGATAATTAGTGGTATAGTATCTTTATCTTAAACCTGTGATTAAGAATAGTAACATTGTTTTTGCGTCTTCAGAGAGCAGTTGCCGGTGAAAATACTGTGACGGAAAATTTTGCGAATGGACTTATGAGGGCGGACGAAAGCAAAAGCGAGTAGCAACCGACGGGGACCGTATCCGTTATCGTTACGGCGGACATTGATGTGTTCTGATTCAATTTAATTTGGGTGGCATTAACAGGATTTTTTCGTCTTGTCCCAATAGGGGCAGGGCGATTTTTTATTGAATTTTAATACTAAAGTTTTGTCAGGTAAAACAATTCATTCAATAAAACTTAATTATGAGGAGATTTGACTATGAATTTTAACGGGATTGATTTTGATACATATTTTAACGATTATCCGGATAAAAACGGATTTTTCGGAAGGTACGGCGGAGTTTATGTAGACGAAAAACTTAAAGCGGCGATGGCTGAAATTACCGAAGCTTATTATTCGATATGTCAGTCAAGAAAGTTTATTGCCGAGCTCAGAAGGATCAGAACCGAATTTCAGGGCAGGCCTACGCCGGTATCACATCTTGAGAGGTTATCCGACGCTTTAGGCGGAAAGGTTCAGCTATATGCAAAGAGAGAGGATCTGAACCATTCGGGAGCGCATAAGTTAAATCATTGTATGGGCGAGGCATTGCTTGCAAAATATATGGGCAAGAAAAAAGTAATAGCAGAGACGGGCGCCGGTCAGCACGGTGTGGCGCTTGCTACTGCGGCGGCATATTTTGGACTTGAATGTGATATTTACATGGGTTCTGTCGATATTAAGAAACAGGCTCCGAATGTTGCCAGAATGAAAATTTTAGGCGCGAATGTTGTTGAGGTCACGCATGGGCTTAAAACTTTAAAAGAAGCGGTTGACGCGGCTTTTGAGGCGTACAGCAAAGAATATAAGGATTCGATTTACTGTATAGGTTCGGTGCTGGGACCGCATCCTTTCCCGATGATGGTACGTGATTTTCAGAGTGTGGTCGGAATTGAGGCAAGAGAACAGTTTATTGATATGACCGGGCATTTGCCGACGGCAATTGTGGCGTGTGTCGGCGGCGGTTCAAACGCGGCCGGTCTGTTTGCGGGATTTTTAAACGATCCTGTTGATATATACGGAATAGAGCCTTTGGGAAGAGGCCCGAAACTCGGTGATCATGCCGCCAGTCTGAAATACGGAACAGAGGGTATCATGCATGGTTTTAACAGCATAATGCTGAAAGACGGTAACGGCGAGCCGGCGCCGGTGTATTCAGTTGCAAGCGGGCTTGATTATCCGTCAAGCGGACCGGAGCATGCTTTTTTGAAGGAAATCGGCAGGGTAAAATACGACGTAATAGACGATGAGGAAACCATTGACGCGTTTTTCAAGCTTTCCAGACTTGAGGGAATAATACCTGCGATAGAGAGTTCCCATGCCGTTGCCTACGGTATGAAGCTTGCAAAGGTTCTGGATCACGGTTCGGTGCTTATAAACCTCTCCGGCAGAGGAGATAAAGATATGGATTTTGTGATTGAAAAATACGGAATAAGGTAATTGTTTTAAAAGTATAAAAAATTAACTTGACTTTATCTGCGGCTTGAAGTATAATATTCAAGTCGCAGATAAATATGCTGCTATGGCTCAGGAGGTAGAGCGCATCCTTGGTAAGGATGAGGTCACCAGTTCGACTCTGGTTAGCAGCTCCACACGAAAATCCGTTCTCGAAAGAGGGCGGTTTTTTATTATTTACTATTAATTATTCATTAAAATAGGAACGGATATTTAAATGAATAATTATTGCGGCTGCATCGCTTTTATGCTATGCTTGCGCTACAATAGGGACAAATACCGCCTTAACTCGCTTATTTCATCAAAACAAATGAGGTAAGGCAGGAATAACTGTCATACCATACTTTAATGTATCCTTGTAAAACAATGAAAAGTATGGTATGATTTTTTATGTAGAAGTATGACTTTTGTCATACCAATAAAGTGAAATAATCAAAAGGGGATTATTGCTAATGAATACGACTTTTGAAAAAGCGCAAGCATTTATATATCGCAATGCACGACCGCTTGATTTGGCACGTTTTCAGTATCATTTTGAAAATGGTAGCAAAGAAGCGATTATGAAAGTATTGTCTTACTACCAAAACGAAGACGGTGGTTTTGGTAACGCTGTTGAAGCAGACTGTTGGAATCCAAATTCTATACCGTTACACTCTAATACCGCAAGTGAAATTATAAGAGAAATAGGCTTTGAAGATAATCAGCACCCAGTTATTCAAGGCCTGTTAAAGTGGTATGCGAGCGGGGAACATTTCAATGGTAAAACTTGGGAAATAACAGTAGAGAGCAACAACAATTACCCACACGCTCCTTGGTGGCATACAGAGAGCGTTAGTAGTTGTCATACTGATTATAACGGAACTGCTCAAATAGCTGGTTTTATTGCTCGATATGCCGATAAAGGAAGCGATATATTTAAGTTGGGTGTGCGTGTTGCCAACGAAGCTATAGCTGCTCTTTCGCCTGACGAAATAAGAGATATGCACACCTGTGCCTGCTATATGCGAATGGCGGAGCTTTTTGAAAAAGGAAATGCGACAGAATATATTCCTTTTGATGAACTGAAGAGCAAATTACACAATTCTATAAATAAGCTTATCGTTACCGACACTTCAAAGTGGAGCAGTTATGTATGTCAACCATCTTGTTTTATTGACTCGAAGGAAAGTGAGTATTATCTAGATAACAAAGAAATTGCTGATTATGAGTGTGAGTATATTATAAACACTCAACTTGCAGACGGCTCTTGGAATATTGGCTGGACTTGGGGTGGTAATTATCCTGATGAATGGGCGATAAGCAAAAATTGGTGGAAGGGACAATGGATTATTCAAAACCTACTTTATTTAAAGGGGTTCGGATTATTATAATTTGCCCCCAATTTAACACAAGCATA
>CALWUY010000052.1 GCA_944384855.1 uncultured Clostridia bacterium | reverse complement strand
GTAAAAGCGGAATGTGTTGTTACTGACGAAGGCAGCAAAGTTCTTGAAATCAAGAATATTGCTGTTCTGCCGGAATGCCAGCGCATGGGCTACGGAAAACGGATGATTGAGTTTATTGAGCAGACATGCCGTGATAATTTTCGTATTCTTCGTGTGGGGACGGGTGACAGTCAGCTGCCTAAAACGCTTTATTCAGGAGGATGTAAAGGGGTTGACGGACGAACTTTCTGAAACAGAAAAACTGTTACAAAAATTAGAGGACAGCAGGCAAAGTCAGATGTATGCTGTCAGAGATATTGAAGAAATCAAAGAAAGGCTGTTATCCTTTGAGAAATACACAAAGGACGCACAGCCGGATGTGCTGGTAACGCTGATACAATCCTTTGTGGAGCGTATCTATATCGTTGATGAAAACGACGAGCGAACCTGCCATATCTTTATTAAAGGTTGCACCAAAGAGGACTATGATGAGTTCTTCCGGGCAACCGGTTACATATCTGGTGCGGGAGAAACAGGTACTATCACATCCAAATTGCATTTGTGTGATTCAGATGAGTGTTGCAAAATCGATACATAAGCGACAGTTACAAGGATTATCTTTTGGAGTTGTATGACGATACCTATTATTCTGAAAATATAACGAAACCCAGCCGGGCGGTTTATATTCAGCGCAATAATGAGATGGCTGAAAAATGCGATATAGCGGTGTGTTACATAACAAAAAGCGCGGGCGGCGCTTATAAAGCGACCGAATACGCAAAGCGTAAAGGCAAAAGAATCGTAAATATAGCTCAAAGCGGCGCTCACTGAATCAATTCAGTGAGCGCCGCTTTGAAATTCTGTTTCAAGCTTATAAAAATTGAAATATGGATATCTTATGAGTTTTACAGCAGTATGCATACAAGTCCGTTGCAGCCTTCGTTGATAACCCTTTCGACTGTTTCCTGAACTCTCATACGGGCGTCAACCGGCATACGGGAGAGCTTTGCGTGCAGGCCCTCGTTCACAAGGTCGTGGAGAGATTTTCCGAAAATATTTGAGTCCCATATCTTGACTGGGTCCTCTTCGAAACCGCTTAGCAGGTACATTACGAGATCTTCCGACTGTTTTTCACTGCCGACTATCGGACTTACCTCGGTTGTTATGTTGGCTTTCATAAGGTGGATAGAGGGGGCCGATGCCCGCAGTCTTACCCCGTATCTGCCGCCCTGTTTGACTATTTCCGGCTCTTCCAGCTTAAGTTCGGCAATGTCCGGCATAATTATTCCGTAGCCGGTAGCTTCTACTTCGTCAAGCGCTCCTTTGACCCGCATATACTCTTTTTTCATTGCCGCAAGCTCTGAAATACACTCCATAAGTTCCTGTTCGTCGGCAATTTTGAGCCCGGTGGTTTCGGCAAGTATATTGTAAAACAGAGGCTGTTTCACGCTGATGTTGATTTCCGCTTTGCCCGAGCCTAAATCCACTGAGCTTATATGTACGTTTTCAATGCTGTCGCTGTCGCGGAAAGCGGTCTCAAAACCGGATATATCCCTGATATGGTGTATGTTTTCCGCGCAGCTTCTCACGGCTCCGCAAATTTCGGTGCGCAGGGGATGTTCCAGCGGCAGGGAATTTATCCATCTGGGGAAGCATACGCCTATTTCCTTTACCGGGAATTCAAAAAGTATGCGTGACAGTATCTGTTTAATGTCTTCTTCGGTAAGTTCAAGGCAGTTTATGGGAATAACCGGCACTCCGTATTTTTCGGTGAGTTCATTCGCGGTATTTTGCGCTTCAGGAGTGTCGGGATACATACAGTTAAGCAGTACGACAAAAGGTTTATCTATAGCTTTCAGCTCGTCTATAACCCGCTGTTCGACTTCGGCATATTCTTCGCGGGGTATGTCGCTTATACTGCCGTCGGTGGTTATCACAAGCCCTATTGTAGAATGTTCGTTTATAACCTTGCGCGTGCCTATCTCCGCCGCCATGTTAAACGGTACGGGTTCCTCAAACCAGGGGGTCATAACCATGCGCGGCTGATCACCTTCAATGTATCCCAGGGCAGACGGAACTATGTAGCCTACACAGTCGATAAGGCGCACGTTCATAGATGCTGAGTCGTTTATATTGATCTGCGCGCCCTTTTCAGGTATAAATTTAGGCTCGGTGGTCATAATTGTTCTTCCTGAGGAGGATTGCGGCAATTCGTCATTAGCGCGTTCTTTAAGATAGTCACCGGTAATATTGGGCAAAACCAGCTTATCCATAAACTGTTTTATAAAGGTTGATTTTCCGGTCCTTACGGGACCTACGATTCCAATATAGATATCTCCGCCGGTGCGTTCGGCAATGTCATTATATATGCTTGCATTTGTCATAGCATTTCCTCCCGAAATTTTAAAACACATTCTTTTGTAAAATACTATGTAAGACAAATCCTTTTTATACCAATATTTTTCACTCCTTTAATTTGAGCGGAATAATATATTAATAGTACCCGCAGTACGGGTCGGATTAATCTTTAGGAGATATTAGTATGATAACCCTTAACGACTTAAAGGTCGGAGAAAAATGTGTAGTTAAAGAGGTTTCAAGCGAGTGCAGCCTGCACAGGCGCTTTACGGATATAGGTTTGATAGAGGATACCAATGTGGAATGCGTAGGGATGAGTCCGGCGGGAGATCCGAAAGCATATCTGATACGGGGAGCCGTTATAGCGATAAGAAATGAGGACTGCCGCTGTGTTCTGGCGGAGTTGTGCGGGGGTGACAGGGAATGAGTCTTACGCATTCTTCAACCGGTATGAGTGTTGGCAAAAAGGAACTGGCGGTTAAAAGAAAGAATGAAAATGACAGGATAATAGCTATAGCTGGAAATCCTAATGTAGGAAAAAGTACGCTGTTTAACGCGCTTACCGGAATGAATCAGCACACAGGAAACTGGCCCGGAAAGACTGTCGCCAATGCGCAGGGATATTGCAGAACTGCGGAAAATTCTTATGTACTCGTAGATATACCGGGTACATATTCGCTTTCGGCGCATTCTCCGGAGGAGGAGATAGCACGGAATTTTATCTGTTTCGGACATCCCGACGCGGTCGTGGTTGTATGCGACGCCACCTGTCTTGAAAGGAGTCTGGTTTTAGTATTGCAGACGCTCGAAATAACAGACAGGGTGGTAGTCTGCGTAAATCTTTTGGACGAAGCGGAGAAAAAAGGAATCAAGGTGGATATCGGCCGTCTCTCAGATATGCTGGGGGTAAAGGTTGTAGGCACGGTTGCACGGAAAAAAAAGAGCCTCAGAGCGCTTACGGACGCGCTGGATACGATTTGTACGCAAAACGATAATGTCTACCGTATACGGTATCCCGATGAAATCGAAACCGCGGTCGGAATGATAGAAGAAAGTCTAAGCGGAGGGCTGTGCGTACCAAATAAAAGATGGCAGGCCCTGAAGCTTTTGGAAAACGACATTGCGCTGATAGCAGAAACCGAGAAAACTGCGGGACAGACGCTGTCAGAGGCAGATAATGTAGAATGCGCGGTGAAATCCGCGCGGGAATATCTTGAAAGGGCAGGTATATATAAAAACAGAATCTGCGGGGTAACAGCGGCGGCGGCGGTAAGTGCAAGCGAAAATATCTGCAGGGAATGTGTTGCTTTCACAAAAAAATCATACGCGGATTTTGACCGCAGAGTCGACAGGATACTTACAGGAAAGCCATACGGGTATATAGTAATGCTTCTGCTGCTGTGCTTTGTGTTCTGGCTTACTTTGTACGGCGCAAATTATATTTCTGAAATTTTATCCGCGTTATTTTCTAAGCTTGAAGTATTGCTGGTGAGGTTGCTTGACGCAGCGGCTGCGCCGGTATGGCTTAAAGGAATAATTACCGACGGAATTTTCAGGGTTACTTCATGGGTAGTTTCGGTAATGCTGCCGCCTATGGCGATATTTTTTCCGCTTTTTACTTTGCTTGAGGATGTGGGTTACCTGCCGAGAATAGCGTATAACCTGGATAAATCATTCAAGCGGTGCAGAAGCTGCGGCAAACAGGCGCTTACAATGTGTATGGGATTCGGCTGCAATGCGGCAGGAGTTATCGGCTGCAGAATAATTGATTCCGAACGAGAACGTCTGCTTGCGGTGATTACAAACAGTTTAGTGCCGTGCAACGGGAGATTTCCGGCTATAATATCGGTAATATCTATGTTTTTTGCGGTTGGGACGGGAATATTGAGTCAATCCCTGTCAGCTCTGACGCTTACACTGGTTATTTTGCTGGGCATCGGAATGACTTTTCTTGTCACTAAAGTGTTGTCCCGGACAGTTCTGAAAGGAGTGCCGTCTTCCTATACGCTTGAAATGCCTCCGTACAGAAAACCGCAGGTGCTTTCGGTTATTGTACGTTCGGTTTTTGACAGAACCCTTTTTGTTCTCGGACGTTCGGTGGCGGTAGCGGTGCCTGCGGGAGCGGTTATCTGGATTATGGCAAATGTCAATGCCGCTGACGGTACTTTGCTGTCTGCCTGTGCGGATTTTCTGGATCCTTTGGGCAGATTAATGGGATTAGACGGTATAATTTTAATGGCTTTTATTTTAGGGTTTCCTGCAAATGAAACCGTTATCCCCATAATTGTTATGGCTTATATGTCAGGCGGCACTCTCACAGAATTTGCGTCTTTGAGCCAGATGCATAATTTATTCATATCAAACGGCTGGACCTGGGTCACGGCGGTAAATGTTATAGTATTTATGCTTTTCCATTGGCCGTGCTCGACTACCGTGCTGACTATAAAAAAGGAAACCGGAAGTATTAAATGGACGCTTATGTCTGTGATTTTGCCGGCGGCTATCGGTATAATTCTCTGTGTTTTGATAAATACAGCCGCAGGTATACTGTGACGCAGGTGTATAAAAAAATTGACAATTTTTTTAAAAAGGGTATAATATTTAAAGGGTAAGAATAATAAGACCGGATTTCAATTATTATTCTTACCCTATAGTGTTGTCTGTAAGGATAATCCGGATTCAGACTAAAAGGAGGATGATATTTTGGAAAAGGAAATAATGGAATTAGTAGCAGAAAAGAAGTATACCAAACTGCGAGAATTGCTTTCCGAAATGAATCCTGCCGATATAGCTCAGATATTAGAGGAATTGCCTAAAAAGGAATTGCCGGTAATTTTTCGTATTCTGCCAAAAGAGCCGGCGGCTGAGGTATTTGTCGAAATGGACAGTGATACACAGCAGTATCTCATAGAAGCGTTCAGTGATGCGGAACTTAGAGAAGTGCTGGACGAGCTGTTCATGGACGATACGGTAGACATCATCGATGAAATGCCGGCTACCGTAGCCAAGCGTATTTTGAAACAGACCGATGCTGCCACCCGTCGAATGATAAATAAGCTGCTGGCTTACCCTGAGGACAGCGCCGGCAGTATAATGACCACCGAATATATAGACCTAAAGGGACATATGACTGTCGAGGAATCTTTTGACCGCATACGCACAATCGGGTTTGACACCGAAATGATATATGAATGCTATGTGACAGATAAAAGCCGTCATTTAAAAGGTTATGTTACGGTAAAAGATTTGCTGCTGTCGCCCAAAAACAAAAAAATCAGCGATATTATGGATGAAAACGTTATTTTCGCTACTACTTTGGACGATAAGGAACTTGTGGCAGGACAATTTGAAAAATATGACCTTGTTACACTTCCGGTGGTTGATACTGAGAACCGTCTGGTAGGAATTATAACGGTTGACGATGCTATTGATGTCATACAGGAAGAGATTTCAGAGGATATGGATAAAATGGCTGCCATACTTCCTTCTGATAAATCATATTTCAAGACAAGTGTCATATCTACATTTAAAGCAAGAATTCCGTGGCTTTTACTGCTTATGCTTTCTGCAACATTTACAAGTGCTATTATATCCGGTTTTGAGGGAAAACTTTCAAGCTATATTGCGCTGGTTGCATTTATACCTATGATTATGGGTACAGTAGGAAATGCCGGAAGTCAGTCTTCTGCGACAATAATCAGAGCGATATCTTTGGGGGATGTCAAATTCCGTGATATTTTCAAGGTTATCTGGAAAGAGTTCAGAGTTTCTGTATTGTGCGGTATAGTTCTGTCAGTGGTAAATTTTATCAAGCTGATTTTGATAGATCATTTTTTGTTAGATAATTTTGACGCGGGTTTGTATATCTCGGAAAGCCTGGTGGTTTGCCTGACCCTTTGCGTTACGGTAATTATTGCAAAACTTGTCGGATGTATTCTCCCAATTTTTGCAAAGAAGATAGGATTTGATCCTGCGGTTATGGCAAGTCCGTTAATCACAACGGTTTTAGACTCGATTTCACTGATTATTTATTTTGGAATCACTGCTGTGTTTTTAAGTGTTTAGTTCGATCAGGCTGCTTTCAATTTGCATTTGAAAGCAGCCTGATTACTTATAAAAAATATGGGGATTCACTTGACAAAATCAGAAAAATATGGTAGCATAAATTGGATTAGCATACGCTAACTAATAATCTGTAATTCAGGGGAAAACGATGAAAACTTTAAAAGATGTCAAGGTCGGCCATACGGCTAAAGTTATAAAGCTTCACGGCGAGGGAGCCGTAAGGCGCAGAATTATGGATATGGGTATAACAAAGGGAGTAGAGGTGTATGTCAGAAAGGTGGCCCCTTTGGGAGATCCGTTTGAGCTTAGAGTCAGAGGATATGAGCTTTCGCTGAGGAAAGCGGATGCCGAAATAATAGAAGTTGAATAATGGCGTCTGCGGGGATATAAATCCCCGTAACGTCAGCGTAAAAGTTAGCGAACGCTAATTAATGTTCAGAGGTGCTATATGGAAATAAAAATTGCGCTTGCGGGGAATCCGAACAGCGGAAAGACAACTCTTTTTAATATACTGACGGGATCAAATCAGTATGTAGGAAACTGGCCGGGTGTTACGGTTGAAAAAAAAGAAGGCAAATACCGTCAGGATAAAGATGTCACGATATGTGATTTGCCGGGAATATATTCGCTGTCTCCGTACACGCTTGAAGAGGTAGTAGCGCGGGATTATCTTGTAAATGAGAGACCGGATGCCATACTGAACATTGTTGACGGTACAAATCTTGAAAGGAACCTGTACCTTACCACGCAGCTTAATGAGCTCGGAATACCTGTGGTTATTGCCATTAATATGATGGATGTCGTAGAAAAAAACGGCGATAAAATAAATATAGAGAAATTATCCGAGGAAATTGGATGCCCGATAGTGGAGATCTCGGCGCTGAAGGGAACGGGTATAGATGAAGCTGCATCTGCGGCCATCAAGGCTGCCAAAAGCGGAAGGAAAATACCGGAATACATATTTTCCGGAGCTCTCGAGCATACGATAGCACATATTGAAGAGGCTGCGGTTCACAGTATGCCTGAAGACGAGCAGCGATGGTATGCAATAAAGATTTTCGAACGCGACAAGAAGGTTATCGGGGATTTAAAACTGGACAAGTCGGTTCTCGACCATATAGAGCAGGACATTATAAAGATAGAAAAGAGCTTTGATGATGATTCGGAAAGCATCATAGTTAATGAACGCTACAATTACATAACCGGAATTGTCGCGAAGTGCTATAAGCGCAGACATGAAGGCAGACTTACGGTTTCCGACAGGATTGACAGCATTGTAACCAACAGAATACTGGCGCTTCCGGTATTTGCGTTTGCAATGTTTCTGATATATTACATATCAATAGGCTCTGTGGGAAATTGGACTGTGGAATTTATGAATGATACGCTCTTCGGCGAGTGGATAATTCCTGCGGTTACAGGACTGCTTACCGGTTGGGGTGTGCAGGACTGGCTTGTAAGTCTTGTGGCGGACGGTATAGTAGGCGGTGTCGGAGCGGTGCTGGGATTTGTGCCTCAGATGCTGATATTGTTTTTGCTGCTTTCCTTGCTGGAGGACTGCGGGTATATGGCAAGAGTGGCGTTTATAATGGACAGAATATTCCGCAAGTTCGGACTTTCTGGCAAAAGCTTCATCCCGATGCTTGTGGCAACAGGCTGCGGGGTACCGGGGATTATGGCGAGCCGGACTATTGAGCAGGACCGAGACCGTAAGATGACCGTTATGACAACCGGATTCATCCCCTGCGGAGCGAAAATGCCGATAGTAGGGATGATTGCCGGCGCCCTTTTTTCCGGAAGCGCACTAATCGCGGTTTCGGCGTATTTCTTTGGGGTAGGGGCTGTTATAGTTACCGGAATAATGCTTAAGAAGACAAAGCTGTTTGCGGGTAATCCCGCGCCGTTTGTAATGGAACTGCCTGCGTATCACGCTCCGGTAGCGGCAAATATATTCCGTACTACGTGGGAGCGCGGATGGTCGTTTATAAAACGTGCGGGAACGGTTATATTGGCGGCAAGTATTGTTATCTGGGTATTGAACTCGATTACGTTTGATTCGGGAATTCATTTCATAACGGAAGACAGTCACGGAACCTCGATACTTGAGTATATCGGGAATGCGGTTGCCTGGCTGTTTGTGCCGCTGGGATTCGGCAACTGGCAGTCCGCGGTAGCTACTGTTTTAGGTCTTATGGCAAAAGAACAGGTTGTAGGAACGTTCGGAACGCTTTCTTCGATGGCAAGCGCGGACTTGGCGGCTCAAGGAAACGCCGCAATGTATTCGGTCATAGCGGATGAATTTTTCGGCGGCAGCGGTCTTGCGGGATTCTCGTTTATGATTTTCAATTTGTTATGCGCGCCCTGCATTGCTGCCATGGGAGCCATAAGACGTGAGATGAACAACTGGAGATGGACTGTGGGAACAATAGCGTATATGTGTGTGTTCGCATATTCGGTATCCTTGATCATATATCAGCTGGGATGCTGGTTTACGGGTGCAGGCAATGTGCCCGGTACGATTTTTGCGCTGGCGGTTTTGGGAGTTATGTTGTATATGATATTAAGAAAAAATAAATACGCGGGACGTACAGTCAGACCCGGGGAGGTAAAATAGAATGAATTTTGCTACAGGCGCCGTATTGGCGGTAATTTTGTTGATTTTGGCCGCGGTAACGGTATGTCAGATAAGAAACAGGAAAAAGGGAAGACATTCATGTTCATGCGGCTGCGGCAGCTGTCCGATGAAATGCGGAAAAAATGAAAAATAAACAGATTACAAAATCAGAAACAGTCCCATACTTAATAATGTAAGGGACTGTTTTTTGCGTCTGTCGAAATTTCAGGACGACGGACAAGTCATAGCGGATTAAAAAAATCTACGTATTGTTTAGTTTTTTGTACAAATGTTTGTTGAATATACACATGAAATATTTGGAAAATATGCTTGACTATTGCTTTTTTTTGGTATATAATTGTAAATTACTAATGATGATGGGGTATTGTGCTCATATTATGCTTTTTAAGAGGTATCCGATGGGCGTAAAGCCATACAATATCTGTTGTCAGAGCAATTTCCGAGGTACTAGATATGCCGAAAATCTGTGGAGGAGTGATTGTAAACCTATGGAGTCAGCTTCAATGGTAAAACCCGTCAGGTTGGGTAATAATGAACGAATGACCTTTTCTAAAATCAAAGAGGTCATAGATATGCCTAACCTTATTGAAATTCAGAAGGACTCGTATAAGTGGTTTGTGGAAGAAGGCCTGAAGGAAGTTTTCAGGGATATGTCCGCGATAACTGATTACAGCGGAAACCTTCAGTTGAGTTTTGTTGATTACCGTCTGGACGAAACGCCCAAATATGATGTTACGGAATGCAAGGCGCGTGATACAACTTATGCGGCGCCGCTTCGTGTTACAGCGCGTCTGGTGAACAACGAAACAGGTGAAATTAAGGAAAGCGAAGTTTCGATGGGCGATTTTCCGCTCATGACAGAATCGGGAACTTTTGTAATAAACGGAGCGGAACGCGCTATCGTTTCGCAGCTTGTACGTTCGCCCGGTGTATATTATGCGGTCAAGGCAGACGAAAAGACGGGTAAAAAGCTGTTTTCCTCCACAATCATCCCGAACCGAGGAGCATGGCTTGAGTATGAAACGTCGGTTTCGGATATTCTTTACGTAAGAATAGATAAAAACCGTAAGCTTCCCATCACAACATTTATAAGAGCGCTGGGACTTGGCACCAACGACATGATCAGGGAAGTGTTCGGTGAGGACGAGCGTCTGGCCGCGACACTTGACGCAGACGATACCAAAACAGTAGAAGAAGCGCTGGTTGAGGTATACAAGAAACTTCGCCCGAGCGAACCTGTGACCATAGAAGGCGCGCAGAGTTATCTTGAGCAGCTGTTTTTTGACGCACACCGCTATAATATTTCGAGGGTCGGACGTTATAAGTACAACAAAAAGCTCAGCGTATCATCCAGAATAAAGGGCGCGGTTGTATCCCGTCCGGTAGTTGATCCTATGACAGGCGAGCTGCTGGCTGATGCAGATACTTCGGTCAGCAAGGAACTTGCGCTCGAAATAGAGAAAAAAGGTGTAAACTCGGTATACATCAATGCGATGGATTATGAGGGAAACGTCAAGGAAGTAAAGGTTCTTTCAAACGGAATGGTAAATCTCGGTGATTTTGTTGATTTCAGTGAGGATGAACTCGCAGAACTTGACAGTCTCGGAATAAACGAGATGGTATCATTCCCGGTTTTAAAGGATATTATCGAGAATAACAGCAGTAAAGAAGATATCAGAAACGCACTGCTCGAAAGAGCTGACGAACTTATTCCGAAGCATATTACCATTGATGATATATTCGCGTCAATAAGTTATTTTCTGGGGCTTCCGCACAATGTGGGAGACGTTGATGATATAGATCATCTCGGAAACCGCCGTATCCGTTCTGTCGGAGAGCTTCTTCAGAACCAGTTCCGTATAGGCATTGCCAGGATGGAGCGGGTAGTGCGTGAGAAAATGACATTGCAGGCGCAGGATCCCGCAAGCATAACGCCGCAGTCGCTTATCAATATACGTCCCGTAGTAGCGGCGATAAAGGAATTTTTCGGTTCTTCTCCGCTGTCTCAGTTTATGGATCAGACAAATCCGCTGTCAGAGCTTACTCATAAGCGCCGTTTGTCAGCGCTGGGACCCGGTGGACTGTCCCGTGACCGTGCCTCGTTTGAAGTGCGTGACGTTCACTATACACATTACGGGCGCATGTGTCCTATTGAGACCCCCGAAGGACCGAACATAGGTCTTATTTCATACCTTGCTACATTTGCAAAAATCAATAAATACGGTTTTATAGAAACTCCTTTCAGGAAAGTTGACCGGGAAACAGGCAGGGTATTGGATGAAGTAGTTTACATGACTGCGGATGAAGAGGACGAATATATAGTAGCTCAGGCAAATGAACCGCTTGATGAAGACGGCAATTTCCTTCACAAGAAAGTAAATGCCCGTTACCGTGACGAGTTCCAGGAAGTTGAGGCAAAACGTGCCGAGTTTATGGATGTTTCGCCTAAGATGGTAGTTTCGGTAGCAACGGCAATGATTCCTTTCCTTGAGAACGACGATACAAACCGTGCGCTTATGGGTTCTAACATGCAGAAGCAGGCGGTTCCGCTGCTTCGCCCTGAAAACCCGATAGTGGCTACCGGTATGGAGTACAAGGCGGCAATTGATTCGGGTGTTGTAATTCTTGCGAAGCGTGCGGGAGAAGTGACTTATGTATCCGCCGATATCATTACTGTAAGGGCGCAAAACGGCGAGCTTGACGATTACAAGCTTATAAAGTTCCTGCGTTCAAACCATGGCACATGTATAAATCAGCGTCCGCTTGTTTCTGTCGGACAGAAAGTCAGCGAGGGTGAAGTAATAGCAGACGGTCCGGCGACTTCGGGAGGAGAAATTTCGCTCGGAAGAAACGCGCTTATAGGCTTTATGACCTGGGAAGGATATAACTACGAGGATGCGGTTCTGATAAATGAGCGTCTGGTACGAGAAGATATCTACACCTCAATTCATATAGAGGAATATGAGCTTGAGTGCAGAGATACTAAGCTGGGACCTGAGGAAATCACAAGGGATATTCCGAATGTGGGAGACGACGCGCTTAAAGATCTTGATGAGCGCGGAATTATAAGAATAGGCGCTGAGGTTACTGCGGGAGATATACTTGTAGGAAAGGTAACGCCTAAGGGAGAGACCGAGCTTACCGCGGAAGAGAGACTGCTTCGCGCCATATTCGGCGAAAAGGCGAGGGAAGTAAGAGATACGTCGCTGAGAGTGCCGCACGGAGAATACGGTACAATAGTAGACGTAAAGGTATTTACAAGAGACAACGCAGCGGAATTAAGTCCCGGAGTCAATGTGGTGGTACGCTGCTATATAGCTCAGAAGAGAAAGATTTCTGTAGGTGACAAGATGGCGGGACGTCATGGAAACAAGGGCGTTGTGTCGCGCATACTTCCGAGTGAGGATATGCCTTTCCTGCCGGACGGAACACCGCTTGATATTGTGCTTAACCCATTGGGCGTACCTTCGCGTATGAATATAGGACAGGTGCTTGAAGTGCATTTGGGATATGCCGCGAGGGCGCTTGGCTGGAATATATGCACACCGGTATTCGACGGCGCGCATGAAGAGGATATCCGTGAATGTTTCCGTTTAGCAGAGCAGGCGACCAAATCAGAGGACTATAAAGACAAAAACACTGCTAAATTTGATTTTTCAAGGATACCTTTGAGAGAAGATGCCAAAACCCAGCTGTTTGACGGACGTACCGGCGAGCCGTTTGACAATCCCGTAACAGTGGGTTATATGTATTATCTCAAACTGCATCATCTGGTTGACGATAAGATACATGCCCGTTCGACCGGTCCGTACTCGCTTGTTACCCAGCAGCCGCTCGGAGGCAAGGCGCAGTTCGGCGGACAGCGTTTCGGAGAAATGGAAGTCTGGGCGCTTGAAGCGTACGGTGCGGCATACACTCTGCAGGAAATTCTTACTGTCAAATCGGACGATGTTGTAGGGCGTGTAAAGACCTACGAGTCGATAGTAAAGGGACAGAATATTCCTAAGCCGGGAGTGCCGGAGTCTTTCAAAGTACTGATCAAAGAACTTCAGTCATTAGGGCTTGATGTAAAGGTACTGGATGAGTTTAACGAAGAAATCGACCTTAAGCAGTCGTTTGATGATGATGACGACATAGGATTGGGAATGCCGTCGGTGACAAAAAATGACGACTTACCCATGGAAGATGAAGGTTTTGAGAACGAAACCGTTGTAGACAGTCTTTTAGGCTTCGGCCTTGAGGACGAAAACGGTGAAGCGATATCCTTTGATGACGATGAGCCTTCGGAAGATGCGCTCGACGATGAAATGTAACGGAGGCAGTTATGGCAGAAATAGAATTTGAATCCATTAAAATAGGGCTTGCGTCTCCCGAACAGATAAGAAGCTGGTCTCACGGCGAGGTAACAAAGCCTGAAACTATCAACTACAGAACACTCAAACCCGAACAGGGAGGTCTTTTCTGCGAGCGTATTTTCGGACCTCAGAAGGACTGGGAATGCCACTGCGGAAAATACAAAAGAATCCGTTATAAAGGCAAGATATGCGAGCGCTGCGGCGTTGAGGTAACAAGGGCAAAAGTTCGCCGTGAACGCATGGGAACGATCGAACTGGCTGCTCCGGTGTCGCATATCTGGTATTTCAAAACTATCCCTTCACGCATGGGGCTTGTTCTTGACATAACCCCTAAAGCGCTTGAGCAGGTACTGTATTTTTCACAGTATATAGTAACCGATCCGGGTTCAACTCCGCTTGAGAAAAAACAGCTGCTTAACGAAAAGCAGTACAGGGATATGAGAGAAAAATATGAAGATGATTTTGAAGCGGGAATGGGCGCCGAAGCCATAAAGAAACTGCTGAGCGAAATTGATCTTGATAAAACCTGCGAGGAACTTCGCGAAGAGCTGGAGGGCGCTTCGGGACAGAAACACGTCAGGATACTGAAACGCCTTGAAGTATTGGAGGCTTTCAGGCAGTCGGGCAACCGTCCGGAATGGATGATACTTGACGTTATTCCGGTAATTCCTCCGGACCTGCGCCCTATGGTTCAGCTTGACGGCGGACGTTTTGCCACAAGCGACCTTAATGACCTTTACAGGCGTGTTATCAACCGTAATAACCGCTTAAAAAGGCTTTTAGAGCTTAGGGCTCCCGATATAATAGTACGAAACGAAAAGAGAATGTTGCAGGAAGCCGTTGACGCTCTTATCGATAACGGCAGAAGAGGAAAGCCGGTAACCGGACCTAATAACCGTCCGCTTAAATCTCTTTCTGATATGCTCAAGGGCAAACAGGGACGTTTCCGTCAGAACCTTTTGGGCAAGCGTGTTGACTATTCGGGACGTTCGGTTATCGTTGTAGGACCTGAACTTAAAATGTACCAGTGCGGTCTTCCGAAGGAAATGGCTCTTGAGCTGTTCAAACCGTTTGTAATGAAGCGGCTTGTGGAGACTAAAAAGGTTGTAAATATCAAGTCGGCAAGGAAAATGGTGGAACGCGCGTCTACCGAAATCTGGGATGCGCTTGAAACCGTAATCAAGGAACACCCGGTATTATTAAACCGTGCGCCTACATTGCACAGATTAGGCATACAGGCATTTGAGCCTGTATTGGTAGAGGGAAAAGCGCTTAAGCTGCATCCGTTGGTATGTACCGCTTACAATGCGGACTTTGACGGCGACCAGATGGCAGTCCATGTACCGCTTTCTGCCGAAGCTCAGGCGGAAGCCAGATTCCTTATGCTTGCCGCAAATAACCTGCTTAAGCCTTCTGACGGTAAACCGGTTACTGTACCAACGCAGGATATGGTACTCGGATCATATTATCTTACGCTGGTTAAAACTGAAGAGCCCGGAACAAACAAGGTGTTCAGGGATAAAAACGAAGCAATACTGGCGTACAATAACGGTACTGTAGGACTTCACGCGCCTATCCGTGTGCGCATGACGAATGCGGACGGGATGTCTAAATTAGTTTGGTGTACGGTAGGATTTATAATATTCAATGAATCAATTCCGCAGGATCTCGGATTTGTAGACAGAACCAATCCTGATACGGCGTTTAATCTTGAATGGAGCTTCAAACTCAAGGATCCGTCTAAGCTTCAGGTAGAAAACAATGATGATATTGTTCAGAACAAGGTCGGGAAAAGCCAGTTAGGTAAAATAATCGATAGGTGCATTACTATACACGGTACAAGCGAATCGTCAATTGTACTTGACAATATCAAGGCTACCGGATTCAAGTATTCAACTAAGGGAGCTATCACAGTAGCTGTTATCGATGCTGTAATACCGCCCGAAAAGAAAGAGATTTTGGCGGAAGCGGAAAAGAATATCGATATGGTCACCAAGGATTACCGGAGAGGTCTTATCAATGACGATGAAAGAAGCCGCCATGTAATTGAAATATGGAATAAGGCTACAGAGGATGTCGCAGATGCGTTGAAGGGCAATCTTGATGAATTCAACCCGATATTTATGATGGCGGATTCAGGCGCCCGCGGATCTATGGCTCAGATCAGACAGCTTGCAGGTATGCGCGGACTTATCGCCAATACAGCAGGTAAGGTTATTGAAGTTCCTATAAGGGCTAACTACCGTGAGGGACTCAATGTACTTGAATACTTCATATCTTCTCGAGGCGCCCGTAAGGGACTTGCTGATACCGCTTTGAGAACGGCTGACTCGGGTTATCTTACACGTCGTCTGGTTGACGTTGCGCAGGATGTTATTGTGCGTGAAAATGACTGCGGTACAGAAGAAGGTCTGACTGTATTTGATATTAAAGACGGCAACCATGTGCTTGAGACACTTGAAGAGCGTCTGGAAGGCAGATATCTGCTTCATGATGCTGTTCATCCTGAAACCGGCGAGGTTATATGGTCAAAGGATGATATGATTACCGGTGATGCCGCAAAGATGATAGTTGATGCGGGTATTGACAGGATAGAAATCCGTTCTGTTCTTACCTGCCACAGTCATCACGGTGTATGCAGAAAATGCTACGGACGCAATTTGGCTACCGCAAAGCCTGTCACAATAGGAGAAGCGGTAGGTATAGTAGCGGCTCAGTCTATAGGCGAGCCGGGTACTCAGCTTACGATGCGTACCTTCCATACCGGCGGTATAGCCAGTACCGAAGACATTACACAGGGTCTTCCGCGTGTTGAGGAACTTTTCGAAGCGAGGCGTCCTAAGCGCTGCGGTCTTATCGCAAAGATTGACGGTACAGTACGTATAGTGGAAGAGAAGAAGAGCAACGTTATCGTTATAACTAACGATGAGCTGAAGACTGAGGAAAAGGTTACGATTCCTTACGGAATACGCGCTTTGGTCAAAGACGGAGATACGGTCAAGGCCGGAGATATGCTTATACCTGGAGCCAAATATCCGCAGGATATTCTCGAGGCACAGGGTCCTGAGGCAGTACAGCAGTATATCATAGCCGAAATACAGAATGCATACCGTACACAGGGTGTTGATATCAACGACAAGCATATTGAGGTTATCGTGCGTCAGATGATGAAGAAACTGCGTATCACAGATCCCGGAAGTACAGAGCTGATTCAGAACGTAAGCTATGAATATAAGGAGATAGCTGAGGCAAACGCTGCCATACAGGATCGTATCGATGCAGGGGAAGACAATTTGAGGAAAGCAGAATATCAGGCGACCTTGCTTGGTATCACCAAGGCATCGCTTGCCACAGAATCTTTCCTTTCGGCTGCATCTTTCCAGGAGACGACCCGGGTTCTTACCGAAGCGGCAATCAAAGGCAAGGCAGATCCGCTGTTCGGACTCAAGGAAAATGTTATTATCGGTAAGTTAGTGCCTGCCGGAACAGGAATGAAGTGCGAGGAAATTTCTCCGTCAGTTTATAACAGCCATAGAGAAACTGCAGAAGAAGAAATTCCGGACATTATCGAAACTTCGGAACCTGAAATTTCGGATATAGCCGAATAAAAAATATAAAATATCCCGCCGTGAATTCACGGCGGGATATTTGCAGCTGAAAACCGCGCAGGGCTTTTATGCATGCGCGGTTTTTTTGTTATAAACGGTTTTATTCGATTATTACCGTTACGGCGCTTTTTGGCGGAACAGTGACCACAGCGGCACCGTCTGTTATGTCAGCATCAGCTAAAATATGACATTCGTTTGAATCGGTTATGTAAGCCTTTGCTGCGGGATTTACCGGTTTGATTTTTACTTTTTGTGTTTTTCCGCTTACGTCGTAAAGTCTTACGGCAGTTCCCTTTCCGTTCTGTGAATTTTTCACACAGGACACACGGACATTTCCTTCCAGCGAGAGAGCTGAATTTTCAAGCGGGAGAATACCGCCGTGGCGGGTTGCCGGGGTATACGGCATAGGATGGTTGAATAGATCCGCCTGCCGTTTGATTTCATCGCGGCTTCCGGCTGTTATGCCTATGCGTATACGGTGAATTCCCCTGTCCGGATACGGATCAGGGTCGTAAGCGCTTCTTATAAGAGTGACGCTTCCGCAGTTATTCCAGAAGCGGTATCCGTACTTGGTATCGGTTACAATACCTATACCGGTGCCGTCAGATCCGGGAACACACATATAACTCAGCGCGGGCACATCATGAGCCAGAGGATTTCTTTCTGTTTCTCCGTACGGAATATCATATACGGCGTTTTGTGTTTCAAAGGAAACCGGCAGCGCAAAATTCAGCTGAGGTATTTTAACTTTTTCCTGTGGCACTTCGCTCCAGTCCGCTGTTACCTCATACTCAAGTACCGGACTGTTCTTTTTAAGTGATATTTTAACTTGCAGCGATGATACCGAAAAATTCATTTTATAGATAATATAAGAGTAATTAGGGTCATTTTTGCCTTTTATGAATTGTGTGTTTTGGGTCGAATTAAGATCGGTAACATTCATATACGGGCCTACGCGCCAGGATGTCATTCCGTAGTAAGGATTTTCATCTATATATCTGAAGTATGCTGACGGTTCGCTTATAAGCTGCTTATTATTTTTTTTGTCTGTAAATTCTGTGAGATGATAGGTGTTTTTATCAAAAACTGCCTTAATATATTCGTTTTCCAATACAAACGGAGCGTCGTTTATCTGGTGATCGGTCAAAGGCTGCAGACGGTTGAATTCAAGCGGTGTATAGAAATCGTACGGAATGTAAGGTTTTTTGACACTCTGCTTTATGATGACCGTAGTATATCCGAAAGCTTTTACTTTTGCACGGACCAGAAGCTTGGTGAATTTATGATCCCAGTAGCTTTCTCCCTGTCCTAATACAGTAAACTCAATATCGTTTCCTTCGGAGTCGGTAACAGTTATATTTGTATGGTCGTAGTTGTAATCCCAGATAAGTACCTGTGTGAATTCATCGCGGTCATAGGGTGTGGTGTTGAAGATATGAACGGCGCGAACGGGACCTCTTCCGCGTTCTGCGGCAGACATACGGAAAAATCTTTCCTGGTCCTGGTAATATCCTGCACCGGCGCCTTCGGAATCGGTATCATTCGCATCTTCAAACCCTATGGAGGAAGTATCTATTTTTTCTCCGATTGCCCGCATCGATTCATTCGCGTATGTATTTATAAAGGCCATCGATTCCTGAAAAAGACCTAAAGCGTATTCACGGGTTTCGATTGTGCCTGAACCCGGTATTATATCGTGGAAATGATTGAAAAGGATATTTCTCCAAGCTTTGTCAAGTCTGTCAGGATCGCGCTTGGCGCCGGCAAACAGCGAGGCGGCGCAGGAAAGTTCTTCGGCTTCGTTCATTCTCGCTTCGGCAATGCGGTTTGCCATCTTTATTCTGCATTGGGTGGTATAGCAGCCGGTAAGCAAAAAGTTTATTTCATCCGTTATAACCGGAAATTCGGTTTTGCTGCTTTCGAGTATGTGGAAATATTCACGTATAGTACCGAATTTGATATCGGGAGTGAGCGGCCAGCTGCGGTATTCCATTATACGTTCAATGTCTCTTCTCGAAGGACCGCCGCCGTGATCTCCTACACCGTATACGCAGAGAAACGAGTTTACATTGTTTTTGCTGCAGAAGTCCGGAACAACCTCAAAATTCGAGGTTTTTATGTAACCGTTGTACCAGCCGTATTCCCGCAGATTAAGGGTGCTTTTACCTGACGGAGACTGATAGCGGTATATATTGAAATCAGCGTCAAAGCCGCGGCAGTGATACATATATTTAATACCTGCATTGCCTAAAATTTCGGGCACGTTCAGATTGTGGCCGAATGTATCTGGCACAAAATCCAAATCAAGCGAATCGGGTGATATATCCAGAAGATCGGAAAGATATTTTTTAGTCTGTAAAATCTGACGTGTAAGCGATTCGCCGTCCGGCATATTTTTATCGGGTTCCACCCATTCGCAGGCGGTAACTTCCCATCTGCCTTCCTTTATATATTTTTTGATTTCTACAAGCATTTCGGGGGCAAATTTTTCAATTATTTCGTACGTTGCCGCCTGAGATTGTCCGTAAGTAAATTCGGGGTACTCTCGCATAAGATTAAGCACAGTGCGGAAGGTGTCAATTGTTACTGCCGCGGTTTCGTTGTAACCCCACATCCAGTTCATATCGATATGGGCGTGTGATACAAAGATCTGCTTATAGCTTTTCGCAACCGCAGACAGGTCAGAGAGCATGTCTTCGGCTTCACTTACCGTTTTTGCGGTTATTACTCCGTCGTTATCAATTTTAGAGAGTATAAAATCCATACCTTTTTCTATTTCTTTATCATATATACCGTTTTTGATTTTCGAAATTTCGTAAAGATAAGTAAGCTGTGAAGCAATACGCTCAGCATTCTTACCTTCTTTGCGGTGGGCATTAATGCTGTTTAGTTTTTCTAAGAAGTTCATTTTTTACCTCCTGCAAAAATATATGTATTAAGTGTATTCTACCTTTTACTTCCGTGCTTTGTCAAGTTTTTTTATAATGAAAATAATAAGTATTATAAATCTCAAAATAGAATAGAAATAATATAAAAACAGTACGGTCTGTTTTAAGTCCGTACTGTTATAATAATTATAAATCACATTCAATTATGCTCTTTTCTTCGCATAATACTTTATAAACATAACTGTCCGAAAGCTTTTCGGTAGTTGAGCAAAATTTACTTCTTGAAAGCGCCAATGCTTTTTCGGTGTCAGCCTCATCACATATCGCAAAGGCAAATCGAAAGCTGTGCGGATGCAGCTCGTAGCATTCTTCCGGATCAGGTCCGCATGAGTGACTGCCCAGTCCCCGCATTTTATAATCTATGTAAAGATATTTTTCCGGAGATTTTTTCAGTTCGTTTCTATGGCGCGCATTTTCCAAATTTTCAAGCGTAAAATCGTGACAGGAAAAAGCAAATTTTTCTGAGCCTATAACTGTTAGCGTCTTATCATTTGATATTAATTGTACAAAACAGGTGTCTTCACGGTTTCCGCATTCCTGAGGTACGTCGTATATAAAATTCAGATTTTCTATATCAGATTGATAAAGGCCGAAATTGCAATGCGCCTTGCGGTCACAGTAATTTTCTTCTTCTCCTCTGCCGTACCATTTTACTGAATAAAAACTTTTGTCTGCTTCAAGCATTATGCCTATTCTGGGAATAACATCTGTAAGTTCGCCGAAAGGCTCGCCGGTATATGTAATTAAAATAATTCCGCTGCTGTAAATCCGGTAAATCAGATTTACATTAAATCCGACAAAACGCGATATCGGCAAGACCTTACCTGTAACGGATATTTTAATGCAGCTGTCTTCTTCGGTTATATCGGCGGTCTGTGCAAAAAATTCCCAATGTTTCAAGAAAATACCCTGCCATTCTGATATCCAACGCTCAGACCAACCCACTATTCCGTCATTATCTGTAGGGGCACGGTAAAAATTCAGCTTCATTTGCTTTTCTAAAAGTACCTTGCCGTCTTTTCGGTAATAACATAGAAGCCCGTTACAGAGTTTTATTTCAAAATTATCCGATTTCACTGTTATTATTTTTTTATCTGCTGAAATTTCTGCGCAAGGTTTTTCTGAAATATATGGCTGTTTTGTGTTTTCGGCTATTAAAAATTGCTTAAAGGCATTCAGCCTGCCGTCTTCCTCTAAAAATCTAAGGTTTATGTAGTATTTTGCGCCTGCGGTTTTTTCATTTATTGTGAGATCAAGCGGTAGGGTATATTCCTCGTACGGTTTTACTGCAGGCAGCTGCATTTTACCTTGCTTTATTACCTTGTAATCTTCACATATTTCCCAGTGTAAAGTAATGTAGTCAAGGGTTTTGAAATCATTTGTATTAAGCAGATTGACTTTTCCGTCTTTGTGTGTGACATAGCAAGGGGAAAGCACATTTTTACTGTCTCGCAGGGAAGGCTTAGCGGTACCGTCGGACAGACAGTAGCCGTCTATACTGAAGTTGGACCAGTGATTATAGTCGTTAAAATCTCCGCCGTACTCATAGAAATCATTTCCGTCTGCGTCGCAGTTGTAAAAACCGTGACTTTTATATTCCCAAAGGTATCCGCCTATTATATGGCGGTTTCGGTATACGTAATCCCAAGTATCCTCCATAAGTCCCGGACTGTTGCCCATAGCGTGACCGTATTCGGTAAGCATTACCGGTTTGCCTTCGGGCGCGTAGCTCATAATAGAAGCCATAGTAAAATAGCCGTCTGCCCTGAAATCGCAAATCAGTGGATTTTTCGGATCGTCCATAGTATGATATGCCGGAACATTACCGAATTTTTTCTTTATCATTTTAATGCAGTCATTTACATTTTCTCCGCAGCCGTGTTCATTTCCTACCGACCATATAATTACGCAGGTTTCGTTTTTATCGCGTTCAATCATTCTTTCAGTGCGGTTAAGAAATGCCTTTTTCCATTCGGGTTTTTTGGAAATATAACCTTGGTCTCCTATAACCCCGCAGCCGTGAGTTTCAATATCGCCTTCGTTCATAACGTAAATGCCCAGTTCGCTTGCGATTTCATAAAAAGCAGGATTGTTGGGATAGTGGGAGCAGCGTATGGCATTTAAATTATGCGATTTAATATTTTTAAGCTCTTTTTCAATAAATTCAACCGTAATTGCTTTGCCGTTTTTCGGATCATGTTCATGGCGGCAAATACCTTTTATCGTGATGGGCGTTCCGTTAAGCAGTAAACGGTTGTCCTTAGTTTCGCTTTTTCTGAAGCCTATTCTTTTAGAATGTATTTCTAAAGGTTTGCCGTCTTTTAAAAGTGTGATATAAGTACTGTATAAATTAGGCTCTTCAGCATTCCAATATTTGATATTTTCTATATCAAACTTAAAATGCATATTATTTTCGGCTTCTTTTTCACAAATTTTGCCGTCCGCTTCGCATTTGACTGTGCAATTATTAAGGTCGCCTTCTAAAGTAACGTCAATTAAAATTTTGCCGTCTTCAGTGCGTGTATAGTAGTCGAAAACATAGCATTCACCAAGATTAAAAAGCAAAATATCTCTGAATATACCGTTTGTGAGCAGCATATCCTGATTTTCAAGATATGTGGCATCGCTGTAGGTGAAAACCTTAACACATAGAAGGTTTTCGCCGTCAAGCAGAATATCGGTAACATCAAATTCGCAGGGAAGCCGGCTTCCCTTTGAAAAGCCTACATATTTACCGTTTAAATATACAAAATATGCATTATCTACTCCCCCGAAGTAGAGGATTGATTTAGCGGTTTTCCGGGCAGTAAAGCTTTTTCTGTAATAACCGACAGGGTTATCACAAAAAACGTAAGGCGGATTAAATGGAATAGGATATTCAGTGTTGGGATAAGCAGGTTTGCCGTAGCCTCTGTATTGCCACATCGAAGGTACGTCTATATTTTCCCAGTTTGAGTCGTTATAATCTGTTGAATAAAAATTTTCAATGCAGTCGTCATTTTGGTAGGAAAATTTATATTCTCCGTTGAGAATTTGAATAAGCGAAGAACTTTCTTTATTTTTAAAATAAACATCTTTTTTAAGGGAGGGCACTACTGTAGCACGAGGCTTAAGGTTACCCTCCTGAAGCGTTTCAGGATTGTTAAGCACATTATTTGTATAGTCAATTTTCATTTGATCAGCTCCTTTATAAATGTATTATACAAATACTCTGACAAAATTGATATTGAAAAATCAGTTAATTATATGGTAAAATGATACTATAAGGTGATAGTATGAAAAAAGTTTATCTCATTAATGCGGAATATGAGGAATGCACATATGATAAGCCTAAGATAGATTTAGTCATGCCTCGTACCGCACTTCATTATATAACTGACGGATATGGATATTTCAATGGCATAAAGCTTGGTAAGGGTGATTTTTTCTGTGCGGTGGAAAATCAAAAGGTGTGCTATTATCCTGACAGAAAAATAATGTGGAAGTATTATTATTTTGATTTGAGCGGCGATGATATAGGAGAAATTATCGATAAATACGGTTTTTTAAATGATAATGCTTATGGAAAATTTAATTTTTTAGAGGAAATAAAAGAATTAAAAAAGCTTTTTAAAATTTATGACCGAAAAAATATACAAAATGAGGCTTTTTTAAATAATTTGGCTTTAACTCTTTTATCTCTGCACAACGATTATCTTAATAAATGTGCAAACTTAACGTTCACTTCTATGAGAGTTAAAAAAATCAAAGAATATATGGAGCGTAATTTTAATAAAAAAATTACGGTAGAGGATATTTCAAAAAGTTTTTTCCTTTCACGTGCGTACTTCAGAAATATATTTTTTAAATCTGAGGGAATATCACCTAAAAAATATTTGCAAAAGCTTAGAATGGAAAAGGCGGCAGAATTACTCGAAAATACAGACTATAAGGTTTCAGAAATTTCAGTTTCTGTCGGGTATGACGATCAGCTCGCTTTTTCTAAGGCGTTTAAAGGTTACTTTGGAGTGTCTCCGGTAAGCTACAGAACAAAAAATAACCTGATACGGTAAAGTATCAGGTTATTTTTAATTACGCAGATTTTTGAAAAAGTCTTGCAATACCTTTAAACATTCGTCTTCGCAGATTCCGCCGTACACTTCTACCTTATGATTGTAGGGGTAATCACATAGGTTGACAACACTGTCTATACTTCCGCTCTTCTGATCGTAAGCTCCGAAAATCAGGGTTTTGATCCGCGAATTGATAATAGCGCCCGCACACATCGGACACGGCTCTAAAGTTACGTATATTTCACATTCGTCAAGCCGCCAGCTTCCCAATTTCCTGCAGGCATTGTTAATAGCTTCAATTTCCGCGTGGGATAAAGCGTTCTGCTTTGTCTCACGCATATTTTTACCTTCGGCTATGATTTCGCCGTCTTTTACGATTACCGCTCCTACCGGGATTTCACCTGCTTGCGCCGCCTCATATGCTAATTTCAGGGCTTCATGCATAAATTTTCTGTCCATAATATCAACCCTGCAATTTTTTGTAAAATTCCACTGCCATTTTATCGCACCGCTCATTTTCCGGATGTCCTGCGTGGCCTTTTACCCAGTCAATAGTAACTTCGTGTCTGTTTATAAGCGTAAGCAGCTTTTCCCATAAATCAGCGTTTAAGGCAGGTTTTTTATCGCTCTTCCGCCAGCCGTTTTCCCGCCAGCTTTCTGCCCAGCCTTTTGTGATGCCGTCTGCCACATACTTTGAATCGGTAACAAGCCTTACTACACACGGTTCCTTTAAAGCCGACAGTCCCATTATTGCGGCTGTAAGCTCCATACGGTTGTTTGTAGTATCTTTTTCTCCGCCCGAAAGTTCTTTTTCATGCTGTCCGAAACGCAGTATTACGCCCCAGCCTCCAGGTCCCGGATTACCTGAACAGGCTCCGTCCGTAAATATTTCCACATATTTTTTTTCTATCATATCAGTATTTCCTGTAACTTCCTATAACCTTTCCCAATACGGAAGGAGTTTCGGGATAAATAGGAGAAAAATCCGGATTTTCCGGCATAAATATAATCTTTCCGTTTTTGATAAGCAGCCGCTTGACCGTGGCTTCATCCCCGTCCATACCTACTACAATGTCACCGCTGCGGCAGGGTTTGTTTTTATCTGCAACGATAATGTCGCCGTCAAGTATTCCTGCGTCTCTCATGCTGAGTCCCACAACCCTAAGGGCGAAAAGTCCTTCGGCATCACGTGACGGATAGGGAATATAATTTTCAATCTCCTCAACCGCAAGAATAGGTTTTCCGGCGGTAATTCTTCCTACGAGAGGAACCATTGATGACTCAAAATCCGAATTGAGTTTTATAGCGCGTGAGTTTTTGGCGTCCCGCGTAATGTAGCCTTTTTCTTCCAGCGCATTCAGATACGCATGCACGGTAGAGGTGGATTTTATACCTGTAGCCGCGCTGATTTCACGTACAGTAGGCGGGATTCCCTGAGACATCTGCTTTACTAAAAAATTATAAACATCCTGCTGTTTCTGATTAAGAGGCTGTCTTGACATAAAAACCCTCCGGACGAACATTTATTCGTTTTTAGTATAGCAGGTTTTTTCCTTTTTTGCAACTGTTTTATCGGATTTTCTGAAAATTTCTTTAATCCCTAAAAATATGAGAAGCAAACCGAAGATTTTCCCGGTAATCTTGCCGCCCAAAAAATCGGTCAGCAATAATCCTACGGCGGCACCTGCGAGTCCCCATGCGGCTATTTTTAATGTATATTTCCACTTGATTTGTTTTTTGTATGAGTAGATTATCACCGAAACCGCCGCTATGGGTATGAAAAATATGAGATTGATTCCCTGGGAAGTAAGCTGACCTGTATCTGTGAAAACTGATAGATATATCACCAGAACCGCGCCGCCCCCGAGTCCCATTGAACCTAAAATTCCTGAAAAAAGCCCTGCTAAAAGGGCGGAAATGTTCATTTGAGAAGCAGGCGGACGCCTGCGTATACCATAAACAAACCGAATATGCGCTTAAGCCATAACGGAGATATTTTTTTGAGCAGATAAGTTCCCGCTACCGCGCCCAAAAGCCCTGCCGGTATATAGGGGAGTGCCTGTGTCAAACCGACATAATTCTTATAAAGGTATAAAGCCGCGCTGAGTATACTTATGGGCAGTATAACAGCTACGGCGTTTGAATGGGCCTCTTTCTGGTCAAGTCCTGATTTTTTCAGCAGAGGTACCGCGAGCATACCGCCTCCGGCCCCCAAAAGACCGTTAACCATACCTATAGTAAGACCTGTAACCGCGGTAAGCAGAGAGGTTTTGGAAAATTTTTTCATTATCAACCGACCTTGTTTTTTAGTATCTTTCCCCAAAAAACAAAAATATTGCGTTCTATGTAGGACAACCGTTGCATATTATGAATTAGGCTTGACGGATGAAGTATAAGAAGATTAGAGGTAAAGATATGGAAACAAAATCATTTGAAGCAGCAACATACGCTTTGAGCCGGGGACTCAAAGAAATTTTTGAAAAACTTTCTCCCACGGTAAAAAGCAACGCGGAAGAAATAAGACTGAGAACCGGACTGCCGCTTGCGCTTACGGTGTCGGGCGATACTGTGTTTGTCACAAAGGACGGAAGAATCTCTTTCAGTTACCGTGATGATTTGGCCTGCGCGTCCGGAGAAGATATGGCGGAATGTTTCAAGCTTCTGTGCGGGGGATCGGTATATGCCCACGGAGAGGAACTCAGAAACGGTTTTATAATGATGAAAAACGGATGCAGGGCAGGTGTCTGCGGAACCCTCAGCGACAGCGGCAATATGAGGGATATAACCTCAATAAACATAAGGATAGCCCGTGAGGTGTTAGGAGCGGCGAACAGTATTGTAAGGGCAAATCTTTCAGGAGGACTGCTTATAGCGGGCGCTCCGGGAAGCGGAAAGACAACAGTGCTTAGAGATCTTGTAAGGCAGATTTCAAACGGGGCTGCCGGCCGGATGAAGAGAATAGCGGTAATAGACTCAAGAGGAGAGATAAGCGGAGGCTTCGGAGGATCAAGAAAAAACGATCTGGGATTAAATACGGACGTTTTGATGACATACGACAAAGCGGCGGGAATAGAAACCGCTATAAGGACAATGTTTCCGGAGGTAGTGGCATTTGATGAAATAGGCTCTGATTCGGAGCTTGAAAGTGTACGCCAAAGCTTTCATTCGGGAGTGCAAATTATAACAACGGCTCATATAGGTTCTGCTTCGGAGCTGACACAGAGAAGTGTAACGGCAAAGCTCATAAAAAGCGGAGCCATATCCAACATAGCCCTGCTGCCGATTCTTCACAGTTCAAACATAAAACTGATATCCGCAAAGGAGCTTTTCCGTGTCACTGCTGTTTAAAATTACCGGACTTGCTGTTATTTTTTGTGTATGCGCCATGGGAGGTTTTTATAAATCCCGTACAATAAGGAAACGAGCGCAGCGGTTAAGTGCGGTTTACCGGTCAATAACTGTTTTGGCCGAGAGAATAAAAACGGGTGCAGGAGAAATAGGGGTAATTTTGCCGCTGTGTTTTGAAGAAGGTACGGTGTATATGCAGGACGGTAAAATTTGTTTTGACAGCTGTTTTTTGGAAAAGGGCGATATAGATTTACTAAACGAGTTTTTCTCGGATTTGGGAGCGGAAGATAAAGACAGTGAATATGAACGCACCAGGCTTTTTGCAGAGCTTATAAATAAACAAGCCGGTGAAGCGGAAATAAACGCTGAAAAGCTTTGCAAACTTTATAATATTCTGGGAATTTCGGCGGGAGTGTTTATCTGCATATTCTTTTTGTAGGAGTAATAAAATGGATGTGAATTTTATATTTAAAATAGCCGCTATAGGAATTATAGTAACCGTATTAAATCAGGTGCTGATACGTTCCGGCAGGGAGGAGCAGGCGATGCTCACAACGCTTGCGGGGCTTGTGGTAGTGCTGCTTATGGTAGTAAACGCCGTAGCCGATTTGTTTACTACGGTAAAAAATCTTTTCGGATTATGACGGAAGCTTTATTTAAGATACTGGCATTATGCCTGGTAGTAGCCGCCTTCAGCGTGATGGCCAGACAAAGCAACAGCGAATATGCGTTATTTATTTCGGTAGCGGCGGGAGTATGCATAACACTGATGATTGTCAGATACATATCGGAACCTTTGATGGATATCAGGCAAAAGCTGGAGGAATACGGCGCTCAGAGTGAATATTTCAAGGTAGCTCTCAAGGCAGTGGGTATAGGTTATGTTACTTCGTTTATTGCGGATGCATGCCGTGACAGTGGACAGACCTCCCTGGCAACCAAGGCCGAGCTTGCGGGCAAATGCGCGATATTTTTGCTTTCGGTTCCGCTTATAACGGCAGTGCTTGAAATAGCCGTGGGGTTTGTAAAATGAAAAGATATGTAATTTTGATTTTTGCGTTTGTTTTTGTGTTTTCAGTTAAATGTTCTGCCCAACAGCCGGACGATAACGAAATCTACAAAGAACAGTATGAACTCAGCGAAGCGGACCGAATAAAAGAAAGCCTTCCTGATGAAACCGCCGATTATTTAGCGGAAAACGGCATTGATCCCGAAAATCCCGATTGGGTCAACTCATTGACTTCTGAGAATGTATTTTCTCATATATGGGAATTTTTGAAATCAGGGGCAAAAAGTCCTCTTGCGGCAGGTGCGGCCATATTTTCGGTCATCATAATAAGCGCCGCCCTAAGTGGCATGGAAACAGGGAGCTCGGCGGCAACAACCGCCCTTTATGCGACGGTTCTTTCGGTTGCCGCGGTTATATGTGTGCCGGTGATATCGGTTATAACCGCCAGCGTTAACGCTATGCAGGGATGTGCGGTTTTCATGACGGCTTTTGTACCGGTGTTTGCGGTGATAGTAGCTTCGTCCGGATCGGCGGTAACTTCAGTATCGATGAGCGCTCTGCTTTTGGGAGCGGCACAGGCGGTAAGCTATATTTCAAATTTTATAGTTATACCGCTTTTAAGCGGTTTTCTGGCGATAAGTATTGCCACTTCGGTTTCACCGCTTCTGACAAGGTCCGGTATAGCGGACGGGATAAAAAAAATAGCATTCTGGATAATGTCGCTCATGACGACGGTTTTTGTGGGGATACTCAGTATTCAGACGGCGGTCAACGCCTCGGCCGATACGCTGGCGCTTAAAACCGCAAAATTTATAGTCGGCTCATCAGTACCGGTTGCGGGTACCGTGCTGTCCGAAGCGCTTACCACGGTAACAGCGTCGATGGGTATACTGAAGTCATCCGTAGGGGTGTACGGGGTAATAGCATGCTGCGCCATATTTTTACCGCTCTTGGCAGAGCTGTTTATATGGCGTATAGTCCTTATGCTTAACGCGGTTGTGTCTGATTTATTTTCACTTGGCAAGATATCCGGGCTTCTGAGAAGTGTGGATACGGTTATTTCGGTGATAATAGGCATAATTATGCTTACATGTGCCATGTTTGTGATTTCATTGAGTATAGTAGTATCGGCAGGTAAATCATGATGAGAATTTTTTCACAGTTAATCACCGCATTCTGCGCTTCGTCGGTATTTATAGGAATACTTTATATACTTTGTCCTGACGGCGTGATGTCCAAATCGGTTAAATATGTTCTGTCGCTCGCGTTTCTGCTCTCGGTAGTGGGAGTATCCTTTGCCGTGAGGGGAGGAAATACCGATTACACACTGCCTGAATACACCTCTGCCGATACGCAGGCTCTTGATACGGCGGCGGCCAGGCAGGTCTACGCGTACGCGCTTGCAAAGTCACAAATAAATTTTAAAGAAATTACAGTTTGTACTAATAAAGCGTCCGACGGCAGCATAATAATTAGTAAGATAATTATTTTTTCTGACGAGGATGCTGAAAAAATCAGGAATGCTTTGGGTGAAGTTGCAGAAAACTATGAGGTTGAGATTGTAAATGAATAATTATCTTAGCAAATACATAACGAGGTTAAAAAATCCCAAAATACTCATCATAGCAGGTCTTGCGGGTATATTGCTGATATACCTGTCTTCATTTTTTTCGTCGGGTGACACGGCGGAAAAGGCGGAACCTGACTGCCGGAATAGTATTTCCGTGGAGGAGTATCGTAAGCAGCTTGAGGAAGAAATATGCGATATGGTAACACAGATAACAGGAAGTAAAAAGGTAACGGCTGTGATAACGCTTGAAAGCGGGATAAAGTATTCTTACGCGGATACCAAAGAGGAGGCGGCTTCCAATAAGACCGAAAGCGAGGCTGAAAGCAGTGATACCGAACTCAAGGAGGGATATATTACTGTAAAAACGGCTGACGGAGGGGAACAAGCGCTGCTTATAACAGAAAATATGCCTGAAATCAGGGGAGTAGCGATTGTTTGCGAGGGAGGAGACAACGAATTAATCAATGAAAAAATAAAAAATACCGTTACGGCGGCGTTTAATATTACATCAAAAAGAGTATATATTTGTGGGAGGATGCAATAATGAAAAAAGGTAAGGTTTTAGGCAAAGGACAGATAACGGTAGCTGTTATGCTGGTGGCTTTGGGAGCGGCGATATGGCTGAATGCCAAGTATTTGCCGTCAAGCACCAAATATTTGGGAGAGGCTTCATACGTTGATAATACATCCGATACCCCTGCGGTACAGACATCTGCGAACGCGAAAGAGGAAAAGGATTATTTTGAAACCGCTAAAGAAGAAAGGGAACAGGCAAGAGAGGAAGCCTGCGAAACTATAGAAGAAACCTTGAAAAGCGATAAACTTACCGATGCAGATAAAAAATCGGCATTGGCTAAAATAGAAGAGATCGGTGACCGCATAGAAAGCGAAAGCAATATAGAAACCTTGCTTAAGGCCAAGGGATTTGAAAAAACGCTTGCGGTAATGAACGATACCGGTATAAGCATTGTAGTCAAGTCGGAGGGTTTGACTTCCGCGCAGACTATCCAGATACAGGATATTGTTACGGAGCAGACCACTCTTACCATAGATAAAATAAAAATAATACCAGTAGCTTAAAAAATAGTTGTGTTATTTGTAAATTGTGGTATAATATAATTAAATCGACCTAAATTCCGAATTTAACACAACGGAGGATACTTATGGATAAAATAAAGACTGAACTTTCAATAAATACAGAAGTGCTGGAAAAGATGGCTGAAATCGCGGCAAAAGAAGTTGACGGAGTTGTAGGACTTTCAAAAAAATCTATTGATCTTAAGGGAGCGGTCAAGAATAAGAATGCCTTTAAAGGAGTTAAAATAGAGGCAGTCAACGGGGCTGTTAAGATAAGTGCGTATATTTGCGTTGATAAAAAAGCAAAAGTCAAGGAAGTAGCGGAAAAAGTACAGGAAAATATCAAGGATAAGGTTCAGACCATGGCCGGCACCGTAGTAACACAGGTGAATGTAATTGTTGCCGATGTCAAGGTAACCGATGAAGAGTCAGACAAAGAGTGATTTTGAGCAGCCGGCACAGGCGTGTAAGCAAAACAGGCCGGCAGTCAGACGGAAGATATAATAATGTATTGGTTTCGGTAGAATCAAAATGATTCCGCAGTCAAAGGTTAAAAATAATATCAAACCTGCTGAAGTTTTATGCTTTGGCAGGTTTGTTTTACGCTTAAGGCAAATAAATTTCATAAAACAGATTGACGAAACGGGGTTTTGATTGTAAAATAAATATTTGGTGATATTGTTTATGAACAATTCAAAATGGTATAAAAAGGGAATTATAGACGGTATTCCGATAGCTTTGGGTTATTTCGCGGTTTCGTTTACTCTGGGCATAGTGGCGGCAAAGGCCGGACTCACGGCTTTTCAGGCTCTGATAGCTACCGGACTTACCAACGCGTCTGCGGGAGGATATGCCGGTTTTGAGATTATTGCCGAAGGCGGAGGGTATATTGCTATGGCTGTGTCCCAGCTTATAGTAAACGCACGGTATCTTCTGATGTCGGCGTCTTTAAGCCAGAAACTTGCCCCCGATACCTCTGTTTTGAACAGGGCGCTCGTGGCGTTTGACGTAACGGATGAAATTTTCGGTATTTCGATAGCTGTAAACGGCAGGCTCAATCCTTTTTATAATTACGGCGCGATGACAGTGGCAATACCCGGCTGGGCATTAGGAGCTTTTTTCGGAGTAATAATGGGTGATATCCTTCCCGGCAGCCTTGTAAGCGCTTTAAGCGTGGGACTTTACGGAATGTTCCTGGCAATAATAATCCCGCCTGCGCGCAAAAATCGGGTGATAGCTTTTCTCGTAACTGTGTCAATGATACTTTCGTTCGCGTTTTCAAAGCTTCCGCTTTTAAGTGAAATATCCTCAGGAGTAAGGGTTATTATTCTTACGGTAGCGATTTCATTTGCTGCCGCAATACTTTTCCCGATCGAGGAGGAAGCCGATGAATAATATTTATGTCTACATATTTATAATGTTTGCGGTAACCTATCTCATAAGACTTCTGCCGCTTACATTGATAAGAAAAAAAATTACAAATAAAACACTTCGCTCGTTTCTTTTCTATGTGCCGTATGTTACGCTGTCCGTAATGACTTTTCCCGCTATACTGGAAGCTACAAACAGTTTTTGGTCGGGACTTTTAGCGCTGGTGTCCGGTATAGCGCTGGCATATTTCGGAGTAAGTCTGTTCGGTGTGGCTGTCTGTTCCTGCGCGGTGGTTTTTATAACCGAGCTTATAATCAAGTATATCTGAGGCGGAGCGCAGAGTTTACAAAAATGGAAAAACCGTGACCGTGTTAATTTGAAAGCGACGGCAAAATGTTTTGCGTTTTTGTTTTTGAGTTATCAGCGGAAATTATAATAAAAGGCATCAGTCAGCTGACTGATGCCTTTTTAATTGAAATTTATAGATTGCTTTACCGTACTGATATTTTGAACCTGATCAGTAACCGAGCGGCTCCTCACAAAGTATAACGGTTATACGGTCCTTTATTCGTTGTCTTGCGCTTATCAGATAACTGCAGCAGATTCTGCTGTCGCACGCGCATCCGTCTGTAATATCCGGATTGTCGCTTTTACTAAGCGAAACACAATGGCCTAACTTAGCGCACGGAGTATCGGATCCCAGTCTTGCACAGTTTTTCGGCGCTGCGACCTTTTTTATACGCAGGAGGCCTTCGTCTAAATCCTTTACTATCTTGTTTGAGCCGACAACCATTATTACTTTTTTAGGTCCGAAAGCGATTGAAGATATACGGTTACAAAATCCGTCAACATTAATAAGTTCTCCGTTTTCGGTAATGGCGTTGGTAGAGCAGAAAAAGAAATCGCATCCTATTGCTGCTTTGAAAATTTCCTGCTGTTCCTCGGCAGAGATACCTTTTTTTGAACGGTCGAGAAAATTGTATTTATCTGAATTTATAACATCTGAGACACCGCTTTCTGAAAGCGATACAGATCCGCCTGCCGTAATTACACAGCCCGGGAAAAGCATATCTTTCACAATGCCCGGGATCTCAGACGCTTTTTTTACATAGATGCCTCTCATATTATTGTTTTCAAGCGCTTTTATAACATTTTGTATTTTTTCTGTTAGTGTTTTATTATTTTGCATAGTCAACTGCACGGCTTTCACGAATTACATTTACTTTTATCTGACCGGGATACTCAAGTTCGTTTTCAATACGCTGAGCTATTTCATGAGACATGAGTACCATCTGATCGTCAGATACAGCTTCCGGTTTAACAACAATGCGTATTTCTCTTCCTGCTTGTATTGCGAAAGAAGTGTCGACTCCGCTGAAGGAATTGGCGATTTCCTCAAGTTTTTCGAGCCGTTTTATGTAGTTTTCAATGTTTTCTCTTCTCGCTCCGGGACGGGCCGCCGAAACAGCGTCTGCCGCCTGAACTATGAAAGCGATGATAGTTTTAGGTTCAACGTCACCGTGGTGAGCCTGTATAGCGTTGATAACAACATCATTTTCACGGTATTTCTTGGCGGCTTCTACACCTAACTGTATGTGCGAACCTTCCTGTTCATGATCAAGCGCTTTTCCTATGTCATGAAGCAGTCCCGCGCGTTTGGCCAATGTAACATCGGCTCCCAGCTCTGCCGCAAGCAGACCGGAAATATAACAAACTTCAAGCGAATGGTTGAGTACATTCTGGCCGTAGCTTGTGCGGTAGCGCAGTTTGCCGATAAGTTTAACGATTTCTGGGTGCAGGTTGTGTATACCTGCCTCTATCATTGCACGTTCGCCTTCCTGTTTTATGGTGGCTTCAACCTCAGCAGTGGCTTTTGCAACGGTTTCTTCTATTCTGCCCGGATGAATACGCCCGTCAAGTACCAGCTTTTCAAGCGTGACACGGGCAATTTCGCGTCTGACCGGATCAAAACTTGAAAGCGTGATGGCTTCGGGTGTATCGTCTATAATGAGGTCAACCCCGGTGGCGGTTTCCAAAGCTCTGATGTTTCGTCCTTCGCGGCCGATGATTCTTCCTTTCATTTCATCATTAGGCAGCGGTACCACAGAAACCGTCATTTCAGAGGAATGATCGGCGGCGCAGCGCTGAATTGCCTGTCCTAAAATATTTTTGGCAATACGGTCCGCATCGTCTTTGGTCTGCTGTTCAAATTCCAGAATTTTGACAGCTTTTTCGTGGGTGAGCTCACCGTCAAGCAGCTGCAGAAGATGAGCTTTCGCCTGCTCTTTTGTAAATCCCGAAATTTTTTCAAGCAGATCCATTTGGCTTTGCTTGATACGGTCGCATTCAGTGAGCTTTTCTTCGATTTCTTTGGATTTCAAGGCAAGTTTTTCTTCTTTTGCCTCTAAATTATCGGTCTTCCGGTCAAGAGTTTCTTCTTTTTGCTGAATCCGGTGTTCCTGTCGCTGTACTTCCGCACGGCGTTCGCGCAGGTCTTTTTCTGTTTCCTGCCGCAGTTGATGAATTTCGTCTTTTGCTTCGAGTAAAACTTCTTTTTTTCTTGATTCGGCGTTTTTCATGGCATCGCTTAAGATGCGTCTGGCTTCTTCTTCAGCTGAGCCTATTGCAGCTTCGGCTGATTTGCGGCGGTGAATAAGTCCGGCAATAAAGCCCCCTGCCGCAGCCAGGACAGCGACAACGCCGCCTATAATATAGGGAATATAAGGCATAATGCACCTCCAATATGATAAACACGAAATTTAACCCTTCTGATGTAAAGGTCAACGGGGTTCGTGTTTCCCCCGTGATATAATTAACTTAAATTATTAGCGGTTCGCCAAATCCGCTGATAACAGCCAATATCCACCAGCTTAAAGTAAACTTATCCTAATAATTTTACCACCCTGCGCAAAATATGTCAAGAACCAGATAATTATATTATAATTTATAATATAACCGCCTTTACTTTTTCTTTAGAAAAAATAAAGGCATATAAAAAACTGCCCGCAGAGACTTTGCTCTGCGGGCGGTTTTTAAGCTTTTATGAATTCAATTTCTATTTTATCGCTTGCCGAAATCATGATGGTTTTTATACTTCCTTCAGGATTTTCAACTATTGTATCCACTATTTTGGTTTCGATTTCCCGGCGGATATAATTGCGAAGCTCGCGCGCTCCGCGTTTGCTGCCCGCGCATTTGGATGCCAGATAGTCACAGGCTTTGGTATCGTATTTTACGTCGATAAGCTTTTCTGACAGCGCCTCTTTCATTTCATCGAGCATCAGGGCGGCTATTTTTGACAGCGAATCTTCGTCTAACGGTTTGAATACTACAATTTCGTCTACACGCGATATGAATTCAGGCCTCAGGAATTGCTCCAGTGCTTTAAGTGCTTTATCCCTTGACGCGTCGGCAACTGTTTTGCCGAATCCTAAAAGATTGTCGCTGCGGTCGCTTCCGGCATTTGAAGTCATAACTATTATGGTGTTTTCAAAATTTACTGTCCTGCCCTGAGCATCGGTTACCCGTCCGTCGTCTAAAATCTGAAGCAATACATTCAGCACATCCGGATGAGCCTTTTCTATTTCGTCAAATAGTATTACTGAATACGGCTTTCTGCGAACCTTTTCGGTAAGCTGTCCTGCCTCGTCATATCCCACGTATCCGGGGGGAGCTCCGATTATCCTCGATACCGAGTGCTTTTCCATAAACTCGGACATATCAAGCCTGATAAGCGTTTCAGGCGTGTCGAAAAGCTGTTGGGAAAGAACCTTTACAAGCTGTGTTTTTCCTACGCCCGTTGGCCCTACAAAGATAAATGATGCCGGTCTGTGAAGATTTCCGGTTTTTACTCTCGAACGCTTTACCGCATTTGCAACAAGGCTTGTGGCTTCGGTCTGGCCGATTATTTTTTCGTTGAGTCTGGATTCAAGTTCAGACAGCTTCTTCAGATCGCTTTCCTGAATTTTTGCTGCCGGAATACCGGTCCAGAGTTCAATTACTTTGGCAATATCAGCGTCGGTTACGGTGTTTTGCGAAGCCGGAACGCAAAGCTCTTCGGCTTCCTTGCGGTATTTTTCAAGCTGCGACTTTACAAGCGCCTGCTTTTCGTAATCCGGATTTTCTATATCTGCTTCAAGCTCATCAAGTTCTTTTGAATACTCGGCAACCTTCCGGTTTGCAGTATACAGCCGGTCTATTGCCTTGTTTTCAAGACTTGCGCAGGCGCAGGCTTCGTCCAGCAGGTCTATCGCCTTGTCGGGAAGATATCTGTCTGTAACGTATCTTTCGGAAAGTATTACCGCCTTTTTTACTATACTTTCGGGAATAACGACATTATGAAAACCTTCATAATAGCTTTTGACGCCCATAAGGATATCCTCCGCCTCGCTGAGCGACGGTTCTTCAACCGTAACCGGCTGGAATCTTCTTTCCAGCGCGGCATCTTTTTCAATATATTTGCGGTATTCCTTAAAGGTAGTGGCACCGATTACCTGAATTTCTCCTCTTGATAAGGCGGGTTTTAAAATGTTGGCAGCGTTCATTGAACCTTCGGCTGAGTCTCCGGCACCGACAAGGTTGTGAATTTCGTCTATAAATAAAATAATATTCCCGGATTGCTTTACTTCATCAACGAGACCCTTTACACGGCTTTCAAACTGTCCCCTGAACTGTGTCCCCGCAACAAGGCTTGTAAGGTCGAGCAGAAATATTTCCTTGTCAAGCAGTCTTGCCGGTGCTGTGCCGTCGGCAATCTTAAATGCAAGGCCTTCGGCAATGGCTGTCTTTCCCACGCCGGGTTCTCCTATAAGACAGGGATTGTTTTTTGTTCTTCGCGACAAAATCTGTATTGTACGGTACAGCTCTTTTTCTCTGCCTATGATAACATCTATTTTACCGGTTCTTGCTTTTTCGGTCAGGTTGGTGCAGTACTGCTCTAAAAACCGCCGTTTTTTCTTTTTGGATTTTTCTTCTCCCGAAACTCCGCCTTTGGTGTCGGACTGTTCTGATTTTTCACTTTTTGCGGAAAGATTTCCCATCAGCTTGTTAAAAAACTGAGGCATTGCCGGAGCAGTACCGAGATCAAAGGTTTCATCGTTGAAAGACATATCGTCGGATTCTTCGTCGAGAGCCATTAAGTCCATAAACTGTTCGCTCATTTGCTCGATATCGTCATCTGATATGTTCATTTTTTTAAGCATATCGTCTACAGGCTTTATCCCGAGTTCTTTGGCACAGACAAGGCAAAGCCCTTTGGGACTGGCGTTGGGGTTAGACATATCCGACATAAACACTACCGCCGGACGCTTCTTACATTTTGAACAAAGTTGCATTTTTTATAACTCCTAAAATTGCTTAATTAGTTAAACGGAATAATATCCGTGAAAAACTTGAACAGAACTGTATTCTGAATATTTTCCTGTGAGAAAATAAGGAATGGCTTTCCTGTGAATGAGATTATAATCGATATAACGGTGCAGAATATCAGAACAAATATTATGCCCCTTATTATTCCTATAACTCCGCCTAATGTACGGTTGAGATTTCCGATTATACTGAATGAAAAAATACCGTTGAGGAATTTTGCAAGGAATTTTACCGCAATCAGCAGCAGAAGGAAAAGTATTGCCGTAAACAGCAGACCTAAAAGTTTGGTTGCTATGGGCTTTACCACTTGCTGTGACGCAGTTCTTACCGCGGTTTCGGTTCCCTGTGAAAGATTTTGATCGATTTTTTCGGTAAATACGGAAATTTCGTCTCCGAAACTGTTCACAATAAAACCGGGAAGTGCTTCGAGCGCAGAGGTTTCGGTATTTTCTCCTACGGCATTTGAAGCCGCTTCTATCATTGGGGGCTCTATTATTTTATCATAAGTTATATCAGCTAAGGGTGAACTTATTGTGAACGCTAATATTATTGCGGCAATAAATCCTACCGTTTCAATCAAAACCTTGACAAAGCCCCTTTTTGCAGATATATAAATGCATAAAAGAATAATTGCTACAAGTATTAAATCAATCACTATGTTCATTTCTCATCTTCCTGTTCTAAGTTTATTTTTTCAATTTTATTATCGGCAACTGCCGCTACGGCATTGGAAGAACACACATAAATTCTGACTGCTCCGAATCCGCAGGACGCCTGCCGCAAAATTGTTCCGTCATTTCCTAACAGGTAAATATCAGTCTCACTCATACAATAAATATGCCCGCCCGATATTGCAATATCACTTATAATTCCCTTATAGGAAAACTCACATTTTAATTCGCCTGTCTTTGAAAATACCGCCAGGTGATTGTCTGTTTTATCGTTTTTGCGGTTGAAAACCGCTACATATCCGCTTTTGGAAGGCCGGAACATGGAAATACTGTACTCGTTTTGATACTGCTGCTTTTTATATCCCGACCACTTTATAAATTCAATTGAATTTTCGCTTATTACCGCAAATGAGCTTCGGTGGTAATCTTCAAGGCTGTATATTAGCGAATTGTCATAATTTTGGGTATATTCCGCTGTGGCTGATTTAAAATTAAGCACACTTAGTACCGATTTATACTGACCGTTTTGAGTGCCGAATGCCGAAACGGCAATTTTTTTGCCGTCAGGCGAGATCGCTACGTTGTTTACTGTATTCTGCGCCGAGTACCATTCGTAAACACGTTTGCCGCTGCGCTTGTATACCGAAACCGCCGACGCGTATTTATCAGAGCGGCAGGCAAGCGCGTAAGCTCCGGAATCTGAAATGCTTCCTGTTAAGATGCCGTTTTCGGTATCCAGCTCTGATTTCAGACCGTTCACGGTAAAAATGCAGGCCTTCGTACCGTTCTGATCAAACAGCAGCGCCCTTGTAGCAGAGGTTTTGAGCACGGGATTTTCATATCCGTGAGGATATGAAAACAGCGTTTTGCCCGAGGAAGAAAAGGCATACAGATAAGTGTCGGTCAAAACATAGCAGTGGGAGCCGCGGTTGATAACATTTATCGTCTGGGAACTGTCGAGGTTTATCGGATAGCTTCCGGCGCCGAAAAGTGAAACAGTATGTGTTATTCCTTCGATAACCCCCATCGGAAGCGCCATTTCCATAACTCCCAGTACAACAAGGATTGCTGCGGTTATTATTACAAACATTTTGAGTTTGCGTCTTTGCTCAAACTTTTTGCCTTTTACCACCTTCATACTTTGATTCAGAGTGGTTTTGCGGTATTTTTCCGCGGGTGACATTTTGATGTTTTCGCTGTCACTGACAGGTTCGGCGGATTTCTGCCTGCGGGGTTTCGGGGCTGAAAATATTTTACTGTGTCTTTTTTTTCTGTAATCGGGCATTATTTCACCTCTTTCCGAAAGGAGATGTGTATGGTTCTGTGTTTCAGTAATATACTTTTTCTAAAGTAAGTCCTTGCGCAGGCGCGGTAATACCCGCTTTGCTGCGGTCTTTTGAAACAAGAATTTCTTCTGTTTCATCCGGTTTTATTTTACCATCTGATACTGCCACCGCCGTACCGGTAACAATTCTTACCATATTATACAGGAAACCGTTTGCGGTTATCTCAAGGGATATTATATCACCTTTTTTTTCGGTTTTGCAGTCGAATACGGTTCGGACAGTATCCGTAACGGTTCTGCCGGAACTGGAAAATGCATAAAAATCATGGGTTCCGGTCAGCCTTTTGCAGAATTCATCCATAAGTTTTACGTTCAGCGGGCGCTCTATCTGCCATGAATACCGGGATAAAAACGGATCTCTTCTGTCACTGTTCAGGATTCTGTAGATATAGGTTTTGGCTTTGGCGTTATACCTTGCGTGAAAGTCCGGCGGAACCTCCTTGCAGTCCCTGACAGAAATATCATTCGGAAGTACGGCGTTGAGCCCCCTCAAAAAAGCTTCCGGCGGTATGTTGTCTGAGCACTCAAGATGACAGTAAAACTCTCTCGCATGGACTCCGGCGTCGGTGCGGCTGCAGCCGGTAACTGCAGGCTTTTCTTTGAGAACTTTCTCTATTCCGTTCTGAATGACTTCCTGTACGGTAACGGCGTTGGGCTGTACCTGCCAGCCGTGATACCGGGTGCCGTCGTAACTGAGTTTCAGTAATATTCTTTTCATTCCGGTCCCTCAAAGCAGAATATTGAGCGTAAGTATTCCGCCGCATATAACCGCCGCTCCGAGTACGGTCCATAAGTCAGTGACCGACAGTTTCATCTGTTTCATCCGGGTCTTGCCCTCACCTCCGTTGTAGCAGCGGCATTCCATTGCTTCCGCAAGCTCGTATGCCCGTCTCACAGAAGATATCAGCAGCGGTATAAGAATCGGTATAAGAGCTTTTATCCTGCTGATAAGTCCTCCGCTTTCGAGGTCGGCGCCGCGCGCCTTTTGGGTATTTATTATTTTTTCGGCTTCTTCTACAAGCGTTGGTATAAATCTCAAAGCGATAGTCATCATCATGGCAAGAGTATGAACTGCTGACCGGAGTCCTATAAATTTCAGCGGACTTAACAGACTTTCTATGGCGTCTGTAAGATCATTAGGCGTAGTGGTATAGGTCAGCACCGAACTGATAAATATCAAAAGCGCAATTCTAAGCGCCATGAAAACGGCTTTATAAACACCGGTCGTGGTGATTGTCAGTTTCCATATCTCAATAAGCACCTGACCGTCGCCGTAAAAAAGGTTCAATATGGCTGTAAATATAAGCACCGGCAGTATTGCTTTCATATTTTTAAAATACATTTTAAATGGCACTTTTGATACCGCGAGCGTAATGAGTACCGATACCGCGGAAAAAAGCAATGCATATATGTTTCCGGCTATAAACACGAAGACGATCAGAACGATCATTAAAACAATTTTCATCCTGGGATCGGCGCGGTGAAGAGGAGACCGGCTCTCATAATATTGGCCGAAGGTGATATCCTTAAGCATCGCTTACACCTGCCTTTACTTTTTTTAAGGCGGCTACCGCCTGCTCTACGGTAAAAACATGTGTATCGACATTTATTCCGCAGCTTTTAAGTTTCTCGAAAACTTTTGTAACAACAGGCACATTAAGCCCTATCTCGCGGAGTCTCTCGCTTTGGGAAAATACATTTTCCACAGTATCGAACATTTCAAGCCTGCCGCGGTTCATAACAAGTATTCTGTCTGCAAGCTCAGCCATATTTTCCATACTGTGTGAAATTATTATTACTGTAGCGCCGCTGTCTTTTCTGTAATCGGATATGATCTTCATAATATCTTCACGCCCTCTGGGATCAAGTCCGGCAGTGGGCTCGTCAAAAACAATGACCTTCGGGCGCATTGCCATTACCCCCGCAATAGCTACGCGCCGCTTCTCTCCGCCCGAAAGGTCAAACGGAGATTTGTAAAGATATTCGTCTTTAACACCTATTAGCCGGCAGATATCTTTTACCCTTTGGTCAAGCTCATCGCCTTCCAGACCCATATTTTTAGGGCCGAAGGCAATGTCCGCCCATACAGTCTCCTCAAACAGCTGATATTCCGGATATTGAAACACGAGACCGACCTGTGCCCGTATCTTTTTGATTTCCTTAGGGTTTTTCCAGATATCCTCCCCGTTAAAAAGAACAGTTCCCTGTGTGGGTTTCAAAAGACCGTTTAGATGCTGAACAAGGGTCGATTTCCCCGAACCCGTATGACCTATTATACCTATTATTTCTCCTTTTTCCACGGAAAAGCTTACATTGCTTACCGCGTCGTTGACAAACGCAGCATTAGAGTTGTATATATGCGTAAGTCCTTTTACCTCTAAAATAGACAATTATTTTTCCTCCAAAGCAGACTTTATTGCATTTACGGTTTCATCTATCGAGATAATGTTAGTGTCAATATTAAAGCCGTTTTGTTTTAATGCGTAAAGCAGTTCAGTAGTCTGCGGCACGTCAAGTCCTACTTCCTTGAGTTTTTTTACGTTGCAGAATACGGATTTCGGCGTACCGTCATCAATGATTTCACCGTCATTCATTATTATTACCCTGTCGGCATTTTCGGCTTCTTCCATGTAATGGGTTATTAAAATTACGGTAATCATTTTTTCGCGGTTAAGATGTATAAGAGTTTCTATTATTTCAGCTCTGCCTTTTGGATCAAGCATCGCGGTGGGTTCGTCAAGAACCAGGCATTCAGGGGTCATAGCTATTATTCCCGCAATGGCAACCCGCTGTTTCTGTCCGCCTGACAGTCTGTGAGGAGTGGATTTGCGGAATTCATACATTCCTACGGCCTTGAGCGCGTCATCGACTCTTTCACGGATTTCTGCCGGAGCAATTCCCAGGTTTTCCGGACCGAAGGCCACATCCTCTTCAACTATCGAAGCGATAAGCTGATTATCGGGATTCTGAAAAACCATTCCGACCCGGCGTTTTACTTCTATTTCCGTATCTTCGTTTTTTGTATTTATGCCGTCGACAATAACATCGCCTTCTGTGGGTTTGTTAAGACCGTTAAGCAGTTTCGCCAGCGTTGACTTTCCGGAACCGTTGTGTCCCAGTATTACGGTAAAGCTTCCGCGCTTTATTTCAAGCGAAATGTTCTTTACCGCGGTATGCACAGATTCCTCATCTGTATAACTGTAGGTTACGTTTTTAAGTTCAATTATATTATCCATTTTCACCTTTTCCAGACAGTTGTGTTTCCGCAGGGAAGGCTTATCCCTTTTGCCGTGATTTTAAGCCCTATTTCGTCGGTCGAAATTTCTCCTTTGCGGTCAGCCGCAACATAATGCTTTACCATATAGTTCAATATTGAAGGCGACAGCCCGCCCGTGTAAGTGTTAAGCATAAAGAAAAGCGCGTCGTCAGACAGCAGCCTGCCGGTTTGATATAACAGTTCCGACAGCTGCTGGTCTAATTTCCAGACTTCGCCTCCCGGACCCCTTCCGTATGACGGCGGATCCATGATTATTGCGTCATATTTATTGCCCCGGCGTATCTCGCGTTTTACGAATTTCATACAGTCGTCTACTATCCAGCGCACCGGTTTATCTGCCGCGCCCGATGCGGAGGCGTTCTCCTTTGCCCACTGAACCATACCTTTTGAGGCGTCCACATGGGTTACGCTCGCGCCTGCTTTAAGACAGGCAACCGTCGCGCCGCCTGTGTATGCAAACAGATTGAGCACCGAAACGGTTCGGGATTGACTTTTTATAAGCTCAGACGCCAAATCCCAATTGACCGCCTGTTCCGGAAAAAGTCCCGTATGCTTGAATCCCATTGGTTTGAGACGGAATGTAAGGTCTTTATATTTTATGCTCCATACATCCGGTACGGTTTTAAGTACCTCCCAGCGTCCGCCTCCGCTGTTTGAGCGGTGATAAACGGCATCGGCATCATTCCAGCGTCTGTCGTTTTTCGTGCCGTTCCATATAACCTGCGGATCAGGGCGTATAAGTATCACTTTCCCCCAGCGTTCGAGCTTTTCTCCTGAGTCTGCGTCAAGCAGTTCGTAATCGCTGAAACCTTCTACTGTTCTCATATAATATCCTTTTGCCGGCAAAAACAATTCTGTCGGACTTAAAATAGTTTGTAGCTGTTTTTTTGTGTCATTTTATATAATATCAATGTCCGTGTATCGGTTTTCAGAACATTGTCTGCTGCGCGCTTTCTGTCCCGAACTGTATACCCAAATGGTCGTAGGCAAGCTTAGTCACGCATCTTCCGCGCGCCGTCCGGGTCAGGAACCCTATCTGCATAAGATAAGGCTCGTAAACGTCTTCTATTGTTACGGATTCCTCGCCTATTGCGGCGGCAAGTGTATCCAGTCCTACAGGCCCCCCGGAGTAATTGACTATTATGGTTTGAAGCATTTTCCGGTCAAAATCGTCAAGCCCCAGCTCGTCAATCTCAAACCTTGAAAGCGCCGCCGAAGCGGTCTTTTCGTTTATTTTACCGTCAAACTCGACCTGAGCTATATCTCTTACCCTTTTGAGCAGACGGTTTGCTATACGCGGAGTTCCTCTTGAGCGGGAAGCAATTTCCAAAGCGCCGTCACGGTCAATCGGAATGCCTAAAATTCCCGCTGAGCGCATTACTATTTCCGCCAGCTGCTCGGGTGTATAAAGTTCAAGCCTCATAAGTACGCCGAAACGGTCTCTGAGAGGCGCCGTAAGCTGTCCAGAGCGGGTTGTGGCGCCCACAAGGGTAAAATGAGGCACATCAAGCCTTATTGAACGCGCCGAAGGACCTTTTCCGATTATAATATCAAGCGAAAAATCCTCCATGGCAGGATAAAGAATTTCTTCCACATTGCGTGACAAACGGTGGATTTCATCTATAAAAAGCACATCGCCTTCTTCAAGTGATGTGAGAATAGCTACAAGATCGCCCTGTTTCTCTATTGCCGGCCCCGATGTGACACGAAGGTTTACTCCCATTTCCCGCGCGATGATTCCCGCAAGGGTGGTTTTGCCGAGCCCAGGAGGCCCGTAAAGCAAAACATGGTCGAGCGATTCCTTTCGCTGACAGGCGGCGGTTATATATATTCTGAGGTTTTCCTTGACTTTCTCCTGTCCTATATACTCGTCAAGCGATTTAGGCCTCAGCGAAAGCTCCGCTTCATCCTGTGAAGCGCTGTAATCAGGAGATACTATACGGTTTTCAAAATCCATTTCCTGTTCGATCATTGATTACAGCCTCCTCGCCAGCGCTTTAAGCGCCTGTTTTATGAGCTCGTCTGCCGGAAGATTTGAATCCAGTCTCGCGACGGCAAGCGATGCTTCGCCTTTTGTGTATCCGAGCGCCACCAGCGCTTCTACTGCTTCCGCTGTGGCGGAATCTGAAACAGTGTTTCCGACAGCCGAAAGTTCCGCGCCGTTCGCTGATTGGATGCTTCCTACTTTTTCTTTGAGTTCAAGTATGATTCTTTGTGCGAGCTTTATTCCTACTCCGCTTGCGGCGGTAAGAGATTTGGGATCGTTGCTTGCGATGCTGAGCATTATTTTGGATGCGGAAAGATCCGAAAGCAGTGACAAGCCTATTTTAGCTCCGACGCCGTTTACGGAAGTTATAAGCCTGAATACCTCAAGTTCTTCAGAATCTATGAAACCGTATAAATCCATAGCGTCTTCCCTTACCGACATAAAGGTGTGCAGAAAAACCTCGTTGCCGGGCGAAGGCAGCTTGTCTAATGTGTTGCGGGTGACAAAGCATTTGAATCCTATGCCGCCGCATTCAACTACTGCGGTGGAATTATCCTTGAAAATAAGAGTACCTCTTAGAGAAGCTATCATCTTTTTGCCTCCGTATAAATTTTAGAGTAGACTGAACCCTGATAATGAGCATGGCATATCGCGAGAGCTAAAGCGTCGGCGGTGTCATCCGGTTTGGGAACAGCTTTGAGTTTAAGCAGACTCTTTACCATATCCATTACCTGATGCTTTTGAGCTCTGCCGTAACCCGTAACCGACTGTTTTACCTGTAAAGGCGTATATTCGTTGATTTCAAGTCCTTTTGTTTCGGCCGCCAGCACAATTACTCCCCGCGCCTGAGCCACGTCGATAGCGGTAGCGGTATTGGTGTTGAAGTAAAGACGTTCTATAGAAATACATTCGGGACGGTATTTGTCTATTAAAAAAATCAAATCATCATATATGCATTTAAGTCTTTTTGGGAAATCTTCTCCGGCACAGGTGGTGACTGCTCCGTGGCTTACGATTGAAAAACTGCCGCCGTTGTAGTCGATAATGCCGTATCCGACTATAGCATAACCAGGGTCGATGCCTAAAATCCGCATTTTTACCGCCTTTCAAAACACAATAATTCATTATATTTTATCATATATTATATAATTTCGCAACAGTTTTTTGGCTGTCAGGCGCCGTTAAAAAGCTGTTAAAATTTAAAAAATTCATATTTTGAATAAATAAGAGCATTTAAGAGTAAATGCGAGTATTTTAAAGTTTTTTTAAATTGGGTTGCGTTTTTTTGCGGAAAATGTTGAAAAAATATAAAACTGTCTTGACATTTGAGACTTTTCAATGTATATTTTAATCTGATATGTAATTGTGTCACAAAAGGGGGATGCCTTTATGAATAGGGAAAATATAGTGGAATTAAAAGACATATCGGTAGCCTTTGACGGTGAAAAAATACTTGACGGTTTCAGTCTTGATATAAAAGATAAAGAATTTATTACCCTGTTAGGTCCGTCCGGCTGCGGAAAGACTACGACACTGCGTCTTATAGCGGGATTTTTGGTTCCGGATGAAGGTGACGTTATTTTTGACGGAAAAAGGATAAATGACGTGCCGGCATACAAAAGACAGGTAAATACGATTTTTCAGCGCTATGCGCTTTTTCCTCATCTGAATGTTTATGAAAACATTGCTTTCGGACTGAGAATAAAGAAACTTCCCGAAAAGGAAATAAAGGAAAAAGTAAACGAAATGCTGAGCCTTGTCAATCTTACCGGGCTTGAGAAGCGTAATGTTGAAACTCTTTCGGGAGGGCAGCAGCAGAGGGTTGCAATTGCCCGGGCAATTGCTAACCGTCCGCGTGTGCTGCTGCTTGACGAACCGCTTGCCGCGCTTGATCTGAAGCTGCGCAAGGATATGCAGAAAGAACTGAAAAAGATTCAGGAACAGCTGGAAATAACCTTTATTTTTGTTACCCACGATCAGGAGGAAGCTCTTACCATGTCTGACCGTGTAGTTGTTATGGACGGCGGAAAAATTCAGCAGGTGGGAACACCGCAGGATATATACAACGAGCCCCAGAACGCATTTGTGGCCGATTTTATAGGTGAGTCGAATATTGTCGACGGAAAGATGATCCGTGATTTTTACGTTGAGTTTTCAGGACAGAGATTTGAATGTCTCGACAAAGGATTTTCTCCGAATGAGCAGGTCGATGTAGTAGTGCGTCCCGAAGATGTGGATATTGTCGAGCCCGAAAAAGGAATGCTTAAAGGTACTGTTACCTCGGTTTCATTCCTCGGAGTTCATTACGAGATAATAGTGGACATAGGCGGTTTCAAATGGATGATACAGACCACCGATGAGCACGGTGAGGGCGAGGAAGTAGGGCTGTTCATAGAACCGGACGCTATCCATATTATGAAAAAGAGTCAGTATTCGGGTCTTTACGGCGATTATTCAAGCTACAGCGAGGAAATAGATCTTCTTTCCGATGCCGATTATGTTGAGGAGGAAGCGAGCGTTGAATAAAAAATCATTTGGCAGCAGGCTGGTTGCGGCTCCTTACATAGTGTGGTCGGCTATATTTATTATAGTACCGCTTATACTTATGATTTATTTTGCCTTCACCGATACCGACGGAGGATTCACATTTGCAAATATCAGTGAAATAGGCAAATATAAAACCGCTTTTTTAATATCTATTGTTTATGCCGCGGCGGCGACGGTCATAACCCTGATTTTAGCGTACCCCATGGCTTATTTTATGACAAAGCTCAAAATAAGCTCACAGCGTATGCTTATGCTCATAGTTATGATACCTATGTGGATGAACTTTCTTATACGCACATATTCATGGATAACCATTCTGTCAAATACCGGACTTATAAACAGTTTTCTGGGAAAACTCGGTATAGGGCCGCTTAAGCTTATGTACAATCCGGGGGCCGTTATATTGGGAATGGTATATGATTTTATTCCGTACATGATTCTCCCGATTTATTCGGTAATGTCAAAGCTGGATAAATCTCTGTTAGAGGCGGCGGAGGATTTAGGCTCAAATGCTTTTACTAAGTTCAGAAGGGTAATATTTCCGCTAACGCGTCCCGGAATAATATCCGGAATCACTATGGTTTTTGTACCGAGTGTCAGCACGTTTTATATATCGCAGAAACTCGGCGGCAACAAGACCATGCTTATAGGCGACGCGATAGAGTATCTGTTCAATTTAGGACCCGACTATTACAATGTTGCATCGGCAATATCGCTGCTTTTGATGTGCATCATTCTTGTATGCCTGTTTATAATGAACCGGTTCAGCGATGAAGATGACGGAGGTGTGATAGTATGAAAGCACTTGCCCGTATTTATATAGCGCTGATTATTTTCTTTCTGTACGCTCCGGTAGCGGTAATGATTGTTTTTTCTTTCAACTCATCCAGCAGTGTTTGGGTTTTTGAGGGATTTTCGCTTGACTGGTATACAGGGCTTGTCTCGGATACGCTTATGCTTAACGCACTGGAGCATACCCTGATAATAGCGGTAATGTCAGCGGTAATTTCAACGGTGCTCGGCACGGCGGCCGCGGTAGGCATTACGGCAATACGCAATAAATTTTCAAAAAAGGCGATTATGTCGGTAACCCAGATTCCCATGATGAATGCCGATATAGTTACCGGAATTTCTCTTATGCTGCTGTTTATATTTATAGGTAAGATTATAGGTTTGAAAGAGTCTCTGGGTTTTTTTACGGTGCTTATTGCCCATATCACGTTTAATCTTCCGTATGTTATATTGTCTGTACTTCCAAAACTGAGGCAGACAAATTCCAATTTGCGTGAAGCGGCGCTTGATCTCGGGTGCAATCCGGTACAGGCGTTTTTCAAAGTAATAATGCCTTCAATATCGACCGGAATAATTACCGGATTTATTATGGCATTTACTTTGTCGCTTGACGATTTTGTAATAAGCTATTTCACCTGCGGACATTATCAGACCCTGCCTATCATAATTTACAGTATGACCAAAAAATCGGTAAAGCCGGACGCTTATGCGCTGTCTACGATAATATTTGTGGCGGTGTTTGTGCTGCTTATACTTTATAATATGATACAAACCAAAAATGAAAAGCGCAAAATGCCAGTCAGACAAGTTTAAAATATTTTCAGTCTAATAAAAATATTTATATAATTATATTTTATAAGGAAGGAATCAAAAAATGAAAAAAATTTCAAGTGTTGTTGTTTGTGTATGCATGCTTTTGGGCCTTTTGTTATCGGGGTGCGGCTATCAATATGCCGATCTTGATTTGAGAGGCGAGTATACCCGGGATCTGGAGGGAACAACGCTTACGGTTTACAATTGGGGCGAATATATTTCAGACGGTTCTGAGGACAGCATGGATATAAACCGTGAATTTGAAAAATTAACCGGAATTGAGGTAAATTACCTGACTTTCGAAAGCAACGAGACCATGTATTCACAGCTGAAAAACGGCGGTGTGAATTACGACATAGTAGTTCCGTCAGATTATATGATAGAGCGGATGGTCAAGGAAGATATGCTGGCAGAACTTGATATGTCAAAGATAACAAACTATGATTTAATCGACAGTCAGTATAAAAATATATTCTTTGATCCGGACAATAAATATTCGGTTCCTTACAGCGTGGGTATGGTAGGTATAATCTACAACAGCGCACAGGTAGGGGAAATAGATCATTCCTGGAAGGTTCTGTGGGATGAAAAGTACAAGGATATGACCCTTAACTTCAATAATCCGCGCGACGCGTTTATGACGGCTCAGATGATACTGGGACAGGATGTTAATACCACTAATGAAGCTGACTGGGAAGAGGCGGCGGAGCTTCTGAAACAGGGCAAGGCAAATTTACAGGGGTATGTCATGGATGAAATTTACAGCAAGATGGAAACCGGAGAAGCCTCAATTGCCCCTTATTATGCCGGAGATTATCTGACAATGCTTGAGAACAATGCGGATCTTAAATTCTTCTATCCGGAAGAAGGCACCAACATATTTATGGATTCTGTATGTGTCCTTAAAAATGCGGAGAATTACGAAGCGGCGCTTATGTATATAAACTTCCTTTTAGAGCCTGACATTGCCACCGCAAATGCGGAGTATATCGGCTACGCTTCTCCCAATACCGCGGTTATAAACAACGAAGATTATTACTACTATCAAAATCCAATACTGTATCCTGCCGAAGATGAAATGCCTGAGGTTCAGTATTTTCATGATATAGACAGTGAGACCCGTAAAAAGTATGAAATGCTCTGGAACGATATAAAGCTGTACTGATAAGTTATTTAAAAAGTTTTGATGCGCTTTTAGCAGAAGCATAGAACTGCCGGTTTTGCCGGCAGTTTTTTACAAGTAAGTAAAACCGAATATACGACATAGAACAGTAAAGCGCCGGCATTAAGCCGGCGCTTTGTGTTAATATATTAATCGTTTTATTCCTCGGTGTATTCAGCGGTTTTCTTTCCCGAAAGAATAACATTTACTATTATACCCAGTATCAGAGCTGCTGCGATTGAAGTAATGGTTATCTTGCCGAAAGTGACTGTAAGACCGCCGATACCGGCAATAAGTATGGTTGATACAACAAACAGGTTTCTGTTTTCGTTGAGATCCACAAGCTGGACCATTTTAAGTCCGCTTACCGCTATAAATCCGTAAAGCGCCATACATACGCCGCCCATAACGCAGGACGGGATGGCGTTTACAAAGGCTACGAAAGGAGAAAGGAATGAAATAAGTATTGCGCCGATTGCAGCAGCGATTATTGTTACAACCGAAGCGTTTCTGGTGATTGCTACACAAGCGACTGATTCTCCGTAGGTGGTATTCGGGCAGCCGCCGAAAAACGCGCCCGCCATAGAACCGACACCGTCTCCGAGCAGTGTTCTGTGGAGTCCGGGGCTGCTGAGAAGATCTCTTTCAATGATAGAAGAAATATTTTTGTGATCGGCAATATGCTCAGCGAACACAACAAACGCAACGGGAATGTATGCTACGGCTACGGTGCCTATATATGATGCATCGATTTCCTTAAATCCGCCTATTGCGGTTTGGAATGTGAATTTAGGTACGGTAAAGAAGGTATTGATGCTGACACCGTCCGATACAAGATTAGTGAGAGGTGAGAAATCTGCTATTTTAAGAGCGTCTATATCAGCGGCGTTTCCGATCAAGGTGAATATTGCAGCTACTGCAAATCCGGACAGTATTCCGATAATAAACGGAATAAGCTTAAGTGTTTTTTTGCCGTATGTAGAGCAAACGGTTACTACTATAAGGGCGATTATACCGCAGAGTATAGCTATAAGAGGAGAACCGCCCTCTACATTTGTTTTTTGAAGATCGCTTATAGCGTTGCCTGCAAGCGAAAGACCGATTATTGCAACTGTAGGACCTATAACTACGGCAGGCATAAGCCTGTTTATCCAGCCAACCCCTACAAATTTCACGATGATTGCAATAACAGTATATACCAGTCCAGCGAAAAACGCACCTATAATAAGCCCCAGATAGCCTACCGCAACGCTGACCGCTCCGGCAAAAGCTGCTGTCATAGAGCCTAAAAAGGCAAATGATGAGCCTAAGAATACAGGACTTTTGGCTTTGGTGAAAAGTACATAGACAAGTGTGCCTACACCCGCGCCGAACAGGGCGGCGGCTGTACTCATAGCGTCATCGCCTGTAAGTCCTATGTTTCCGTTGACTATCACCGGTACGACTAATGTGGCAGCCATAATCGCAAGTAGCTGCTGTATGGCGAACACTATAAGGTGTCCGAATTTAGGTTTGTCCTCAACATCAAAATAGAGCTTCATTTTACTTCCTCCGTTTTACCCCTTGAAATTTCAAGAGAATTCTTATTTATATAACAGCCTTAGCTGAACATACATTATTATTATGAATAAAATCGGACAAGGGTGTAATATTATTAGCAGTGTATGTAATATATTTATTATGAATGAAATACATCCTTATTAATATATCATAAACTGCAATTAAAGTAAAGTATTTAATTAATTTATATACACGATATTTAGTATCAGGCTGTCGAAAAATAATAAAAACACACAAGCTTTTGTATTAAAAAGCAAGTACATGCATATCCTGGCGGTTTCAAGGTGTCAATTTTGTTATATTGCACAACTCAAATGTCATTAAATGGGAATATTTTCTGCTTTTTAAAAGGTTACAGCTTTGTAACTTTTTAGATTTCAAGGATTTTTTAAGCAATTTAACCAAAACTATACGTTTTTGAAACTTTGACATAGTTGAAAACATTGAGTATAATATCACAGGTTTGAAAATTACTTGTCAGACGAAGGAGTTATTGGATGATAGAAAAATTAAAGTATCATTTGCTGAGGGTACTGTCCTGCAGGCAAATGCGCGTAAGCTGTTTAGCGGTTATGACCGCTTTGACTGTAGCGGCGGTTACTTTATTGAATTCTTCCATTTATACCGTAAATATCTTTGACGGGGAAAACAACTATACCGTTCGTACATTAAGCAATAATGTAACAAATGTTCTTTCTCATGTTGAACTTAAATCAAACAGCTATAATATAATAAATACATCTGTTAACGGAAGAACCACATCAGTCGAAATAGAATACAGCTATCCGGTTTATATAACCTATGCCGATGAAACGCTTGAAATTGCTTTTTCGGGCGGCACGGTGGAAGATGCACTTACTAAGGCCGGTTTTACCATTGACGAATATGATTTTGTAGAGCCTGCTGCCGATACGGTCATTGACGGTACGGTATATATCGATTATACTGATATAAATTATATCAGTACAGTAGCTAAGGAAACTATTCCTTATTCTACCGATACGGTTTATTCTTCAAGTGTTTTAAAAGGTGTTACTACACTTAAAGAGGGAACAGAAGGCGTAAGAGAGGTAGAATATCTTGAAAAACTTGTTAACGGTGTTTCTGTAGAAAAAACCGTTACTGCATCAAGCGTTATAGAACAGCCTGTAAACGCTAAAAAAATCGTAGGCACAAAAACCGCAGTGGCTGCAATTTCAAACCAGGCAGTAAAGACAAGTAATGATGTTAAAAGTATTTCCTGGCTAAAACCGTCAAGTCCTATTGAGCTGGATTCCAAAGGCAATCCGGTAAGTTACAAGTCTAAAATGACGGTGCGCGCTACCGCGTATACCTACACCGGAAATAACTGTTCTACCGGAGTGGCGCCTAAACCGGGCTACATTGCGGTTAATCCGGATGTGATTCCTTACGGAACAAAGCTTTATATCAAATCGGCTGACGGCAGCTATATTTACGGATATGCCGTTGCAGCGGATACCGGAAGCTTTATTAAAAAATATCCTAACGGTATAGATTTATTTTTGACATCGGAAAGCGCATGTGAGTCTTTCGGTGTACGGAATATGGAAGTTTATATTTTAAAGTAACATAAATTGAAAACGGCTTGTGTAATTCACAAGCCGTTTTATTGCCTTATATAACTGCACCTGCCGCAATTTCAGGCAGTTATTGGGCATTGACATGATTTTCTTAGGTGGTATTTTGAAACAGCTTATATACTTTTAATCAAAGGTATGCAAAAGGATATTCTGAACAGAACTGAGCATGAATAATTTTTGGAGGCAAAGGTAAATGAGGGTAATAGCAGTCATAGGAGATTCTCATACCTGGGGAGAGGGAGCAACCGGTTATAAAAATGTGTTTTCGGATATTTCTTTGCAGGAAGCGGGATGTTTATGGTTTTTGCCGTTTTACATACCTTCGTTTGTTAATTTGTTAAGGAATAAGATAAATGAAAGCACCGATTCTTTTGCTGAAGAAGACACCGAAATTCATAAATTGCCGTATGCTTTTAAAACATCGGCAGGGCTGGTTAGATTACAGTTGTTTGCAAATGATGACGGGCAAAAAGCTGATGTTTATATCAATGATAAATTGTATAACAGTTACACCGTTTCGAGAAACACGGTACCCAGAGAATTTGTAACCGTCACAATCCGAAACAGTGAACCAGCAAAAATAAGAATAGTGGGTAATGCGTTTATATACCGTATTGAGGAATATTTTGGCGAATATGCCATAGTTAACTGCGGGGTAGGAAGCTGCCCGACATTTCGATATACAGATGAGCAGTGGAACAGGCTTGTAGAACCGCTGAATGCATCAATATTCCTGATTGAGCCATGCACAATAAATGATTGGCTTGCCTCAACAACCACAGATGAATATTACGCCAATACATTACGGCTTTTGGATATGGCAAAAAATTCCGGAATAACTTTAATGATGACAGTAAGTCCTATATTGGGAGAACAGGTTAATATGTCGTCTGACGCTAAGTGCAATTATTCGGAATATATAGAGAAGTCTGTTGAAGCGGCAAGGGATCTTGATATACCTGTTATAGATACCAACAGGGCTATCAGTGAAAAAATCTCAGGTATGTCAGATGTAGAAAGCTTAAAGTATATGTTTTCGGACATATGGCATCCAAACGGTTTGGGACACAGAATATATGCCGAAACGGTATTTTTGGAAATCAAAAAAATCCTTTCAGATGAAACATCATAAAAAACATTTATGATAAAGACTTTAGGTTGGATTTTTCAGTGGTGGAATGGAGATTATGTTATATCAGATATCGTATGCGCTTGTGGCAAATGTTTGCTGTGCAGGGAGGACAATGATGCTAACTGTATAAACTTTTGGATAGCAAACAAAGGGGATCCGAATATTGCGGTTATAACAATGAACGTTACTTCTGAATATACGGAAGATCTTAGAAGCATATGCGCGACCGGTGTATTTTATATCGCAAAGTGAGTGACCAAACAACAGTTCATGCGGAATATGCTCTTGAAAAAATAAATCAGGCATTTGCTGATATTGAAAGCTGTAATGTTGTAAAAGCATTATTGGTTTAACCGTAATGTTTCGTGGTATAATATCTGTCTTCAATTAAATTACTTACGCGTGAATATAAAATAAAAATGTGACAGAAAAAAGACAGACGCTTTTGTACGTCTGTCTGAAACTGTAATACGCCGCCAAATCTACAGTGTTCTTTTTATTAATGAAGCAAGCCACCGGTTCAACCGGTGGCCTTGATTTTTTTAGTGCTTCTTAAAGCCTTTTCTGCCTTTTGAGCCTTTGCGGTTTTCTTTTTCGTCAGAATCGTCTTCGATGACTGCGCCGTTGACTTCAACCAGAGCATCTCTTCTCGAAAGGTTTATTCTGCCCTGATCATCAATATCCGTTACTTTTACAAGTACCTGATCGCCTACATTAACGACATCTTCTACTTTATCAACACGCTTAACATCCAGCTTTGATATATGAACCAGCCCCTCTTTGCCGGGAGCTATTTCTACAAACGCGCCGAATGTCATAAGTCTTGTTACCCTGCCACTGTAGATTGCGCCTATTTCCGGATCATTTGCAATAAGCTCTACGATTCCTATTGCCTGTTTTGCTTTTTCTATATCGAGGCCCGATACATAAACATGACCGTCTTCTTCGATATTGATAGTACAGTCGCACTGGTCCTGAATAGACTGGATAACTTTTCCCTGTTTGCCGATAACGTCGCCGATTTTGTCTGGACTGATGACCGTTGTAAGCATTTTAGGCGCGTAAGGAGAAAGCTGCGGACGGACTTCAGGGATACATTTGAGCATTACCTCGTCTAAAATATAAATTCTTGCTTTATGGGTTTTGGCGAAAGCCTCTTTTATGATTTCAGGTGTGAGACCGTGAACTTTAAGATCCATCTGTATGGCAGTGATACCTTTATGGGTTCCGGCAACCTTAAAGTCCATATCTCCGTAAAAGTCTTCAAGACCCTGGATATCAACCATGGTCATAAAGTCGCCGTATACGCCCTTGTCACCGGTGATAAGTCCGCAGGAAATGCCGGCAACCGGAGCCTTTATCGGAACACCTGCCGCCATTAAGGCTAGGGTAGAGCCGCAGATAGAACCCTGAGAGGTTGAACCGTTGGAAGAAAGAACTTCCGATACAACACGTATAGTATAAGGAAACTCCTCTACACTCGGTATTACCGGGGCCAAAGCTTTTTCTGCAAGGGCACCGTGTCCGATCTCGCGCCGGCCCGGACCTCGTGAAGGTTTGGTCTCGCCTACCGAGTAGGACGGGAAATTGTAGTGATGAATATATCTCTTTGAAACTTCCTCGTCAAGACCGTCAAGCTTCTGCGCTTCGCTTACCGGCGCCAGCGTGGCTACCGAAAGAACCTGAGTCTGCCCGCGGGTGAACATTCCCGATCCGTGTACTCTCGGAAGCAGGTCAACCTTAGCGTCAAGCGGACGTATTTCGTCTATACCTCTTCCGTCAACACGCTTCTTCTCGTCTTTAAGCCAGCTTCTTACAACGTGTTTCTGAATAAGATATAAAATTTCGTCTATCTTTCCTTCATTGCCTTCAAACTGAGGGTCATATTTTTCATGCAGCATATTGCTTATCGGAAGCAGCGCCGCGTCGCGTACTAACTTATCGTCTGTATCAAGCGCCTTTTTGACGTCTTCAATGCATAAATTCTCCATTTCCTCAAATATTGCAGGATCAGGATCGTTGGATTCAAACTCAAATTTCGGTTTTCCGATTTCGGCCGCTATATCTTTTATAAATTTAACAATTTCCTTGTTAGCTTCATGTCCTGCCATAATGCAGTCAAACATCAGATCGTCATCTATTTCGTTGGCGCCGGCTTCAATCATAGCCACTAAATCCTCAGTCGATGAAACTGTCAGATTGAGGTCTGAGACAGCTCTTTGCTCCAATGTGGGGTTAATAACGATTTCTCCGTTGATTAAACCTACGTTTACACTTGAAATTGGTCCTGCCCAGGGTATGTCCGATATCGCTATGGCAGCCGATACGCCGATCGCCGCTGCGACTTCCGGAGAACAGTCAGGGTCTACTGACATAACCGTTGCTACTACCGAGCAGTCATTGCGCATATCCTTAGGGAACAGCGGACGAATCGGACGGTCAATACACCGAGAGGCCAGAATAGCTTTGTCACTGGCTTTGCCTTCGCGGCGTGTGAAGGACCCCGGGATCTTGCCTACCGAATACATTTTTTCCTCATAGTCAACAGAAAGCGGGAAAAAGTCAACGCCCTCTCTCGGCTTTGCCGACGCGGTTACCGTGCAGAGCACTCGTGTATCGCCGTAGGAAGCCATAACCGCCGCGTTGGCGAGCTGCGCCATCATGCCGGTTTCAAGTTTAAGGGTTCTGCCGGCAAGCTGCGTTTCGTAAATTTTGTAATTTTCGAACATTTTATTTTCTCCTTTTTATTTTTTCGGGAGAATTTCATTTAGCAATAAATCCAAGCTCCTGATAAGTTTATTTTATAAGACGCTTTTCACTGTAAATACAAATTAGGAGATTCGATTTATCGCTAACGGTGAAAACTCCCGATTATTTACAATAAGGCAGACAGCATAAGTTATGCGGCCTGCCCTTTTGTAGCATAATTATTTACGGATACCAAGACGTTTGATAAGTGAACGGTATCTTTCAATGTCAACCTTCTGCAGATATGCCAAAAGGTTTCTTCTGTGACCGACCATCTTAAGAAGACCGCGGTAAGAATGTTTATCCTTCGGGTGATCCTTAAGGTGAGCGTTAAGCTCGTTGATACGGTTTGTGAGCACTGCAATCTGTACTTCGGGTGAACCTGTATCACCTTCATGTGTCGCGTACTCAGCCATAATCTGCTGTTTCTTTTCCTTTGTCATTATTTTCACCTCTTTTTAATCTTTTCCGCAAACCAAGCAATAGGTCATAGGTGTTCCCAAACGGGCAGACGCCCAAAGCATAGTGAGCGGCAACGACTGATTTTTATAATTAATATATAATCAGCCTGATTATTTTATCATACTTTCTGCGAAAAGTAAAGAAAAAAATAAAAAAAATCGTCTGTAAAGAAAAAAACTTGACAGACGTGACGTTTTATGATAAAATAGTCAGGCTGCGAGGTGCTTGGAGTGAAAAATCTGCATATTTCCGCTTTGCTTGACGTTTACGGAGAGTTTTTGAGCGAAAAACAAAAACGTATAGCGGAGAACTATTATTATGATGATTTGTCGCTGTCGGAAATAGCCGAAAACGAGCAAATCACGCGTCAGGGGGTAAACGACCTGATAAAACGTGCCGAGGCTCAGCTTTTAAGCTATGAGGAAAAATGCCGTTACTGTGAGAATTTCACAAAGCTCAAGAGATTGAGATCGGATATAGAGAGCGGAAATTTCGATGCAGAGGAATTGCTTAGAATTATAGATGAACTTTAAATCAATGCGATCAGCCAGGCAAACGGTTATTGAAAATATTAAAGAAGCGATAAGGGAGTGACAGATATGGCATTTGACAATTTATCGGATAAGCTGTCGGGCGTGTTCAAGAAACTGCGGTCTAAGGGAAAGCTGTCCGAGGCAGATGTAAAGACTGCAATGCGCGAGGTCAGGCTGGCACTTCTTGAGGCGGATGTCAACTATAAAGTCGCAAAAGATTTTACCAATACCGTCACGGAAAAGTGTATAGGCGCAAATGTAATGGAAAGTCTTACCGCTCCGCAGATGGTAATCAAAATAGTAAAAGAAGAACTTACTGCTTTGATGGGAAGCGAACAGGCAAGGCTTAAGACGTCCAACAGTATACCGACCGTTATCATGATGTGCGGACTGCAGGGATCCGGTAAAACGACTCATTCGGCGAAACTCGCCAAGCTGTTGAAAGCGCAGGGACACAGACCGATGCTTGCCGCGTGTGACATTTACCGTCCTGCCGCTATTGAACAGCTTAAGGTACTGGGGAATGCTGTCGGAGTGCCGGTTTTTGAAATGGGCACTCAAAAACCTGAGATTACCGCCAAGAAAGCGGTGGCTTATGCAAAGGATTACGGTCACGATTATCTGATACTGGATACTGCAGGAAGACTGCATATAGATACCGAGCTGATGGATGAGCTGAAACGTATAACGCAGGCGGTAGAAGTAAACGATATACTGTTGGTTATAGATTCGATGGTAGGACAGGACGCTGTAAATATTGCCAAAGCATTCAACGATATACTCGAGATAGACGGTGTAATAATCACCAAGCTTGACGGCGATACCCGAGGAGGCGCAGCGTTATCTGTAAGAGCGGTTACAGGAAAGCCTATAATGTATGCGGGTGTAGGAGAAAAGCTTGATGAACTTGAAGAATTTCATCCTGACAGAATGGCTTCTCGAATACTGGGGATGGGAGACGTACTGTCTCTTATTGAGAAGGTAGAATCCGAAATAGATGAGAAAAAAGCGGAGGAAGCCGCCAAAAGACTTGAAGAAAACAAATTTGACATGAACGACTTGCTTGAGCAGTTCGGGCAGATAAAAAAGATGGGATCTATCAAGAGCATACTTTCAATGATACCGGGAATGGATAAGCAGATAAGAAATGTTGATATTGATGACCGCCAGATGCTGAGAGTGGAAGCGATTATTAAATCGATGACCAAAAAGGAACGACTGAAGCCGGATATAATAAATGCGTCCCGGAGAAGACGGATAGCGGCGGGAGCAGGGGTAAAGGTTGAGGATGTCAACCGGCTTATGCGTCAGTACGAGCAGATGCGCAAAATGTTCAGGCAGATGAACGCAAAGGGCGGAAAGCGAAAGCTTATGCGGGGTCTGGGAGGATTGCCCGGCGGACCCGGCGGGTTAGGTTTTTAAGATTTCAGTTAGGTAGAAAACCTATAACGAAACTTTAAAATAAATTTACAAAACGGAGGTGTATTGAAGTGGCAGTTAAAATCAGACTTCGCCGTATGGGTGCAAAGAAGGCTCCTTTCTACCGTGTAGTTGTAGCTGATTCGAGATATCCGCGTGACGGCCGGTTCATTGAAGAGATCGGCACGTATGATCCCACAAAGGATCCGGCGGCGGTTAACATTGACGGCGAAAAAGCCAAAAAGTGGATTTCGAACGGCGCTCAGCCTACCGACACAGTAAAGGCGTTATTAAAGAAAAACGGTATAATTTAATTTTGCGAGGATATTTAACATGAAAGAGCTTCTTATATCACTTGCGAGCGGACTGGTAGAGCATCCCGAAGAGGTAAAGGTAACTGTTGATGAGCCCAACGACGAAGGAATCGAGGTTTATCATTTATCTGTTGCCGAAAGCGATATGGGACGTGTAATCGGAAAGCAGGGCAGAATTGCCAATGCAATAAGAGTGGTTATGCGTGCCGCCGCTGCAAGACAGGATAAAAACATTGCGGTTGAAATAGACTGAAAAATGTTCCGCCGTCCTTATTTTAAGGACGGCGGATTTATTATACAAAAATTATATTCTAAACCTAAAAGTGTAATACCGCATTAGTGAGATCAGTTGTCTGTTGCGACAGATATTTTAATATTGCCTGTACCGGTTGTGATTTCACATTTCCCCGATCCTGTAGAGTTCGGAACATTTACGTTTCCGGTTGAGGTATCTGTAATGAACTCTTTCCCCGAAAGCAGAGAACCGGCTACATTACCGGTATCTGTTTGAAATAGAATTCCGTTTGCATCACTGTCTTTTATGTTGATATTTCCGGTACTGCTGTCGGCGGTCATATTTTTTTCAGCGATAACTTTATCAAGATTTATGTTTCCGGTATGGGTTTTTATAAGTAATTCGCCGCATGCAATATCTTCTAATTCTATTTCACCGGTAGAAGAAGACAATTCAATTCGTTCGGTGTTTATGTTTATATTATCGAGTGTAATATATCCTGAATTTACGCTGATTTTTATATTTTCAGATACCTTTGCGTTGCAATGTACATCAGATGTGTCTGAGTTAACGGCGACAGATTCAAAACTGCAATTATCCGGAATGTTTATATTGCCTGTATCGGTATTGACCGAAAGCGAAGTGTAAGCTTTTTCCGGAAGATATACAGTAAGAGTCGGAGATTCAACATAAATTCCGATATGCTGATACCATTTTCGTGTATCGTCGGCTGTAATTGATAAAGTACCGTTTTGAACGGTGGCTGAATACTCTACTCTTTCTTCATCATAAATCTTTATTTGGCATCCGTTGCCGTCAGAGCGCGCAAATGTGATTTCCGGGGTATTTACACCTATCGAAATATTTTCGAAGTTTTCACTTATTTCATAGGTGTTTGTCATATATTTTTTTGTGCTGAACTTTGAAAAATCAAAATTCACCGAAGCTGACGCGATTGTAAAAATCACAAGACCTGCAATGAGAAAAACTGTTGCCGTAATAATCAATATTTTGTTTCTTTTGCTCATTTCACAGCCTCCTTTTTAATAAAACAGGATTTTATGCGAATAAATATTTTTTTGGTCAATATTAAAACCGCTTTTGTAACTTGCTTACATCCTAAAAATACAAAAATTGTAATTCCGCAGCATGCAAGACTTGCACCAATCAATGCAAAAGTTAAAGAAACATTACCTTGAATAATCGAAAGCACGCATAATAATATTCCGCTTAATAATAATGCTGCTACCGAAAGCAAAATCGCCCATAATGTAACGACAATGCTCCATATAACTGCATATACACAGATCATAACCATAAATATTGCAGATAAAAGCGATAGCCATATCGGAGATCCTAATACCAAAAGTATGATTTCCCATGCACGGAGTGTTCTTTTTGGTTTTATATTTTCTTTTACAAGGGTCAAAAGCGGAATTTCGGACATTATCTGAGAAACGATATTGTCTACTGAGCCGAGCTCTGCGACGGCGGCTTCTTCTGTAAGACCGTCCTCTATACGGTCGTCTATCATCTCACTGTAAAATGTCAGACGCTCCTCGACATCTATCTGCGGAAGTCTGTTAAGCGCTTTGCGAAGTAAAGTTAAAAATTCAGATTTACTCATTGTTTTCATCCTCCTTAGTTACGAAGTTATATATCGATAAAATTTCTTTCCACTCATTTTTAAACTCTTCTATCCGTTTTAAACCGCTGTCCGTAATGTGATAATATTTACGCAGTCTGCCGCCGTGCTCTGCGGTTTTTACTGTCAGCATGCCTGCTGTTTCAAGCCGTTTTAGTATTGTGTATAATGTAGATTCAGATAGCTTAATATATGGTTTTAAATTTTTTATAATAAGGTAACCGTAGGTGTCTTGACCTTTTATTGCCGCTAATACGCATATATCTAAAAGGCCGCGTTTCAACTGTGTATCCATACAATACCTCCTGTCGTGTAATACATCATATCACGAAGTATTATTTTTGTCAAGATTTTTTTACAAAAAAAATTTTTAAAATTATTCGCTTAAAGTACATAATGATATAGCTGATGTATTTTAAATTTACATTGCAAAAAGGAAGAGCCGAATGCGGTTTTAAACCGCATTCGGCTCTTCCTTTTTAATTTTTTAATTTTTAGTCCGGTTTGGTTTCGAGTGTAAGAGGATAATCTCCCAAATGTTTTACTTTGAAACCGTTTTTCTTGAATTCTTCATAATCAAAAGCTTCGAGTTCATCGATTGCGAGCTTGTGGAACTCATAAAAATTGTGCCACCACTCGTATCCGCTGCCGAGTTCCGCGTTAAGATAAGCGTCAGCAATATCACAGCCCATCTGCGGAGCTACATAAAACGCACCCATTGCAAGAACATTTACGCCGTTGCCGGTGATAGCTCTCAGCGCTGCCGGAACGCTTTCAACAACACCTGCATGCACATGGGGGCATTTGCTTGCGGCAATATGGATTCCCATACCGGTTCCGCAGAAGAGAAGAGCTCTTTCATATTCGCCTTCGCTGATTTTAGCGCCTACTCTCAGTCCCACGCGGTGGAACATATTTTCTGTATCGTCCGGATCTGAATCCTTTGTTACGCCTAAATCCTCAATAGTCCAGCCTTTGGCCTTAAGATGCGCTACAACCGCTTCTTTAAGCGGATATCCCGCAAAGTCGGCGCCTACAACAAGATATTTGTCTTTTACTGTTTTCATTTTTGTTTCCTCCTGTGGTTTTTTATTTTATTATAAAAGTATTTTCACCTTTATTCAATAGATTTTTTTGGAAATATGCCTTGATACCGTCGGGTACAGACACTTTATATGTTACCGTTTTACCGTCGCGTTCCCAGGAAGCCGAAAGCCTGCCATAGGGTGTATCTACAAAGCCTTCGCAGAAATTCAGGTCTTCTATAAAGCAGGGGTTAAGTTCTGTTTCACGGTATCCGGGATGCTTAAGGCAAGGAGCAATTCCCAAAAGATATTTGTGAAATACAGACAGTACATTCGAAAACATCTGATGATTTTTAGAGTCGGTTCTGCGGTTTTCCCAGGTTTCCCAAAGAGTTGTGGCTCCCTGATTGAACCAGTTTTCGTATGACGGAGCCCCTTTCGCGGTAATAAGCCTGTAGGCATATTCTCCCAATCCGTTTTCAAACAAAACGTCATATATATACTGTATTCCCCACATTCCGCTGGTAATATGGAAGTTATCTGCCTCAATCCGTTTCTTAAGCTGTTCTATGAGCGGCTTTTTGTCCGATACTCCGGTGTTCAGCAAAATCGCTATGACAGTCTGCAAATCTACGACCGAATAGCCGTTTTCATCAATGTATTTTTCCCTTAACTCGTTTTGAGCAGATATAAGATCGTCGCGGTATCTTTGGGTGATCTCAAGTCCGGATCTCTCTTCGGCAAGCATTAATACCTTACAGTATATAATGCTGTAAACCAAAAAAGTGAACCGATCGTCCTTGAACCTGTTTGTAAGACCGTCCCAGTCACACAGCCACCATTCTCTGAAGGTTGTGCCGTTTACAAAGGCTTCATAATATTTTTTTTGATAAGGCAGGAATTCTTTCAGTTTATTATCGTTCCCGGTATAAATGTAGTCTGTAAGCGGGAGCTTGAAAAGTATACCGTCGGCTACCGGGCCGTGTCCGAGTCCCCAGCCGTTTGAGGGAACGATAGCGGGAATTTCACCGTTTTCTCTCACCGCCCACATTATATCGGTGCCCCATTTTTCCATAAACAAACTGATTTTAAAGTTTATGTACATTTGTTCTATAGTAGCCTGCGCATCGTTTGTCCAGCCTAATTTTTCTCTTGTGGGGCAATCTGTCAAGGCGTAATGCAGGTTGGAATAGACCGAACGGATTCCCGCCTTGTAAATTTTATCGATAAGCTCGTCAGAACAGCAGAAATCTGCGTTTCGCTCTACCGCCTGATGAACGAATACCGCCTTAAATTCTCCGGGTTTCGGTTCTCTTGAAAGTCCTTTTACAAGAACGTATCTGAATCCGTGATATGTGAATTTAGGAGACCATACGTAATTTTTTGCTCCGCATATATATCTGTCAACCTGGAAATCTACTGTCGGATAGAAAATATCAAGACCGTTAAGCTTTAAAGTCCCGTCATCATCAGCTTCCTCTGCGTGGTGCATTTCAATTACCGTTCCTGCAGGTTCATCAACAGATATTCTAAGATACCCTGAGCTGTTTATACCAAAATCAAGCAAATATCCTTCGTCCGTTTTAACGGCCGATACAAAATCATATTCTTCAAATTCACGTATGGGTTCACACCTGCACAGTTTACGTACCGCGTGCAGAGCAGTGTCTGTTACCGCGTAGCCGAAATCTGAGTCGTCAAAGCTGACATCTTTCCAGTTGGCGTTATAAAGCCGCGCGTCAAAGGTTTCTCCGCTTCTCAGCTCGTTATAAGTTACAAACGACTCGTTTTTGCATTTGAAAAGTTCATCGCTTTTGAGCAGTGTTTTTCCGTCTCCGACAATCTCTAAGGCAAATTTAGGGTTATCACGCCAGACTGCTTCATTATGATCCCAGGCGGAAGGAAAGTTTTCATTGAAAAAGCCGTTGCCTAAAATCACCGCTACTATATTTTCGCCGTCCTGCAAAAGTTCTGATACATCGTATTCGTTATACCATACGAGTTTATCGTATTCGCTTACGGGAGCAGTAAATAAATCTTCCGAAACCGCCCTTCCGTTGATATAGCAGTAACCGTAGCCTAATCCGCAGAACCGCAAAACCGCGCTTTCGGGTTTTGATATATTGAATTTCCTGCGGAATATCGGAGCAGGCGAGTAGTTTGTGTCGGATTTTTCAAAGACTGCGTCACATTTGATAAACGGTGCGTCAAACATACATTTTCCTCCCAAATTTCAGTTCCCTATACATTATAACTCAAAATATCCGCCATTGGAATAAACAAAATAAACTCTTGGGTGGACAATATTGACATGCATCTTGATAAATTCCATCTGATGTAATATAATTTCAATATAAACTTACAGAGGAGTGTAAATGTGTCCGATAACGGTGTTTTGGCAAATGTAAATCCGGTATACTATACGGGTAGTCTGACTGTTTGCGATAATAACTGGCATTATGAGAATATCAGACCGGGTTATGAAAAATTTTATTATATATCAGACGGAGAGTGCGTTTTTGAAATAGACGGTGAAAAATATAATGCTTTGCCCGGACAGCTGTTTTTGCTGCCGATAAACTCTGTTCAGACTCTCTATACCGAAAACGGATGTACCGTAAAAAAATATTGGTTTCACTGCGCGCTCAGCTGCGGAAAACACAATTTTACCGATTTTGTAAAACTGCCTGTATTTATCGAGGTTGACGATACCGAATATGTAGAGTCGTTGTTTTGCAGCATACTCGCCAAAAATTCAGACGGTTCTCTTACCGCAAGGATAGAGCAGAAGGCGGACATATTGAAGCTGCTGGCTTATTATATAAGAATGACAAATCATACAGACAGTCCTGTAAGTTCAGACGGCAGAATAGCATACATAATATCGTATATAGAGGATAACCTCAATAGAAAGCTCACATTGAAGGAATTAAGTTCAATAATAAATTTCAACCCCAGCTATTTTATCAGATTTTTCAAAAGTGCTGTAGGCTGCACACCTCTTGAGTATATACAGAAATGCCGGATAGAAAAAGCGCAGAAGCTGATACTTGACGGGGAGTTGACAGTTCAGGAAATAGGCGCTGCGGTAGGTTTCGGTGATTCCCATTATTTTTCAAGATATTTTAAAAAAAGTACAGGTTTTTCGCCTACGGTATATCGGGAATATTCAAAATAGGTCATTATTTAAACTTGACTTCAAATATTCGCTAAGTTAAAATAGCCTTGAAAACCGTGTAGTGCATAAATGTTTATAAAACAGATATTATTTAACCTGAGATTAGTTATCAAGGAGGCTTATTTATGATTTACTGTGACAATGATTACGGAAAATATATAACAGATAAGCATTATAAATATTTGTCCTCGCTGTCCCCGGTAAAAAGGGCAACAGAAAAATTAAGACTGCAGCTGGAGGAACTGCCGGTTTATATTTTTGACGATGATTTGATTATAGGCTGGTTCGGGTTTGACCGAAAGATTGAAACTGAGAAACTGAAAACAATAAAAAGTTATACATTGTCTTCTGAAGAGGAAGCTGTTGTTTCATTTCCGCAGAAAATTAACAGCAGTATCAATTTGGATAAAGCCCATACCTGCGTTAATTATGAGAGAATTATAAACGAGGGACTTATATCGTATGAGAAAGAGATAGACGGTGAACTGCTGAATGACAGCGAAAATGAATATTTGCTGGCCATGAAAGAAACCGTAAAAATAATATGTGATTTCGGCAAAAAGCTGGCAGAGGCGGCGGAAAACAAACTGAAAACTGTACCGCGGTCAGAAAAACCGCGTATTAAGGCTTTACGGGATGCGGTTTTGAAGGTGCCGTATTATCCGGCTGAGAGTTTTACCGAAGCGCTGCAGTCGATATGGATAATACATTTTCTGATACCGATGGCTGAAGATGCATGGTACAGTATATCTTTGGGCCGTTTTGACAAGTATATGTATCCTTATTATAAAAAAGAGATGGAAAAAGGCGGCGGACAGGATACGGTAAAGAAAGCGCTGAAAAATTTTTACGGTTTGCTTAATAACTATGCGGATGGCGCATGTCTGCTTAATGTAGGGGGGAGAGTACAGCGAATTTTCAAAACTGTTGATTGAATGTCAGAAAGAGTTTGGATTTCCGTCACCCATTCTGGGAGCCAGAATATGTGAAAATACGTCGGATGATATATTTGAAATGCTCATAGATGAGAAATTATTCAGTATGGGACAGCCCACCTTTTACAGTGAAGAAGGATGCAGAAAGGCTTTGATTGAAAAAGGGATCCCTGCGAATGAGGCGAAAGATTTTACAAATAACAGCTGTATGGGGATAGGCGTTGCCGGAAAAGAATTCAACAGTATGTGGGGATGCGTATTTAATGTGTGCGCTGTTCTTGAGACAGTTTTGAACCATGGCAGGCTGCTCAACGGCAGGCAATTGATTCCGGACAGAAATAATAATATAACAGATTTGAAGCAGTTATATGAAAGCTTCAGAATCAACGCTGAGCATTTATTGGACAGATGCCTTGACGCATACGATATAATCGCCTTAAAAACCGAAGAATACGAGCCGGATGTATTTTTATCGGTTATAACCGATAACTGCATTTCACGGCATAAGGACAGAATAAGCGGGGCTGAATATCACAATATTACTGTTGAGTGCTTCGGGATGGTAAATGCGTCGGACGGTATATGCGCAGTTGATAATCTGGTTTTCAAAACACACAAATATACGGTTGATCAGATAAATGAGGCGGTAAAAAATAATTTTTGTGGGTATGAACAGATTTACCGTGATATTATAGACTGTCCCAAATACGGTACAAATTCTGAGGCGGATGAATATGCCTGCGCAACGGCGATGATTTTAGCCGATATAATAAAATGTCACGATCGTTCAAATCGTTATTATATGCCATCTCTGCATACTCTTGATGCAAATATAAGGTACGGCGGCAACTGGACAGCCGGTTATGACGGAAGGCTTTCAAATTCACCGTTTGCCAAAAATGCAGGTCCTTGTAATGACGTAAGAAATAATCAGCCTACATCGGTGATTTTATCCGCTGCGAAATTGCCGCAGTACAGATTTTACGGTGGGCAGCCTGTGGATATCAAGTTTGATTGTTCGGCGGTGCGGGAGCAAAAGTTAAAAATTGCCGCGCTTATAAAGACATATTTCAAAAACGGAGGATTGCAGCTTCAGGTAAATGCATTGTCATCACAAATTCTCAAAGATGCTGTTAAAAATCCGGAGTTGCATAATGATCTTATAGTGAAAATAGGAGGATTCAGTGATTTTTTCAATAAATTTCCCGAATCTACAAAATATGAGTTTATAGAAAGATTTGAAAAAGAAGAAAAACAGTATTAACAAATTTACGCAATCCATAATTAGTATTGCTTACAGACTGTTATGATTTGTATAAATTGTAACAGTCTGCAAGCGGATTTTTTGTTCTGATTATATGGTATTTATTTACATAGTTCAAGAATAAAGAGTCATACTTTTTTTAAATTGTTGATGTCAATGCAAGTTTTTAACTTCTTGACATTTTAATTATAATAAAGTAAAATAATATAAGAAAGTAATATAAAAATTAGAGATTGTTTCAGATGTTTGGTTTGAAATAAATGTATGCGGGTGTGGCGGAATTGGCAGACGCACCAGCCTTAGGAGCTGGCGCCTTCGGTGTGCAGGTTCGACTCCTGTCACCCGCACCAAACAGTACAAATCCGAACCCAATACCAATCGGTGAAGGGTTCGGATTTGTCATTTATTATGCCTATCCGAACTTTAATGCAAAACACAAACATTAAATTTCGGAGGTTGATTTTTATGAAAACAGAACTTAATAACATCGGAACTTGGGGCAGACTGCATTATGATTTTCTTTATCGCAATCAGAGGTCGGTTATCAATGCTATGCGGTTGAAAGGCACATTGCATGATTATCTTATGGGCATTGATAAAGACGCTGAGGATATGTTCAATCTTATTGTCAAGCAGACGGCTGAAATTGAGGGCGTAACCGAGCAACTCAAAGCTGCTGACCAAATGGAATGGATCCGCCGCATAAACAGTATCAG
>CALWUY010000051.1 GCA_944384855.1 uncultured Clostridia bacterium | reverse complement strand
TATTATGATATATCCGAAGCGTACAAGTCTATGCACTTAATATGATTGAACCGCCGTGTACCGAACGGTACGCACGGTGGTGTGAGAGGTCGGCTGGTCAACTAATGGTCAGCCTCCTACTCGATTGAAATAAAATTAGTGAAACGCTAAACGAAATACATTTAATATAATACCCTTTATACAATAAAAAATCAAGTAAATTTGAAAAATATACCGTTAATTCACTTGATTTATTGTTTGAATTCAAAAGACACCAAACTAAATATTGACAAATTATGATAAATATATTAGAATATAATACAAGCAGTACGTTTTAAATTTTGACTATCATGGAAAATGCACAGAATTACCGATGAGTGTGTTATTTTTTACTTAAAAACATAGGAGGTGAATATGAATGAAAAAACTCGTAAAGAGAAATCTTCAGAAGAAATACATAGTATTGTATGAAGAGTATTATCCAGGAACAATGTTTGGTCTCTGTGATTAACGACTAACTATTTTTTTATTTTACGAATATTGATAATAAATCAATGAAGATATTTTAACATATGAATAGGTGTTCTGTGCATTTTCCATTTTAGTCGAAAAGGATCTTATTGTTAAGTACCAATTATAAATATGAGGAGATGTAATTATGACATGGTCAAAATGTAAAGGTGAAGGTGTTTCGATTGCTATTTTGGATAGTGGAATTGATATAAGTAGAAGCGAGTTTAAACAAATTAAATTTACGTTTCTTAATAATTGTGAAGATAGAATTGGACATGGTACGGCAGTTGCTTCCATAATTGCTAAAATCGCTCCGAAAGCATCACTCTATTTTTACAATATGTTTGAAAAAGAAGAAAATATTATTGCGGAAACATTAATCGATGTATTAAAAATAATAAAACAAATAAAACATTTCGATATAATACATTTAAGTTGTGGGATATCTGTTTGCGATGATATTTCAGGTTTATACGAGATTTGTAAAAAAATTACTGACGAAGGCACAGTAATTATATCAGCATTTGACAATGAGGGTGTGATTTCTTTTCCTGCCGCATTTAATAATGTTATAGGAGTCGATTGGAATCCATATTGTGCCGATGGAATGAAATATTATGCAGTAGAAGATAGCTCTATTAATCTAATGGGTTTAGGCTCTCTTCAAAGGCTTCCTTGGTCACAAGGTGAGTATAAATATGTTGCTGGGTCAAGTTTCGCAGCACCATATATTACGGGCATTGCTGCTCAAATGTTAGAATATGGAATAACTCCAGAAAACCTCTTGAAAGAATTAATCGCTAACGCACAAAAGATTATACATATTGATAACTCGTTATTTAATCCACAAAATTCAATTTTTAAGATACAAAAAGCAATTGTAATTCCGTTTAATAAAGAAATACAAACATTGATCAGTTTTGAGAAGATGCTTATGTTTGAGGTGGTTGGGATATATGATTTTCCTATATTTAGAAATATAGGGAAAAATTGTACAGATGTTATGAATTTTGGGGACTCACAAAAGATAATTGAATGTGTAAAAGACATTAAGTGGGATGACGATTTTGATACGGTAATTATTGGTCATTTAGGAGTGATTTCGGCTGCACTTAAAAGCGATCTGCTATCCGAAATCCTCGACAGTTGCATAAAATATCGAAAAAATGTGTATGCCTTTGATGATTTGCGCAAATATAAAATGAAAACGGATATTCTTAATGAAAATGGACAAAAATATTATTATCCAAAAGCCGACATAAGTGATATAGACAAATCTCTAATGGGAAAGTTGTATAATATTGCTACACCGGTAGTCGGAATTTTTGGCACTTCATCAAAGCAAGGGAAATTTTCATTGCAGTTATTGATGCGACAAAAATTAAATAAACTAGGATATAAAGTAGGGGGATTGGGGACAGAACCGACATCGCCACTATTCGGAATTGACAAGGTATATCCTATGGGCTACGGGGGTATTCGTCTTTCAGGTGCAGACGCTGTTCAAACTATTAATAGATATATGCACGAAATAGATATAAAGAAATATGACATTATTATTGTTGGTTCACAGTCTCAAACTATTCCATACAATACTGGAAACATAGGGCATTATCCAATAGCACAACACGAGTTTTTTATTGGAACAAATCCTGATGCGGTAGTTTTATGCATAAATCCATATGATGAACCTCAATATGTAAAACGGACGATATGTTATTTGCAAAATTATTTATATACTAAAGTACTGGCAATAGTAATATTTCCTAAATATAGAGAGCTAGAGTGGACGATGCAAGGTACTAATATGATTTCTCTAAATAAAACGGTTTTAAATGAAAGAAAAGAATTTTATAACAATGCTATAGGTTTGCCGTGTTATGTGGCGGGCGATGATATGGAAATGGATTTGATGTTAAGTTGTATTATTGACTATTTTGCAGATTCTTAACAATTGATTGAAAGGAAACGAAACATGACAATTACTAATGAAAAAATAATAGGCTCTAAATATAACTATTTTTTTCAATATGAAGATAATTACCTTGTTTATAATACAGTAAATACCAAGATATATAAGATTGACGAGAGTACATTTAATTTACTGAAAAACCGTGTAATTTTTAAAAGTAGTGTGTATAAAAATTTAAATTTAATTGATCGGTTGCGTCTAGAAAGATTGGCAGTTACAATACAAGAAGATGAAGAAAAAACCGTTTATCATCATATACAACGAATTGTATATGACAACAAATTGGATATTACAATAATTCCAACGCAGGCATGTAATTTCCGTTGTGTTTATTGTTTCGAAAAACATGATAACACGCATATGACAAACGAGTCCGAAAAATCAATAATCAATTTCTTTGCGAGGAATATACGAAACTATCAAACGATTAAAATTAGTTGGTTTGGAGGAGAACCATTACTTGAAAAAAACAGAGTGTTAAATATAATGAAATCTGTTTGTGAAATTGCAAAAAAGCATAATATAGCGGTGATATCTGAAATGATAACAAACGGATATTTTTTAGATGTAGAAACATTTGATGATTTGGTAAGAAATAACATTTTATATTATGAAATTACTATAGATGGATATGCTAAATTTCATGATAAATTACGCCCACTTATTAATGGTAAAGGAACATATGAACATATTGTTCGCAATTTAAAAGAAATACAAACCAAAGCAAAAAGTAAGCGATTTAAAATTGTAATACGTACAAATGTGGATAAAAATAACGCTCCTGAATATAGAACTTTTGCAAAAGAATTTAGCAAGTCACTTAATTATGATAGTAGGTTTGAGTTTTTGGCAAGCAGAATTGTAGACTGGGGTGGAGAAAGTATAAATACAATAAAAGAATCATTAATTCCCACGAATAATGACGCATCTGATTTTATAACATTCGATGAACAACAAGAATTTACATATACTCCATTAGCACAAAGTTTATCTCAATTAAGATGTAGTGCTGGAAAACAAAACGGGTTTGTTATTATGCCGAATGCTACAATTCATAAATGCGTTAAGGTGTCGTATGGTTTTTCTGAGAATAATATAAAAAATGAAAACCAATATGGATTTATAACTAATACTGGTCATTTAGTAATAGAAGAAGGAAAGAATGCTCAATTTATACAATTGCCTAAAATCTTAGAGAAATGCACGTATTGTTGTTGGGTACCAATATGTATTTCAACCATGTGTCCTGTAAGCATTGCGAAAGGTAAAAGTTTACGGTGCAAACTGGAAAACGAACAATCAATCAAAGAGATCGAAAACGGACTAATATCGATGTATAAAAAAGGTTTGTATATTGATTTGTCAAATAAAGACAGTTTTAATTATTAAAAGGGTGATATAATGAAAATTATAAATGCTTTAAGAGAAATTTTTGAACAGAAAGGTATTTTTGTTTCAGAAGAAGATTTTAATGAAAGTTTATCTATAGATTCACTACAATTTGTTAGTATAATCGTTGAAATAGAAAATTATTTTAATATAACAATTGATGATTGTTATATGACACAAGTAGAACTGCGTTCATTTAATGATTTCGTTAAATTAATTGAAAGTATTTCAAACTCTTATAATTAAAATGAAAAAGAAATGAGGTTTTGTTATGAAAAATATTCTTATTGGAGGAGCTTGGCCGTATGCAAATGGATCGTTACATATTGGGCATATTGCAGCTTTATTGCCAGGAGATATAATTGCACGCTATTATCGATTGAAAGGTGACAATGTGTTTTATGTATCTGGAAGTGATTGTCATGGTACCCCAGTAACTATTCGTGCAAAAAAAGAAGGAAAAACACCAAAAGAAATAAGCGATTTATACCACAATGAGTTTTTATCAGTGTTTACAAAATTGGGATTTAGTTATGATTTATATGGTAAAACTACAGAAGAATGGCATAAGGATTTTGTTACATCTTTTCATAAAAAAATGTATAAAAGTAAGTATATTTGCGAAAAGATTGTGCCTCAAGCATATTGTTCCGTATGTCAAAAAACATTGTCAGATAGATTGGTGATAGGAAAATGTCCAGAGTGTGGCGAATTAACAAGAGGAGATCAATGTGATGCGTGTGGAGCCGTGCTTGAGGCCGAATCAATATTAGAGCCGAAGTGCTCAGAGTGTGGAACTTCTCTGGAATTCAAAAGAACAAAACAGTTGTATATTAAATTATCGTTATTAGAACATGAGTTGAGAGAGTATTTACATTCACATGCAAATTGGAGAAAAAATGCCATAGCTTTTACAAAACGCTATATTGATGAAGGATTGCGTGATCGTGCTATAACTCGAGATTTGGAGTGGGGAATTGATGTTCCAAAAGAGGGGTATGAACATAAGAAAATATATATATGGGCAGAGAATGTTCTTGGATATTTATCAGCCAGTAAACAATTGGCAAAACAAAAAGATTTTCCTTTTTTGGAACTTTGGGGAGATAATGCACGACATTATTATATACATGGAAAAGATAATATCCCATTTCATACAATTATATTACCGTCTCTTATGATAGCCAACGGGGAGGGTTGGCATTTACCAGATGATATTATTTCTAGTGAACATTTAACACTTGAGGGCAAAAAGATTTCTACCAGTCATAATTGGGCGATATGGGTAAAGGATATAGTTGATTTATACAATCCGGATGCATTGCGATATTTCTTGATTTCAAACGGACCTGAAAAGAGGGATACTGATTTTTCTTGGAGAGAGTTTGTTGAATGCAATAATTCTGAATTGTTGGGTGCGTATGGTAATCTGGTTAATCGAACATTAGTGTTTACATTAAAATATCAAAATGGTTTAGTTCCTAATGGAGATTTGTGTGATGATGTAACTAGCAAGATTGAGAAAACTTTTAAAAAAGTTGGTGCTGAGATAGAAAACGGCAATTTAAAAGAAGCACTTGATGAAGTGTTCTCACTTGCACGCTTTGGAAACAAGTATTATGATATAAATCAACCATGGAAAACGAGAGTTTCCAATCCTGCTTTATGTGAAGAAACACTCTACAATTGTGTGCAAATTGTTGCAAATCTTGCAATTTTACTTTATCCATTTTTGCCTTTTTCTTCGGAAAAAGTTTTAGGGTGGTTGGGTTTGCTTAAACAATGGACGCATCAATATGTTGCGCCTGGTTATAAATTACCAGAAACATCTATTCTGTTTGAACGGCTTGATAAAAGTGTTGTAGATACAGAACTAAAAAAATTACAAAATTTACAAAGATAATATTTACTTGTTTTGAAATGTGATCTAACTAAAACTATATAACGTGTCGGACTTTATTTAGTTTTAAAGCACATATTGAATCCGTAATAGTAAAATGTTATGATAAAAATATTTTATTTGAACCAGTTGATTTCTTACTTGAATCAAAATTATCTATTATTTTTGACAGAACTTATTTGAAAAACAAATTATATGCTGATGATTAAACAGTTTTCTTATATTGTATGTATAGAATGCATTCAACTAAAAAGATGTTGAAACATTTATGGAAATTAAACGATTTAATTATCATTTTATGGTTTAAGAAACTTAAATATTTTATTTGGTGTACTTAGATCAAAATAACAAAGGATGATGTATTTTGACAAATTTTTTTGAACTCCCAATTCACATTGAGGACATCGATTCAGTAACAGATTGTTGGATATACAATAGATTGGCAATAATAAAAACATCACCATATTACAAAGATTGGATTGCCTCACATTATAATCTTCATGTCAATAGTGGGTACAATTTTCATTTTGGAGATGTATCTATGTATCCACCAGCATACCATGAGGAAATACTTCAGAGAAAACCGATACGAGTACTAGATTTTTCACCTGAAAATATTATTAAAAAGTTAAAAGAGTATCTAAAGAATGGATATTACATAATAATGCATATAAAACCGCATAAAGACTATGACTATTTTCATGAAGTATTATTTTATGGATTTGATGATTTAGAAGAACAATTTATATCGGTTGGAATTCAAAAACGAATCTTTCAGACATCGATGTTTAGATACTCTTATATACAAGATACCATAAAAGAAATACAAAATTACTATTTAAGTAACGAAAAACACGGTATAGAATTAGCATTAAATTATCAATATCCTGCTACGGCTTTAAAACTAAATCCGAGTTTTAAACCAGATAACTGTGTATTTGAAGCATATTTCAAATTGAAAAGGGAATTGAATGGAGAATTGCATGAAGTACATGGCTTATCTGATTTTGCCGATTATAGATCAGCATCATATGTATACAGAGGAATTAGTTGCTTAGATGCTTTTAAACAAATGTTAGAAAAAGAAATAAAAGGCGAGAAATTTGGTGAGTGGTTTCGGGGCATTTCAAGTGCTTCTAAAAAAATATTGGAGCATCGTCGTATGCTTTATTGTTCAATGGATTATATTTTAGAAAATTGGGAAGATGCTCTGACTGACTATGCACGAACAAGTGCTACTGAATACAGAAAGTGTAATTTAACTGCCGAGAAGTGGTTGAATTTATGTTTGAAATATGAGCATACCCAAGATAAGAATTTACTAAAGAGGATCGTTCAAGAAATACCGGAAGTATTTTCGAAAGAAAAAAAGTGTTTGGAGCACTTTATATACGATGGAATTGATTGGCATAAGTTTAATAAGAATTATATTTAGTGATTTGGTATATTAATACGATTTGCAATAGAATTATTAAATATAAATTTTTACATTTGAACAGAGCGGTGAGCTTGTGTAAGCAAGTTTGACGCTCTGTTTTTATATTTAATTTTTAAAATTACATATTTGAAAATTATTCTTTACACAGTGTCAAGGTGATTTACGCAAGACAATGGAAAGCAGTAGGTATTGAAATAGCAACGTATGTTCTGGAATACAAACGCTTCTATTTCATTAAAGAAACTCCAATAAAGAATAAAAAAGCCAACGAATTTGCCGAAAAAGTGAAAATTGTGCTTGGCTTGGCCTTTTGTGGTCTGTTACGAAAAAGTTTAATAACACCACTTGCGGTAGGTTGCCGCAGTCCTCCAATCAATCGTTTTGAAATTATTTTAAAACGATTGATTGGAGGAAACAAAAATGGATGTTTACCGTCCGGGAAAAGACCCCCGTCCTGCCCGCAGAAAGGACAAGGACAACCCCTACGAAATATTCAGCGTAGGCATCAACACAGATAACCCGCATTTTTACGTTTCATTCAAGGATGGACAAGGTGTTCAGATTTGTATGGAGATAGACAAGGCGGTGTTTGACCTGCTTGATCGTTTTGAGTTGGATGACCTTTCTTTTCTTAACGAATGGGACAGGCATATCGAGCATAGCGAGTTGACCGAAGCAGCTTTACACGCAAGAGCCATTGCGGATATTGAGAGTGTAGAGCTTACTGCCTACAAGAGTATGCGAAACGAGCAACTGCGCCGAGCAATAGCGGCTCTGCCCGAAACACAACGTCGCAGGCTTGTAATGTATTACTTTGACGGTCTTACTTACGAAGAAATTGCCGAAAGAGAACGATGTACCCACCCTGCGGTCATCAAGTCGGTAAAAGCGGCAATTTCAAAGCTCAAAAAATATTTTTTCAAATAGGGTTACAATTTAGCCTTTAAGTGAGGAAACAGGTGAAGGACAACGGATAGTCCTTTACCTGTTTTCCGTTTTACATAGCGGTGAATGGGTTGTTCCTTGACAACCGAATACCCATTCATCAAATACTTTCCTATTGCTATTGTGATGAGCATAAGCCACGTTAGATACTGCGCCACGATCTGCTTACGCAGGGAGCGAGAAACAGTAGTCTATAACCATCGGGTAGCTCCCGATGCGGCAATGACAAGCAATGGGGATAATGATACTCCCGTCCAGCCACAGTCCGAGCGTGATAGCGAGTCCGGCGTGAAGCCGTCGCAGGCAATGGGGGCGGTTGCGTGAGAACCACGCAAGGGTGAAACTCCCGTGGAGCTGATACGCTGTCAGCCGTTTGATGACTTCCCAATAGAAAATCGGGGTGTCGAGGACAAATAGATTTTCTTGAAATAAGGTCAAACGGCAAGACGGTCATCAGAACGGGAGTATTGTTTATATCTTTCCGACCTTAATTCTGTTTTATCGTTTGACCTCCTACATAGGTGAAAGCCTAAAATTCCAAAGGAGGTCTATTTAATGGATAACAAGACTACATTCAAACGGGGCGATATGTTTTATGCGGATATGCCGCAGGGTGTCGGATCCGAGCAATCGGGATACCGACCCGTAATCATTCTGCAAAACGACGTGGGCAACAAGCATAGCACCACAGTTATCGTAGCACCCCTCACAAGCGTTTCTCACGCCAAAGCGAAATTACCTACCCACTACACTATGAAAGCCGAAAGCGGCCTTGAGAAGCCGTCTATCGTGCTTTTAGAGCAGATACACACCATCGACAAGCAAAGGCTTCAAAAGTACATCGGTAAAGCAAGCGACAAAGCACTTGCGGGCATTGAGTATGCTCTTGCAATCAGCTTGGGGTTTATCGACCCCGTTACTAAGACAACCGAAATTGGTCTGTGTGGCACCTGCAAGGATTTACTCTCCAGAGCATGTGCTTTTTCTATTGAAAGTAAAAATACTGCCTGCACTTGCTCCCGTTGCGGCTTTCCCAAGGGGGGCGGTGTATAAGGTAAAACAAAAAGGAGGTTCATAATGGGCGATAAAAAACTTGATAACCTTTATGCCGCTTTGATGCTCATTGAAATTCTCCTTGAAAAAGGCTTAATCAATCAAGCCACCTATTCCAATATTGTGAAAAACGCAAAATCGCACATTTAACAAACAAAGCGATTTTTACTACAATATAAGCATCAAAGATTGGAGGTATGAATATGAACACAGCAGTAAATCAATTTAATTACAGATTTAAGTTGACGGACTACGCAATGTTTGACCGTAACCGTCAAAGGAGAGTATCAATTTACGGACGAGTTTCAACAGAACACGAAGCACAATTGTCGGCATTGGAAAACCAAATGCAATGGTATGAGGATCAAGCCAAGTATCATCCAAATTGGACGGTGGTGGAAAAGTACATTGACGAGGGCATCACCGGCACACAAGCCAAAAAACGCCCTGCTTTTCTTCGTATGCTTGAAGATGCAAGGCAAGGCAAATTCGACCTTATCGTTACAAGAGAGGTTTGCCGCTTTGCCCGTAATGTTGTGGATACCCTTGTGGTAACAAGAGAACTGAAAAACATCGGTGTTGAGGTCTTTTTCATTGATGATAACATCTGGACTATGGACGGCGACGGAGAGTTGCGTTTATCCCTCATGGCAACCTTGGCACAAGAAGAAAGCCGTAAAACCTCCGAGCGTGTAAAGGCAGGTCAGAAAATCAGCCGTGATAACGGTGTCCTTTATGGTAACGGAAATATTTTAGGTTATGACCGAGTTGGTGATACTTACGTTATCAACGAGGAGCAAGCCGAAACGGTGCGAATGATATTTGACCTTTACCTGCAGGGATACGGTTCAATGAAGATAGCGAACATTCTCACCGAGCGCAAACGCAAAACGGCAAGTGGGTTGGTAAAGTGGAGCGTATCGAATATTATGAGAGCAATCCGAAATGCCACTTACACCGGAACGAAATGTTATAATAAATCCCGTAGCAATAACTTTTTGGAGCAGAAGCGTATCAATAACCTTGATATGTCCACCTATGAATATATTGAGGGTGATTTCCCTGCTATTGTATCACAAGAAGTGTGGGATAAGGCACAAGAGATACGGACGAACCGTGTAAAGCCATCTTTAGTATCGTCAACCAAGACCACACATAGCAAGCGTGACTCTAAAGATATATGGGTCAATTTGCTTCGGTGTTCGTGCGGATCATCTTTCCGCAAAAACAAGTGGCACACCAAAAATGACGGCGGCATCTCCTACGGTTATCAATGCTACAATCAACTGAACAACGGCAACAAAAAGAAACGAGTTGAGCTTGGTTTGGATACCGAGGGATATTGCGACAGCCGTATGATTGCCGATTGGAAACTTGATTTTATGGCAAAGTCCCTTTTAGAGCACCTATGGACAGACAGAAAAGAATCTGTTTTACTTGCGCTTGACCTTATAAAGAGGTATTATAGGGGTGAGCGAGTAACAAGTGGCAAGGGCGACACCGCCGCCATTCAAGCAAAACTCAATAAAGCCACGACCCGATTGCAAAATCTAATTGCAATGAGAGCAGATGGCGAAATCTCCAAGGACGAGTACCAAGCAATGCGCTCCCCGGTAGATGCTGAAATACGTGCATTGGAGAAGGCTTTGGAAGATGCACCGCAAGCCGAGGAACAAGGAACCGCATTGAACTTGACAGAGATCACCGCAACATTACATTCTCTCGTAGATTTCAGCGAAGCAACGCTTAACCACGATGTAATCAAGAAGTTTGTATATATGGTGACACCGACTTCTGACACCTCTTTTCATTGGTATGTTAATTTGAGTGGAAACACCAAGGCAAGAGCCACATACACGGTAGAGGGACGGAAAAAGAAGAACGTTATCAAGTTAGAGGAAATCGAGGAGATTTCCTCGTTACATAGGAAAGAGAACGAGGATGCAACAGTCCTCATTCAAAACCCCCTTATATTTGCCTTGCTTCACAGGCCGCAATTAAGGATAACAAGTAATTATTCTGAGGAATTAAAATTGCTTTAAATTTTCAAGGTTTGATTTATAATGTTAAAAACTCTCTGCCGGTGGTTATCCGGCAGAGAGTTTTTTGTATCTTGTGTACTTACACTGCTGTATGATATAATAATACAATCAAATATATTTACGGTGATAATAAAATGGAACCATTGTTTATTATATTAACTTTTATAATTATTATTATAGCGTCTTTGATACAACAAAAGCAGCATTACGAAGATATTTCCGAGGCACAGAAAAGAAAAGCCGAAAGCTACGGACAAATTGAATATACTGATATATATATATCAGTAAAATAACATATTCCAATCAATTTTTCGGTCTTTAAAATAAAATTGTCGGTCATGCTCGCTGATTTCACGCAAAACCCTGCACGGATTGCCTACAGCAACCACTCCGGAAGGCAAATCTTTTGTTACTACGCTTCCGGCGCCGACTACCGTATTATCTCCTATTGTTATACCCGGCAATACGATTGCTCCTGCGCCTATCCAGCAGTTTTTCCCGATATGTACCGACGCATTATACTGATACGCTTTCTCCCTGAGTTCCGGCAAGATTGGATGGCCGGCTGTAGCTATTGTAACATTTGGTCCTATCATTGTATAATCACCTACATAAATGTGCGTATCATCTACGCAGGTCAAATTAAAATTCGCATAAACATTATTTCCGAAATGCACATGAGCTCCTCCGAAATTTGAATGAAACGGCGGTTCTATATAACAGTTCTCCCCTATCTCAGCAAACATTTCTTTTAACATTTGCTTACGTTTTTCCAATTCCGCAGGCCGCGTCATATTGAAATCGTAAAGACGGTCAAGGCATTTCATCTGCCATTCAAAGATCTCGTCGTCATTTGGAAGATACAACTGACCCTTATGCATTCTGTCTTTCATTTTTTCCATTTTTTATTCTCACTTTAATAATTTTATAAATTATATAACATTTTATGAGATTACCGGCTTTGAACGGCTCTGATCTGCAATGCATACCCAGGAATTTCCGGGATTCACAGTCAATGCTGTTCCGTCTTCCGCAGTAAAGCGGAACGGATTCGAAGCTGCTCCCTTTTCCCATTTGATAGGTGTATATGTTCCGTTAACAAAATAATATCCGCTGCCGGAATTAAGCATTACTTCTCTGTGATTTTTACCGTCGTTACAGTTTGGGTACGTCCGTATTGTAGTATTGAGTACAAATACATTTTTAAAATACATAGGTTCTCCGGTTACATAATCTTTGCACTTTGAACCGTTAAACATTCTTATATATTTTTGCGACGATGCGTCATATTTCATAGTAGTCTTGTATGATCCGGAAAACGACACTGAAACCTCGTCGGCAGATGAATCAAAACTTACAGGATTATCTTCATCCGCAAACTGCTGCCATGTGGCAGTACTGTCGTTTTGCAGGTTATATCCTTCGTTGATCAGTTCTTTCCATAAAGAATCGCCGTATGCATACAGTGTGTGCTCGCTTGAAAGTCCGTTGGAAAGTCTTGCTCCTCCCTTGTTTACATCCAGTATAAAATGATCAACATCTTTTAAATGAGGGCCGGCATGTGTTGTATCCTGGCCGTGATGAACAAATATTGCATTGTGACCCATCGCAAGATCAATAAATGCGTATCTGGCGGAACGTACTGTTCCTATCTTTTCAACTTTAGATATATCCTGATATACAGCTACCAGACGGGTAATACCGCCTTCCACTTCCGTTTCATATACTATATCCGCTTCCCCCAGACCAGTCTGGACAGACTGCGCAACAGATATATTGTTTACCGTTACTGCAACCGGACGATAGGACTCTTTACCCATAGTTAAATCAGCAACGCCTGTGAGAGGATTTACAGCAAATTTTGATTCTGTATGCGTAATTTCGGGAACCGAAGGATCGTCCACCCTGTCTACACTTAAAGGAGCCGGAGTATCTTTACAGCCGGCTGCCAAAACAAATAATAAACACAATAATACCAATGAGATTTTCTTATACATTATATTGCCACCTTTGGAAAAACATTAATTAACAGTATATAACAATTTATGATTATTTTCAACATTAAAAAACAATATTTTAAAGGTAATTCTTAACAATAATTCACCTACAGATTTAAATCTGCAGGTGAATTATATTATTTACCCAATTGCCTGGTGCGGTCAAACGCACTGGAAACAGCGTCCATAACCGCCGATCTGAATCCCGCTTTTTCAAGGGCGTGAACCCCCGCAATCGTGCTTCCGGCAGGGCTGCAAACCTCATCCTTTAACTGAGCCGGATGCTTTCCTGAAATCAATAAAAGTTTTGCGGCACCCAGTAATGTCTGCGCCGCGTATTCATTTGCTTTTGCTCTCGCTATTCCGCATTCAACCGCGCCGTCAGCCATTGCTTCGGCAAAAAGATATACAAACGCCGGACCGCATCCAGAAACCGCCGATGCCGCGTCGATAAATTTTTCATCAATTCTGTCCAATTTGCCTGCAAATTTCAAAGCATCGCAAAATTCGCTTATTTCGTCCATAAATACGTTTTCATTGCAGGTATATAATATCATTCCCTCTCCCGCACAAACCGGCGTATTGGGCATTATTCTGATAATCGGGTAGCTTCCTCCCAGTATGCCTTCAATTCTGCCAATCTCAATTCCGGCAGCCATTGTTATTAGAATAAAACGGTCTTTTCTGTTCACTAAAATATTTTTAATATCTTCTAATACCTCATTAATCATCTGAGGTTTAATTCCTAAAAAAATGAACTTCGCATTTTCAGCAACAATATAGTTATCCCCTGTTTCACAGTTAATACTTCTGGATATCGATTTTGCTCTGATTTCCGATTTATCTGCAACAATTACCTGATCGCCGGTTACCGATTTAGCAACTGCTGTAGCTAATGCTCCTCCCATATTTCCCGCGCCGATAAAACCAAATTTTATACCCGGCATAAAAATCACCTGTCCTTATCTGATTTGTCCGTTTCCTTTAATGATATATTTATAAGTATTAAGTTCATAAAGACCCATAGGTCCCCTCGCATGAAGTTTCTGTGTGGATATTCCCATCTCACACCCTAATCCGAATTCGCCGCCGTCGGTAAACCTGGTGGAAGCGTTTACATATACCGCAGCCGAATCCACACGAGCAGTAAAATAATCGGCGTTTTCTTTGGTTTGTGTTATAATACTTTCGCTGTGATGAGTGGAATGCTCGCTGATATGCGTCACCGCATCAGCAACATTTTTTACTACTTTTACCGCCAGTATATAATCCAAAAACTCAGTATCAAAATCCGCGTCAACTGCCGGAGTAATTGCCGCGTACTTTAATGCTGTGCTGTCTCCTCTCAATTCCACCCTGTTTTTACGGTCTTCAGCATAAAATCTGCCGTACAGCCGCGGCAACAGCACAGGCGCTATATTCTCGTGCAGCAGCAGTACCTCAGCCGCGTTGCACACTGAAGGCCGGCTTGCCTTGGCATTATCAATTATTTCCAGTGCCATACCGATATCGGCGGATTCATCCACATATATGTGGCAAATACCCGTTCCGGTTTCGATGCACGGAACCTTCGCATTTTCGGTACAGGCTTTAATCAGGCCTTTGCCTCCGCGAGGTATAAGTAAATCAACAAAACCCACAGCAGTCATAAGCTCATTTGCCGATTGCCTTGATGTATCTTCCACAAGATTAATATAATCTTCACTGATACCACAGCTGATTAAACCTTTTTTTAGGGCTTTTACAATAGCATAAGCACTGCTGAAAGCTTCTTTTCCGCTTCTAAGGACACAGACATTTCCGCTCTTGAAACTAAGCGCAGCTGCATCTGAAGTGACATTCGGACGGCTTTCGTATATGATAGCCACTACTCCGAACGGTACAAGAGTCTTTTCTATTAACAAACCGTTTTTATGTCTGAACGAGGATGTTACCTCACCTACCGGATCTGTAAGCTGAGCGACCGCTTTAATTCCGTCTGCCATTCCCTTAATTCTTTGAAAATCAAGTTTCAAACGGTCTATCATTACTTCAGAAATACTTCCATGCGCTTTTTCAACATCCGCGGCATTTGATTTTAATATTTCGTCCGCAGATTCTATAAGAGAATCTGCCATAGCGCATAAAGCATCATTCTTAACTTCGGTAGAAAGCGGAGCATTTAATGAAGCTTTTTTAGCTTTTTTTAAAATTTCAGCTGTAGAAATCAATTTTTTTCATCCTTTCTTGCAAAAAATCTCGTACCGGCATCTTTGCCTTCAACAATGTCATAAAGTATTTTCGGATCGCTGCCGTTTGCAATTACCATATCAATTCCATGCTCGGTAGCAATTTTCGCAGCACCGATTTTCGTATGCATTCCTCCGGTTCCGAGTTCACTGCCTGCATCGTCTGTCATACTCTCAATGCTTTCATCAATTATATTGACCTTGCGGAGTAATACAGCATCTTTATTTTTATGAGGATCTGCCGTGAAAAGACCGTCAATATCAGAAAGGATTATCAGAAGATCGGCCTCTACAGTGGTCGCAACTATTGCTCCTAAGGTATCATTATCACCAATTACAATTTCTTTGGTGGCGATAGAATCGTTTTCATTTAAAATCGGTATCGCGTTTAATTCCAGCAAACGGCGTATTGTGTTTTCAAAATTAATCCGTCTGTCAGTGTATTCTATATCTTCGCCGGTAATTAAAATCTGCGCTACTGTATGATTATATTCCGCAAACAGCTTATCATATACATACATCAGCTCACATTGACCTACAGCTGCGGCGGCCTGTTTTGTCGGAATATCCGAAGGCTTGCCGGTAAGTGAAAGTTTGCCGACGCCCATACCTATAGCGCCTGAGGAAACCAATATGATTTCATTTCCGGCATTTTTCAAATCGCTCATTACTTTACAAAGTTCTTCGACACGCCTGATATTTATTCTTCCGGTTTTGTGCGCCAGAGTTGAGGTTCCGATTTTTATAACGATTCGCATAAAGAAACTCCTTAACAAAAAGTTATTTAATATTATACTTTATTTGTCCTCAAATTTCTACATTTTTTTAAAATTATTTCATTTTCACTTTTTAATAATCGTATCCGTTAGTAGTTACAGTAAAACAAATCTCGAAATTTACACAAAATACAAAAACCCGGCATCAGTTAACTGATGCCGGGTTTATCAATATATAATTATTCAACGGGCAAGCGGATGAAATTTTGTATACGCTGAAGTATATTTATTCTTTATGATCTGAGCATATATTTGAGTAGAAGATAAATCTGCGTGACCCAGCATTTCCTTAATATCTGTAAGCTTAGCACCGTTTTCAAGAAGATGCGCCGCAAAAGAATGCCTGAGTGTGTGCGGAGTTATATCTTTAGTGATTCCGGCCTCAGATGCATAATGTTTTACTATTTTCCAGAATCCCTGCCTTGACATGTGCTGACCCGTCATATTTGTAAAAAGCCTGTCCTCATTATTTTCAAGCACAATTGCAGGCCGGACGTTCAAGAGATAATCGGATATACTTTTTACTGCGGCAGGATAGATAGGAATTATACGCTCTTTTTTATCATTATGCAGATGTATAATGCCGATCTGAAGATTTACGTCGCTAACTGACAAATCTATTAACTCAGAAACTTTTATTCCCGTAGCATAAAGCAATTCAAGCATAGCTTTATCACGGATACTTTTATAATCGCTTCCGTTTGGCTGCGACAGTAAAAGCATTATTTCATTTGCGTCGAGAATGTCGGGAAGCTTACGTTCCGCTTTTTTTGATTTTACGCCGTCTAACGGATTGCTTGTACAAAAACCACGGCTTAATAAAAACCTGTAGAAACATCTGAGCGATGCAATTATACGTGACTTTGTCGCTTCTGATTTTCCCTTGCCTGATAAATATTCAAAATAAACGGCCAATAATTTATCGTCTGCTTTTGTCAAGTCGGTAACATTTTTTGAGGTACAATATGTATCAAACTGTGTTATATCCCTTATGTAAGACTCTACTGTATTTTCGGAAGCTTTTTTTTCGTTGTAAAGATACGCGGTAAACAAGTCGATATAATTCACTATATTGCACCTCCCGTCAGTTCAGGTTATACCTGAAAAATTATTCAGCAAATTGGTCGATAATAATGCGTCAATGATACCGGATGCAAGCACCGGAATACTGAACAGTAAAAATCTTAAACAAAATCTTTTGAATTCATGATTTAAATCAAATGAAAAATCTTGTGTAAATGTAAGTTTGGATAAACTGTATGAAAAATTAATTGCCTCGATTGCGGAAAAAATAAAAGCTGCGCTGAAAATTATCGCAGGCGGTAACACAATAACCGCATGAAATGCTACACCCTCGAAAGAAAATACCGAATATAGATATGCAGTGAGATTTCCCAATATATATCCCTTTACCGCCACAACTGCCGGAATGATTATAACTCCTAACATCGAAGTTCCGAATATCAGACACAATATTATAAAAAACATCGACCTCAAAAAGGAATCTGCCGCTACTGCAAAAAAGGAATTTTCAGTTCTTTCAGAAATGAAATTTTCAAAATAGTTTCGGGTCCATTCGGTTACAAACTCATATTTGCCTGTACTGAAAACCGCCGTAGAAAATCCTGCAATAAAAAATACAGTTATAAGAATTAAAAGACGGTTTTTTATAACAAACTGTATTGCCTTATTATAAAAGCTCAAATTAAGTACCCTGCCGTATTGCATTTTATCACTCCTACTCTGAGAAAATAATATGCAAATATCGGACAAGATATGCTAAATTTTGTTTGAAAAACTTAAAACAAGATTTTGTATATGTGAATATATTTTAAATACAAAATATAGAAAAAATTCAAAATTATGTAAACTCGAACAAAAAATTCAAACAAAAATATATAGAATACAAAAAATAAAAAATTTTAAAAACACGCATCAAATCCGCGTGTAATATAGTTATACAACATTTAAAGTATTATGTCAAATGTCATTTTTGTAACCATTTGATATTATGTTAACTGTTTATGTTAACTATACAATATTTGCTGTTCCGGTTTTATGTGAACCCAATTTGTTGTAAAATATATTTGATTTTTTTTTTGACTATGATATAATGTAGTAAAAGTTTTTAAAATCCAGGAGGTTAAAATGAGTAAAACAGTTATTGTTACAGGTTCTTCGAAAGGCATCGGTGCGGCTACTGCAATCATGTTTGCTCAAAAAGGCTATAATGTGGTTATTAACTATAACCAGTCTTATGAATCCGCTTCCCTGCTCTGCAAATCGTTGACAGCAAACGGCTATTCTGTTATCACACAAAAAGCAAATGTCTCTAATAAACTTGAAGTTGATCTTATGGTAAAGGAAACACTTTATAAATTCGGTACTTTAGACATTCTTGTCAATAATGCCGGTATAGCTTTTCAGGGGCTTTTAACAGATACTGATGAAATAGATTTCGACCGTATAATTGACATCAACCTGAAAGGCGTTTTTAATTGCTGTAAAGCAGTTCTGCCATCTATGATAAGCCGTCAAGCAGGAAAAATCATTAATATTTCTTCTATGTGGGGTCAGGTTGGAGCTTCGTGTGAAGTCGCTTATTCTGCTGCTAAAGCCGGGGTTATAGGGCTTACTAAAGCTCTTGCTAAAGAAGTGGCTCCAAGCGGCATAACTGTTAACGCTATCGCACCCGGACTTATAGAAACTAATATGAACTCCAATCTGACAATTGAAGAATTAACCGATTTTGTCAGCACTATTCCATTAGGCAGGATGGGAAGCGCCGATGAAATTGCCGCCGCTGTTGATTTTCTTGCCTCCGATAAAGCGGATTATATTACCGGGCAGGTTTTGGGTATAAACGGCGGTCTTGTGGTTTGATTTTCAATAATTTTATATAAAGTAAAAGAGGGTTGACCAAATACTAACGCCATATAAGGAAGTAATTTGAAAACATATAAAACACAACTTCAAGGATGTTGCAAAAGCAAGCAGAATTAAAAGACACTTTAGAAGTCAGAATGCATCATTGAAAGAATTTGAATTAGGGTACGTTTTCAAGTTGCTTCTTGGTTTTGCCATACTTTATGAGTATAATGCCCTTAATAACGCAAGCTGAAAACAGAACGATAAATCTAGATTTGAAGGAGGTAATGATATGCTTGAAAAAATGAGTGATTTCTTTGAGAATAGACTGGATGGATATGACATGCATATGTTGACAAATATTGAATCAGCAAATGAGTTCTATCCTTTTACGGCGAAGTGTTTGCCTCCTCAAGAAAACTGTCGAATACTTGATTTGGGTTGTGGCACAGGTCTTGAGTTAGAAGAATATTATTCATTAAATCCGTCCGCAAGGGTAACGGGAATAGATTTATCTCAAGGAATGTTGTCTGCGCTTAAAAATAAATTCGCAGATAAAAATATTACATTGATTTTAGGTTCGTATTTTGATACACCTTTCGGTGAGAGTGCCTTTGATGCTGCTGTATCGGTGGAAAGTCTGCACCATTTTACAAAAGAAGAAAAAGTCCCTTTGTATGCTAAACTGCACAAGTCATTAAAAGGTAATGGATATTTTATATTGACAGATTATTTTTCTTTATCCGATGAAGAAGAATTTATGCACCATCAGAATTTAATTGCCATAAAAGCAGAGCAAGGTATAAAAGGTAATGAATTTTACCATTATGACACGCCACTTACAGTAAAACACGAAACGGAAGCATTGTTCACAGCAGGATTTTCCTCAGTTGAAGTACTGAATAATTGGGGTGCAACATATACCTTGAAAGCAATTAAGTGAATTCCTGTTTACCACATGCATACAATCCTAAAGAATCCCTACGCTTTGGTACAATGTACCGGAAACGGAGGGTTTTTTTGTTGAATTACAAAAGTATATTGCAGGATTCCGCTTTTAAAAGTGCCGAACAGCAAAAATGACTTGTGTTCAATACATCAAAGATGTCTCATACCGTAACAAGCAGGGAAATTGTATTGACACTTTCCGAATATAAGAAAACGGTGTAACCCATTTTACTGAGTTACACCGTATCTTATATTAAATACTTCCTTATCTGGCGTTGCCCAAAGGTCAACCCTCTTAAAATTTTATTATTAGATTTCTGCAAAGTACTTAATTGTACGTACCATCTGGCTTGTATAGCTGTTTTCATTATCATACCATGAAACAACCTGTACCTGATAGGTATCATCGTCAATCTTGGTAACCATAGTCTGTGTAGCATCAAACAACGAGCCGTAAGTGATTCCGATGATATCAGAAGAAACAAGTTCTTCTTCGGTGTATCCGAAAGATGCGCTGGCGGCAGCTTTCATAGCGGCATTGATGCCTTCCTTGGTTATATCCTTGCCCTTAACAACAGCAACAAGAATAGTTGTAGAACCGGTCGGAACCGGAACACGCTGTGCAGAACCGATAAGCTTTCCATTAAGCTCAGGAATTACAAGTCCGATAGCCTTTGCTGCGCCTGTGCTGTTAGGAACGATATTTACGGCAGCCGCACGTGCACGGCGAAGGTCACCCTTTCTGTGAGGACCGTCAAGAACCATCTGATCTCCGGTGAAAGCATGAACTGTGGTCATGATACCGCTCTGAATAGGAGCATACTTGTTAAGAGTATCAGCCATAGGAGCCAAACAGTTAGTTGTGCAGGAAGCAGCAGATATAATTTTATCGTCTGCTGTAAGAGTTTTCTCATTTACGCTGTAAACGATAGTTTTAAGGTCGGAACCTGCCGGTGCAGAAATTACAACCTTCTTAGCGCCTGCATCAATGTGTGCCTGAGACTTTTCTTTAGAGCAATAGAAACCGGTACACTCAAGAACTACATCTACGCCGATTTCTCCCCAGGGAAGATTCTTAGCGTCCTTTTCCGCATAGATTTTAATAGTTTTACCGTCAACTGTAATGCTGTCCTCACCTGCGACAACAGTGTCAGCAAGAGCATATCTGCCCTGTGCAGAATCGTACTTCAATAAATGTGCAAGCATCTTAGGGCTTGTCAGGTCATTGATAGCAACGATTTCATAACCTTCCGCACCGAACATCTGACGGAATGCAAGACGACCGATACGGCCGAAACCATTAATAGCAACTTTAACCATTGGAAAAACCTCCTAAATTTTTACTGATAATATTTTACCCCATTTGATGATAATTTTCAAGTAGTTTGTTTAATTTTTAACAAGTTTTTTAAAATTTAGATAAATTGGCATAATATTATCATATGTTGAGGGTGATTAATTGATGTTTTTACCGAATAAATACGAGCATTTTGCGGCTGCTTTGAGAAATTATGTGCAGAACTCGATTCTTACAGAAGGTCTTGAATTAAAGCATTTAATTCAACTTAAAAAAATATTTGAATTTGAATCTGTTTTCTTATACAATGAGAAACTTCCGTGTGATGTGAATCAGTATGTTTCTAAACTATTAATTACTGTATACTCAAAACTGCTGGAAAAAAATATACATCTGAATTTTACAGTAAATATCAAAAACAATTATATAATCAATAAAAAGCTGTTTCTGTGTCTTATGCTCAATGTGGTCTCTGTATCAAACAATATTAAAATTTATGAACTTCACGGAAATATTGCGATAAAAGCGAAAGCCGAAAACAAATTGAATCAGATAATTGTAAATTCAATAGGAGCAAAAATGTTCTATGAGCGAAAAACCAACACTTTTCTTATAGCATTCGATGCTCAGCCTACCGCGAAACTTCCGTTAAATAATAACAATAATGAGTGGGATATATCAGATCCCTTTTCGCCTATAAACCTGTATTTACTTTAAAATTACCGAAAATACTATTCCGAAAACCGAAGAAATTAAAACCAGCATCACAGACGATAATTTTAAACCAAGCTTTTTCTCAGTCAAAAAATAAATAACTGCAACAGCCGCAAAGCAGAGTACCGAAACAAAATCAATACTCATTCCCCCACCGGAAATAAATTCAAAGTTTTTTATCAGCAAAATTAATCCGGCTGAAATAATAAGAGCAGTTACTACCGGTTTAACACCGCTTATAAAACCTTTGAAATACTTGTTGCCGGCAATATTTTTAAGTATAATCGCAACAAAAAGAATTATTAAAAATGACGGAAGCACCACACCTGCAGTCGCGGCCGCACTGCCTAAAATTCCCGCCTGCTGCGAACCTATAAAAGTTGCCATATTAATTGCGATAGGACCCGGTGTGCACTCACAAATACCCAGCAAATCATAAAATGAATTTTCCGTAAGCCATGAATGTGCGGTTACGGTTTCTTTTACAATAGGTATCATGGCATAGCCGCCGCCGAATGTAAACAGACCTATTTTGAAAAATTCATAAAACAGCTGAAAATATATCATTTTAATGCTGATTCCTTATCTTTATAGTTGTATATACAATTAGCTGCTATTCCGACAATTCCGCCCAAAATAATAAAATATACGGATGAAAAATTAACCGCAAAAATATCTATAATTACCGTTAATATGAGTACTGCAATGAAACCTATAACAGTAATAAAATTTTTTTTCATCTTTTTGAACATAGAAATTCCCGTTTTCAGTATCATAAAAGCCACAGCACTGTTTATTCCGGAAAACGCATATCTGATATATTTATTATTTAAAAACTTATCTGCAAACAGAGATATTATAAACACTATCATAAATGACGGCAGTACTACCCCAAAAGTAGCCGATACACTTCCGGGTATTCCCTTTTTTTTATAACCTATATAAGTCGCCATATTTATGGCAATGGGTCCGGGCGTAGATTCCGCAATTGCAATTATTTGAAGTAATTCTTCCTCTGTAAGCCATTTTTTATTTTCCATAACGGTTTCTCTTATCTGAGCAATCATTGCATAACCGCCCCCGAAAGTAAACAGTCCTATTTTGAAAAATGTAAAAAACAGTACAGATAGCTCTTTCATTTATTATGCCTTCCTGTATAAGTTTATAATATTTTCTGCCGCCGTCATCCCGTCTGCCGCCGCAGACATTATTCCTCCCGCATAACCGGCTCCTTCGCCGCATGGATATATACCGCCAATTCCGGCACTTGCACCGTACTCATTTCTTAAAATTCTTATCGGTGAGGAACTTCTGGTCTCAGGTGCTGTCAAAACAGCGGATTTATCAGCAAAACAATCGATTTTTTTACTGAATTCTATTATTCCCTCTTTGAGACTCTGTATTATAAACTCCGGAAAAATACAGCTAAAATCCGCAAAACTGTATTCCGGCTTTACTGTCGGACGCACTTTAGTAATTTCGAATTTATCACCGTAAAAAAAGTTTCCTACTGTTGTTACCGGAACCTTTCCGCCTGAAATCGCATACGCAGCTTTTTCGATTTTCCTCTGAAACTCAACTCCGGCAAATATATCATCACTGCCGAAATCCGAAGTGTTTACACCGACTAAAAGCGCACTGTTGGCATTATCACCGCTGCGCGTACTGTAACTCATTCCGTTAACAGCAATACCGGCATACTCGCTTGACGCATTTATTACCTCGCCGCCCGGACACATACAGAAGGTGTATACTCCCCTGCCGTTTTTCAGATGAACCGCAAGCTTATAATCGGCCGCACCCAGCTTTCCGCTGTCTGCAAATTCTCCGTACAATGCTCGGTTTATATCAGACTGCAAATGCTCTATTCGCACTCCTACCGCAAACGGTTTCTGTACCATTGCAATCTCTGTATCTCGGAGCATTTTAAAGGTGTCTCTTGCAGAATGTCCGATCGCTAAAATCAGTTCATTGCACTCGACTTCATTACCGCCTGCACATATTGAAATTAACCGTCCGTTCTTTATATTTATTTTTTCTAATTTTGTGTCAAAAAATACCTTTCCTCCCAAAGAAATTATTTCCCGACGGATATTCTTTACCACTTTAACTAATATTTCAGTACCTATATGCGGTTTTGAATCAGTTAAAATCTGTTCGGGAGCTCCGTTTTTAACAAATGTTTCCAGTATGGCGCGGCACCGTATGTTTTTTATTCCGGTGTTAAGTTTTCCGTCTGAAAAAGTACCGGCACCGCCTTCCCCGAATTGCACATTCGACTCTGTATTCAATTTGCCGCCTTTCATGAACGTTTTCACTGCGCCTACTCTGGTATCGGCATCCGAACCTCTCTCTATGACAATCGGACAAAGTCCTGCTTTCGCTAAAACTAATGCCGCAAACATTCCTGCAGGCCCGAACCCCGCCACAACCGGAGGCGGTTTTACGGTATATACGTTTTGAGGCCAGATATATTCAGATTTTACATATTTCTTTGCCTTTTTACATTTTTTTAAAATCTCCGCTTGATTTTTTGTCTCAATCAAAAAAGAACAACAAAAATGTACATCGCTTTTTCTGCGTGCATCTACTGATTTTTTATATAAACCGGCTCTGATAATATTTGAAATATCTGTTTTAAGCTCTTTTGCGGCAATAGATCTTAAATTCCCGAAATCAGTATCTAAACTGAGGTTCACATCACTAAGCAAAATCATAAACGATCACCTATAATACTGTCTGCCGCGCAAAAAGCGCTGGACCATGCCCACTGCAGATTAAATCCCCCGCAGTCACCGTCTATATCAAGTATTTCTCCAACAGCGTACAAACCCTTATTATCCAAACTCTCCATTGTATTTTTATCAAACCCGCAGGTCGCAAGACCACCTGCGGTAACCTGAGAGTTTGAAAATCCGGTAGTTCCTGTAACTTCAAACTCAAATTCTTTTAGCATTGCAGCAATCTTTTTTACGCTTGTGCCGTCAAGATCTTTCACCTTACAGTTAAGCGGTATTCCGCATAATTTCAGAATAACCTGCCCTATCCGTTTATGTATCATTCCGGTAAAAAATTCATCAAAATTCCTGTAATATAAATCTGTTTTTCGTTTTTCTATCAACTCGCATACTTCCTGAAAGGAAATATCCGGAAACAAGTCAAGCCGTACCGCGCATTTTTTGCCGGTTCTTGAAACTTCCCGGGAAATCTGCAAAACCGGCGGTCCGGAAAGTCCGTAATCGCAAAACAGCACTTCACCGTATTCCTGTCTCTCCGGTTTGCCCGATATCATAAGCGTAACTTCCGCGTTTACTTTAATGCCTTTAAGCTGTTTCGTAACGGTATTATCAGTTTTCAGCTGAACAATAGCGGGAGTTGTCATAATTGTTTTAAATCCGGATTTTTTTAACAAGTTAAGCATACTTGCGTCGCAGCCGAGTCTGTCGCCACCGGAAAGCAATCCCGCGGCTACCACTACATTTTCCGCTAAAAAATTCATATTTGATGCTATAACCTTGTATTTGCCTTTTGATACCTGTATGCCGGTTACTTTTGTCTCAAGATTTACAATTACACCCAATTCTTCTGCTGCGAACCGCATACAGTCAACCACGGAAGCGGCCTGAAAAGACGCCGGATATCCTTTATTATCCTCAAATACGAAAGGTACTCCTATACTTCTGAAAAAACTTTCGGTAAAAGATAAATCATACTTTCTGAGGGCAGTCTCACAAAAGGTCTTATCAGCGCCGTGAAAGCTGCTCAATTGAATATTTCTGTTTGTTATATTGCATCTTCCGTTTCCGGTAAGCGACAGCTTTTTTCCGACTCTTTGTGACCCCTCAAGTATCCTTACAGAGATCTCCGGGCGCTTTTGCTTTAAGTATACCGCGCAGCACAGTCCCGAAGCGCCTCCGCCTATAATTACTACATCATTTATCATAAATAACCACCGTTTATTTTAATAATTGAATACCGCACAATCAACAAAACAATTATCCACGAACAAATCCTTTATCTTCATACTTCTTGTACTCTATTTCTTAAAGAATTGACCAGAATATACGCTATTATGAGTACCACAATACAAACTGTTAAAATCACATACATCGATGATATATCAACTTTATTTTCAAAAAAGTATAAATTGCAGTCAAGCGAATCCTTTATACTGTTAATAATTTCAGTGTTTACGCCTTGACTCTGTATCTCCTCCAAAACACCGCCGATTGAATGGTTGCGGATAAGGGAGGTACCGTATGTACCCGGTAAAAACATAATTATCCGTCTGAGTCCCTCACTGAAGGTATATACCGGCATATATGCGCCGCAGATAAAACCGTAGCCCGCGCTTATGATAGTGCCTACAGCCGACAGCTGACCCTGGGTTGATAAAAACATATTAATGATAGACGACAGCGCCGTTCCGAATAAAACCAGCAAAAATACATCGAGCAGTAAAAGAATTACATCTGCTGTCGATAAATACCATCCCGCAAATGCAATATATATAAGACAAATCGCTGTAGCAGCAAGGCAAATTATAAGAGTAGACACGAAGGTTGCTGTGTAATAGCTGAAAGACAATTCTGACTGTTTGACCGGTGACATTCTTAAATCCTTAATAGTGCCGTTGACCTTATCCTGCACCATCAGGAAGTTTGAACAGAAAGCTACGGTAACACAGGATACGGCAAGAATTGATGACATCAGCTGACCGCCTACGAGCCCGTCAATGATTTTATCTGACAAAGTGAACTCAGCAGGTAAAGAAGACAAAAAACTGTCTCGGTATATTTTTCCAAGAAAAGTCGCATACAGAATAAGCAGAATTCCGGGTGTCACAAGAGAAGTAAAAAACATTCCTTTGTCCTTAAAAAACAATTTAATGTTTCTTTTTACCAGTATTAAAAATACTTTCATTTTTCTGTACCTCCAACAAGTTTTTTACCTGTCACGGCAAGAAAAACATCATCCATTTTACCCTTTGTGATTTCGTAATCGTTAAATAACTCCGGATTGTTTACAATAAGTCCGGTAGCGGATTTTGTGTCAGGAACAGATAATCGGAACGCGTCTCTGATATGTTCATATTCATAACCGAGTTTTTTGACTTTATCTTCGCTTACGCCATATATCGTAATATAATCCCCCGTATATTTATTTTTAAGTTCCAAAGGAGTACCTTCTGCGGCAATTTTTCCGTTATCAAGAATAACAACAAAATCAGCATCCGTCGCTTCTTCCATATAATGTGTGGTAAGAAATACAGTCATATTTTCCTTCTTGCGAAGATCGGAAATTACATCCCAGAGAATCCGCCGGGTTTGCGGGTCAAGCCCTGTTGTGGGCTCGTCAAGTATAAGAATTTTCGGTCGATGAAATAATGCTCTTGCAACATCTATTCTTCTGCGCTGACCGCCGGAGAGTTTTCCGATGGTACGCTTGAGTAAATCCTCAAATCCGAGAAGTACAGCAAGCTGTGACAGGCGGTTTTTAAACTCAAGTCCCAAAATTCCGTAAAGAGCAGCCCGGCTTTGTAGGTTATCATAAACTGACAGTGCAGAATCAAGAACAGAATTTTGAAATACAACACCTAACTCTCTTTTGATTGAAATGAGATTTTTATCAAGGTCTCTTCCGTCAATAATAACACTTCCGTTATCTTTCTTTAACTGACCGCACATAATATTTATCGTAGTAGATTTTCCTGCGCCGTTAACACCGAGAAAGGCAAAAAGTTCCCCCTCACGAACCTGAAAACTCAAGTCTTTCACGGCTTGTACATCACCAAAACTTTTATTTAGATTGTTAATTTCAATAATACTACTCATTTTTATCCCCTTAAATTAACCGCCGCGCAAAAATCACCGATTTATTGAGGCAGTATATTAATATTATAAATATATCATTTTACCGCAAAATTTTCAAGCTATATTGATAACACAAACCAACAATATAAGGCTTAATTTATATAGTAAATATTAAAATGTTTAATAACTACCGCAATTTATACCATCTTTCTTAAAAACAAATAAAAAAAAGCCCGAAAACACTGTCTTTCGGGCTGAAATATTAAATAATAAAAAGAATTAATCCTCAATTTTTGCTTCTCTTACAATGTTTTTATCGGTGAAAACATCTGTTTCGTCAGTGCTGTGGGTAGAAAATTCAGAAACTACCGCACCTTCGGGTCCTCCCTGGAACCAATGAAGTGTTTCAGGCATAATTGTGTACTGCTCGCCGGGATGAAGCACGATCTCATGAAATACAGTGACATCTGACGGCGGAATTTTACCTTTCATATTATCAGTATTTTTTTCGCCTGAAACATATAGATATACTTCTCCGTAGCGGCAGCGGAAGGTCTCTTCCTTACCGGGCTGACCTGCAGTGACAACATGTTTATGTTCGGGACAGGTCTGTCCGGGAAGCAATACCATTTCTTTTGCACAAACCCTGTCAGTATTAATATATACCACTAACTGTAAACCTATTTCATCAATATTATTTAATCCGAAATCAGCAACCTCTACATTGCTTTTTTCCTCAGGAGACAATACAATATTAGCTTTATCATAATATGCCAATACTTTTTCTACCTGAGCATTATATTCTTTTCTTGTCATAATTTTATCCTCCCGTATTTTTCTTCTAATTTTTCAATTTCTTTTCTGGTGAGCATACCGTCAGTAGAGTTTTCGGCAAACAGATTACTTGCCGCTGCAGCTGAAGCAAATTCCAATGTATGTTCATCAGTGAAATTGTTGTATATAGAATAAAGCGTACCGGCACAAAAAGCATCGCCTGCACCAACACTTCCCTTAATCTCATTGCCGGGAATTTTCAGTGAAGCAACTACAGTAAAATTACCTGTGGCAACATCATAACAGAAACCTGCCTGCTTACAATGCACCACGATTTTATCCTTTACACCATAGTCGGCCATAAGCTCCATTGTTTTGCGGATATTATCAATGAGAAGATTGCCTTCTTCATCGTATGGCGCAAGATCTGAAATCATACTGCTTTCAACCTCGTTTAAAATTATGTAATTGCAGTATTTGAGCGCCGGTATTATCTTAGCTTTATAATCAGCAGTAGCGTCGCTTACAACATCAACCGAAGTCTTGATACCTGCCTGCTGCACATTATGTAAGAAACGAGCCATCACTGTCCCGTATTCATCGTCCGACTTGTCAAAAGAGTCTAAAAGTAAAATATATCCGATGTGCAGAATTTGCGAACTTATTGCCGAGATATCAATATCATCCGGTGAAAATTCCGCATTAGCGCCTCTTGCATGAAAAAATGTGCGTTCTCCCGAAGGCATACTCATAACATCACTGAAGCTCGTAGGCTTATCGGCGGATACCGTAATCATATCACAGTTAATACCGTGCTGACTCATCTGAGAAACAACGTATCTTCCATATTCATCATCACCGATTTTGCCGAGTACCGAAAGCGGAAGGCTACGGTCAATTTTCGCAATATCTATTGATGTATTAGGAGCGCATCCGCCGACTCCTCTTTTAATTTCGCTGATATTCGCAAGCATTCCGATATTAGGATAGCAATCTACATTTTTAACTATATCCGTTAAGATATTGCCTGCAATAGTTATACCCTTTCTTTCTCCAGTCATAAGATAATCCACCGTCACTCCAAATATTTTTGACAGCGCCGGGAACTGCGTAATCTCAGGATACCCGAGACCGTTTTCCCAACGGCTGACTGTTTTATCGCTTATACTTAATTTTTCGGCAAGTTCCGCCTGTGTAAAACCGGATTTTTTGCGAAGCTGTGCGATAATACCGCCTAAAATTTTAGGATCCATTATTATCCCTCACAATAATTATATATTTTTCTAACAGTTTTGTAAATCTATTTTTAAACGACATAATTTATAGAATTTATCAACAAAAACAGTATAAACTCTATAATTGATAGAATATAAAGTTATAATTTCGGGTTAGTGTAATAATTTTTACACTAACCCGTAAAAAGCCAATAACTTTACTTATGAAAGTTAAGAATTATTTTAATTGATCATTAAGATCTTTTAAAGCCTGAATAGAAATTCCTTTGTTAGCTGCAACTGTTGTCGCCGGAGCTTTTCCGGGTGTGTCATAGCATACGCGGTAAGTTCCCATTTTTACTGCCTCATCTCCGGCTACCGCCGCTGAAGGTGTCGTTACCTGTGCGGTGTATCCGATCATTAGGTTTTCCTTCGACTCTTCATCTCTGCAGTAACGAAGCGTATACTCATCAAACTGCGCTGCTACTACATCCTGAGCAACTTCCATATACGCCTGTAAAAATGCTCCCGCATTCTTTAACTTATCATCCTTTTCCGGTACGCATGCAGGTATTCCGAATGTCATACAGTTCCAGTTTGTACATACGGAATATTCACTCTGTCCGTCTCCCAACGGGAACGGCAGCACTCCGAAATCATCCTTCATATCCGATACTTCTGAAACTGCATCCGCAGTAGCTCCGCCTAAGAACAGTCCGTGTCCTGAGGTGAACAGCTTATATGCGTCATCGTTATTCTTATTAACACACGTTTTATCGTTGTAATATATATCTACACCCAAATTTATTGCAGGTATACACTTACCGTCTTCCATGTTGTATTCAAGAACTCCGTTATTGTTGGTTATCATCAGCGCTCTGTTCGCCTGCAGCACAGCTGAAAATCCGGCTGTTCCGATATCTATCTGTATCAGTCCCCACTGATCCTTGTCGGTCTGTTTTCCGTCACCGTCAAGCTCTTTGGTTCCTTTTTTATTAAGGTCTCTCCAGTTCGTTATGTTCCACTTGTTCTGGTCCATCAGCTTATACGGGTAATTCTCATCTCCGGTTACTTCTTTCATAAGCCTCTTGTTAAAGAATATATAGTTTCCGGAAGCGGCAACTGTGTGCACAGTATTACCAAAGCCATAAGTGCAACAAACAGTTTTAAAAATGTTTTTTTCATCAATTTGACCTCCTAATTGGAAAAAAATATTTATATGCCATTTAAAAAGCATAATGGTTTTGTCTATTATAACTAATTTCATTATTTTTTTCAATACACAATATATTGTTTTTATTATAATAAATTGACTTTTTTGTCTAATTATTATATATAAATAGAGTTGACTGTTGGTTATTTTTATTATATAATACAAATAATTAAATAATTTCGGTTATTTTGTCATATTTTTCGTCAATATGCTATTATATGTTTTTATCAGTATTTTGAGGTGATTATTTGGACTATTCAAAAAAAGAAGTTGAAGGGTTGCTTCACAGAAAATTTTCTGTTAATACCAGTGAGTATTTTTTCACTGAAAATAACGAATGTATCAAACCGAACTGGCATGAAAAATTTGAGTTTATTTTGATAGACAGCGGAGCATTGACTATAACATTAAATACTAAGATAGTCCGGGCTGAAGCCGGCACCCTGATTGTTGTGGCTGCCAACGTGCTCCACTCGGCAGACTGCAATATTTGCGACTGCAGATGCAAAATAATTTCGTTTGATATAAATACCGTACTGGATGATACGATATACGAACAATCACTGCGCAACAACCTGCTTAATCATTCGGTTATAATAAACGATATTATTACAGACAGTAAAGCGGTTTCCTATTTTAATGATTTATATAACGTATGCGGGAAAAAACTGCTTTCACAGCCGATTTTGGAAAAAGGATATGCCTGTATTTTTTTCTCATATCTGATTGAAAACTTTTCACAAAAAAACAGTTTCTTTCAAACGGCAAATTCAAAGTTTGACAATGTGCTGGAATACATATATCAAAATTACACAAAGTCTATTACAACCAAGCAAATCGCGCAACGATTTTCATACAACAAATCCTATTTTTGCAGAAAATTTCAAAAAATCACCAATCTTACCCCTACAGAGTTCATTCTTACACTAAGAATTGAACATTCCCAAAAGCTCATGACAAATTCTTCATTATCATTGAATGACATCGCCCAGCAAAGCGGATTTTCCTCATATCCTTATTTTTCGCTTAAATTCAAGGAAACTGTCGGATTCTCCCCTGCAGAGTGGCGCAATACTTTTTTCAAAAAAAATAATATCGAAACTTAAATATAAAATAACAAATTCTGTTATTTTATATGACTTCAAATAAAATATCCCCTGTTCAAAAGAACAGGGGATAAAATGTTTTTATAAACAAGAATCATGATTTATTATTATTTTCACCAAAACCTGTTAAAATTACTGTTTTGTCATAAGTTCGCATACCAGATTGCTGTGCTCTATCGGATCACTGACACCGGCGCCGCTTATAATGCAGGCCTCACCGTACAGAAGTTTCGCATATTTTGATAATGTATCCTTATCTTGTTCATATAATGTTTTAAGCTTCTGTGCTATATCATGCTGCGCGTTTATTTCAAGCACCAATTTAGCCTTGACCTTATTGTCTGCGGCACCCGGCATAGAGTTCAGGGTTTTTTCCATTTCAAGTGAAATTCCTCCCTCACTTGTCAGGCATACCGGATGCTTTTTAAGCTTATTTGTGAAACGGACGGAAGCAATATCTTCTCCGATACTCTCCTTCATAAAATTCAGCATTTCTTTCGAGTTTTCATTTTCACTTTCAAGCGTTTTCTTCTCTTCTTCACTGTCAAGCTGAAGCTTATCATCGCATATATTGACAAACTTCTTTCCGTCATACTCTCCCAGCATCATAAGGGCAAACTCGTCTACATTTTCAGTCAATAGCAGTATATCATATCCCTTATCCTTAACAGCGTCTGTCTGAGGGAGCATTTCTATTTTTTCGTAGGTTTCACCGCTGGCATAATAAATATTTTCCTGCGACTCTTTCATTGCATCAACATATTCTTTGAGCGTAATCAACTTCTTCTGATCGGAAGAACGGAAAATCAGCAAATCCTTGAGCGTATCCTTATGCATACCGTAATCATTGTAAACTCCGAATTTAAGCTGAATACCGAATGACTTGAAAAACTCCTCATAAGCTTCCCTGTCATCCTTAAGCATTTTTTCAAGTTCGCCCTTGATTTTCTTTTCAATGGTTTTTGCAATCAGTTTAAGCTGACCGTCATGCTGTAAGGTTTCTCGAGAAATATTCAGCGATAAATCCTCACTGTCAACCAAACCCTTGACAAAGCTGAAATAATCCGGCAGTAAATCAGCACATTTGTCCATTATAAGCACGCCTTTGGAATACAGCTGAAGACCTTTTTCAAATTCTTTGGTATAATAATCAAATGCCGGCTGTTTAGGAATATACAGCAGCGCATTATATGTGGCGCTTCCTTCGGTTTTATAATGAATAACCCTTATCGGATCGTTGTAGTCGTAAAATTTTTCCTTATAAAAATTATTGTATTCCTCACTCGTTATTTCATTCTTTGGCTTTTTCCAAATCGGTATCATACTGTTCAGGGTGCGAAGCTCTGTAACATCACGGTATTCCGGTTTCTCACCTTCCTTAGTTTCGACCGGCTCTTTTGTGGTAAATTCCATTTTTATAGGATGACGTATATAGTCTGAATACTTCTTTACCAAAGCGCTTATCCTGTACTGATCTAAAAACTCATCATAGTTTTCATCATCTGTGTTAGGCTTGATTTTAAGCGTTACTACCGTACCGACAGTCTGTTTGTCACAGGCAGATACGGTATACCCGTCCGCCCCTTTTGAATTCCATCGAAACGCTTCGTTACTTCCGTATGCACGGCTTTCAACCGTTACATCGTCGCTGACCATAAACGCTGAATAAAATCCCACACCGAACTGGCCTATTATATCCACATCATCCGTTTTACCGTTTTCCTGTTTAAAGTTGAAAGATCCGGATTTGGCAATTGTCCCAAGGTTTTTGTCAAGCTCTTCTTCCGTCATTCCGCAGCCGTTATCTATGACTCTCAAAATCCGGTTTTCTTTATCGATTTCAATCCTGATTTCGAATTCATCCGGAGCTATCCCTACATTATCATCCGTAAGAGACTTAAAATACAGCTTGTCCAGCGCATCGCTTGCATTTGATATCAGTTCTCTCAAAAAAATCTCTTTATGGGTATATATGGAATTAATCATCATATCCATGAGTTTTTTTGATTCTGATTTAAACTGTTTAGTACGCATTCAATATCACCTTATTCTAAATTTGACTTTAACTGACTAATAGTATAATACCACCTTTAATCTATTTTGTTAATAAATTGTGAATTTAAAAGTATTATACAATATAGAACAAGGTAAATTACGGTTATTTACCAACGCACTGCCCAGCGCCGGCTATAGCTGCCGTCAGAGCGCTCAGTTTCAGATGCTTTGAAACTTGAGTTTTTTTGTTTCTGCAATAATATTTTATCAAACTCTGCCCCGTCAACCGGCAGGGATATTTTTTTGTTGCCGCACCATTCAGATAAATAAGCCGCATTTGAAATTTCCAGTTCGTTTATTCCGTCAGTTCCCGGGGCAATAAGTTCTTCTCCGGAAATTACAGCATTTGTGAAATTCTGAAGAATACCCTTATGCGCCGTTTCGGGTTGGGCTGAAAATTCGGAATACTCTGAATCTATCTGCACAAAACTATCAGCCGATTCTCTTGAAACCGCCTCTGTGTCTTCCGACAGTTTCCAGTATTTTAAGATACCGTTTTCTATAACTATTTTTCCCGCCGTACCGTCAATTTCCAAACGGTTTGTTCCGGGATATTCGCCTGTGGAAGTTATAAAGACTCCTGTAGCTCCGTCCTTGTAACAGGCGTATATTGCCGCATCATCTTCAACCTCTATATTATGATACTTTCCCACGCTGCAAAATGCAGTTACGTTTTCCGGCATTCCGCAGATCCACTGCCAAATATCCAGATTATGCGGTGCCTGATTGATTAGCACTCCTCCGCCTTCGCCTTTCCACGTAGCTCTCCAGTCTCCTGAATCATAATAATGCTGCGTTCTGTACCAGTTTGTGATTATCCAAACCGATCTGTTTATCTTCCCTATTCCTCCGCCTTTTACGATTTTTCGGGCTTTTGCAAAAAGATTGTTAGTTCTCTGATTGAACATTATACCGAAAACCGCGTTGCTGTATCGAGCCGTTTCATTTAAAATCCGGGCTTTCGTAACCGAAATATCCGCCGGTTTTTCCAAAAGGGTATGCTTCCCGCTGTTAAGGGCGCAAACCGCAATATCTGCGTGCAAAGGATGCGGTACCGCAATAATAACCGCATCCACATCTGATTTTATAAGTTCCCTGTAATCTGTAAAAGTGCTTATGCCGGAATATTTTTCTTTTGCCGCCTTCAGCTTTAAAACATCAATATCACAGACCGCAGTAACCTTCATTCCACAGATTTCCCCGCCTGCTATACAGTTTAAATGGGCAGATCCCATATTGCCTATACCTATTATTCCGACGCTTATCATATTCATTGAAAATTCAACCTCAGAATTGATTATTTATTTCCGCCATAGGTTCCGCTCGTATCGGCAAAAACCGATTTGCCCGTCTCTTTGCGCCTTGAGACAGCAACGCGTTTCATTAATTCATTATAAAACAACTCCTCGTCAAACGGGATGGAAACTTTTTTGCCAAGCCAATCGGATAAATGCATAGCGTTAGATATCGTAAGACCGTTTATGCCTTCCGTACCTTTTGCAACCAGAGGTTCTCCACGCAGTATAGCGCCTGCCCATGCATTTAAAACTCCTATATGCTGTTCGTTCAGACCGTCGGTAACAACCTGTACACTGTGAGCCGGGACAGTAGCAAAAGGTATTTTGTTTTCCTTTGAAAACTGCTGTTCAGTCATATCGTACTCGAGCACGCTCAGACTGTCATTTTCCGCTACGATTTTAGCTTTGTCAAGCTGAATTTCAAACCGGTTGGTGCCGTGCGCGTCACCGGTAGAAGTTACAAATACTCCGGTAGCTCCGTTCGGATACTCAACATAAGTAGTTACGTCATCCTCAACCTCTATGTCGTGCCAGCGACCATAGCTCAAATGCGATTCAACAGTCTTAGGCATACCGCATATCCATTGCCATAAATCAAGCTGATGCGGACATTGATTAAGCAAAACTCCTCCGCCTTCTCCTGACCACGTAGCTCTCCAATCACCCGAATCGTAGTACGCCTGAGGTCTGTACCAATCCGTAATTATCCAGTTTGTACGCCTGATACCGCCGTATTCTCCAGACTGAACCAACTCTCTCATCTTGCGGTAAATATGATTTGTTCTCTGATTGAACATCATACCGAAAACTACTTCAGGGTGCTTATCCGATTCTTCATTCATTTCCCTGACCTGTTTTGTATATACGCCTGCCGGTTTCTCTACCATAACATGTATTCCGCGTTTCATACACTCAATAGCATACTTTGCGTGATAATAATGCGGCACCGATATGATACACGCCTCTATACGTCCGCTGTCGAACATCTCCTCGGCTGTGCTGAAATACTTTACCTGTTCGGGAAATGTTGCTTTTGCCCACTCGATTCTTTCCGGGTTTATATCTGCGACCGCAGCAAGTTCTAAATCAGGACACTTTCCTCCTGTTATGTTCTGCGCATGGTATGACCCCATATTTCCTATGCCTACTATTCCCAATTTAATCTTTGTCATAATTATTTCTCCTATTCAAATCCACGTGATTTAAGATATTCGTAACTGCGCCTTAAGCAATCAAACGGATCCTCTCCGTTGCAATCGTCCTGCTCTACAAGCATATATTGGGTACCGGATTTCTCCGCCTTTTCGAAAACCCGGTCGAAGTTTATGTTCCCGTCACCTATTACCTCCATACGCCTTCCGTATGCGAAATCCTTAAGATGTATACACGGCACTCTGCCGGAAAGCTTTTCTATCCACTGCGCCGGATCGCCGCCGCCTGCCTGTATCCAGAATGTGTCGAGCGTAAATCCCATTTCATCCGCAGAGAAATCTTCCGCCATGCGTTCAAGAATCAATTTATCCTTATGCTTCTTAAACTCTCCGTCGTGGTTATGATACATAAAATATTTGCCGTTATTTTTTAACTCTCTTGCCACAGGTGTAAAAATTTTTATAAAATCATCATAATGCTGATTTTCCTTTTCTTCGTCGAATCCGAAAATTCCGAGTCCCACATAATCACAGCCGAAAACCGTATGTTCTTCTGCAACCTTTTTAGTGTCATTTGTAAGCCTGTCATACGGAATATGAGTCAGAACGCATTTCAAACCGTTTTGCTTAAGCTGATCTTTAAGCCACTCTGCCTCATAGCTGCATGTTCCGGAAATTTGAACAGTCTTATAACCTATATCGGCAACTTTTTTCAATGACTCCGACAGCCCGTGCAGATCTTTGCAAAAATCTCTTATTGTAAAAAACTGAGCTCCTATCTTCATAACATTACCTCTTTATTTTATTGAATGCTTCTACAGCTGCATTAAAGGCCACTCTGTTTGTCGGATATACATACTTTCTACCTACAACGCTTTTATCTTTCGTATTTTCAAGCTTGTCAAGTCCCTCAAAAACTGACAGATGCGGCTCGATTGTAACCGAATCTCCGATTTTTTTAAAGTCATTCAGTATGTATTCAAGATTTCCTATTCCCATCCCTGCCGGAACTACGCTGCCGTCAGCCAAAGCGTCTTTAATGTGCAGATATTTTACATACGGTTTAATCATTTTCCACGCGTCTAAGGTATCCGCGCCGCACTGAATATAGTTTGCAGGATCAAAAACCGCTCTTATTTCCGGAATAGCTTCGTGTATTTCAAGACATCGTTCGGGGATGTCACCGTATATGCCCTTTTCATTTTCATGACATAAGGTTATCCCTGTGCCAGCGGTCATCCCGGCAAGTTTCTCAAGATAAAAGATCACTCTGTCCTTATTTCCGTTTACGTCTGTCCCCTGCGGAACGAAAAAAGAAAATATACGTATATTTTCAGCCCCTAAAATCTGTGCCGACTTCAATACACTCTTAAACTTATCTATATGTTCATCGGCTTTTGAAATTTCGATTTTTCCTATAGGCGATCCTATCGACCATACCCTGAGACCTGCCTTATCCAACTTTTCTCTGACTTCACGGGCTTTGTCTTCGGTTATATCTGCTATATTAACACCGTCTACATTGCGTATTTCAAGTCCGTCAAGTCCGTTTTGAAGCATAGCTTCAATCTGACCGTCAATCTCAGGACTCGCTTCATCTGCAAATGCGTAAATTCTCATAACTTCACCTTCTGTTCATATAACACTCAACTTTTAAACCCCTGAATAAGCCGAAAAGCCGCCGTCCACCGGCAAAACAACTCCGGTTATAAAACCTGCCGCTTTATTGTCAAGCAAAAACAGTAAAGCGCCTTCAAGTTCTTCGGTTTTACCGAATCTTCTCATCGGAGTAGCCGCCAGTATTTTTCCCGTTCGAGCGGTAGGCGTGCCGTCACTGTTAAATAACAGCGCAGCGTTTTGCTTGGTAGAAAAAAATCCCGGGGCAATAGCGTTGACTCTGATTCCCGCTTTGCTGAAATAAACAGCGAGCCATTGTGTGAAATTTGAAATTGCCGCCTTCGCTCCCGAATAAGCCGGGATTTTTGTAAGAGGTGTATAGGCATTCATACTTGAAATATTGATTATATTACAGCCCTCTCTGCCTATCATCTGCTTAGCAAAAACCTGCGTCGGAATAAGCGCTCCCAAAAAATTAAGCCTGAACACAAAACTGATGCCTTCGGTATCCAAATCAAAAAAGCTTTTTTTGCCTGTCCCGATATTTTCCATTTCAAAATATTCGTCGTCTGTTGTGGCTTTAGGGTTGTTTCCTCCGGCTCCGTTTATTAAAATATCGCAGTCACCCAAACTGTTTTTGATTTTTTCGGCTACCGTTTCGCACATTTGTCTGTCCAATACATCACATTTATATGCGGCAGCCATTCCGCCTTCAGCATTGATTTCATTTGCTACACATTCAGCCGATTCAATATTAATGTCAAGCAGAGCCACCTTCGCGCCGGCGCGCGCAAGCGCTTTTGCAAAATCCGAACATAAAACACCTCCGGCGCCCGTTACCACAGCGGTTTTATTTGTCAAATCTGTATTAATTACGTTTTTTTTCATATTTTTTCTCCTTTTCAGCTGCCTCAAACAGCCCGTTAATATATGCCGCGCCTAATGCCCTGTCATATAATCCGTACCCGGCTTTTCCCTGTTCGCCCCATATCATTCTGCCGTGATCCGGACGGACATAACCGTCAAATCCTGTCTCAACCAACGCTTTTACAACCTCGTACATATCTATGCTTCCGCATTCGGAATAATGGCCTCTCTCCTCAAAACTGCCGTCCTCTGATATTTTGACCTGCCTGATATGCATAAAAGCTATCCTATTCATTTCGCTGTATTTTCTGACCATACCAGGTATATCATTGAACTTTGCGCATCCAAGCGAACCTGTGCAGAAGCAAAGGCAGTTTGCCGGACTGTCAGCAATGCTCAGCATTCTGTCAAGGTTTTCTTCACAGGTTATTATCCTCGGAATTCCGAATATTGAATATGGCGGATCGTCAGGATGTATCGCCATCTTAACTCCGCATTCTTCGGCAACGGGGATGATTTTTTTCAGAAATTTCTCTAAGTTTTTCCAAAGGCCTTCCTCGCCCAATTTAACGTAATCGGCAATCAGAGTGCGTATTTCTTCCTTTGAATAACTTGCATCCCACCCCGGAAGATTAATATCATCTTTCAGCGGATCAAGACCTTCCAACTGACTTTTATACATAACAAGACTTGTAGATCCGTCATCCGCCTCCTTATCAAGCTGTGTCCGTGTCCAATCAAATACCGGCATAAAATTATATGTTATGCATTTAATTCCGTACTTTGCGCAGCGCCGTATATTCTCACAATAAACCTCTGTAAGAGCGTCTGCCTTCTGTGTGCCTAACTTTATGTCTTCAGGAACCGGGACAGATTCCACAATATCAAAAATAAGACCGTTTGCTTCAATGATATCTCTGAGTCCGGCAATGCTTTCTTCCGGCCAGACTTCTCCCGGCTTTACATCGTATACTGCGCTGACTACCGATCTCATATTAGGTATTTGCCTTATATACTGAAGCGGCACCGGATCATTTTTTCCGTACCATCTGAATGACATTTTCATATTATCATCACCCGTAAAATAATATGTTTAAATTATATCTCGTTGCCGAAATAATTAAAATTGCTTATATTATCCTGATTGTCAAAATTATATTGCAAATATTATCATTTAATGCTATACTCATAAACGGTGATATTATGATTTATCCGTTTGCTTTTAATTCTGATATACTCTCGGTACACCTAACCCAAGACAAAACTCCAAACAAAAACGATTTTCGTCTTCATACTCATGACAAATGTGAAATTTATTCTTTTTTGGGCGGCAAAGGCTGTTTTAAAATAGAAGGAAGCTCTTATAACCTGCATCGCGGAGATATACTCATAATGCGCCCCGGGGAAGCCCATTTTATCGATATAGACCCTTCACTGCCTTATACACGCCTTGCGGTTCATTTTGATTCGGAAATTTTCAGTGCGATTGACAGGGACAATCAGCTTTTGTTGCCGTTTACAAAGCGTAAAAACGGTATTTTAAATTTATACACCTCATCTAATTTTCAAAATACCAATTATTCTTTATACCTGAATAATATTTTTTTAAAAACAGAAAATCAGGAAATGCAGATCATATCGAATCTTCTTCCGTTTTTAAATGAGCTTAAAACAGCTTTTGACGCGCGGGAAACCGGTGAGCACAGTAATTCCCTTATGCAGCGCATACTTGACTATATAAACAGCCGGCTGACCGAAAATATTTCCCTGGAAATAATTTGCGAAGAATTTTTCATAAGCAAACCGCATCTCTGCAGAATATTCCGGCAAGCAACCGGTTCGACTGTATGGGAATATGTCACGGCAAAACGCTTACTGCTTGCAAAGGAGCTTATCGCCGGCGGCGCTTCTCCGACAAAAATCTACACCGAATGCGGATTCGGAGATTATTCCGCCTTTTACAGAGCCTATAAAAAGCGTTTCGGAATATCTCCGATTCAAAAATTATAATATTACTTTATTTAACATATATTGAAAACCGGCAGTCTCTCAATATCAGAGACTGCCGGTTTTTATAATATTTTATTATACACAGCTGTATATTAACTCAGCCTTACCGCTGATTTTAACATCAAAATCAGCAGGTATGAAAATGCTTCCGCCCTTTTTAACTTCAACAGTTCCCCCGCAGTAGCTTAAAACCGCACTGCCTTCCAAACATATCACCGAAACAAAACTGTCAGCAGAATTTATATCAAATTCACCGTCGAGACTTATGGCTTCAGACTTAAACAAATCACACTCGGCAAGCTTTCGTATACTTCCGCCGTCAAATTTTTGAATTTCTCCTACCTGCCCGTAAGGTATCGTTGGCTTTCGGGTAACAGTTACGTCAACTGCCTTATCAACATGAAGCGGTCTTGGCTTCCCGTCAGCGCCAAGTCTTCCGTAGTCTGATACACGGTATGTAGTGTTGGAGTTTTGCTGAACCTCCGCAATCAATATTCCCTCGCCGATAGCGTGAAGCGTACCTGCTGAAATGAAAAATACATCACCCTTGTGAACAGGGACAAAATTGCATACGTCTGTAAGAGTATTGTCTTTGATTCGTCTTTCAAACTCCTGCTTATCAATATCACGGTTAAATCCGTATATCAGCTGCGCGCCTTCCTCACAGTCAACAACATACCACATCTCCGTTTTTCCGTACTCGCCCTCGTTTTTAAGCGCATATTCATCGTCGGGATGTACCTGTACCGAAAGTTTTTGCTTCGCGTCAATCAGCTTTATGAGCAAAGGAAAATACGGGAATTTTTCGCAATTAGCTCCTAAAGCCTCATCTCCCCATATTTCAAGCACCTCAGGCAGCGTCTTGCCGGCAAACTCCCCGTTCACAACCGTGCTCGGACCGTCCTTATGGCAGGAAAGAACCCACGCTTCAGCAGCGATTTCTTTATCGCTTTCATATCCAAAATCTGTTTTCAGTCTTGTTCCGCCCCAAATATAGTCTGTAAGCTGAGGCTTTAATAATAACGGATACATAAAATACCACCTTAAACTTTAATATATTGATTTTACTACAACCTGTTCTCATTTTCAAGTATTTTACGCTTACCAAAACTAAAGGAGAGCTTAAAAAGCTCTCCTTTGTTTTTATTCGTATTCAACTACGTCCACCCAGGACAGCAGGAATTCACGTTCCTCAGGCTTGCCCTTTACAGACTGAGATGCGGCCACTATCGGCAGCCATTTTTCAATATACTGACGTGCGGTATCGCTCTTTTTACAGAATAAATCCATATATTTCTTTGCTATATCTTCTCTGCCGGACAGACAAAAAATCAGATAAGTTCTCGCTACGTCTGCCGAGGCGTTTCCCTGTGTCGCATGTGACCAGTCAATAATATACGGAACACCGTCGTTAGTTATGATAATATTAGACGGGTTAAAATCTCCGTGACAAACTTTATTGTGCTTCGGCATACCCTCAAGCCGCGTATGCAGCTCATATCTGGTAGTCGCGTCAATATCGGCTTCTGAAATTTTGCGGTTCATTTTGTCTTTTAACTTATTCAGCAAAGGTGCCTTCTGACTGTGTATATTAATCTGGATGTCTACAAATAAATTAAGATATTCGTCAAATTTTTCGGGATTTTCCTCCATCAACTGCGCTAAGGTCTTTCCCTCAATGTAATCACTGATGATCGCCCATTTGCCGTCTACCATCGTAACAGATGAAATCTTCGGTATATTAAGGGATGTCTCTTCAATTCTGGCCTGATTAAGAGCTTCATTTAAAATATCTGCCTTTGAATAGTCACTGTCAAAAACTTTTATTACCTTGTCACCGTCACGGTAAATCCTTTTTGCTTTTCTCTCAGCAATTATATTATCCAAGTTCATAATATTTCCTCCCTTATTATACTTCCTTATGATTGCCGTAATAAGCGTTCAAGTACATCTGCTTTATCTCACTCATTAATGGATATCTCGGGTTAGCGCCTGTGCACTGATCGTCGAATGCCTGCTCTACCATCTCGTCAAGACTTGCCAAAAATACATTTTCATCAGGAATGTATTCTCTAATATTTACCTTGATTCCAACCCTTGCCTTGAGTTCATCAATAGCTTTAATAAGGTTCTCCACCTTTTCATCATCTGATTTACCTTTTAGGCCGAGTGCCGTTGCTATCTCCGCATAACGCTGTTTAGCATGAGGATATTTGTACTGTGAGAAGGTACCCATCTTAACGGGAGTCTCATTAGAATTAAAACGAATAACCTCATCAATGAGCAAAGCGTTTGCCATACCGTGCGGCAGATGATGGAATGCTCCGAGCTTATGCGCCATTGAATGACATACTCCCAAAAACGCGTTCGCAAACGCCATTCCCGCCATTGTAGCCGCATTTGCCATCTTCTCTCTCGCTTCTGTATCCGTCT
>CALWUY010000050.1 GCA_944384855.1 uncultured Clostridia bacterium | reverse complement strand
GTGGATAGTAAAGGAACCGTCCACGGTGACAGAAGCAAGAGCCTTGAGGGGCTTGCCGTTCTCGATGACCTTGCGGATTTTCACATCAAACTGCATACTGTTTTTCCTCCTTTCCTCTTGGATTCTTATATAAGTGAAATAGCGGGCAGGGCAACAAAAAAGACCGAGAAAGCCTTTGCTTTCTCAGCTTTGTGCGCACATTTTATTACCTTGCCTGCTCCCGTTGCTTTTTGAGATACTTCTGATAATGCTCCAGAGCCTTTATAACATAATCCTCAGCCTTGCTATCCGAATAGTCCTTTGGAATATACGGTTTCAGTCGGTCAAAGGAAAACTTGAATTTCGGCTTTTGATTAGGCTTTTCCTCAGCCATAATATCCCGGACCTTATCGTAGTTGATTTCGCCGGCTTCATACGCCTTGCGAATACGGATTGCCTGATCGTGCGACGGAAATGCTTCGGTTTCATCTATACGGTCAACGATATCTCTCTGAGTTTCCTCATCAAGATAGGAAAGCTCCACGGCAGGGCGCATTTTCATCTGACCTTTATCCACAAAGTCTTGCAGCTCTGGGACAAGGTAGGTAAGACGGATATATCTTTGGATTTGTCTTGCACTGTCCTCGCTCTTTTCAGCAAGTTGTTCATCTGAACGATTCATACGCCCATCTTCAAAATCTGCGCCCTCTGGGCGCACATTATTCTTTGGTGGTCTGCCGGGCAGTCTTTTTATTGCCTCTAATTTCATCTTATATGCTTTTCCTTTATCCGACGGAGCAATCTCCGAGCGCTGACTGTTAGAGTCCACCATTAAAATGATTGCTTCATTACGGCTAACCTCTACAACCTCGCAACGCAAGGTTTCAAGTCCGAGCCTTTCGGAAGCGTGTTTACGCCTATGACCGGAAATCATTTCATATCTGCCGTCACCCTTTTTTCGCACCATAGCAGGAGTGATAACCCCTCTGTCCTTGATACTTTCCATAAGGTTCTGCATATCCTCATCATCAAGAACGCGGTAGGGGTGATCGGGGAAATCGTCAATTTCCGAAAGTGGGATATCAAAGATTTTCGGGAGTTTATTTTCGGCTCGTTCCTTGTCGTTCATGAACAACTCATCGAGAGCCGTCATCCCTAAATCGAGCTTTTTCACGCGCGGCAATATCCAGCACCTCCTTCGTCAGTTTTTTGTATGCGTCGGCAACCTTACATTTGCCGTCATAGGCAAAAATGCTTTTGCCCTCCATATTTGCTTCGGTTACGCGCACGGACGCGGGAATGACGGTATTGAACACATTGATTTTCATACCGAAGCTCTCCCGCATTGATTCAATAACAGACCTATCGTTGACTGTTCGTGAATCAACCATTGTAAAGAGGATGCCGTCGATTTTAAGATCGGGGTTAATACCGCGCTTTACCTGCGAATAAGTTCGCAATAACAGGTCAAGACCTTTGGTAGACAAAATTCTCGGCTGACTCGGTACGATAATACTGTCCGCCGCGACAAAAGCGTTAATCGGCAGAAGTCCGAGTGACGGGGTGCAATCAATAAGAATGTAATCATAATTCTTTTTAACCTGATTGACATAGGTTCTCATAATGCACTCGCGGCTCATTACCGTAAAGAGATAGCTTTCAATGCCGGACAGTTCCACATTACAGGGCATCAGGTCGATACCCTCATTACAATGAATGATACCGTAGTCATCATCAAACGGTTTGTTGTCGATTACCTTACTCATTAAGGTTGCAAGGGAAACATCCAACTCGTCCGGTCTTTTGATTCCGAGACTGATGGAAAGCGAACCCTGCGGATCGGCGTCAATAAGCAAAACCTTTTTGCCTTTCATTTTAAGACCGACGCCGAGGTTCAATGCGGTAGTAGATTTGCCCGTACCTCCTTTTTGATTTTCTATTGCAATTACCTTGCAATTCACTTCGTTAACCTCCTTTGTTTTTCAGCCGCAAAGTATACGGCTATGTACGGTTACAAGGAAAAAAACGGGCATAAAAAAAGACCGTAAAATCTTTATATGTAATAAAGAAATTACGGTCTGAATATATGTCGTGAGTTCGAATCCCTGTGGAGGAGCAGGGTAAGCTGCGGAAATGAAAAAAGGGACTTTAAATCCGGAAAATTTCATATCCCCGGTTCAAGTCCCTTTGGTCGAACATATTATTAAATTTTGTGCCCTAAAAATGCTTTTCAATTTTTGCCTCATAAATGCTTGAAAACCCTCGATTTCTCGAGGGTTTTCAAGCATTGTGCTTTTTAGTCGCACAGTTATGGAGGCACCACCCAGAATCGAACTGGGGAATAAAGGTTTTTCAGACCTCTGCCTTACCGCTTGGCTATGGTGCCGTGTATTAAACTTTTTTAAAAAAAGGACGCTTAAAGAGGTATCTTAAGCGTCCTTGCGTGGAGCGGATTACGAGGCTCGAACTCGCTACCTCCACCTTGGCAAGGTGGCGCTCTACCAGATGAGCTAAATCCGCATCGGTTGGTGCCTCCGGTCGGAATCGAACCAACGACACGAGGATTTTCAGTCCTCTGCTCTACCGACTGAGCTACAGAGGCAAATGGCGACCTGGATGGGGCTCGAACCCACGACCTCTAGCGTGACAGGCTAGCGTTCTAACCAGCTGAACTACCAGGCCATTGGTGGGAACAACAGGGCTCGAACCTGTGACCCTCTGCTTGTAAGGCAGATGCTCTCCCAGCTGAGCTATGCTCCCACGCTATTTGACCGCGCCTGGTTTGTATACCTCACCGGCGACGAACAATATAATACCACACACAAGGATATTTGTCAAGATTTTTTTCAAATTTTTTTAAATTCAAATCCGTTTCCTTCTTTTATTTTATGGTATCTCCCTGAATAATATAACCTGATTTTTATGCGGATTTTATATTGTCCGTCAAAAAAATTGCTTTACTGTATTTATACTATTCTAATTTAAAATTTACATCAATAAATATATGCCTTGAATTCAATGTATTTTAAAAATCAGCTTTACGCTTTCCAAACAGCTTTTAAAATTGAGCTTATTTTCGGCGTCGTACCGTACAGAAGCACCCCGACACGGTAAATTTTAGCGGAAATCACTCCTATAACCGCTGCGCCTGCCCCAAGCACAGCTACGGAAATCAATATTTCATACCATGCGACCGTACCCATAGCTATTCGGGTAAACATTGCCATAGGAGATGTGAACGGTATATAAGAGCATATCTTCATAAGCGTAGTATCAACAGATCCGGAAGATAGAGAGTACATTACCACTATGAATGCGACGACAAACAGCATGGTTATCGGCATTACCGAGGTATTGATATCCTCAAGCTTGGATGCCGTTGAACCCACCGCTCCGAACATGAAAGCATATATAAGAAAGCCCAAAATAAAGAATATAAGCATATATACAAACAGAGTTGCCGGCATATCGAAAATTGAAGCTATAATTTGATTGCCTTCCCAATAGGAGCGGTTAAGGCTGAAAAACAGCAGCGCCGAGCCGAATACCGCCGTGAGCTGAACCAGCCCGGCAAGACAGGACGCCAAAACCTTTCCGAACATCATAGATACGGGTTTCGCGCTTGTAATAAGCACTTCCATAGCGCGGGAACTTTTTTCTGTCGCCACATTTGTCGCCACCATCTGCCCGTAAAGCAGTATCACCATATATAACGCAAAAATCATTATATAGGTATAAAAGAAGTTTTTCATCTGATCTGTTCCCAGATTTACCACACTGCCCTCAATGCCTACAGACATGACCGACTGCGCCTGTTCCGGAGTCATTCCTCCCTGTACCATAGCGTTTATACGGTAAATATTCTGCAAGACCTCATCTGCCACCGCGGTGTTTGTATCATACATTGAAATATTATCGGCATAATAAGTGTATGTGGTTTCACCGGTAATGACGAAAGCGCATTCCGCTTGACCTGATGCAATTTTATCCTTTATTGTTTCTGTATCCTCATTTGTCGCCTTAACTTCATATCCGCCGAACGCTGCGGCAAACTCCTGTTCTGAAAAATCAGAAGAATCCGAATCCTGAGCTTTCACAAGCATCACCGGACGTTCTGCCTGTTCGCTCTGCGTATCTCCGTTTTTAAACATTTCCGATATCCGCGGAAAAAACATGACAGCCGCTATAAGCAGCACTAAAAATACTGTTACGCCGATAAAAATTTTATTTTTAAAATAGTATTTGATTTCAAAATTGAATATTCTCGCGAACTGTTTCATTTCTTACCCTCCCTTGCCTCATCTCCTGCATATTCCACAAATATATCGTTAAGAGAAGGCTCAAAGACCTTTATTTCATCAATATCGTAATTTTCAACTATGCGTTTCATCATCTGCTGCTTTTCTCCCGCATCTGACAGCTTTATGATTATATCCCCGTTTTCCGCCGTCCGGCAGATATCATTCAAGTCGTTTTTTATCCTGTCAGGAAATGCGGTGCGCACAACCAATCGGTCTCTCACGTAATTGCGCTTTATATCGTGCAGTTCTCCGCACAGAACAACCCGTCCGCCGTTGAGTATCGCTATGCTGTCGCAGAATTCCTCTATATAATTCATCTGATGACTTGAAAACAAAACTATCTTACCGTCCGATATCTGTCTTTTCACCACTTCTTTCAGCAGCATTGCGTTTACAGGGTCAAGTCCCGAAAACGGTTCATCAAGTATAATAATATCCGGATTATGCGCCAGAGCGGTAATAAGCTGTATCTTTTGCTGATTGCCTTTTGAAAGGGTATCCAGCCTTTTGTTGCGGTACTCGGTCATCTGCAGCGCATCGAGCCAGTAATCGACCGCCTTGACCGCGTCCCTGCGGTTCATTCCTTTAAGCTCGGCAAAATATACAAGCTGATCTATGATAATTTTCTTAGGATACAGTCCTCTTTCTTCCGGCAGATACCCGGTCTTTATTTTTCCGTAATCAATAGGTTCCCCGTCGATAAGCACTCTGCCCGAATTTGCCGGGAATACATCCATTAGAATACGGATAGAAGTGGTTTTGCCCGCGCCGTTTCTGCCCAGCAGTCCGAACGCTTTACCGCCGTAAACTTTGAAAGAAACTCCGGAAAGAACCTGCTTATCACCGAAGCTCTTTTCAATATTTTCCATTTCTAAAACCATTTTTCTCCCCCTCGCAAAATAACTCTGCCAATTATTTTATAAGCGCGAATTTATATAATAAAAAGCGCGCGTCCGAAGCCGCGCGCTGAAAAATGCCCGACTCCATTTTGCTGCCACACAAAACTTCGTTTCCATACAGAAATACGAAATAAGAAGCCTGCACTTTTACCTAAGTAAAATATACAGTCTGTATGGAAAATATGTATATAAGTTTTATGTGGCAGTATAATTATAATATAAATTATATCATTTGTAAACCGTAAAAACAATTAAAAACAGCAGCCAAAAGACGGTCGATAATAACTATTAAAAAAACAGGATAAAAAATAAAGCTGAACCCAAAACAAAATGAGTTCAGCGTTTACTGTAAAAAGACTGCAAAAAAATATAAAAGTTTTTTCAGGCAGAGGGATTTGAACCCTCGCAACATTTAAAAGCCGATTTTATGATATGATTTTATACTCAAAATTTGGAGTTTCGTTATGAACATCATCAAAAACTTCTAACATCAGTTTGCATTCTTCTTGCAACTTTTTATCTAATGAATCCAAATTGTGCACTTCAACAATATATTTTTCATCATCAAATAAATATCTGAGACAATCCCAAAGAGCGTCCCAATTTTCCCCATAATATTCAGGCAAACCAAACTTTTCTTTAAGCATTAAATGAATTTCGCCTAAATACTTACATTTAGAAAAATCTAAGATTATAGGGTTTTCAGTTATTTCTTTAAATGCATGATAATCATTATAATTCAATTCTTTTACCTCCTATACAATTTCAAAAAAAGTTTTGTAGTGATCGTATGTTACAAATATTAACCCATCATTTGAATAAATAACTCTCTGATTATTTCTATAACCAAATCTGTAATTTATATCTGCTTCATACCAAATACGGCCCTCTTTACATGGTAAATGGCTATTACGATTTTTGTATTTTCCACCAAATATCATATTATCCGGGCAAGCTGTTGATAAATTTGCTAATTTAGGTATCCAACCGTTTTCTTTGGCTTGTACAGCCGGCAAATAATAATCCGGCAATTCTGATTCGTACTTTAAAGTCCAATCCGCGCCGTCTAACCCTTTTATTGTAGCGGTTCCGGCTTTTACCGTTACCATAACTTTTATTTCACAACGGCACCGGTCATGAACTTCCGGTTCGATTTCGGGCTTATCTTGTATTTCCCAAATCTTTCCGTGCATACTGCGGCAAATCAAGCAAGTTTTTATATCCAACAAAGCAATCCAATTTTTAAATTTATTACTCTCCCCGAATTCAGGAAGTATTTTTTACGGCATAAAATGAAAAAGTCAACTAACCCGTAAAATAAAGAAAAAAGCCGCTTAAGAGCGGCTTTTTCATTTGGCTGGGGAATAGGGATTCGAACCCCAACAAACAGAGTCAGAGTCTGTCGTGCTACCGTTACACAATTCCCCAATATTTTTCTGTAACAAAAATATTATACCCTAAAATACAATTATGTCAAGTTTTTTTTGAATAAAAAGTAAATTATTTTTTACCCAAATATTATAATTGGACAATTTGTCTTGAAAAGGGACAGAAAAAATGGTATAATATGCAAAATATTTATATGCGGCTGCAAATCGGCTCTTGCCTGTTTGTGAAATTTTAATGAAAAAGAAGTGATATTATGGAAAAAACAACCAACAATTACAGCGGTGTTATATCACCTAAAATAGAAAAATATTCTATTAAATGTCTTGAAAACTGCTCGATTGAGCCGCAGTTATACCTTGAACACAAGGTTTTCAGGGGACTGAGAGATTTAAACGGCAAAGGCGTTTTGACCGGACTTACCGAGATTTCAGATATAATATCAAAAAAGACCGTAGACGGCGAAGAGGTTCCCTGTCCGGGCGAACTGTACTACCGCGGATATGACGTAAAAAAAATAGTAAAAGGATTTATTTCCGACAAGCGCTTTGGATTTGAGGAAGTCGTATATCTTTTGCTTTTCGGCGAACTGCCCGGAAACAGTGAACTTGATGATTTCAAATCTCTGCTTTGCTCGTACAGACCGCTTCCTAACAACTTTGTAAGAGATATCATAATGAAGGCGCCTTCAACCGATATGATGAATTCTCTCGCGAGAAGTGTGCTTACTCTTTATTCGTACGATCCGAATCCCGAAGACACCAGTATACCCAATGTGCTGCGTCAGTGCCTTCAGCTCATTGCGCGTTTCCCGCAGCTTGCAGTTTACGGATACCATGCATACAATTACGGCATCAACCGCGCGAACAGTTTCTTTATCCATGAGCCGGATCCGAATCTTTCAACTGCCGAAAATCTGCTTTATATGTTAAGACTCGACGGCAAGTACAGTCCGCTTGAAGCTAAGGTGCTTGATATGGCATTAGTACTGCATGCAGAACACGGCGGAGGAAACAACTCCACATTTACTACACACGTAGTATCCTCTTCAGGCACAGATACATATTCGGCAATAGCAGCTGCGCTGGGTTCCCTTAAAGGTCCCAAGCACGGAGGCGCAAACATCAAGGTTTCGGCAATGTTTGAGGATATAAAGGAAAATGTATCAGACTGGAACGACCGTGAAGAAGTGCGAGAGTATCTCAAGAAAATTCTACGCAAAGAAGCATTTGACAACGCCGGCCTTATTTACGGTATAGGCCACGCGGTATATTCCATATCAGACCCCAGAGCGGAAGTATTCAAAAAATTCGTAAAGACGCTGTCTGAAGACAAGGGGCTTACCGCAGAATATAATCTTTACTCTCTTATTGAAGAACTGGCTCCGGAAGTTATAGCCGAACAGAGAAAAATGTATAAAGGCGTAAGCGCCAACGTAGACTTTTACAGCGGATTTGTTTACAACATGCTGGATCTCCCGCACGAACTGTTTACTCCTATTTTTGCGATAGCCCGTATTGCCGGCTGGAGCGCGCACAGAATAGAAGAACTCTTAAATGCAGGAAAAATCATACGTCCCGCTTACAAATGCGTTCAGTCCCGCAGAGATTATATTCCTTTGGATGAAAGATAAGCGCAGGGTTTTAAGGAGAGAATAAAATGAAAACTATCGTATCGGTAATTGGCAAGGATGCAGTCGGAATTATTTCAAAGGTCAGCGCAATATGCTTTGAGTGCAACGCCAATATTGTTGACATCACCCAGTCGGTATTGCAGGATATGTTTGTAATGGTAATGCTTACCGAAATAAAGGATCTTAACTGCTCGTTTACTGATTTTTCAGAGAAAATGAAGCAGCTCGGCAAAGAAAATAATCTGGATATACGCGTTATGCACGAAGATATTTTCAATTCAATGCACAGAATTTAGGCTGACTGGGAGTACCGTAAATGATCAATATTAACGATATAATGGAAACCATAAACATGATTTCCGAGGAAAACCTTGATATCCGTACAGTCACAATGGGAATTTCCCTTCTCGACTGCGCAGATTCAGACGCCAACCGGGCCTGCGAAAAAATTTACGATAAAATTACCCGTCTTGCCGGAAATCTTGTCAAAACCGGGGAAGATATCGAATCGCAGTACGGTATACCGATTATAAACAAACGTATATCCGTAACTCCGATAGCTATGATTGCCGCAGCGTCAAAGGCCGATCCGGTAATGTATGCAAAGGCGCTTCAAAAAGCGGCCGATGCTACCGGTGTAAACTTTATAGGAGGCTATTCCGCACTGGTGCATAAAGGCTTTTCAGCCGGAGACGAAGCGCTGATACGGTCTATTCCGGAAGCCCTTTCGTTAACCGATAACATTTGTTCATCGGTAAATATCGGCTCAACTAAAGCCGGAATAAATATGGACGCCGTCAAGCTTATGGGACAGATAGTGCGGCGCACCGCTGAAATTACTGCCGACCGTGACTGCATAGGCTGCGCCAAACTGGTTGTTTTCTGCAACGCGGTAGAGGATAATCCGTTTATGGCCGGCGCATTCCACGGAGTAGGCGAACCCGACTCTGTAATTCATGTAGGCGTATCGGGACCGGGTGTTGTTCAGGCAGCGCTCAAAAAGTATCCCGACGCGGATCTCGGACAGCTTGCCGAGATAATAAAGCGCACTGCTTTCAAGATTACACGTATGGGTCAGCTTGTAGGTTCCGAAGCTTCAAAAAGATTAGGCGTGCCGTTCGGTATAGTGGATTTATCGTTAGCGCCCACTCCGGCTGTAGGAGATTCGGTTGCTCACATTTTGGAAGAAATGGGACTTGAAACCTGCGGAATACACGGTACTACCGCAGCGCTTGCAATGCTTAACGACGCGGTTAAAAAAGGCGGCGTAATGGCGTCGTCTTATGTAGGGGGTCTTTCGGGCGCGTTTATCCCGGTATCTGAGGACGCAGGAATGATAGCCGCCGCAAAATCCGGAGATTTGGAACTTTCAAAATTAGAAGCTATGACAGCGGTCTGCTCGGTAGGGCTTGACATGATAGCCATCCCGGGAGAAACTCCGGCTGAAGTCATATCGGCCATAATAGCTGATGAAGCCGCAATAGGTATGGTCAACTCAAAGACTACTGCCGTAAGGGTAATTCCCGCAATAGGCAAGAAGGCCGGCGAAACGCTGGAATTCGGAGGACTTTTGGGATCAGGTCCCATAATGAATGTAAATTCAGTAAAGTCACCTAAAAAATTCATTGACCGGGCAGGCAGAATACCCGCACCGCTTCAAAGTCTCAAAAACTGATATCAGGCGCAGTCAACTCAGGTCGGCTGCGCTTTTTAAGGGGATAAAATTATGTTTGATTTGAATTTCATACCGTTCGGCGCTCAGTACTACCGCGCTCCGACACCGCTTGCAGGGGATTGGGAAACCGACCTTAAAAATTTCAAAGCACAGGGATTTAATACAGTAAAGCTGTGGGTTCAGTGGCGGTGGAATATGCCCAAAGAGGATACATACGATTTTTCGGATATAGACCGGCTGCTCGATATCTGCGCGGGTCTTGACATAAAGGCAGTGCTGAATATAATCTGCGATGTGGCGCCGGCGTGGTTTTACAATATGTATCCGGAAAGCCTTATGATCACACAGGACGGAAGAAAGCTTTATCCTCAGACCCTTTCCTACCGTCAGATAGGCGGAGCTCCCGGTCCTTGTTTTCACCATAAAGAAGGAATGCGTATCCGCCGCTTATTTATAGAAGAGGCGGCGAAACGGTACGCAAACCACCCCGCGCTGTTATGCTGGGATTTATGGAACGAACCCGAACTTACCTGCGGTATAGCCAGAGACGCGAAAATTGAAAATATGGTCTGCTACTGTGATGAATCGGTATCACGTTTCAGAGAATGGCTTAAATCGCAATTCACTCTCGATGAACTCAATGTACGCTGGGGCAGAAATTATCAGGAATGGAACGAGGTTGAAGCTCCGCGCTGCACCGGCACCTTCAGCGACATGGTGGACTGGAGGGAATTTTTCGGTCAGACGCTGGCGGAGGAAAACCGCATGCGTGCGCAGGCAGTCAGAAAATGGGATAAAAATCATGCCGTGATGGTTCATACCGTGCCTCTTCCCCATTTCAACTTTATGAATACGGGAAGCGACGAATACCTTTTGGCAAAGGATATGGACTGGTTCGGCAACAGTATAGGAAGCCATCCGTTTCCCGCGGCAGTTACATCATCAGCGGCAAAGGGCAAATGGGTAATAAACGCTGAAATCCACGCCCGCGGCGGAGATACTATGTCTCATCCCGGTTTCCCTGATTTGGAAGAATTCAAAACCCACATTTTCGTGCCGTTTGCGCGGGGAGTCAAAGGCTTTTTATTCTGGCAGTACAAGCCTGAACGCTTAGGCAAGGAATCTCCCGCATGGGGACTTGTCAATATGGACGGTTCAGAAAGCGAAAGCCTCGGATACGCCAAAATAATAAATTCCGCATTGCAGTCAAACAGCTCTAAGCTGCTGCATGCATTTCCGAAAAAAGCAAATATCGCGATACTTAACAGCAGTTCCTCACAGACATTCCTTTGGGAAATCTCCGGCGATATAGCGCTCCATTATCACTCCATTGCCGGAGCGTTTATGACACTGTGGGAAGCGGGGTACAATGTTGACGTAATATCCGAGCATCAGCTCAAGGCTCAGGGTATTTCGGATTACGCTCTTGTCTACGCTCCGGCTCCGTATTATCAGGACAGCCAAACGGCGGATATTCTGCGCGAGTTTGTGCGAAACGGCGGGACGCTTATATCCGAAGCATTATTCGGAGGTATTTGCGCCGAGACCGGATTGTATTCCAAAATCCTGCCCGGTTACGGATTTGACGAGATATTCGGCTGCAGGCAGACAGTAAGCGCTACCGCGTCGGCATTTCTCAATGCTTACGGCGCGGACTATTCTGTCAAAGAGGAAAACCGTTCCGCGACCTTATTCGAATACTCGGGCAAAACCGGCAGAGGATACTATTTCAGGGAAGAATTCGCACTTCAAACAGGCACTGCGATTGCAAAGTACGAGAACGGAAATGCGGCGGCAGTCACAAATAATTACGGAAACGGAAAAGCAATAATCACAGGCACACTTCCCGCATATATGGCAGACTGTTATGAAGCCTGTGACAGCAAGGAATATATAACATATCTTGTAAAAGAAATAGCCTCTGTAACTCCGGAATACGAAATCTACGGCGGACTGCGCTCCGATATTTTATATGACGGCGGCAAACCTCAGGCAGTGGTACTCCAGCTCAAAAAAGAAAAAAACCGCAAAGTCATTTTCAAAGACCCTGAGATTTTTTCAAAAAAGCTTAAAAATGTTATTACCGGTACTGTTCTGACAGTCAGTTCTGAAGGCAAATGTATTATACCTGAAACAGAAGGTGAAACTGAGCTTTATACCGTAATTTAATTTAACATCATTCCGCGCTATTCAATGAATACTTTCCGCAAATTAAAAGGACAATTACCTCAAAACCAAATTCTAAGCCTTATTGACAGAGCTCCGATTTAAAAATCGGAGCTCTTTTTTCTGATTCATATATTAAACCTTTTATTTACAGCTTCCGCAAGATAAAACGAAACAAAAATCAACAGTACATCTTTTAAAATATACGGAAGCGATGCTACCAAAAATGCGCTCAGAAGACTGGTTTTAGAAATAACTGCCAAGTGAACCGTACCGCAAATATTGCAAATCAGCAATCCTAAAATTCCTAAAATAATTTTAACGTGTTTTCTGGATTTTCTTTTTGCCAAAGCGCAAAAAAACGCCAGAAAAATAAATCCGTAAATAAATCCTCCGGTAAGTCCGAACAAAACCTGCGGTCCGCCTTTAAAATTGGCAAAAACCGGAACGCCGATAAGTCCTAGCAAAATGTATGCCGCAACTGCCGAAACACCTTTTTTTATTCCCAGTACATAACCGGCAAAGGCTATCGCTACAGTCTGCAATGTATAAGGTACTCCCCACGGAGTAGGCACCGAAAGCTGTGCAAAGACGCAGATAACAGCCGTAAAAAGCGCCGTAACCGCAATTTCTTTAAGATTTGATTTGCTTTTCCCCATTTTTTTACATTATCTCCTTTGGGAAAATAAGAGTTTCATTATTTTTGTTCGGATAAACGATATTTACCGTGCATTTATCCGAGCCGCCGCCAACTATTGTTATAATGGTTATAGATAGTCGAAATAGTGGTTAAATACACTATTTCGACACCAAATCTTTGATTTGGTAGCAAATTTTCAAAGAAAATTTGTCTATACCCATTGCAATGAATATAGAGCAAATTAAAATAGCTGACTATTTGAATTTGCAAAAGCCGATAAAATCGGCTTATCGAAACGCTTTCCGGCGCTTCGATATTCTATAGTCATTATTATTTCCCAGGATGAATTCTGTTCCAGGTTTCAAATACAGCCTCAACATTTTCCGGCTTAGCGGCAGGTCCGAATTCGCACTGCGCTATGCAGCCGCCGTTATCCCACAGATTTTTATATACGCGTTCTACCGCCGCCTCAACATCCTTGATACTTCCATGCGGCAGAATATTCTGGCGGCAAATCTCGCCCCAAAATGTTATTTTACCTTTGAACTCAGCCAGCTCCTCTATATTCATACAAAAAATCTGGGTATTTATAGCGTCAAGTCCAATCTCTATCAAATCCGGGATTATTTCCATTGTATAACCGTCGGAATGCATAAATATTTTTTTGCCGTGGCTGTGCGCGATGTCTATGTAATCCTTATACAGCGGTTTGAATATCTCACGCCATAATTCAGGATTTATCAATAATGACCTCTGGGCGCCCCAGTCATCCATAAACGAAAGCGCGTCTACTTCAGTCTCTGCCCATTTCTCCATTGCCCTGCAGTAAAAATCATGCATTTTCGAGAGAAATTTCAGCATTCCTTCGTTTTTTGTCGCAAGGTCAATATACAGATTTTCCGTTCCCCTGATAAACTGCATTTGCTCGAACGGTCTGGGAGTAATTCCGGACATCATAAACTTATCGCTTTTCCTGCAGCTCTCATTTACGCGTTCTTTATCAAAGGTCAGCAGCTCTTCCGGAAAATGCACCCTTGAAGTATCTTCCCAGTCAATATCGTCTTCATTTATTAACGGAGTCTTTACCTCCCCGACAACCCCTGCCTGAATGCTTGTGAAAACACATCCCCAGTCGTCAGTGCTTTCACCGATTATATCGGGATTGCCTGTTCTGGCCGGATTTTCAACCGCATATACAGTATCAGGATAAGATATATCCCAGACATATTTATTCATAATTCTGTCAAATTCGCTTTTATGGTGCATTTCGGCCCAGGGAAGCGTCCACAGCTGTCTTGGTACCCTTCCTGTTGTATTCCTGAATTCAAGTGTGGCTTTAACCAGTTCTCTGCTTGTCATAAAATCACCTTTTTTATAAATATACAGATAAAATAACATATAAAACAATTTTTGTCTATTTGGAATTATTACTTTTTTCAGGATTACGATGCAACAAAACCATATAACAGTTTATCCTCGACTAAAGCGCGGTAAAAAATCATTTAAGGCTTGGCTGTATTATTCCTTGTTGTTCCTGAACCGGAAGTGTCAGAAGGAACCGATGTACCTTCTGAAGGAACAGAACTGGGAACCGAAGGATCCTCCGGAGGCTGCGGCCCAGATTCATCCGGCGTACTTGAAGATGTGTTTCCGTCACCTCCCGGATCCGACGGATTGTCATCATCCGGATTCGGCTCATCTGTCCCCTGTCCGTCTGATGACGTATCAGAGCTGCTCGTACCGCTATCGTCGCCCGGCTGTTCATCTGATGTATCTTCCGGCTGTGAAGACACCGTATCATCAGGTTCACTGCTTTCAGACGGCTCGTATGTCACATCATCATCGTCATCATCATAATCGTATGACGGCGTATAATAGCCTACTTCTTCCCTGTACCAGTCGTTCATCTCAACGCCGTTAATCTCGATGTAATTTTCGGGAGTAATATCGTCATAAATAAACGCATGGATTATCTTAGCCGCGAAATCAAGGTCGAAATAAACTACCGATCCCGCCGATGTATTCGGAGATGTCATGAGATATTCCTCGGTCGGTACCCGCGCCTGCTCAAAGGTAGGCGATTTAAGCAGAATATCAAATGCAAGACCCATTATCTCGGTATAAGAAAGAGAAGTCTCACTGCACGGTATAAGAGATTTTGCAAGTTTCACATAATTTTTCTTTTCAAGCGTTATAGCCTTATTGAAAAGCTGTTCCATAACATATCTCTGACGGTCGGTTCTGCCGTAATCATCGGTAGTGCCCCAGATATTGGAAACCTTGCGTATTCTGGAATATGCCACCGCCTGTATTCCGTTTAGATGGTGTTTCCCCGCTTCCGTAATATAATTGTCGCTCGCGCTTACACCCAATTCACCGCAAATTTCCGAAATACAGCCGTTGAGTCCAAAACGGAATACGCTTTTGGGCTGAACTTCACCCTCAGTGAGCTCTGCATCTATTCCGCCTACCGCATCGATAATATCAACCATTCCGAAAAAGTTAACCGTGGCGTACTCCGAAATGTCCAGTCCGAACACCTGATTAAGCGTCTTTATCGCAAGTTCCGGACCTCCCCTCGCATAAGCGCTGTTAATTTTTGAATAGGTGGTTTCCCCGTTATATGTTATGGGCACAAGGGTATCACGCATTACCGAAATGATTTTCACCTTTTTGGTAACCGTGTTCAAACTTAAAATCATTATACTGTCGGAATTTCCTTCAAATGAATCCGTATCCCTTGTATCAATTCCGAAAAGCGCGACATTTACGATATTTTTGTCTATTACATTTTCGAAGCCAAGATCATCTGTTGCGATTTCTCTGTAATTGTAGTCAAAAACCGAGGCCAGCACCCCTATTGCAACTGCGACTGCCGTAACCAGCGAAACCGACGTTATGATAAGCGCTTTATATCCGGTTTTGAGAGAAGACCACCATTTAGCGATACCTCTCTTCCTTTTTTTGAATTTTCCTTTGCCTGCAAATGACGACAATGAATAAATCTCTTCAAATTCCCGGTTTTGCGCCGAACTTGAAACTATATCCTCATATTGAAACTGCGGATCGCCTTCCGGCGCAAAAAAATATTCGTTTTCCTTATTATTCATACAAACTCCTGTTTATTGCGCGGAAGCTGTTCCGCTTTGTGTTTCCGAAGAGCCGGAATTTTGCTTATTACGTTCTTCTTGGCTTATTATCTTGGGTTTTGTGTATCCGTTTCTGTACCAGTCATTCTCTTCTATACCGTTCTGTGTAATAAAATCTTCGGGCTTAATATCTTCGTAAATAAATGCGTGAATGATGTTCGCCGCATAATTCAAGTCATAATATAATATCGCTCCAGCGTTTGTCTGAGGCGCTTTCATAATATAGTCATCAAACGGAACGCGGCTCTCCTCAAGTGCCGGTGACCCTATCAGAACATCAACCGCAAGCGATAAAATTTGAGTATACGAAAGTGAAGTTTCACAGTGCGGAGACACCGCTTTTATCAAAGAAATGTATTCGCTTTTGCTTTTGGATTTCACGCTTTTGAACAGCTGACTCAGAATATACCGCTGACGGTCGGTTCTGCCGTAATCGTTTGCGGTTCCCTGAGCGTTGGCAACATATCTTATACGCGAATATGAAACCGCCTGTATTCCGTTCAGATGCTGCATTCCGCTCTCTGAAATCAAATACGGACCCGAATCTTTTCCCAAATAGCTGCATTGCTCCTTTACACCCGCATTCACCATAGCGATTTCCGCATCCGTAATCTGGACATCAACTCCGCCCATGGCATCGATAATATCCGCCATACCGTAAAAATTAACCGTGGCGTATTCTGAAATGTCCAGCGCAAATATATTGTTAAGTGTTTTTATGGCAAGCTCCGGACCGCCTGAAGCATACGCCGCGTTGATTTTATTCAGATCCGTCCACTCATCGCGATCTATGGGAACAAAACTGTCCCTCATAACCGAAATCAGCTTTATCTTGTCATTGGTTTTGTTTATTGACAAAATCATTATGCTGTCCGAACGTCCCTTAAACGATTCCGGGTCTTTGGTATCGATCCCGAAAAGCGCTATGTTTACTATTTCATCATCTTTAACCTCTTCAAATCCGAGTTCCTCAGGTTCTGATGTAATTTCATTATACTTAAAATTAAAATTCTTTTTTACATAAATAATCCCCGCCGCTGTAATGATTACGGCGAGCACACAAAGAGATGCTATAATCGCAAGGACTACTACAAAACCTCGCGGTTTTCTGCGTTTTTTCGTTTTAGCCGTATTATGTGTTTTTTCGGCAGAGGAATTTTCCTGCCCTTCGGGTATGATCTCGTCATTTTCCATATCCGAATCCTCCTTTTAACCTTGTATCAGTATCCTGTATATTTCTCCTTTTTTTACCCCTGTGGATTCGGCCGCCTCTTTTGCCGCGGCAGAAGTGGAATATCCCTGACTTATAAGTTTTCGGGCTATTTCAACCGCGTCCTGCCCGGTGTATTCGATTTCCGGTTCTCTGCATCCTTCCACTATCAGCACGAATTCCCCCCTGGGCGAATTGGCACTGTAAAAATCAACCGCTTCACTAAGCATCGTCCACTGTACCGTTTCGTGAATTTTAGTAAGTTCACGCACAAGAACTATTCTCCTGTCACCCAAATATTTAAGCATGTCGCTGAGTGTCGCGGGCAGTTTATGCGGTGCCTCATAAAATATCATGGTCCGCCTTTCGGATTTAAGTTCTCCCAGGTGTTTTCTGCGGTTTATTTTATTCATTGAAAGAAAACCCTCAAAACAAAATCTGCCGCAGGGAAATCCCGATATACTTACGGCTGTAACAATGGCGCTCGGACCGGGCACCGCTTCAACCGGAATATCAAGCTCTCTGGCCTGACGAACCAGATCCTCGCCCGGATCTGATACCGCCGGCATTCCCGCATCCGAAACCAACGCGCACGACTCGCCCTGTAAAAGCCTGTTAATAATAAGATTTCCTTTGGCGTTTTTATTATGCTCATAATAAGAAAGCATTTCTTTTTTTATTGAAAAATGATTTAAAAGCTTTACTGTGACGCGGGTGTCCTCCGCCGCTATAAAATCCACATTTGAAAGAGTTTCAACCGCGCGCGGACTCATATCACCCAGATTTCCTATCGGGGTACCCACAACATAAAGTTTACCGCTCATATTACAGGTACGCCTCCTTGTATTTTCCGTAAATCTCTATCATTTCAGCAGATAGCTCACCGTTTTCCTCAATATAAAGCGAAGGCTCTATTCTGAGCCCTGTATTAGAACAGCGCCTTCCCTCAATAAGTATAAGCCACGGCTCCTCTCCCGCTCTCTGAAAAACAAGTCTGAGCCTTTTAGGCTCTGCCTTGTATTTTACCATAAGACTCATAAGTTCCGCAAGCCGTTCGGGTCGGTGACACAGACAAAATCTTCCTCCGGTCTGTAAAAGTTTCGACCCTACTGAAATTATGTCCTCTAAGGTACAGGCGATCTCGTGACGTGCTATTCTGTCAGCTTTATCCGGATTTGTTATGCCCGCACCCGCCGCCTTATAAGGCGGATTGCAGGTAACAAGAGTATGACATCCGAATTCAACCGCTCCCTTCAAATCATTGAGATCCCGGTTTATGATACTTAAGTTTTCAATCCCGAGTTCATTGGCGGTTTTAATTGCCAGCTCAGATGCCTCTGTACTTATATCTACGCCTACCGCACGGCTTAAAAGTCCGTCGCGCAACATAAGAAACGGTATTATTCCGCACCCTGTTCCAAGGTCTACCAGTCTGTCATTTTTTTTCGCGCGCGCAAATGCCTTGAGCAAAACCGCATCTGTACCGAAAGTATGACGCGGAGTCACATTTATATGAAATCCTCCGCCCAGCGGCTCGCGCTTTATCAGATTCTGCTCCATTTTACGCCCTGCGGTGTGTCTTCAAGTATTATTCCCATTTTCTTAAGCTTATCGCGTATCTCATCGGCAGTCTTGAAATCCTTTGTCTTTCTGGCCTGGGTGCGTTTTTCGATAAGCTCCTCTATCTCGCTGTCAAGCGCTTCGGTTTTGCGGTTGTATACTAACCCTAAAACCCCTGTCAGCTGATCGAATATATCGGCAAACGCCTCCACCGCGGTTTTGCCCGCACCTTCGGATATTGCGGTATTTATATCCCGAACCAGCATAAATATCGCCGCTAAAGCGTCTGCTGTGTTAAGGTCATCTTCCATTGCGTCTATAAATTCCTGACGGCGCTGTTCGATAAAGTCCGGGATTTCTCCTCCCTCACCGGCGTTTTTAAGCGCGAAATCTATGTTATCACGGCAGTTGTAAAGCCTTTCAAGCGAATTTTTCGCCTGCTCTATTATCTCAACCGAATAATTTATCGGACTCCTGTACTGAGATGATATCAGGAAATAACGTATCGGCTCGTAACCGAATTTCTCCGCTACATCACGCACCGTGAAAAAATTGTTGAGCGATTTTGACATTTTGTGATTATCGACATTGATAAAACCGTTATGCATCCAGTAATGAGCGAATTCACAGCCGTTTGCCGCTTCGCTCTGGGCGATTTCATTTTCGTGATGGGGGAAAATGAGGTCAAGTCCTCCGCAGTGAATATCGATTGTCTTTCCTAAATACCTGCATGCCATTGCCGAACATTCTATATGCCAGCCCGGTCTTCCCTTGCCGAATGGTGATTCCCAGTACGGCTCGCCAGGCTTCGCGCCCTTCCAAAGGCAAAAGTCCATAGGATCCTCCTTGATATCTCCCGAATCCACACGCTCGCTCGCTCCCGCCTCAAGCTCTTCAAGCGGCTGATGAGAAAGCTTGCCGTAATCTCTGAACTTCTTTGCTCTGTAATAAACGTCTCCGCCCGCAGTATAGGCATATCCGTTTTCAATAAGAGAAGAAATTATTTCTATTATCTGTTCTATGTTCTCCGTAGCCCTCGGATGCACGGTAGCCTCCCTCACATTGAGCCCCTTTGCATCTGTCCAGAATTCTCCTATAAATCTTTCGGCGACTTCCGGTACGGTTATATTTTCTTCGTTGGCTTTTTTTATGAGTTTATCATCTATGTCTGTAAAATTCTGAACAAAGTTCACCTTATATCCGCGCCATTCAAGATAACGCCTGAGTACATCAAACACGCACAGCGGGCGCGCGTTGCCTATATGGATATAATTGTAAACCGTAGGCCCGCAGGCGTAAATTTTCGCTTCTCCCTCTTTTATGGGAACAAACTCGTCTTTACTGCGTGTGAGCGTATTGAAAATTTTCATAAATTTTTATCCTCCAAACCGGAAATTATATGTTCAAGCTCGGAAATTCTGTTTTCCAGAGCATCCATTTTCTGTTTTACGGGGTCGGGAATATGTATCTGGTCAAGCTGTCCTATCTTCCTGCCGTCCTGCCGCACTACCCTTGCCGGTATACCTACAACGGTGGAATTGGGAGGCACTTCCTCAAGCACTACCGCCCCGGCTGCAACGCGGGAATTGTCGCCGATTTTAAACGGTCCCAGAACTTTAGCGCCCGCGGATATCATAACATTATTCCCTATAGTAGGATGTCTTTTCCCTGTATCCTTTCCGGTTCCTCCGAGAGTTACCCCCTGATATATTAAAACATCGTCACCTATTTCGGTAGTCTCACCTATAACTATTCCCGTACCGTGGTCTATAACCAGACGCCTTCCTATTTTGGCGCCCGGATGTATTTCAATACCTGTTTTCCTTGCCGCTTTCTGAGACACATACCGGGCTAAAAACATAAGCCCATGCCGGTAATAGAAGTTGGCACGCCTGTGCATTCTTATCGCTTTTACTCCCGGATAAAGAAGCAGGACCTCCAGAAAACTGCGCGCGGCAGGATCTCGGTCGCGCACGGCGTTTACATCCTCAATAAGACGTCTGAACAAACCAATACCCCCAAAAAATCAACAGGTAATAACATAGTAATTTAACATTTTTCTATTTCGAAGGATTTATATAATCCTTGCTCGCCGTAAGGTAAATTATGCCGGACACCGTACACAGCACGGCAGAAATCCAGAACAGAGATATTATAACTATGTCGCATATATTCACAAACAGCGCATTTGTTATGCCGAAATCTCCTATAAGCGTATATGCTGAAAGCGCTAAAATGATGCCGATCATCTGACTTACTGTTTTGGCTTTGCCCCACATATTAGCGGCGATTACCTTTCCCCCTGACGACACAACCACAAGTCTTACCGATGATACCATAAATTCACGGAATAAAACAATAAAAGTTATCGCCGTTATCTGCCAGCAGTAGCTGTATTTATCCGCATACATGCAGATAAATCCGAGATACGCCGCCGTAGTAAGCATTTTATCGGCAAGCGGATCCAAAAATTTACCGAAATCCGTAACCAGATTGTATTTTCTTGCCATTTTACCGTCTATCATATCTGTAAGCGACGCGGCGATGAACAATATCAGTGAAACCAGATAATGATACGGAAAATTTATAAGCATTGCCGCCATAAATACCGGAGTCGCTATTATTCTCGCTATTGTAAGCTTATTTGGTGTGTTCATTCCTCAAGTTCTCCTAACAAATCATAATCTATACAGTCGTTTATCCTGACCTTTACAAATTCTCCTATTTTAAGAGGCCTTGTCGACATAAAAAATATTTTGCCGTCTATTTCGGGCGCGTCGGCAGGAGTCCTTCCGTAATAACACTTGATATAATCATCCCAGCCTTCTATAAGCACTTCCGTCACGCTGCCGGTCTTCTCACTGTTTTTTTCGGCTGCAATGGTCATCTGTAGCTCCATTATATTTTCCATACGGTCATTTTTGGTCTGTTCGTCTATCTGACCGTCAAATCCTGCCGCTAAGGTATCCTCCTCGGCAGAGTACGGGAAACAGCCCAGTCTTTCGAATCTTGTCTCTTTTACAAACTCCGCAAGCTCGCAGAACTGTTCTTCGGTCTCCCCCGGAAACCCGGTTATAAATGTTGTTCTCAAAGTTATTTCCGGTATTTTTTCCCTTATCTTATTTAAAAGACTGCTTATGCTTTGCCTGTCACCCCTGCGGTTCATCCGCTTTAAAATTTCTCCGCTGACATGCTGCAGGGGAATATCAAGATACTTGACTATTTTATCGTTGCACGAAATTACATCCAACAGTCTGTCGGTAATTCTTTCGGGATAGGTGTAAAGAGTCCTTATCCAGTGAATGCCGTCTATTTCACAAAGCCGGCTTAAAAGCTCAGGCAATTTTGATTCGCCGTAAATATCCTCACCGTATGCAGTGGTATCCTGTGCTACCACAATAAGTTCCCTGACACCTCTGCGCGCAAGATCTTCCGCCTCTTTTATGCAGTCCTCTATCCTTCTGCTCCTCATCCGTCCGCGTATTTTAGGTATAGCACAGTAAGTGCAGCAGTTATCGCAGCCGTCGGCGATTTTCAGGTAGGCCGTATACGGCGGACCTCCTAAAATCCTGTCGCCGTTCAGATCCAGTTGCTCTTTTGCGCCGTATCGGTTTTGCTTTTTCCCCTCAATAGCGTTTATTACTATTTCAGCAATATCCTTGTTGGATCCTATACCTACGCATACATCCGCCTCCGGAATTTCCTCGGTCACGTCATCGCGATAGCGCTCCGCAAGACAGCCGGTAACTATAAGCGCTTTGCAGCGGCCTTCCTTTTTATACTGCGACGCTTCGAGAATATTCTCGATAGCTTCAGCTTTTGCCGGCTCTATAAAGCCGCAGGTGTTGACAATTATAGCATCGGCCTCGGCTTCGGCCGAACAAATCTCAAGCCCGCCCTTTTCAAGCAGACTTAACATCATTTCGGCGTCAACCTGGTTTTTGGGACAGCCTAATGATACCATACATACTTTATACATCATATTCCCCGTTCAATTCTGATTCTTTGCCGTATTCTCTGAGCGCGCTTCTTACCGCCGAATAGGAAAACCCTTTTCTTACCAAAGCCGCGAAAACCTTTTCTGTTCCCCTCTCGCCGCAAAGCCTTGAAGCATACTTGCCTTCAATCAGATTTTTCAGCTGAGTTTGCTCGTCAACCTCGGTTTCATCAAGCATTTCCTTTGCCAGTTCATAATCCACGCCCTTTTCAAGCATCTTGTAAAACATTTCTCTTTTGGAAATATTGCGCTCGGCGCATTTTTCGCAGAACCGCTCTGCAAAGCGCCGGTCGTCTATTATTCCCAGTTCCTCGAGTCTTGCTATTGCAGCCGCGGCGGCTTCTTTTGAAAATTTCGCGGTCACAAGCTTTTTGTATATAGCGTTTGCGGTATAGTCACTGCGGTCAAGATACCACAGCGCCCGCGACTTTGCACGTCTGAAATCAGATTCGAAGCAAAGTCTTTGAAGCATTTCTTCCTGTATATCCGTTCCTGTGCATATCGAATTATCAGCGCACACGTCGATATCCAAAAGACAGCTGCTGCCGTCTGAAAATCCGAGCTTTACAAGATGTTTTTTCTGTTTTTCCAAAGATACAATCAGCATTTTATTCGTCGACCGCAATATCAATATCTATGCTTTTTCTCGGAGCGGATACCGGTTCTTCCGGCATAATCTCCATTTCATCATCCCGGTCTCCTGCAGCAACAGCGTCAGGATTATCACTTGCTGCCGCCATGATCTTCTCCTCTATCTCAGCCGCAAGCTCAGCATTATCCTCGAAAAGCTTCCTGACATTGTCCCTGCCCTGTCCCAGTCTTGTCTCTCCGTAATAGAACCACGCGCCTGATTTCTTTATTATTCCCAGCTCCACGCCTACGTCTATTATTTCTCCTATATGGGATATTCCCGTACCGTACATAATATCAAACTCGGCGGTTTTAAAGGGAGGCGCCACCTTGTTTTTAACTATCTTTACCCTGGTATGATTTCCTATGAGTTCGGAACCGTCTTTTATCGGCTCGCCTTTTCTTACGTCTATTCTGACGCTGGCATAAAATTTAAGCGCTCTGCCGCCTGTGGTGGTCTCCGGATTACCGTACATTACCCCGATCTTCTCACGCAGCTGATTTATAAATATTGCCGCGCAGTTGGTTTTGGAAAGCGCTCCCGTAAGTTTGCGCAGTGCCTGGGACATAAGCCTTGCCAGCTGTCCTACGTGACTGTCGCCCATTTCGCCGTCTATTTCAGCCTTGGTTACCAGCGCCGCAACCGAGTCGATAACTATAATATCTATCGCGCCCGACCGCACAAGCGCTTCGGCTATTTCCAAAGCCTGCTCACCGGAATCCGGCTGAGATACCAGAAGACTGTCTATATCTACTCCGAGATGTGAAGCATAAACCGGATCCAGCGCGTGTTCAACATCTATGAACGCGGCTGTGCCTCCGGCTTTCTGAGCCTCTGCCACACAATGAAGCGCAACTGTGGTTTTTCCCGAAGATTCCGGTCCGAAGATTTCCACTATGCGTCCTTTCGGAATACCGCCTATCCCCAATGCGATGTCAAGAGTAAGCGAACCGGTTTTTATGTGTTCAACACTCATTGCAGCGTTTTCGCCCAGTCTCATAACCGCACCTTTTCCGAACTTTTTCTCAATCTGCTCCATAGCAGTTTTAAGTGCCTTTTGCTTTTCTTCCTCTTCTACGATTTTTACAGGACTTACCTTAACGTTCTGCGCCTTTACTGCCATATCTTTTTACCTCCGTTTTTTGGTCTGCAGTGTAGTATAATTATTTTATTCCCGATACCGCCCGTTCGATACCGCAAAGATCTTTTTTAACCTTAATATCGTGAAATCCGGCATCCGCAAGTATGCCGCATATAATTTTGCTTTGGTTAACGCCTGCCTCAAAACAGAGCATACCTCCGTCTTTAATACTGTTTTTGTAATTTTCCGTTATCGCTTTATAAAATTCCATTCCGCCGTCACCGGCCTCCAGTGCAGTCTCCGGCTCAAACCTTGTTTCAGGAGATACTGTATTCATTTCATTCTCCGTAACATAAGGCGGATTGCTGACAATCAAATCGAACTTCCTGTCCGCCAGGTACCTTTCAAATATATCTCCCTTATAAATCTCTGCGTTTCCCGCACCGTTACGTTCTATATTTTTTACGGCATACCGGATTGCCTCGTCATATTTTTCCACCATTGAAACGTCAGAATCCGCGAATTCCACGGCCAGTGTAATCCCGATGCAGCCGCTGCCGGCACATAAGTCAAGTATTTCCGCCGAAGGCCTGTCTTTAAGATATTCCGCACACACATCTACTACTGTTTCGGTATCGGCTCTGGGCACTAATACTCCCGGTCCCACATAAAAGCTTCTCCTGTAAAAATCCCATTCCCCGAATATATACTGCAAAGGATATCTTATCTGACGCTGATGAAGAATCGCAGTCAGATTATTAAGCTGAAACTCTGTAAGCTCCCTGTTGTAAAAACTCAGAACCTGGGCCGAGGTAAACCCCGTGATATGCTTTATTATCTGTTTTGCTTCAAAGACATAATCCTCAATGCCGGCCGATTCAAGCTGCTTTTTTGCCGAATTATATGCTTCAAATATTGTCATTTCCCGTTTCCTCGGTTTCCTGACTGCCGATGTTCTCTGCCGTCTTGTTCATGTCAACCCTTCGGTCTACGTCCGGAACCGCCGGTTCACAGGCACGCAGCGCCGCAATAGCCACCTCTATCATTCGGTCCTGCGGCTCTTTTGTGCTTATTCTCTGCATCCAAAGCCCCGGCGCTGAGATAATGCGGGTTATTATATTATCATATTTCCCGCAAATTTTCAACACCTCAAATCCCACACCGCAAATTATCGGGATCAAAAGTATTTTTGCCGCTACCCACGCCCACTTTATGTCATATACCTGCGGGAAAATCATCTGTACCAAAGTGGAAAATATCACGCTTATCAGTATCATGAGAATCATAAACGAGGTTCCGCATCTCGGATGAAACCGGCTCTGTTTTCTCACATTTTCAACTGTCAGTTCCAGTCCCTTTTCATAGCAGAAAATAGTTTTATGCTCGGCGCCGTGGTACATAAATACCCTCTTTATATCCTTCATATAGGAAACTCCCCACATATACAGCACAAATACCGTAAGTTTGAGCAGCTGTTCAATGCCGGATCTGGTAAATTTGGAAAAATCGCTTTTAAACAGCCATTCAAGCCCTCCGACGCAAAGCCTTGGTATATACATAAACAGTACTACCGCAAGCGCTACTCCCAATACTGTCCCTATCACCATAACCGCAGAAAGCACTGCCTTTGAAAATTTGCTCTTCTCTCCTGTATCCTTTTTGTCGTCCTCATCCAAATCGGCAAAACCCGACTTTTCAGCCGACAGCATCATCGCTTTGTATCCCTGTACCATAGATTCTATAAACGAGGTTACCCCCCTTACTACCGGAATACCTAAAATCTTATACTTTTTCCTGAGTGACTCATATTTAAGCATAGATACGTCAATAGTTCCGTCAGGCATACTTACCGCCATCGCGGTTTTTTCGGGACTTTTCATCATGATTCCCTCAATAAGCGCCTGTCCGCCTATCGCCGTATACTTACATTTGCTCATTATCCTGCTGCTCCTTTGATTTATCTTCATCTTTTTGTTCGGTTTCAGGCTTTGCTTCTATTCCCGCAGCTTCATCAAGAGTAATCATTTCATCTTCTTTAGGCCTTTCATACAAAGGAAGAACTATTGTTACCGTCGTTCCGACTCCCTCTTTACTTTCAATAAACAGAAGTCCGTCATGTTGTTTGATTATCTCATCCGCCACTGCAAGTCCTATACCCGACCCTCTTACGGAATTGCTTGCTTTATAAAACTTTTCCTTTATTCTGTCAATATCCTGGCTCGGAATACCCAATCCCGTGTCAGCCACCGATATCCGCACACACGCTTCCTCTTTTACCTGCGAAACCAGAACCTGACCGCCGCTTTGAGTATATTTTACCGCGTTGTCTATTATGTTGATGAAGACCTGTTTTAAACGGTTAAGATCTCCCATTATCTCAAGTTCTTCATTAGGCTTTGTAAATGTCAGGTCTATTCCCTGATTGCGCGAAAGCTCCATATACATATCCACCGATTCAGACAGAAGCATCGTTACATTTATCGGTTTTGTTTCCACTGTCATTTTGCCGCTCTCCATACGGGAGAAATCAAGCAGATCTTCTACCAGACCCGAAAGTCTGTCAGCCTCGCTCAGTACCACATCTATACCTCGGCTGACAAGTTCTTCATCTGTCCCTAACGACATTTTAGCTGTTTCTCCCCAGCCTTTTATAGCGGTAAGCGGTGTCCTCAGCTCATGCGAAACCGAAGATATAAAGTCGTTTTTCAGTTTTTCTGTCTGTCCCAGCTCGGACGCCATATAATTTATGGTATCGCACAGCTCGCCTATCTCGTCGTTTTTATTTATATTGATTCGTGAGTCAAAATCTCCCATCGCAATTTTTCTGGCAATATTGCTTACGTCCCTTATCGGCTGAACTATGGATTTTATAAAATAAAGCCCTGAAAATCCGAAAAATCCCAATATCCCCACTGCCACCAAAGCCATTACAGACGCAAACCACATCGTCACCTTGTTTGCCTTTTCCATTGAAGTTATCCACCGGTATGCTCCTAATTCGTTGCCGTTTGAATCATAAATAATGGTGGATGATGCCATCACATGTTCGCCGTCATTTGTTCTAAGCTTCTCAACAGCGGTCTGCTTTGTTTCCTTTGCCTTGTAATAATCATCCATTGAATCTGTCACCGACTGAAATCCGGTAGTTGAAACAATAAGTTCGCCTCTGCTGTTAAGCACCTGAACCTCTATATTGTTTTTGTACTGAAATCCCGCTGCTATGCTTATAGCCGAATCACTGAAATTTCTTTTGTCTGTTCCCGAGAGCGCTGAAAACTCATACGCATAATCAGACGCCAGCACCTCCATACGTTCTGTGTTTATGGAATTAAACACAACAGAGAACGCGATCGCAGCTGCGCATACTATTAACGCCACTACAAGAAATATATTAAAAAACCATTTTAATGCTATACTCTTAAACTTGATTTCAAGCTGCATGTGCGTCCTCCTTTCTTAATGCGGATACTGTCTTTGACTTGCCCGGCATTACGACTCTGACCGCCGGCAAATTTTATGATGGTATTACTGTTTGCGATAATTAAGTTACTAAAAAATTTATAGCTTTACGTTATTTGGTGTTCCACTTATATCCCATTCCCCAGACTGTTACAAGATGCTTGGGATTGGAAGGATCATCCTCTATTTTTTTCCTGAGTCTTCTTATATTTACATCAACTATTTTTTCCTCACCGAAATAGTTGCTGCCCCAGACTTTATTAAGAATATCCGTCCTGTCAAGTGCCGTATCGGGATTATTGAAAAAATATTCAATCATCTGAAACTCAACCTGAGTAAGCTCTATATTAACAGAATTTTTAAGCAGGGTTCTCCTTCTGATATTTAAGGTAAATTCACCTAATGTAATGTCGTCAGAAGATGCCGCCACAGCTTTTTGATTCTGCATTTCAACCCTTCTGTAAAGTGAGTCTACTCTCGCAAGAAGTTCGGTCGGGCTGAAAGGTTTGGTTATGTAGTCATCGGCTCCTATCATCAGTCCGCTTATTTTATCCATTTCCTGCGTCCGTGCTGTAAGCATTATGATTCCCAGTGTTTCACTTCTTTTCCTTAATTCTTTGCAAAGCGCAAACCCATCCATTCCCGGCATAGATATGTCCAACAGGGCAATGTCGAAAATCTCTCCGCTGTTATCATAAATATCAAGCGCTTCTTCTCCGGATCCGGCTTCCGTAACATTATATCCCACTCGCCTGAGATTTATCGCTTCAAATTCTCTGATAGCCGCTTCATCTTCTACAATTAGTATATTTTTCATTCATCTCACTCCTGTTGCGATATCTTGAATGCGTTTCTTACTGATTCCAAAGTTATTCCTTCGTTAAGTGCAGACTGGGATATCCTGCAAGCAAAAACCGTGTCTTGATCCGAGGTTATTTTTTGCATACTTTCATATTCTTCTTTATCCTCTTCCCAATCCGTCTTGTCAATCGCCCTTATATAAATCAGGCTTTCTTCCACCATTTTTTGCTCCGCATTGTACCTATAAATTTCATGTACCCGGTTTTCAGTGTCCTTAAGCACGGCTATATGGTCGATCCACCTTGAAGGTATTATATAATAGTATCCGTCATTTGTATCTATCATTGTTGTTTGCTGAGGTGTGAGCTGTTCGCCGTTGAACGAACACCATTCCGTCAGATAAAGCTTTTCGCTGAGCTGCGATTTTGTGACCGACGGCACATCCCGCTGTATCGGTATTTCAAGAATTCCGTCTCCGTTTATGTCAGAGGTAGCAAGTGAAGCTGCGCGCAGCGTAGCAACCGTTTCTTTGGAATTCGCTGCCAGCAGAGGATTTACCAGTTTTCCTTTTTCTATAAACAGCACCTCAGTTACCGCGCCGACACCCTTTATCTCATCTATGTAAATAGCGGGTCTTCCTGATGACAAAGCGGCCAATACCGGTTCGTTTACTGTTTTTGCGGCGCTGTCAAGCTCACATGCCGAAATTTCGGCAACTCCGTCGCCGGTAAGCCCGTATAAAGCGGCAGCATTGACGCTCTCTGCCGGATTGGTATCTATAAGTAAAATTTCATTTTTACTGTCTTCATTCAGATCACACGTAGTAAAATGATTGTATCTCTTCATCATCCGCTGCGTCAGTGTGTTATCTGCCAGACTGTATACCGCAAGCTGCATTTCGCTCGTTCCGTAAATCTCCCAGCCTACCAGCAGCTCCTCAATACCGTCGTTGTCAAGGTCGCAAAAATCAATCTTGTCCACTCCTCCGGCTACCAACTGCTGCTGTGCCACCGATTCCCAACTGTCATCGAGATAACATATATAATTCAGGTTCATTGTGACTGTATCGTTCTGAGTAGTGCTGTAAAATGCAAAAGCCTCCATCAGTCCGTCACCGTTTATGTCCTCCCTTACTACCGCCGACCGGTAATCTCCTCGTGTAGGATACTTGAATGTATAATCCCCATCTACACTTTCGGTTATGACCTGCGCTATCGGATTCAAATCCCCCGATAATGCCGGCGGAGAAAGCAGCTCCACAGTATCGGCGGCAAAAAAATCACATCCGCAAAGCGTAATGCACATCAAAAAACCAATCGCAGCGCTTATGACCTTTCTGAACACCGATTCTCACTCCTTTTTAAGTTTATAACTTATGTTTTCTTACCTTTTTCAGTTATCTTTTCCTAGACAAATTCGCATAAATATACATTATAGATTATATCATACAGCAGGTTAAAAATAAAGATATTTTGTTAATATTTTAAAAGTTTTTATCAACAAATTAATACAGGGCCGCAATATTCGGCAGCTTGTATTAATTATATCTTTCGAAAAATTAAAATGTAAATTCAATTGTCATCTCTGCATATTTCTTCAAGCATTTGCTTTTTCTCTCCGCACATAAAGCAAATTCCCTCTTCATCCGATTCATAAAGCAGCAAATCGGAAAATTCACCGTATTTTTTGATATAACAGTCTTTACATATCATTAACATAGCTCTCACCTCAAATATATTTTAAGCGAATTTCACTTAAAGATCAATAAGTGTATTTCACTTATTGCATAATATTTGTTAGAGGTGATTGCTTTGTATAACCGTATCAGAGATATACATGAGGACAGAGATATTAATCAGACGGCTTTAGCCGAATATTTAGGCGTTCATCAAACCACATATTCAAGTTACGAACTTGGAAAATTATCACTTACAGCAGATGTGCTTGTAAAGCTTGCAGAGTATTACAACACAAGCGTCGATTACCTGTTAGGACTTACAGACGAAACCGAACCTTACAGAAAGCGATATTAAAACCGTCTCGTCAAAAAACGAGACGGTTTCTTTTTTACACGCGGCAGAAAAAATATGAAATTATAAGAATACCTGTAATGATAAATTGCGCATTAAAAAAGGTGCCGCCTCGTTTTGAGTCAGCACCTTTTGAATTAACCGAATTAACCGTTGATTGCGGTAACAACACCGGAACCTACAGTACGTCCGCCTTCACGGATAGCGAAACGCAGACCTTCTTCGATAGCGATAGGTGTGATAAGTTCAACATCCATCTCTACGTTATCACCGGGCATGCACATTTCGGTGCCTGCGGGCAGAGTAATGATACCGGTAACGTCAGTAGTTCTGAAATAGAACTGCGGACGGTAGTTGTTGAAGAAAGGTGTATGACGCCCGCCCTCTTCCTTGGTAAGGATATAAACCTGACCGTGGAACTTGGTATGCGGATTGATTGAGCCGGGTTTGCAGAGAACCTGACCGCGTTCAACTTCATCACGACCTATACCGCGGAGAAGCGCACCTACGTTATCGCCGGCCTCACAGTATGTGAGAGTCTTGCGGAACATTTCCATAGAAGTTACAACAGTCTTCTTACGCTCTTCGGTAAGACCGATAATCTCAACTTCATCACCTGCATTGAGCTTTCCGCGCTCAACACGTCCGGTAACAACGGTACCGCGTCCGGAAATGGTCATAACATCCTCTATAGGCATAAGGAAAGGAAGATCAGCCTTACGCTCAGGAGTAGGAATATAGCTGTCAACAGCGTCCATAAGTTCCTTGATAGGAGCGTATACCGGATCATTAGGATCCTTTGAATCGCTGTCAAGCGCCTTGAAAGCAGATCCCTTGATGATAGGTGTATCATCGCCGGGGAATTCATACTTGTCAAGTGTCTCGCGTATTTCCATTTCAACGAGCTCAAGAAGTTCTTCGTCGTCTACCAAGTCTGTCTTGTTCATAAATACTACAATGTAAGGAACGCCAACCTGACGAGCAAGGAGTAAGTGTTCCTTAGTCTGAGCCATAGGACCGTCGGTAGCGGCAATAACGAGAATAGCACCGTCCATCTGAGCAGCACCGGTGATCATGTTCTTAACATAGTCGGCATGTCCGGGGCAGTCAACGTGAGCATAGTGACGTGCGTCGGTCTCGTACTCAACGTGTGCGGTGTTGATTGTAATACCACGCTCTCTCTCTTCCGGAGCCTTATCGATTTCAGAATAATCTTCAAAAGAAGCCTGACCCTTAAGAGAAAGGTACTTTGTGATAGCTGCTGTGAGTGTTGTCTTACCATGGTCAACGTGACCGATGGTACCAATGTTTACATGGGGCTTATTTCTTTCAAATGCTGCCTTTGCCATTGTAAATTTCCTCCTTAGAAATTTGAAATTTAATATTTTAAATATAGTTTACCAAAAATTCTTATGAATTTCAAGCATTATTTGTCATTTGTCCTGCGGACAATCAATCTTTTTTAATCCTTGCGGATATGATTTTCTCAGATATGCTCTTCGGTACTTCCTTGTAACCGTCCGGTTCCATAACATACTGACCGCGTCCCTGTGTCTTTGAACGAAGATCGGTAGCATAACCGAACATGTCTCCCAGAGGTACTCTGGCATTAATCTGCTTGATGCCTGCGCGGTCTTCAAATCCCTGGATCTCACCGCGCCTTGAGTTAAGATCACCTATAACGTCTCCCATATACTCTTCAGGTACTGTTACGGTAACCTTCATAATCGGCTCTAAAAGCACCGGATCTGCCAGACGGCAGGCTTCTTTAAAGGCCATTGAACCGGCAATCTTAAACGCCATTTCCGAAGAGTCAACCTCATGATACGAACCGTCATACAAAGTTACCTTAACGTCAACTACCGGATAGTTGGCAAGTACACCTGCCTGCAGTGCTCCTCTGATACCTGCATCAACGGCAGGAATATATTCCTTCGGAACAGTACCACCCGTAACGGCATTGATAAACTCGTATCCTTTGCCCGACTCATTCGGTTCAACAATGATCTTAACATGTCCGTACTGACCCGAACCGCCTGACTGACGCTTGTACTTAGTCTCATGATCGACCTTTTTGCGGATACTTTCTTTATATGCAACCTGCGGAGCGCCTACGTTTGCCTCAACCTTAAATTCACGGAGCAAACGGTCAACTATAATCTCAAGATGAAGCTCGCCCATACCTGCAATAATTGTCTGTCCGGTTTCTTCGTCGGTGTACGCCTTGAAGGTCGGATCTTCTTCGGCAAGCTTTGCAAGCGCAAGGCCCATCTTTTCCTGACCTGCTTTAGTCTTGGGTTCAATAGCTACACGTATAACCGGCTCCGGGAAGTTCATTGATTCAAGCACTATCGGATGCTTTTCGTCACAGAGCGTATCACCCGTGGTAGTGTTCTTGAGACCTACCGCGGCGGCGATATCTCCCGAATAACAGGTTTCGATATCTTCACGGTGATTTGCGTGCATCTGCAACAGTCTTCCCATACGCTCCTTATTCTGCTTTACAGAATTGTAAACGCTCGAACCGGCGTCTACTGTACCGGAATAAACACGGAAGAAACAAATCTTTCCTACGAACGGGTCGGTGGCTATTTTGAACGCAAGCGCCGAAAACGGCTCGCTGTCAGAAGAATGTCTTACTTCTTCCTCATCGGTATCAGGGTTGATACCCTTGATAGCCTCAACGTCGGTAGGAGCCGGCATATAATCGACAATTGCGTCAAGCAACGGCTGAACGCCCTTGTTTCTGTATGAAGTACCGCAGCATATAGGAACCATGTTATTGGCAATGGTGGACTGACGGATAATCTTCTTTATCTGATCAACCGTAGGCTCTTCACCTTCAAAATATTTTTCCATCAGCTCCTCGTCCTGCTCAACAACATGCTCAATAAGCGCAGTACGGTATTTGTTTGCAAGTTCTACCATGTCTTCCGGGATAGGCTCGTGTCTTACGTCCTTGCCCAAATCATCATAATAAATCTCAGCGTCCATGTTTACAAGGTCAATTATTCCCCTGAAGGTATCCTCAACGCCGATAGGCAGCTGAATCGGAACACCGTTGCAGTTGAACCGATCTTTGATCATATCAAGAACGCGGTAAAAATCAGCACCCATAATGTCCATCTTGTTTACATAGATCATACGAGGTACTTTGTATTCGTCAGCCTGACGCCAAACGGTTTCAGACTGAGGCTCAACACCGCCCTTTGCGCAAAGTACGGTTACAGAACCGTCAAGCACGCGCAGCGAACGCTGAACTTCAACCGTGAAGTCAACGTGTCCGGGAGTGTCGATAATATTGATACGATGGTCTTTCCAGAAACAAGTGGTCGCAGCCGAGGTGATTGTAATTCCTCTCTCCTGCTCCTGCTCCATCCAGTCCATAGTTGACGCGCCGTCATGAGTTTCACCCATTTTACGGTTTATACCCGTGTAGAACAGGATACGCTCTGTAGTGGTAGTTTTTCCGGCGTCAATATGTGCCATAATACCAATATTTCTTGTCATTTCAAGAGATACTTTTCTTGGCATATTTTCCTCCAATCCGCAAAAGCGGAAACAAAATCAAAATAAAATACGAACTACCATCTGTAATGTGCAAACGCTCTGTTTGCTTCGGCCATCTTATGGGTATCGTCGCGCTTCTTGGCGGCGCCGCCGGTACCATTGACAGCGTCAAGAATCTCGCCTGCAAGACGTTCTTTCATAGTTCTTTCGGAACGGCTGCGGCTGTAAGTCGTCAACCAGCGAAGACCCAGGGTCTGTTTTCTTTCGGGACGAACCTCAAAAGGAACCTGATAGGTAGCTCCGCCCTTACGAACAGCCTTTACCTCCAGCTGCGGCATAACGTTTTCCATAGCCTGGTCAAAAACCTCAAGCGGATCCTTACCTGTTTTTTCACTGATAATATCAAATGCGCCGTATACGATTTTCTGAGCTACGCCCTTTTTACCGTCAAGCATAATGTTGTTGATAAGACGCGTAACTATTTTTGAATTGTAAACCGGATCCGGCAGTACATCACGTTTAGCAATAAAGCCTCTTCTTGGCACTTTGCTTCCCTCCTTCATAGTAATGATATCATAGGTACTCGAGTAACTTCCCCGTTGTACCAAGCAAGGCTTACATATAATATATATAAACCGCTTACTTGGAATTTCAGCAGAGATTACTTAAATTTTATTACTTCGCACCTGCTTTCGGACGTTTCGCGCCGTATTTTGAACGGCCCTGCATTCTGTTGGCAACGCCCTGAGTATCAAGGGTACCTCTTACGATGTGATAACGCACACCGGGAAGATCCTTAACACGTCCGCCGCGGATAAGAACCACACTGTGCTCCTGCAGATTGTGTCCTATACCGGGAATATAAGCTGATACTTCTATTCCGTTGGAAAGACGTACTCTGGCAATCTTTCTCAGAGCCGAGTTAGGCTTCTTAGGCGTGGAAGTCTTAACGGCTGTGCAAACACCGCGCTTCTGAGGAGAATCATTGTCTGTCGCGCGACGCTTCATGGAATTATACCCCTTTAAAAGCGCCGGAGCCTTAGCTTTTTTCTCAACAGTTTCACGGCCGCTGCGAACCAACTGGTTAAACGTAGGCACTGTTACACCTCCCATTTTTTCAAATTCTATGCCGATATGCATAATTCGGCATGCTATAACAGTTTACCATAATATTTCAAATATGTCAAACATTTTTTTATTTTACGGTTTCTTCAGCTTTTTCATACCGGAAAAACTCAGTTTTGTGCAAAAATGATTGCATTTTATGCTTGAATTTCCGGTACAGGTTCTCTGATTCATTCAAAAGCAGGATACCCGTATCGGATATCCTGCCTTGTTTCTTACTCGGAAACCTTGTTCTCATCTTCTCTGAGCTGAACAATACTTTTTTTCTGCTTTTTTTGCCGGTTCATATATTCGACCAGTTCTTTCAAAAGCACAAACAGCACCGCGCAGGTAGGAACCGCAACAAGCGTTCCCAGAACTCCTCCTATATTTCCTCCTATCAGCACCGCGCTTACCACAAGCACTCCCGGAAGGCCTACCGCTTTGCCGACTACTCTGGGATATATGAGATTTCCTTCCACCTGCTGAAGCACAAGGAAGAAAATCACAAAAAATACCGCTCTCAAAGGATTTGAAATCACAATCAGCAGGAACCCGACAACAACTCCTATCGTGGCGCCCACTATAGGCACCAGCGACATCACCGATATCAGCACCGAAATTATAAGGGCATTCGGAAATCTGAAAATCGTCATTCCTATAAAACAAAGTACCCCCAAAATAAGCGATTCTATAAGCTGTCCGCCTATAAACCTCGAGAAAGACTCCTGAGTCCTGTATGCCACATGATAAACGACCCTGTTGATCCTGTCGGGTATAAGCGCGTTTATAACCCGCTTCACAAACGCTCCTATGCGCTCTTTCTGTGCCAAAATATATACCGATATAACAAAACTGAAAATTGTGTCAAATACCCCGGTAAACACAGACGTGGTAATCCCCACAGCACCGTTGAATATCTGATTGTAGGAATCGGAAAGCCAGCTTTTAAGCGCGCTCGCCGCGGCAGTCCAGTTTATCTGTACCTCAGGTATTACGCTCTTGTCAATATTGTATTTTTCCAGCAGCGCATTTGCCCATTCGCGTATATCATCAGCAAACGCCGGCAGCTTTTCCGCAATATAAGTCACCGTTTCTATTATATCCGGAATTATAACCAGCATCAGAACCGATACTATTCCGAAAGCTATAAGATACGTAAGTACCAGACATATCGGACGTCTCAGTTTTACAACGGCTTTCTTTCTGCTTTTGCCCATAAAAGCGAAAACTTTGGTTTCCAGCGCCGTAAGCAGTACATTAAGAACAAACGCTATACAAAACGCTGCCGTTACCGGCGCAAACAGTCCCAGCACTCCGGAAATAAACCCAAGTACTCCGCCGAAATTCTGCACAGCCGTAAATATGACCGCGCCTAAAAATATTATAAGCAGAATTCGTTTTATGTTTTTCCAGTCAAGTTCCATACCTGTCTCCTTGTTTTATACGAAAATAATACAGTAATTTCGTCTGTTCCGATTGTTTAATAACAATATCCGTTACCGTGAGTTCCCCGCCTTATATACATTATCCGCCGGTACAATTAAATAATTCGCTCAAAAACAGCTTATATTAAAACTTAAATCCCCGAAACTTCTTATACAGCCTATACTGAATAATCCGTAAATTAAATAGGCCTGCGGCAGCGCCACAAGCCTATTATACATTAATTATACCGATTAGTAAACCACAATTTTTTTATTTTTTATTATCGGCTGAGAATATTTTATTCAGCAAAACAGTCACAAGAATGATTGCTCCCATAACAATGAGTATTCCTAACATTCCCTTGCCCATATAGGCAAGATTATCTACAAAATTACTGAAATCCATAAGCTTTTACTCCTTTATCCGAAAAATTTAAGGATAAGTCCGCCAGCGATAACCGAAGCTATCTGTCCCGAAACGTTTACACCCATAGAATGCATGAGCAGGAAGTTCTGAGGATCTTCCTTGAGACCCATTTTGTGAACTATTCTGCCTGACATCGGAAATGCCGATATACCCGCCGCTCCTATCATAGGATTGAGCTTTTTGGACTTAGGCAGGAAGATATTCAGAATCTTCGCGAATACTACGCCGCCCGCGGTATCAAATATAAACGCTATAAGTCCCAGTCCCAGTATCATAAGGGTTTCGGGCTTCAAAAACTGCTCATAATACATTTTTGACGCTATCGTAATTCCAAGGAATATCGTTATAAGATTAGCCAAAACATTCTGCGCCGTATCCGAAAGTGAATTCAGTACACCGCATTCGCGTATAAGGTTTCCGAACATCAAAAATCCTACAAGATATACCGACTCCGGCGCCACAAGCCCTGCTATCGCGGTAATGATAATCGGGAACAGAATTTTGGTTGTCTTTGAAACACTCTTTGCGGCGTACGGCATACGTATAAGCCGTTCTTTTTTAGTTGTAAGAAGCTTGATTACCGGCGGCTGTATGATCGGCACCAGAGCCATATACGAATATGCCGCTACCATTATCGCTCCCACATACTGGGAATGAAGCTGCTGCGCCACAACTATCGATGTCGGACCGTCTGCCGCGCCTATAATACCTATCGAAGCCGCGTCGTTTATAGGGAAAAACATCGACGCTGCGCAGAATGTGAAGAATATGCCGAACTGCGCCGCCGCGCCGAAAATCATAAGCTTAGGATTTGAAAGCAGCGGACCGAAATCGATCATGGCGCCTATTCCTATAAATAATATCAGCGGGAAAAGCTCATTTGCGATACCCGCGTCAAAAAGGGTTGAGAGCGGTCCCGCATCATACTGGACATTACCGAATGAATCCAATACGGGCCTGCCTGTCTCGTCAACCACCTTCTGCATTACTCCGGGAAGATTTACCAGAATCGCCCCGAAACCTATCGGCAAAAGCAGCGTCGGCTCCATATCCTTTTTTATGGCCAGAAATACCAGAACTCCGCCTATCGCCCACATTACAAGCATCTGCCACGAAAAGTTTTCCACTATGTTTTCATACAGAAACTCAATAAATTCCATTAAGAACAACCTTTCTTCTTATTTATTATTGATTTTTCTATAAACAAAAAGACTTTTACCGCGCTGTACACGGTAAAAGTCTTGCCGTTTAATGCAAAAGCGGGTTTTAAACCGTAATGTCGCAAATTGCAACGCATAAAGCGTCGGCTACTCCCTTAAACCAAAGAAATAATAACACATTTTATTATTTTTTGCAAGCAAAAATTTCTTATTCACCGAAACTGACGGTTATCTGTGTTCCTTCGCCCGGTTTACTGTCAAGATTTATTGCCGCTCCGCTGGCACCGGCTATACGCTTTACTATCGAAAGTCCAAGCCCCGTACCGCCGCTCATATCAGACCGCGATTTGTCCACACGGTAAAATCTTTCAAATATCCTGTCTTTATGCTCCGCGGCAATACCTATCCCCGTATCCTTTACAGATATAAACGGTTTCTGTTCCCTTATACCCGTTACAACCGTTACCTTTCCGCCTTCGCGGTTGTATTTAATCGCGTTGTCGCACAAATTGTATATCATTTCAAATATAAGCCCGGCATTTCCGTTTACATATACAGTTTCCCCCTCAACCTCCAAACATATTCCTTTTGCATCGGCTGACGGCTGCAGTCTTTCCCGAACCTCTTCAGCGATATGTTTTAACTCTATATCCTGTTTTTCATTATCCAAAATTCCTTCATCAAGCCGGGAAAGCTTGATTATATCCTCTACAAGCGAAATAAGCCGTCTGGTTTCACGGTTGATGTCGTCACCGAAGTTCTTTACATCTGCACTCTCTGCCAATCCCTCTTTCAATATTTCAGAAAAACCAAGTATCGACGTCAGCGGGGTTTTAAGCTCATGTGAAACATTCGCCGTGAATTCCCGCCGCAGCCTTTCCCGTTCCTGCTTTTCGGTTACGTCTATTACCAGAATAACCGCTCCCCTGCACCTGTTAAGCTCATCAAAAACCGGATTTGTTATTATTTCCAGACTCTGTTCTTTGCGGCTTATCAAATACTCGCTGTGCAGACCCGAAGAAATGCTGCAGAGCAGTCTGTAAAAAACCTCTTCTCTGCTGACCCGTAAAATATTTTTACCCTTTAAATCGGTTTCGGTATCAAAAAACCGGGTAATACTGCCGTTATAGGCGAGTATACCGCCGTCTGAATCAGTGAGAATTATACCCTCTTTCATATTCTCGGATATTATCTCAAATTCCTTACGGCTGCGTGTAAGTTCGGTTATCTGACGCTCTATCCTTTTATTCTGAGCCCTCAGTTTTCTGATTAAAGGTGTAAGTTCCTCATACTCCGATACTGTGTCCGGGTTATCCGGACTGATTGCATTTATTGGCGCAATGATTCTTTTCGATGTCACAAAAGCCGTTATAAGTGCAATTATAAAGGTCATTATTATTATTGCCGATATGGCAGGCAGCAGCCGCAGCACAGCCGTAAGCAGGGTTATATTTTCCCCTGCAACACGCAGCACCGTACCGTCAGCAAGCTTTACCGCATAATAATATGTATGCTTTTCAAGCGTTTGTGAAAATCTTGCGGAACTGCCCGTTCCGTTTTCAAGTGCTTCCCTGAACTCCTGTCTGTCCGAATGATTTTCCGTTTCAGAAATATCCGTTTTATTATCGTATAAAACTTCGCCGTTTTTATCTATCAAAGTAATTCTGTCGTCAAGCTTTCCGAAATCCCTGATATCTCCGCCCCCGTCAACCGTGCGGCTGATAAGATAAGCCTGATTTTCCAGCGACTGCTTTCTTGTATCCGTATAAAACTGATATTGCATTCCTATAATGAATAAAAGACAGGCCGTCATCGTCAGCAAAGCGGTAACCAAAATTCCCCTGAATATTTTTCCGGTCATATTTTTACCTTATTTTATATCCGAAACCCCTTACGGTTTCGATAAGCCTTCCTGCTGATTTAAGCTTGGTCCGCAAAGTTCTTATATGTACATCCACCGTACGGTTTTCACCGTCATAACTGTATCCCCATATACTTTTAAGCAGGTCATCCCTCGACAAAACCGACCCTCGTTTTTTGAACAGCTCGCAAAGCAGCTCATATTCCTTTACCGTTACAGTTATCTCCTCGCCTTTTACCGACACTACATGACTTTCCGTATCTACAGAAAGTTCCTCCGAATAAAATACCGGCCGGTTTGCCGACGTTCTTCTCAAAAGCGCTTTTATCCTTGAAACCAATTCCATGGTACCGAACGGTTTCGGTATATAATCATCCGCACCGCTGTCAAGCCCTAAAACCCTGTCGTATTCGGAATCTCTGGCCGTAAGCATTATCACCGGAAGATCACGGGTCTGTACATTCTGTCTTACTTTCGACAGAACCGTTATCCCGTCTTCTTCAGGCAACATTATATCAAGCAGCAAAAGATCCGGCTTTCGCTTTTCCATCGCCGCATAAAGCTGCGACGGCAAATCGAATCCCTCTGCCTCCATTCCTTTCTGCCTTAAAGCATAAATCACAAATTTTCTTATGCTTTGGTCATCTTCAAGCAAATATATCATTTTGTTATTCCCTATCTCAGATATTTGTTGCAAACTTAGCCGGGCAATTTAATTGAAACAGTAGTTACAAAAGCTGCTGACCGTTGATTCTCAGCTTGAATATCAGTCCCAGACGCTCGGCGGCTTTGCGGCAAAGCAGCATTCGCTCCATGAAAATCTCAAAATACTCCATTATGCTGCCGTAGTTTGTGTTTATATGAAGACTCAGCTTTATCTCGGTTTTAGCCTCGTTGATTTTAAGCGAAGATTTTTCCACAGAATAATTTACCCTGTCGTGAATATCAAAGGTGGTTTTATCGCTGTTCCTTACACGGCTGCGGCGAACGTCGGATTTATCGGCTAAAATAAGCGCAGCCGCAATCTCGCTTACCGGTACGCCGGTGCCCTCGTCGTGATTTCCTATCGCCGTAACCACCGTAGCGATATCTCCCGCCGGCATACCCAGTTTGTCAAGTATTCTGAAAGCCATTACCGCGCCGCTCTGGGAATGGTCTATACGGTTTACAAGATTCCCTATATCGTGAAGAAACGCCGCGATTTTAGCAAGTTCTACCTCCTTGTCACTGTACCCCAGAGTAGAAAGTATATACTCGCATTCCTTTGCCACTTTGCCGACATGGGCAAAACTATGCTCGGTAAATCCCAGTACTTCAAGGGATTTATCCGCCGCAACTATATATGTGTTGATATCGTCATTCTTTTTCAGCTCACTGAAAGTTACCATATATCCTCCCGTATATCCTGTATATTTTTTTATTATTATACTTTAATTTTTACGTTTGCGCAACGGATTTATAAACTTTTTAAAAATACAAGTGAAATATGTCGAAACAAAAAATATTTTATTTGTGTATTAGGCCTCTGTACAGACAATAATTTTAATGTGAAAAATCTTATTTTATTGTTATGATTTACGGAGGTAGCTCAGATGTATAATAACAAGGTTTTCATTTGCGGGGTAGACACGTCAAAACTCCCGCTTTTGAAAGAAAGTGAAAAGGAAGCTCTGTTAAAAAAGGTAAGAGCCGGAGACATCAAGGCGCGTGACGAACTTATAAACGGAAATCTGAGACTGGTACTAAGCGTGATACAACGGTTCACCGGAAGAGGAGAAAATATAGACGATCTGTTTCAGGTGGGATGCATAGGGCTCATAAAAGCCATAGATAATTTCGATGTATCTCAGAATGTGCGTTTTTCCACCTACGCCGTACCGATGATAATAGGAGAAATACGCAGATACCTCAGGGACAATAATTCCATAAGAGTAAGCCGTTCAATAAAAGATACTGCCTACAGGGCGATGCAGGTAAAGGAACAGCTTTCCCGCGAAAAGCAGACCGAACCCACAGTAGAAGAAATAGCAGAAAAACTTGATATATCGCCGGGTGAAGTGGTAATAGCGCTGGAAAGTACAGTAAGTCCCATGTCGCTTTACGACCCTGTATATTCCGACGGAGGCGATACAATTTATGTTCTCGACCAGGTCGGAGACAATAATGACGATAACAACTGGCTGGATGAAATAGCCCTCAAAGAAGCGATAAACGGCCTGAGCGAGCGTGAAAAACTTATTTTATCGCTTCGCTTTATGCAGGGCAAAACCCAGATGGAAGTATCAAAGGAAATAGGTATATCACAGGCACAGGTTTCCCGCCTTGAAAAAGGCGCGCTTGACAAAATAAAAAATTAACCGCTGTCCCTGTTAATCTGTAAAATACGTTTTTCCGTACGCAAAAAAATATGCTATCTCTGATGAGATAGCATATTTCATTTTTAAAATATAAAATCAAAAACTTTCAAACAACTGTTTTCTCAGAGCCGCAAGATCAACCGCGGCCTCATAAACTCCGTTGCGGTCGGTGTCAAGAGCCAGTACATCGTATTCTGTCTCTTCACCCAACTGTACATTCTTCATTCTTATAATATCAAGAATATCGATTTTCCCGTCGGCGGTAATATCACCGGCGTGAACTGTATGGGTAAAGTTCGACAGCTTAACATATAAAGAAGTATCGGTGCGTTCATTTGCGGAATTATTACAGGTTATATAGAAATAATACATATTTTCAAATGTGAAGCCTGATTCACGGTAACTTATATCGCTCATTTTGACCGTCACATGATTCCAGCCGGATTTTGTAAGCTGACTTGTAAAATTGAAATTACAACGGTTGTTCCATCTGACCTGAGAATTAGAACTGATCCACATTGCAAAACCGTATCCGAGCTCTTTAAGACGCTCTACTTCGGTAATATCGTTAATATAAATATCAAACTCTATAAAGTCGCTGTCTGAAGCGTTGACTCCGGCGGCATTGCTCATAAGTCCGTTATCTCCTATATAAGCCGTATTTATAACCGCCATATAGCTGAGCGAAACTCCGAATTCGCCGACATTTGCTGTTGTGGGAGCTTCCGGAACTTCTCTGAATCCTCCGTATGTGGAATTGCCTAACTGTATGGTATCAATATAAGCGGTTCCGGCAGAAGTCACTCCGTCAAATACAAACCGTATTTCACTTACCGACGACAGTACATTAGGCTTATAAACCGCTCCGCTGTCGTCTTTAAGATTGTTAAGGTCAGCTGTGAGATTTATCCAGCCGCTGTCAGAAGATAAAGTCTGATTGATGTCCGCATAATACCATACACCGCCGCTCAAAATTGCCAGATGTTTGAAGTTTATCTGACTTCCGGTATTCTTTACCTTGAAGTCGATTCTGTCATAGAAAGAGTAGTTGTAATTAATATCTGCAAACATTACTCCGTCATTTCCCAGCAGCGTGGGGCTCGCATAAAAGCTCTCATTTTCTCCGGTATATTCAAGTTTCAGCGAACCGTCGCCGTAATCCTTTACGTCGCTGACGATCTGAGCCGCGGCGCCTTCTGCGCTCCAGCTGTCATAGTACCCGAATCTCAAACCTTCTATATGGGTGAGCGTCGCATCGTCGACAGCATACCAGCTGTTGTTCTGGGCACGTGTAACTTCTTTATCATCGGTAGTGATAAACGGAACCGCCGGCATAAATACTCCGCCGTTCTGAGTGCCGTAAAGATTTGAGGTTATACTGTAATTATCAAAACAGTAAGAAACATCTACCGGATTGTCAATTGTATCGCTGTATACCTTTACGGTGTTTTCGTCTACAATTTCGGCTTTCGCATTGACGAATATTCCCTTTGAATCGGCTATAGAGAAGCCGTCCAGCGCTATACCGTCCGGCGTGGCAAGTCCGTCACCTACAAAATCAAAATCGAGATAAATGTATTTTCCCTCTATTCTTTTGGTACCGTTCCATACCGGAGGTGAATATTCACCGTAACTTCTGTCATACTTAAGCGAGTACATCGCTTCTGCAAGCCGTCTGCCTACAGGCTCCTTGGTTATCGGATGTATAGGGTCTCCTCCCATTCCGTAAGGCGCCCATTCTGAATAATCCCAGTCGAGCGGCAGGTCATATATGGTTATCTGTCCCATATCATCGGGATTCTGAGCCACCGCCTGTGCCATCTGCGTCCACATATTCGGCAGTCCCGGATCGGTAAATCCGTAAGCGTGAAGCTGTGTCAGTACAAACGGAAGTTCTCCGTCGGTGTAATTGAACGTATCGGCATAACAGTCACGCAGTACCTCCAGTGCCCTGGTGTATATTCCGTCCTGTATTCCTACCTCATTGCATCCCTGATACCATATCATGCCGGAAATCTGCAGTCCGGCCACGGTAGATACCTTAATATTATACAGTGACGACATCTTCTGCTGAGCATTTGACTCGCTCCAGTTTGTCTCATCATAATAAATATTATGCTTATTCAAAAAATTCATCAGCGTATCGTCAGCCTCAATCGCATCGCGGGAGATCCATGCAAATATAGAACTTCCGCTAAGCGCAAGCACCATAACGCCTACCGGAACATCGAGTTTCTGCTGCATTGTATCGGCAAAATGATAAGCTACCGCCGAAACATTATGCGAAGCTTTCGTGTCTCCGAGGACCCAGGAACCGGTTATATAATTTTTCCCCGGCTCGTACGGTACGTCGGCCCCGCTCCAATAAGTATCCTCTGTTGTATAAACGGTTATATTAGGCTTGTCGTAGCTGTCGTTGTAAAACTTCTGGGCTCCGTCATAGGTTTCCCACATCTTGTAGTCCATGTTCGACTGACCGGAGGCTACAAATACCTCGCCTATACGCACATTGTTTACGGAAGACTGATAAATGCCGTTGCAGTAAAACTCAATAGTATAGCTGTCATATCCGCCCTCCATCGCGTCAAGGTTGAGACTCCATACGCCGTTTTCGGTCTGAGCGGAGGCGGTGCGCACAACCTGACCGTCCTTATCGATAAGATCTATCCTTACCTCAGCGTTTCTGCCTGTACCGGAAATGTACATCGGCTTATTGCGCTGCAATACTATATTATTGCTTCTGCCTAAAACCCTCTCCCCACTCTCTCAAACAGGTTTTAAAACAAAAAACTTATAAAATATACCCGTTCAATAATAGCGAAAACTCGCGTTTAATTGAACAAATAAACAATTTTTATAATTTATTTTTATAAAATTTGTTTATAAATGCTATTATATACTTCTGTCGCTTGAATTTCAAGTATTTTTTTAGCTGTAACCTATAACCTTTTCTAACAGATTTTAAGCTGCGCGGATTCTTCCCGGCGGGGCAAATCTTTAGCCGAGTCCTTTATAATACGGACTTTATATTCAATATATTTATCTGTTTCATATTTCCGGGAATGTGCGTCAATACCCGCATTCTGCAGAGTATCGATAAGCTTTGACAAGCTGTTGGAAAAAAGCCGCATATCACCTATTGAAAACTTTCTTACCGCCTTATCCTCTGCTTTTTCAGGGTTTTCATCATTTTCTTCCTTTTCCTCAAGCATCTGAGCTATAAGTTCTTCGGTCTGCTTTAAGGTCATTCCCTCAGCTATTATGCGGTCAAGTGCGCTGTTCCGTTCCTGAGGCGAAAGTCTGAGCAAAGCTCTTGCGTGCCGCTCTGTAAGCGAAGCGGCTGTAATACGCCGTCTGATATCCTCCCCCAGACGAAGGATACGCAGTTTGTTTGAAAGGGTGGACTGCGCCATACCGAGTCTTGCCGCCACCTCGGTCTGGGACATTCCGCATTTGGTTATCAGCCTTTCAAGACCCTCTGCCTCCTCGAAAGGAGTCAGATTGCTTCTTTGAATATTTTCAATTATGGAATACAGCGCCGCCGTGTTTTCATCCGTCCTGTGAATTACACAGGGGACCCGCCTCAAACCCGCCATAATAGCTGCTTTAAGGCGGCGTTCTCCGGCTATAAGCTCATAACCGTCAACGGTTTTTCTCACTGACAGCGGCTGGATTATACCGCTCGTATGTATGCTGTCGGCCAATTGCTTTAATTCATATTCGTCAAAGCTTTTGCGCGGCTGGTTTGCCGACGGCCGTATATCCTCCGGCTTTATCATCAGTAGTTTCTTATCAGATATTGTATACATTCTGCCGCCTCCGTTTCTTTATTAATTATCACAGCACAAATATTTTTTGTAAAGAAAAATCGGTCGTGCAAATTCGTCATTTAAAGCTAAAAACAGCCGCTTTAAAGCGGCTGTTTTGATATATCGGAGGGTTTTCTCGGGAATTTTGACGGTGTTTGCGATATTTTTTTGTACAATACGAACGCACGCTGCTCATATCCTGTCAGGGTTTCGCATATAATATCGGGTTTGCCCGTTCCGAGCGTCTTTTCCGCTCTTTCGCAAAGCCCGACCTCCTGACCCGCGGACGGACCCTTCATCGCCGCGAATATCCCGCCTTTTTTTACCAGCGGAACGCAGTATTCCATCAGTATCGGAAGACTCGCCACCGCGCGTGCTGCGGCTATATCGTATTTTTCACGGTAGGCTTGCGATTTTCCGGCCTCCTCCGCCCTTAAGTGAACCGTCTTGATGTTTTTTAAATCAAGCCTGGTTATAACTTCATTTAAAAAGACAAGCCTTTTGTTAAGACTGTCAAGCAGCGTAACTTCCAGGTCGGGCCGGACTATTTTCAGCACCATCCCCGGAAAACCCGCTCCCGTGCCCACATCAATAAGCTTTGCCCCGGTTTCCGGCCTGCAGTGTTTCAGCAAAAGTATGCTGTCGTAAAAATGCTTATAAAGCACATCCTTCGGCTCGGTTATAGCAGTAAGGTTCATTTTTCCGTTCCATTCCAGCAACAGGTTGCCGTACAGATTGAGTTTTTCTGACATATCAGAATCTATATCAACTCCGAATCCGGCGCAGAGCGGAACAATTTCCCCTATATTGAAATCAGTCATTTATATATGCCTCCAGCCTGTAAATGGGTTGTCCCAAAGATGCGAACCTATGCTCGTATTCGGTTTCAATGTTGCCCTCAAAACCGCTCGCGTGCAGGTCAAGGGATATATTTTTCAAAGTATATCCGCACTGCGAAAACTGTTCAAGCGAAAACTCAAAAAAATGCATATTGTCGGTTTTCTGATGTATTTCCGCCCCTCTTTTCATTATCCGCTTGTATATCTCAAGAAAATTCCGGTGGGTCAGTCTGTGGGACGCATAAGCGTTTTTGGGAAACGGGCACGAAAAGTTTAAAAATATCCTCTCAATGCTCCGCGGTTTTATATACCTTTCGGTATATTCCGCCGAAACTTTTATAAACCTTAAATTTCTGAGCTCCGCTTTTTTGGCCTCCTCGCAGGCAGCGACTATCACATTGGCGCTTTTTTCCATAGCTATCAGATTGATTTTCGGATGAAGCCGTGCGTACTCACAGGCAAATTTCCCCTTTCCGCAGCCGATTTCAAGATACAGCGGATTTGAATTTGCAAACCATTTTTCAAAGTCTATATATTCTTTTTTATCTGACGCCTCGGCAAAATTTCTCTCGTCTTGCGCTATATCGCTTACATATAAATAATCCGATACAGCCGCTAAACGCTCCTCAAGATTTTTCTTTTTCCTCATTCTCATATTCTGTTATCCGTTCTGTTTATAATTTTCAAGTACCTCTTTCGCCCTGCTTACAACCATTTCTTTGAGGCTTTCGGGTGATACCACCCTTATATCACGTCCGTAATTTATTATCCATGTAACCAAAGCGTCCGAAACCGCGGCGTTGACCCTGAACTTGAATTCTCCGCCTTCCCTTCGGATTATAAATACCCCTTCCCCGAACCGGTCAAGCACCTGTTCGGCAATACGGTCACTGCAGCAAAGTTCTATTTCCTGAAGTTTTCCCGAATACATCCCGAAAAGTTTGGCCGTGTAGTCAGCAGCATCAAAAAATTCCCTGTATTCGCTTACCTCACTGAAGCTTCGCACCGGCGTGCCGGTTATTTCAGCATTCTTTATCCTGTCAATACGCAGATGCATGAGATCGTCATACTTTACATGATTACAGATGAGATAATAATGATCATCCTGCCAGGTCAGCGCGTACGGATTTACCGTCATTTCCTTTATTTAAAAGGTCACCTGACGGTCGGAACCGAGTTTTCTTGACAGATAGTTCAGTTTTATCTGCTTTCCCTCTTCTGCCGCGCGGCTGATTTTGTCTATATTGTAATAAAGCTCTTCGTTTACAGATTTGTCCGCCGCGCCGAAATATACTCTGCTCCGGCTTCTTCCTGCCTGATAAACGCTCATCATTCCGTAAAGCTTTGCGAGTATCTCCCTTGTCTTTTTGGCGGTTATGAATTTAGCTGAGCTTACCGCGTCGCACAGCAAATAAAGTTCCGGAAGCTCGAATTCTCTTTCTCCTATAAACCAGCCCTTTGAAGTCTTTACAATGTCACAGCCGTACTGTTCAAGCGCCGTTATATCGGCATATATCGATTTTCTTTCCGACTCTATGCCATAATCAAGAAGTCTTTGCGAAATATCGGCAGCGCTCAAGGGGTGCTGCTCGTCGCTGTATCTTTTAAGTATATCCGATACATATATAATCTTCAGCTTTTGATTGCCCTTTTTAGAAATCTTTGATCACCTCAGCAAACTGTTCGTATCCGTACATATCGTTTATCACATCAAGCATCGCGCTCGGAGAAAGATTTTCGGGAAGGCCGAGCCTTTTGAGCAGTTCTTTCCTCTTAAGCGAAGAATCCTTCCTGCCCGACAATCCAAACAGATACATATCGTTTTTGGTAATGCGCTTCTTTTCCCGCAGCTGAGCACTGCCCGTTATTCCGCTTTTTTCAAGCGCCTGCAGTATTACTTCCTCCGTCATGCCTTCTACCCCTAAAAAGCCTTCTTTTGAAGGCGACGGCTTGCGCTTTTCCTTACCTTTTATGCAGGGAACGTATACATTTACTATTCTGGCGCTGCCGGCTATCTTTTTCAGGTATGACCGTATAACCGCTCCGGCAGAATCGGAATCGGTCATTATTATAATACCGTTTTTTTCAGCAAGACTCCGTATCAGCGCACATTTTTGCCTATCCTTAAAAACCGAAAATCCGTCTGTAGCAATAATGAGTGTATCCACTATATTCTCAAGCGTTTTTTTATCGTATCTGCCCTCCACTATTACCGGCATATCAAGGCTTATCAACCGACTCACCCTTTTCAATTATATATATAAGCCGTATAATCAGCTGTTCAAGAACTATTCTCGCGTCGGCTCCGAAAGACTTAAGACTGTTGTCCGCATCTGTAAGCGCGTCAAGACTGAGCCTTAACTTTTTTCCGTCAAATTTTCTCAGATTAGTTCTCGCTCTGTCAAGCAGAAAAGCTCTGTTTTTATACGAATACATCTGCGATATCTCATCCCGGCTCACTTCGCGGCCGGCGGCAAAAACCCGCATCATATCAACATATACCGAACTCACCGTGTACAAAATCACCATAGGCTCAACCTTCATGAAAAACAGGTCGTCAAGAACCTTCAGCGCTTTTGTAACATCACACTGAATAATGTGCCCCGAAAGGTTGTATACCGATGCCTCTACCGTCTTTACCGAAACATTTTCCACCGTCTGCTTTGTTATCAACCCTCCGGCAGAATATGCACAGAGTTTATCAAGCTCGTTTTTGAGCAGATTTATATCTTCTCCCGCCGTCTGCACCAGATACTCGGCTGCCGACGTTTCCATTTTTATGCCCCGCTTCGCAGCGCCGCCGCAGAGCATCCTGACAAGCTCGGATGTTTTGCGGTGACTTAAGTTTGCGGCTATTCCCCCTGCTTTCTCGCACACTGAAACAAGCTTATTGAATCTCGCGCTTTTTTTGCTGTCAAATTCCGTATTATCATACCTCAGCACAAGCACCGCAGTGTCGGGAACTTCTGAAATCATTGTGCACAGTCTGTCAAAATCCGTCTTGGAACAAGCCTCAAAATCAAAATCGCAAATCTCAATATATTTACGGTCAGCCATAAACGGAAGCTGCAGTACAGCGTCATAAACGGCCTGCAGATCACAGTTCCCTTCAAATTTGGCGCAATTGAAAATATCATCCTCAGAGGTTATGAGTCCCAGGATTTTATCGCTGTAATTTTTTTTTAGATAACCTTCCTCACCGAAAAGTATGTAAACCGGCAGAAGTTTATTCTGCGATATATTTCTTTTAAGGGTCTCTTCAAGCGCTATTGCCATTTTAAGCGTTTCCCGCCTTCCTTTTCTACCTTATCTCTCATTTCTTTCAATTTTATCATATCAATCCTTTTTTTACAAGCAAGCATAGGGTAAAAAATTATTATAATTAAAACAAAAGCTCCGAACGCAGCCTGACGCGGAATTTCAATTACGGAAAAATCAAGCGAACCCAGAACGTTTATGACCCGGTTGATATAGCTTACTGTTATTTCGGACAGCGCAAACAGCGGCATGGATAAAAACGGAAATTTCAGATTTGCCACCAAAGCCGTAACCGTGATGCTGAGCGCCAGTGTAACCGCATAGGATATCAGAATATTCGCGACCACGGAAATCGTAGATACATAGCCGAAAATATAAATTGTCACCGGCATCGTCATAACCATGGCAGACAGTGTAACTAACACAGATGAAAACAATATTTTCAGATACTTGGCCTTTATCAGCCCGCGGCTGTCGAAATATCTGGTTACGGGAACCGATACCGCCAGTATCCCGAATGTTGACAGAACCGACAGCTGAAACGCTATGCTGAATACCGCAAACGGAGAAAATGTAAGTATTATTACGACCGCTCCGCCCAGAGTATTGGCCGGATCGCCGTCTCTTTTGAACAAAAGCGCGAATGCAGTAAGCAGATATGTAATTCCGGCTCTCAGTATCGACATTGTAAAACCGCATACTGCCGTAAGAGCAATAACTACCGCTATCATGGTAAACGCTCTTACAAATCTGTTATAAAACAATCTTTCGGTTATCTTCAGTACAAACAGCACAAGCACCGAAAGATGCATACCTGAAACTACCATTACATGACTTACTCCGGCAGCTTTTACGTTATTGTAAAATTCATCGGTAAAATAGGTTCTGTCACCGAATACCAGAGCGCACATCGTAGATGCTTCCTCATATCCCATGTTCGAAAACAAGGTTTCTCTGATATAATCCCTTATTTTGCCTATCGCCGAGAGCACATAATCATTTTTGTCTTCGATTATGCGTATATCGCTTACGTTAGCCGAGAGAAAAATATTTTCGCTAATATTCGATGCCCTGTACTCTAAATCATTGCTGCTGAACTTGAAATCGGCAATGACTGTTTGTCCCATACTCAAATGTACCGGCTCATAAAAGCATATCACTTTTGCCTTATCCGCCAAAGCGTCCGGATCATTTATCTGCATGACGGCACGGTTATATCCGGGATTGCTGTATTCAATACTGCATACCACCGCCTCGGCAGTATATTCCGCACCGTCGTTCTTATTGAGCCTTTCCTCACGGTTCAGGCATACGACAGTACTCACAAGCATTATCAAACATAAAATCAAAGAAAACAGTATCTGCGGTTTTATTCTTACAGCTATCATAAAACCTATCAGAACGGTAAATAAAATTCCGGCAGCGATAACTGCGGTTTCGGAATAATACCCAGTTACCGAAATTATCGCGCATAAAACCGCGCCCATCAGCATAGGTCTTTTCAATAAATATTCCTTCATATTTCCCGACATAAAAAATAATTTACAAATTTGTTTTTTTGTTGTATATTTATATTACAGAATATATAATCAGGTGATTTATATGGATAAAATTAAATCAATAAAACTTTCAATTACAGTTACAAATATTTTTCTTGTGCTGTTATTGATTTTTACTGTATGTCTTCCGTGGATGGTCTCATGGTACGTTGAAACCATGCGGCGTTCCGCATCGCTTGCGGCCACCGTGCTTGTAACATGTTATCCCTGTACACCGTTTGCCGCAGCTGCTCTGATTTTTCTGAGAAAGCTTCTTAAAAACGTACTTCAAAAAGGTCTTTTAAGAGAAGAAAACTTTTCTTTGATGAAAAAAATTACTGTTTGCTGTATCATTATTGCCGCTATAACACTTATCGCCGGAAATTTTTACTTTCCTTTCTTTCTGGTAAGCGCAACATTTATTTTTGTCGCCCTGCTGCTTTTTTCCCTCAGAGCCGCACTTTATGTAACCGTAAATGAATAAACTATACCGCCCTGTTTTGCAGGAGTTCTACAATTTCTTCTATTACCCCGAACTCCTTATCCGGAAGAAGCGAGATTGTCTTTACAATGTTTTTCATTTGACTTTCTGATTTTTTACCTAAAAGAATATAGTCTGCGGTGGAATCCAAAGCGTTACAGATTTTTGCAATATTTTCAGGTCTTGCAGCCTTTTTGCCGCATTCAATATTGGATACGGTTTGCAGGGAAACACCTATTATTTCAGCAAGCTGCTCCTGAGTTAACTTTTTCTCCTTTCTGCAGGATGAAATTCTCGCTCCCATAGATATCAGATAATCATTTTCCTTCACTGTAAATAACACCTCTTTTAAAATTATTATAAATAATTATAACGATATTTTAAATTATAGGTGAAATTATAATTTTTTATAATTTACAATGATTATAATTTATCTGATTTTTATAACTTTAGTTATAATTATACAATTGATAAAAAAAGCAACAGAGTACCGAAATTTTATTTTCGCTCTGTTGCTTTAGTTTATATATTTAACTTCATAATATTGGCACATTTTGTTTTGACAGTTAAAATTAAATTATATTTCTTGCTTTCTGCTGCTCTCAAGCCGGTATGAAAGAGTCATAAGACTGTCGCCGAAATGTACATTTTCAACCTTGACATCGGGATACTTTACGGCAAGGTCATAATGGCTGAAATTCCAAAATCCTTTAATTCCCAATTTCACAAGCTGATCGCAGACAGGCTCCGCCTGATCTTTCGGAATGCAGAGTATTGCCACTTCAGGGAGATTTTCCCGGCAGAATTCATCAATAGTAGCGGTGCTTCTGATAGGCATATTTTTTACCATTTGCCCTACAAGCGACTCTTTGCGGTCAAAAAGGCCCAGTAATCTGAATCCTTTAGTCTCAAAATTAATATGCATAGTTATAGCGCGTCCGAGATTACCCATGCCTATGAGTATAGTATTTTTAGGTTTATCAAGGCCTAAAATTCTGGTAATCTCGAACAGGAGAATATCTATATTATACCCGTATCCCTGCTGGCCGAATCCTCCGAAACAGTTAAGGTCCTGCCTTATCTGGCTTGCGGTAACGCCCATACGTTCGGATAACTCACGGGAAGAAATTCTTGTAACGCCGGCCTTTTTAAGTTCGCTTAAAAATCTGTGATATCTCGGAAGCCGCTTTATTACCGAATCCGAAATAGCAGACGAAGTATTTTTTTTGATTCTAACCGCATTATCGGATTTATTATTTTTTTGTGTATTTTCAATCATAATAATATGCCTCCTTTAAATGCTGTCTACATATAAATAATAATAGTTTGTGAAAAAAATGTCAAGAAAATTAAAAAAAACTCTTGACAAAACGAAAAAAACGATTATAATAAAATAGTAATCATTACTGATTTGGGTGATTTAATGAAAAACTATTCACGTCAGCGTGAAGCTATTTTGCAGGCTTTGCGCTCAACAGATACTCACCCTACAGCTAATTGGATTTACAATAAGGTACGCGAACAGATTCCGAGTATAAGTCTGGGAACCGTATACCGCAACCTTTCAGCCCTTGCGGCGACAGGTGAAATACTGGCAATCGATGTTGGCGACGGATTTGAGCATTATGACGGCGATATTTCGCCCCATCTGCATTTAAGCTGCAGGTGCTGCGGCAATATTGAAGATCTTGTCTTAGAATCAGATGCGTTCAGTCAGCTCGCGTCGGAACACGGTTTTTCACCCGAAACTTCAATTTATGTAATTTACGGTATCTGTAAAAAATGCAAAAAACAAAATTTAAATATTGGAGGAAATTAAAATGAAAAAGTATGTATGTCTTGTATGCGGTTATATTCACGAGGGAGATTCAGCGCCGGAAAAATGCCCTATCTGCCAGGCTCCCGCATCCAAATTCCAGGAACAGTCAGGCGAGAAGACCTGGGCGGCCGAGCATGTGGTAGGAATCGCCAAGGGCGTTGACGAAAGAATTATCGAAGGTCTCCGCGAAAACTTCAACGGCGAGTGTTCAGAAGTAGGTATGTATCTTGCAATGTCACGTGTAGCGCACAGGGAAGGATATCCCGAAATCGGTCTTTACTGGGAAAAAGCCGCCCTGGAAGAAGCCGAGCACGCGGCTAAATTCGCAGAGCTTTTAGGTGAAGTTGTCACCGACAGCACAAAGAAAAACCTTGAAATGCGCGTAGACGCCGAAAACGGCGCCACAATGGGCAAATTCGAGCTTGCAAAGCTTGCAAAGGAATTAGGCCTCGACGCTATACATGACACCGTTCATGAGATGGCGCGCGACGAAGCACGGCACGGCAAGGCTTTCGAGGGACTTTTAAACAGATATTTCAAGTAATGGGTTAACAGGCAATATTTGGGCGTTTTGCCGGCAGGCGACCCACAGCCGCCCGTTTACAACTCAGAAGCGCGGGCGTGACATAATCCGTCCGCGCTTTTTAATTTTAATATTAAATATTAACAGATAATACATTAAATTCAAGCTAAAACGAGGAGTTAACCATGAAAAGAAAAATTTTTATCCCGCTGTTTGCGGTATTGTTAGCGCTTTCCTTATCGGCCTGTGATATTTTCGACTTGATAGAGCAGTCAAAAAACAGCTCGCAGTCTTCAGCGGGAGGTCAAGTAACTTCTTCAGATTCTTCATCAGATACGGGTTCTGCTTCACAGGGCACCCAAACTTCTCAGAATCAGCAAAGTTCTCCTACGGTTTCCCAAAACAGTTCTTTAACCGCTGAACAGGCTAAGGAGATCGCATTAAACCACGCAGGAGTAAAAGCTGACGGGACGGCAGTAACGACCGACTACGACTTTGACGACGGTATACCGTCTTATGAAATAGAGTTCTGGTCGGACGGCATTGAATATGATTATGATATTCATGCCCAGACAGGAGAAATTTTAAAAGCCGAAAAAGATCATAAAAACATTTTGTCTGCGTCGGGTACATCACTCAAAACCGAAGCCGAAGCCAAACAAATCGCCCTGGCAAACGCAGGTGTCAATGAAGCAAATATAACCGCTTACAGAATCGAGCTCGACCGTGACAACGGAATTTCCGTTTACGAAATAGAATTTCGGTCAGCCGGTTATGAATATGAGTATGAAATCAACGCTCAGACCGGAGAAATAATCAAATCCCAGAAAGAATTCGATTAGCAGTCAGGTTTCGTATTTTACAAAAATTTCACAGGTATGTGCGGAAAATAAAATTTCGGGGTTATTACAGGTAATTTATAATACTCAGAATGCAGATTGAAATATTGTTATATAAACAAACGGCAGAACTTCGGTCCTGCCGTTTGCCGTCCTTACGGCGCCGAAACGTCTCAGAATGCAAGAAAAGCTTGTAAATTTTATAAACTGTGTTATAATTAGTATAAAGTATATCATTAATTCTCTTTTATATCCGCATATTTTCAGGAGGACATTTTAATGAAAAAGTTTTTATCTGCCCTGATATGCATATTACTGATATGCAGCTCATGTGCTTTCGCAGTAAGCGCCGGAACTAATTACTGTTCGCTGTTTGAGAAAAAAATCGATACTTTGCGCTGGGCTTTAATGTTAAGCAACAGCAGCGGAGCAGAAGAAGGCAAAAGCTTTGATACGGCGGCAATAATGGAGTTTGTGAAACTGGAAATAGGCGACGATTATATAATTCCCGGAGAGGATTTTTATGAGATCCCGGCAAATGTATTTGAAGAAAAAGCCAAGAAATGTTTTGCCGTTGTAAACATAAACGATCTCAGAAGCTATGAAGAAGAATACTGGGATGAGTCTACAGGAAGTACAGCTAAGCGTCTTTGTTACAATTCCGAAAAAAACGCCTATGTATTTTCATTGGAAGACGGATTCGGCGGTTCTACCATTTATGTCATTAAAGGCTATATTGTAAACGGAAACAAATATACGGCTTACAGCAATTGTATAGATCCGGCTGAAAATGTTCCCGAGGAAGTGCCGGAAGGAAGCGATTATGTTATATATAACGGGATTAAATACAAAGTACTGCACAGTATTAAAAATGTAGTTGAAACCGACGGTACAGACGTTAAATTTCATTCATGGCAAAAAATATCCGCTATTCCGCAGATAGACGGTCTTATAACGCCGGATACCGTTATAGACGACAACGGCAATACATCCTCAAGCACACCTTCAACAAGCACGCCTTCAACAAGTACCCCGTCTGAAGGAACCTCTTCGGGCGGCAGTTCGAACGGAGGAACCACTTCGGGCGGCACTTCCTCAAACGGCACCACTTCAAGCAGACCTGACGTAAGTTCAGATCAGCAGGGCTCCTCAAATGTTGAGCAGCCGTCTTCGCCGAGTGAAGAAAAGCCTCTTATGACCGTTGCACAGACCGACGGCGTCAAACTTGAAGCTGAAGAAAATGTTTTCCCGGAAAATACCTCTGTTACGATCGATAAAATAACCGAAGGCGAAAATTTTGAAACAGCAAAAACAGCATTGACCGATATTTCTCAAAAATTCACTGCATACGAAATAAGCGCTAAGCGCGGAGACTCCCGTGTGCAGCCGAACGGCAAAGCAAAGGCTACTTTTTCCATTCCGGAAGATTACAGCCCGGATATGGTAGCTGTTTTCTACATTTCGGAAGACGGCAGGGCCGAACAGCTTATATCGTCTACAGATAAATCACTTAACACCATCACAGCCGAGCTCTCCCATTTCAGCATATACGCTGTGGCTGAAACGAATACAGTGCAAACTGACGATGATGAAAACGATTCTGACGGGACAGCGTATCCTCTGCCCGGCAAGGACAACCGAGCACTTATCTTTTTCATAATAGGTATCTTGGCGGTCATAGTCATAGGCGGCGCCCTATGCTGTGTTTTGATATATAAAAAGAAACGTTCCGCAAGCAATAGTGACACGGACAAAACCGAATAGCTGTCAAAATGCAAAAAGCCCTTATTTACAGGGCTTTTTGCATTTTAAATAAAATAATTTTTTTACAGGCGTCAGCCGGCATATCCGTTTGATTTTTCAACTGAAATATGATATACTTTACACGTCCGTTTAAGGCATAAACCCGTTGTTTTCTCAAAATTTATAATGTGCTGTCCGTTTATACCGGTTACGGCGCCGTGTCCGGACTGCAAAGCTTACTGCGCGATATAAATCTATATATTGGAGGAATTGATTTTGAAAATACAGTTTATAGGAGCCGCCCACGAAGTTACCGGAAGCTGTACGCTTCTGGAAATCGGCAAAAAGTATTATCTTGTAGACTGCGGCATGGAGCAGGGACGGGATGTTTTTCAAAACGTCTCTTTACCGATCGCCGCATCGGATATTGAAGCGGTATTTGTCACTCACGCGCATATCGATCATTCCGGCATGCTTCCTAAGCTTTATAAAGACGGATTCAAAGGCACGATTTTCGCCACCGATGTTACAAGTGACCTTTGTAACATTATGCTGCGCGATTCGGCCAACATACAGGAATCCGAAGCGAAATGGCGTTCAAGAAAATCGGAACGTGCGGGAGGAGAGCCGATAGAACCGGTTTACAGCACGGATGACGCATTGGGAGCGATATCGCTGTTCAGGCGGTGTGAATACGGACGCATTATACCTGTTTCCGAAGGTATAACCATCCGCTTTACGGATATAGGACATCTTTTAGGCTCGGCGTGCATAGAAATATGGCTGGAAGAGAACGGCATCCAAAAAAAGATAGTGTTCAGCGGAGATGTCGGCAACACGGGACAGAGGATTATATGCGACCCCAAAAATGTTGAGGAAACCGATTATCTGGTTATAGAGTCAACCTACGGCAACCGCATTCATGAGGGAGTAAGAGAAAATGCGGAAATTCAGCTGGCGGACTGCATACAGCGCGCGCTTGACCGCGGAGGAAATGTGGTTATACCGTCATTTGCGGTGGGCAGAACACAGGAGATGCTGTATGCGATAAGAGAAATCAAGGAAAAAGGAATGGTTCACGGCCATGACGGTTTTCCGGTTTATGTCGACAGTCCTTTAGCCAGCGAGGCAACCTCTATTTTCATACAGTGCAATCCGGTATGCTTTGATGAGGAAACTTTGGCACTTATAGAAAAAGGTATCAATCCTATATGGTTTGACGGCCTCAAAATCACCGAAACAGCGGAAGACTCAAAACTTATAAATTTTGATAAAACGCCCAAGGTAATAATTTCGGCGAGCGGCATGTGCGAAGCCGGCAGAATCAGGCACCATTTGAAACATAATCTGTGGAGGCCTGAAAGCATAATACTGTTTGTAGGATATCAGGCAGAAGGCTCTTTAGGCAGACGCCTGCTTGAAGGCGAAAAAAACGTAAAACTTTTCGGAGAAGAAATTTCGGTAAATGCGGAAATATGCAGTCTTCAGGGTACCAGCGGCCATGCAGACAAAAATGGTCTTATGAAATGGATTCAAGGCTTTACTAAAAAGCCGGAGCTGATTTTTGTCAACCACGGAGACGCCGATTCATGTGAAGACTTCAAGTCGCTGCTCTGCGATTCGGGGTACAATGCCGATGCACCTTACAGCGGTACGGAATACAGTCTGATTACCGGTAAGATGACCTTTTATGCCGAAGGAAAAGTTATTGAACGTACAGAAAAACCGGACGGCGGCGGACGCGCGGCTTATGTATACAATAATTTGGTATCACAGGCAGAACAGCTGCTCGCTCTGGCAAAATCGATGCGGGGTCACGCCAACAAAGATAACGCGGCATTGACTTCCCAGATAAGATCGCTGATAGAAAAATGGAAAGACTGACAACTATAAAAGAACTGCACCGGCAATAATATTCCGGTGCAGTTCTTTTATGGTTAACTTGAATTTGATATTAGTCTGCATTTTATTTTGATTCTGCATAATGTAAATTGCCGGCGGGTTTTGTGAAAAACTGTCTAAAAAAAAGATACAAACTTACAATATATTATTTCTAATTACAAATTTACGTTTTTTGTGCTTAAAATTCAATTATTTTATTTACAAAATCAAAAAAAGGTGTTATATTATATGATGTATGAGAAGGTCGATTGTTAATTTTTTGTCATACTTTCGCCCCTACTCACCAAATATTATTTAGGAGGATTTTTCCATGGCAAGAAAGTTTAAGACTATGGACGGCAACAACGCCGCGGCTTATGTATCGTATGCATTTACCGAAGTAGCCGGCATTTACCCGATTACCCCGTCCAGCCCTATGGCTGACTATGTTGACCAGTGGTCCGCCCAGGGGGTAAAAAATATTTTCGGCACTACCGTAAAGGTTACCGAAATGCAGTCCGAAGCAGGCGCCGCAGGTACGGTTCACGGTTCTCTTAACGCGGGAGCGCTTACTACCACATACACCGCTTCACAGGGACTCTTACTTATGATACCCAATATGTACAAAATAGCAGGTGAGCTTCTTCCCTGTGTGTTCCATGTATCAGCGCGCTGTGTGGCTTCTCACGCGCTTAACATTTTCGGCGATCATTCCGACGTTTACGCCTGCCGTCAGACAGGTTTTGCGATGCTTGCAGAGACAAATCCGCAGGAAGTTATGGATCTCGGAGCGGTAGCGCATCTGGCTACAATCAAATCCCGTGTTCCGTTCATTAATTTCTTTGACGGTTTCCGCACTTCGCACGAAATTCAGAAAATTCAGGTCTGGGACTATGATGACCTTAAAGGAATGTGCGATATGGATGCTGTTGATGCGTTCCGCAAGCGTGCGCTCAATCCTGAGCATCCCGTAATGCGCGGTTCCCATGAAAACGGAGATATCTTCTTCCAGCACAGGGAAGCCTGCAATAAGTATTATGACGCGGTTCCCGGCATAGTTGAAGAATATATGGACAAAGTCAACGCCAAACTGGGTACCGATTATAAACTCTTCAACTACTACGGTGCGCCTGATGCTGAAAAGATAATCATTGCTATGGGTTCTATATGCGATGTTGCGGAAGAAGTCATTGATTATCTTACCGCAAACGGCGAAAAAGTAGGTCTTGTAAAAGTACGTCTTTACCGTCCGTTCTCGGCAGAAAAACTGGCTGAAGCTATCCCTGCCACGGTTAAGAAAATTGCCGTTCTTGACAGAACAAAAGAACCCGGTTCTTTAGGTGAGCCTCTCTTTTTGGATGTTGTTGCCGCTCTTGCAGCCACAGGCCGTAAAATTGACACCGTAATCGGCGGACGCTACGGATTGGGCTCAAAGGATACTCCCCCCGCCAGCATCTTTGCAGTATACAAGGAACTTGCGAAGGAAGCTCCCAAGACACATTTCACCATTGGTATAAAGGACGATGTAACCTGTCTCTCGCTCGACGAAGAAGAAGTTCCGAACACCGCAGCCGAAGGCACAATCGAATGCAAATTCTGGGGACTTGGCGGCGACGGTACTGTCGGCGCCAATAAAGACTCCATTAAAATTATAGGCGATCATACCGACAAATACGTTCAGGCATACTTCCAGTATGACTCCAAGAAAACCGGCGGTATCACAATTTCGCACTTAAGATTCGGAGACAAGCCCATCAAGAGTCCTTATTATATTAATAAAGCAGACTTTGTAGCATGTCACAATCCTTCTTATGTGACAAAAGGCTATAAGATGGTAAATGACGTAAAACCCGGCGGCGTATATCTTATCAACTGCCAGTGGACTCCCGAAGAACTTGATAAGCACATGCCGGCAGAGGCTAAACGCTATATCGCCAAGAACAACATTCAGCTTTATACCGTTAACGCTATTGACTTAGCCGCGCAAATCGGCTTAGGCAAGCGTACAAATACCGTGCTCCAGTCAGCTTTCTTCTCACTTTCAAAGGTTCTTCCGGAAGAGGAAGCTATCGGATATATGAAAGAAAAAGCCCAGAAATTCATGAAGAAGGGCAAAGAAATCGTTGAGATGAACGAAAAGGCTATTGACGCAGGCGCTACCGCCTATGTTAAGATAGACATTCCGGCCAGCTGGGCTGACGCAGCGGACAAAACTTCCGCCGCAGCGGCAGATGACACCTCAAAGCTTGTCAAGATGGTTGACAGCATTATGAAACCGGTAGGTCTTATGGACGGTGATTCACTGCCTGTATCGGCTTTCTGCGACCATGCCGACGGTACATTTGAGCAGGGAGCTTCTGCCTTTGAGAAGCGCGGAGTTGCCGTAAACGTTCCTGAATGGAACAACGAAACCTGTATCGGATGCAATAAGTGCGCTTTTGTATGTCCTCATGCGACAATTCGTCCTTTCGCATTGTCCGAGGCAGAAAAAGCAGCTGCTCCGTCAAACACAAAGATCGCGGTAAAAGAAAAGCTTGTTACAAACAAAGGTTATTCATTTACAATGGCGATATCACCGCTCGACTGTATGGGATGCGGAGTCTGTGTAGGCGAATGCCCCACAAATTCACTCAAGATGGTTTCCGCAGAATCGCAGCTTGACCAGCAGGATGTATTTGACTACTGCGTAGCTAACGTTACCGAAAAAGCCGGTGTTGCGGCAGATACCAATGTTATTGCGTCTCAGTTTAAGAAACCTCTGCTTGAGTTCTCCGGTTCATGCGCCGGCTGCGCAGAGACCGCTTATGCGCGTCTGGTTACCCAGCTGTTCGGCGATAAGATGTATATTTCAAACGCTACCGGTTGTTCGTCAATATGGGGCGGACCTGCGGCTACATCTCCTTACACCGTAAACGCTGAAGGTCATGGACCCGCATGGGCAAACTCACTGTTTGAAGATAATGCCGAACACGGTTTTGGCTTATACTTAGGTCAAAAGGCGCTGCGCGACAGCCTTATCGCAGAAATAAAGGAAATGGCAGACAGTGACAAGGCCTCTGAAGAATTCAAAGCCGCTGCCGCCGCTTATCTTGACACAATAAACGACACAAACAAGAATTCCGCAGCTGCAAAAGCTCTTATTGCAGAACTTGAAAAAGCCGCTGCAGACGGTTGCCCCACAGCTACGGCTATCCTTGACAAGAAAGAATACCTTGCCAAGAAATCCGTTTGGATTTTCGGTGGAGACGGATGGGCATACGATATCGGATTCGGCGGTGTCGACCATGTTATCGCCACCGGAGAGAATGTAAATATAATGGTATTCGACACTGAGGTTTACTCAAATACCGGAGGACAGGCATCAAAGGCTTCTAATATAGGTCAGGTAGCCCAGTTTGCGGCTGCCGGTAAGGCCGTCAGCAAGAAGAGTCTGGCTGAGATCGCAATGTCCTACGGCTATGTATATGTAGCTCAGATTGCAATGGGCGCGGATATGAACCAGACACTGAAAGCTATCAAGGAAGCCGAAGCTTACAACGGTCCTTCGATTATAATCTGCTACTCACCCTGCGAGATGCACTCTATCAAGGGCGGCATGGTCAACTGCCAGAATGAAATGAGAAAAGCCGTGGCCTGCGGATACTGGGATATGTTCCGCTACAATCCGGCGCTTAAAGCCGAAGGCAAGAATCCTTTCAGTCTTGACAGCAAGCCCGCTACAGCCGACTACAAAGAGTTTATTCTCGGTGAAGCCCGTTATTCATCACTTACCCGCTCTTTCCCGGAGCGCGCCGAAGCTCTTTTTGAAAAGGCATCCGAAACTGCCAAGGCACGCAGAGCTCATCTGGAGAAACTGGTTGAACTTTACGGAAAGCAGTAATAAAAAATCAATACAATTTAATGCAGACAAACCGCCGGATATCCGGCGGTTTGTCTTAAGCAGATTTTTATTAATATATGAATTAAAACAGATTTTCCGGAAAGTCTAATTATGTATTTAATTCATTGCAACCGATTTTGCAACATTATTATCAAGACATATTACAACAAAAAATATTAATGTACAACTTAATTTTTTTTATTAACCGAAAATACCAATAAATACTTGCTATTATGAGTAAAATATATTATAATTACTTCGTATCTGTATAGTTAAGCATTTTTCACATTTTGGAGGTTTCCGATACCTGTGAACAATTTAGATAATTCTTTTCAAAAAAACATAACAGTATCAGATTTGATTTTTGAATCGCTGAAACGCTGGTATTTCATTGTAGGTGCCATAGTTGCAGCATTGCTGATAACGGTTATATACACGTCGAATTTTATGACACCTATGTATACTTCACGCGCAAAAATTCTCGTACTCAGCAAACAGACCGGAAACCAGTATACTTCTACTGATTTCAGTATCTCAACCTACCTTTCAAATGATTTTGCCGAAATTATAGTTGATACGCCTGTCTTAGAACCTACGTCCGAAGACCTTGACGGCAAATATTCGGTAAACAGCTTAAAAGGTATTGTGTCGGTGAACAAACCCGAAAACACACGAATAATAGAGATATCGGCCCGTACGCCTGTACCTGAAGATTCCAGGGCAATCGTAGACAGCGTATGCAAAAACGCCAAGGAAACGCTTGTGGATCTCATGAATCTTGACAGTATAGAAATACTTACAAAAGCAACTACACCGACTTCACCTTCATCTCCAAACCTGTCATATAATCTTGTAATTGCTTTCTTTGCGGCATTTTTGATTTCAGAGCTGGTAATTGCGCTTAATTTCATATACAATAATAAAATTTCCTCACCCGACGATATCCAAAAATATCTCGGACTGAATGTACTTGCTACCATACCTTATAATCATTCCAAAATTAAAGGTAAATAGATTTCTTGAAGGGTTTTTTTATGGATTTAAACAATAATTTATTCGGCACCGAGGAGCTTCGTTTTGCCGGAAGAGTTAATTTCAACACCACCGCAAAAAACGATTTCATAACCAATGAAGCTTTCAAAACACTCCGTGCAAATATTCTTTTCTGCAGCAAAAACGTTAAAACGATATTAATAACCTCAACCTATGAAAACGAAGGCAAGAGCACAATTGCGACCGAACTTTCAAAAAGTCTTTCCGATATAAATAAAAAAACCTTGCTGATAGATGCTGATATGCGCAAATCGGTAATTCTCCGCCGCAATCTCAAGACCCAGAACATTATGGGACTGTCTGAATACCTGTCCGGACAGGCTGAGCTGCAGCAGGTGCTGTTTGAAACACAGGTGCCAAATTTCAATGTTATTTTCAACGGCCATTATCCTCCTAATCCGGCAGAACTTTTAAGCTCCGATTCCTTCAGCGAACTGCTGAAAACTCTTGCCGGAATTTACGATTATATAGTAATCGACACTCCCCCGCTGGCGCCGGTTATAGACGCTTCGGTAATAGCCGTAAACTGCGACGGTGCCGTACTCGTAATATCAAATGACAAGGTACGCATAAACGAAGCTATTGCCGCCAAAGAACAGCTTCAGAAAAGCGGCTGCAAAATATTGGGAGCCGTACTCAATGAAGCCGATCCGAAGCATAAATACAAGAAAGGCTACTATAACAAAAAATCATATTATTATACCGACTCTCCGGCTAAAAAATAACCTCGAAAACAAAAGCCTGATGCTATCAAAGCATCAGGCTTTTTTGAATACTCTTTATTAAATCACAAGAGATTTGCCGGTCATTTCGGAGGGCTGCTCAAGTCCTAAAAGCTTGATTATTGTAGGCGATATATCACAGAGCCTTCCGCCCTCACGCAGTGAAACATCCTTACCTATAACCGAAAACGGAACCGGATTTGTGGTATGTGCGGTAAATGGCGAGCCGTCAGTATCTATCATACGGTCGGCATTTCCGTGGTCTGCCGTAAGAAGCATTACACCGCCGGTTTTAAGGGTAGCGTCTTTGACTCTTCCGACACAGGTATCGACCGCTTCAACCGCTTTCACAGCCGCCTCAAAAATACCTGTATGTCCTACCATATCGCAGTTTGCAAAGTTGAGAATTACCACGTCATATTTTCCGCTTTCAATCGCCTCGCACACCTTATCGCATACTTCATAAGCGCTCATTTCAGGCTGCAGATCATATGTCGGCACCTTAGGCGAGTTAACTAATATTCTGTCCTCGCCTTCAAACATAACCTCTCTTCCTCCGTTAAAGAAGAAGGTTACATGAGCGTATTTTTCAGTTTCGGCGATACGCAGCTGTGTCATTCCTTTTTTAGAAAGAAATTCTCCCAAAGTATTTTCAAGCGTCTGAGGCTTAAAGGCCACCTCTACGTTAGGCATGGATGCGTCATACTGGGTCATGCATACATAATATACCTTTTGCCGGCCTCCGACTCTTGTAAAGCCTGCAAAATCATCATCAACAAATGTACGGGTTATTTCCCTTGCCCTGTCGGGACGGAAATTAAAGAATATCACACTGTCATTAGTCTTTATGCGCTCTGTATCCGCCACAACAGTAGGAATCACAAACTCATCGGTAATGAACTTGCCTTCTTCGTCCTTTTTAGTATAAGACTCCCTCACAGCACCTGCCGCGTCAGTTGTCTGTATTCCTTCTCCGTAAACCAGAGCCGCATAGGCTTTCTGTACACGCTCCCAGCGGTTATCACGGTCCATTCCGTAAAATCTTCCCATTACCGTAGCTATCTTTCCGCAGCCGAGCTCCTCAAGCCTCGCGTTAAGCTGATCTATATAATCAGCCGCCGAAGCGGGAGGCACGTCACGTCCGTCAAGCAGAGCATGTATATAAACCTTCGTAAGACCGTATTTTTTTGCCATATCTATAAGCGCGTAAAGATGCTCAATATGACTGTGTACGCCTCCGTCTGACAGAAGTCCCATAAGATGAAGGGCGCTGTCCCGGTTTTTGCAGTTTTCCATTGCCGAAATCAACACCGGATTCTGATAAAAATCTCCGTCCGATATCGATTTCGTGATACGGGTAAGCTCCTGATAGACTATTCTTCCGGCACCGATATTGGTATGTCCTACCTCGCTGTTGCCCATCTGTCCGTCAGGCAATCCCACATCCATACCCGAAGCTCCTATCTGAGTTGTGGGGCATTCCTCAAAAATTTTGTCAAGATTCGGGGTATCGGCGGCGGCTATTGCATTTACCGATTTATCGTCGTTAAATCCGAATCCGTCCATAATAGTTAAAACTATAGGTTTTTTCATAAATATATCTCCTGAAATTTTTAAAGATTTGCCCCGCTTTTGCCGAGCGGAGCAAAACTGAATTTCGATTATTTCGAGGCAGCCTTCACTATTACCGAGAAGTCCTGCGCCTTAAGCGAAGCTCCGCCGATAAGACCGCCGTCAACATTGACCTTAGCTACTAATTCGTCGGCATTCTTGGCATTCATAGATCCGCCGTACTGGATAGTTACTCCCTCAGCGGCTTCCTTGCCGTAAACCTCGGCTATAGCCTCACGCACATAGCCGTTGCCCTCGTCAGCCTGCTCTGCGGTGGCGGTCACGCCGGTGCCGATAGCCCATACAGGCTCGTAAGCTATAATGATATTTTTGAGCTGATCAGCCGAAATATTCGTAAGAGCCATCTTTGTCTGGAACTTAAGCAGGGTTTCGGTATATCCCAGTTCCCTCTGCTCCAGAGTCTCGCCTACGCAGACAATAGCGGTAAGCCCCGCGTTTACTGCCGCAAGAGTACGCAGATTTACGGTCTGATCGGTCTCGCCGAAATACTGTCTTCTCTCACTGTGTCCTACTACCACATATTTTACTCCTGACTCGACCAGCATCTGAGCCGATACTTCACCGGTATAAGCGCCGCTCTCCTTGAAATGAACGTTTTCCGCTCCGATTTCGATATTTGAACCTTCGGCCGCCGCTACCGCTGCGGGAATATCAATGAACGGTACGCAAAGAACTACCTTGCAGTCGGCGTCGGCCACAAGCGGCTTCATTTCATTTATGAGGGCTGTAGTCTCAGACGGGGTTTTGTTCATTTTCCAGTTTCCCGCTATAACAGCGGCTCTTTTAGCTTTATTCATTTTTTATATCTCCTTATATTCAGCTTTTATATTTTGTATCTACATTTATTCAGGCTGCCGGAGGGCAGCCTGAAATTTTCGGTCTTATTTATCGTTAAGCGCGGCTATGCCGGGAAGCTCCTTGCCTTCAAGGAACTCAAGAGAAGCGCCGCCGCCGGTAGAAATATGAGTCATCTTGTCCCCGAAGCCCAGATTGTTTACCGCCGCCGCGGAATCACCGCCGCCTATTACCGTAACTGCGTCGGTTTCAGCAAGACTCTTGGCAACCGCAATGGTTCCCGCCGCCAAAGTCGGGTTCTCAAATACGCCCATAGGTCCGTTCCAGACAACCGTCTTGGCATTTTTTACCTCATTTGCATAAAGCTCGGCAGTCTTTGTTCCGATATCAAGTCCCATGCAGTCGTCCGGGATCTTGTCGGCGTCTACAACCTTAACGTCAATCGGAGCATCAATCGGATCCGGGAAAGCCTTAGCAATTGTGCAGTCAACCGGAAGCAGCATTTTTACGCCTTTTTCTTCCGCTTTCTTCATCATGTCACGGCAGTAGTCAATCTTGCTTTCATCAATAAGGGAAGTTCCTACTCCGTAGCCCTTGGCAGCTAAAAACGTATATGCCATACCGCCGCCTATTATAAGAGTATCCGCTTTGGCAAGAAGGTTTTCTATAACCGGCAGCTTGCTGTCTACCTTAGCGCCGCCCAAAATGCAAACAAACGGACGAACCGGATTTTCAACCGCGTCTCCGAGATATTTAAGCTCTTTGCCTATAAGATAACCGGCAACGGCTTCCTTAACATAGGATACTACACCTACGGTTGAACAGTGCGCTCTGTGAGCAGTACCGAATGCGTCGTTTACAAAAATATCGGCAAGTGAACCGAGTTCCTTTGAAAATTCCTCGCCGTTCTTGGTTTCCTCAGCGCGGTAACGTGTGTTCTGAAGCAGGACTACGTCGCCGTCTTTCATAGCGTTTACCGCCGCCTTGGCATTTTCGCCTACTACATTGTCGTCAGCCGCAAAAACTACCTTTTTGCCCAGTTTTTCAGAGAGAGCCTCAGCTACGGGAGCCAAAGACAATTCGGGTTTCGGCTCGCCCTTCGGCTTGCCTAAATGAGAGCAGAGAATAACCTTTCCTCCGTCCGCGATAAGCTTTTTGATCGTAGGAAGCGCCGCGTTGATACGGTTTTCGTCTGTGATAACGCCGTTTTTAAGCGGTACGTTAAAGTCACAGCGAACAAGTACCTTTTTGCCTTTTACGTTAATGTCGTCTACAGTCTTTTTGTTAAGAGCGTTCATTGAGTAAACATCCTTTCAAAACATTATCAATTTATGACCGCACCGACGGAATCACATTCCGCCATACACTTTTATTTTACCACATTCTGAGCATTTTTCAACAAAAATTTTATATATTGTTTGTAGAATTATATAATGTCGGACCACTTATAATTATGCAACTGTCCGAAATTTTCAAGCTGCGGATAATCCCACTGACGCAGAGTTTCATACACGGCTATCGCCACCGAGTTTGAAAGGTTAAGGCTGCGTATATCGTGCTGCATAGGGATCCTGACGCACCTGTCGGGATTTTTGATAAGAAGTTCCTCAGGGAGTCCCTTTGTTTCCTTGCCGAAAAACAGATAACAGTTGTCGGGATATTTTACTTCGGTATATGTATGCCGCGCCTTTGTCGTGAAAAAGAAAAATTCTCCGCTGTTTTTCTCAAAAAACTGATTTAAGTTGTCATAATAGGAAATATCAAGAAAATGCCAGTAATCAAGTCCGGCGCGTTTAAGCTTTTTATCGTCTACCGTAAACCCCATAGGCCCTACCAGATGAAGTCTTGCTCCCGTAGCGGCGCAGGTTCTCGCCACGTTGCCGGTGTTTTGCGGGATTTCCGGTTCAACCATTACAACATTAATTATCATAAAAATCACCTTAATTAATTATAAATGTTTAAAAATACTTGTCAAGAACGGATTTTGAAGTTATAATTATTGTAAAACTTTTCTGCAATAAAGGTGTTAGTATGAAAAAATATGACGGTGTACTTCAAAGAGTACGCGAAATCGAATTCAAAAGAGGTATAAAATATCTTGACAGGGACAGTTATCAGTATAAGGTGATAAAAGTGCTTTGCTTTATAACCACCGCCTGGGCGCTGATAATAAACCTTTTTTACATTTTGGGAAATCTGCTTGTTTACTCGGGCACCGAAGCTTCCGGTACGATGTTAAACCGGGTAATAACCGTATCGGTATGCTCTGTTACCATTATTGTCAGCCTCATACTCAACGCATTCAAAATATATATTGCCGACGCGCTGCTGAATGTGGTATCTTCGCTCTTTCTTATATTCCATTTTGCCGGAAACCTGCATGACGATTTCGGATTTTTAAGCCTTAAAACTTCCTTTTATTTCCGTCACCTCATTCCGCTCGCGATAATGAGTATCCTGATGATAATCATGACGGTGATAACGGTAAGAGCGGAAATCAAAACCAACCGCATGTATGTAAAGGTTACCGAAAATCTCTACAATATGTATAATTTTAAGGATTCTGAGGCTGATAAAATGACAGATGAGCAGTGGGACGAGTTCTTAAAGCGATACAGCCCGTACAATAAATCACAGATTGTAGTCGATACTGACGAAACGGCGGAAGAGACTGAGGATGAAGGATAATATTCCCTTAGATATCATCGCAACGGTAAAGTCGGATTTTACCGGCAAATTCGGAATTCCGAGGCAAAGCGGTTTAGTGCCTGAGCTTAAATCCCGAATAGTTTTCCTTCCCCATTTCCGCAATCCCGAATCACTGAGGGGGATCGAAGAATACAGTCATCTCTGGATTTTATGGAAGTTTTCCGAAAACGGCAGTCATAAATACTGCGCCACGGTGCGCCCGCCGAGGCTGGGCGGAAACAAGCGGATAGGTGTATTCGCCACCCGTTCGCCTTTCAGGCCTAATCCGATAGGACTCTCCTGCGTAAAACTCGAAAGGGTAATAAGCACCGAAGACAGCGGAACGGTTTTGGAGATATCCGGAGCCGATATGCTCGACGGTACACCGGTATACGATATCAAGCCGTACATACCTTATACCGACTGCCGCCCGGACGCCGCCGGAGGTTTTTCATCAGAGGTTTACGGCGACAGGCTGGAAGTAATGATGCCGGACAGTATCGCCTGCGAATTAGGCGCCGATATTTGTGAACCGCTTAAAAAAATACTCGCGTCAGACCCGCGGCCCGCTTATCAGAAAGACCCTCAGCGGATATACAGCTTTGAATTTTCAAAGCGAAGAATAAAGTTCAGGGTAGAGGAAAACCGCCTTTATGTGATATCGGCAGACCCGTTATAAACAGATTAATGTACATCGGAAAAACCAGCGCGGCGCCGTGAAATAAAAAATAATTTTTCTGACAGTCTTAGGTTCTCTTGAAAGAGAACCTTTATTTTTTAAAATGTCTTATTGACAGCAAAATATGTTTTGGTATAATTAAACTGAATTTGAGTAAATCCGGAGGAGATTTATAATGATAAATATCAGATTGGGCAGTCACCATAACCGACATGAGGTTTCACAAGAACTGATAAACGAGATAAAAAAATATCCCGGATGCTGCGACGCCGTATGGTTTTCCACCGAATACGGATACCCGGATTTAGAGGTACACAGAGAAAACGCGAAAAAAATCTGTCAGACGGCGAAACTGTACCGCGACGCCGGAATACGGGTGGACCTTCAGATATCCAATACCATAGGCCACGGCGAGTATATGAAAGCAAAAGACTGTTCGGCTAAAGATGTCTGCGGTTTTGAAAAAATGGTAGGTTTTGACGGTACAGAAGCGGAATACTGCTTTTGCTGGAACGGAGAAAACTTCAGAAAATATACCGCCGAAATGATTAAATGCTACTGCGCGGTAAAGCCCGGAAGAGTATGGGTAGATGACGACCTGCGCCCTACCAACCATTTCCCCGTAAACTACGGATGTTTCTGTGATAACTGCATAAGCCGTTTCAACGGTAAATACGGCACGCATTTTTCAAGGGAAGAACTTGTAAATGAAATAAACTTCGGTGATATTGTATGGAGAGAGCGTTATACCGACTTTGTATGTGACAATCTGGCGTCTTTCGCCGGTTTCATCACCGACGCGGTTATGTCCGTTTCTCCCGAAAGCCAGATGGGCTTACAGTACGCGGTAATAGACAATTACACCCGCGGCAGTTTCAGGTATATTTTTGACGCTTTCCGCCTCCACAGCGGCAAACCTCCCGTATGCAGACCGGGAGGAGGAGTTTACGACGACAAAAATCCGTTTGAGCTTCTCAATAAACAAATTTTTATGTCTTACGCTAACAGCACTCTTCCGGAGTATGTTGAATACAACATCCCCGAAATAGAAAATCTGCCGGATGTTACGTTTGGAAAATCCATTTACGGTACAATGCTTGAAACGACGCTTTCCTTAGCCTACGGATTTACCGGGGTAAGCTATGCCGTTCTGATGAACGATTATGAAAAAATGGAATTTTTCAGCCGCATGCTTAAAGGGTTTTCAGATTACCGGGGTTACTGGGGAAAACTGATACAGTACAGCAAATTCACTTCCTCCGCAGGTGTAGGCATAGTAAAACCCGGACGCAGCCTCAAATGCGAAAAACCCTTTGATTATGCCGGCATACCCGCGTTTTACGGTACGCCGCTGACAAAAATAGGACTTGCGGAGTATCACGAAACCGACAGCGCCCAAGTGCTTGTGCTGACAAAAGAAATATTGAATACTCTGAATAACGAGGAAATAAAATCCCTGTTCGGCCGTCCCGTTATAACCGACGCTTCGGTATTGGAGCAGATTTTAAACCGGGGTCTTTTAAATATAAACGTATCGGTTGAAAAAACAGAGAGCGGCAGTCTTACGGAAATTTTCGGCGACAGCAAATGGCAGATTTCCTTCTGTGACAGTCAGCTTGACCCGTACATCATAAAAGGCGATATCAAACCGATAAGTTATTTGTACCGGTTTGACAGCCGCTTAGGTACGGCAAATGCCGTTATTGATCTGGGTACCGCGAAATGGGCGGTCTTCGGCTACGGACTGTGGCATCACATAATAAGCAGCGACAAACGCCGGCAGGTTATATCGGCTGCCGACGAAATCTGCGGCGGAAAGCTTCCGGCAATACTCAATTCTGCCGAACAGGTAACCGTTATCCCGCGTACCGACCGCAGTCTTAAGACAGCCTGTGTGACTCTTGTAAATATTTCCATCGCCGATACCGAAGACCTGATTCTTACCGTCAGAAATCCCTCCGGCAACCGTTTCGTTTACCGAAACGCATTTTTCGAAAAACAAATAACCCCCGAAATAAAGGGTGAAGACTATATACTCACTCTGCCGGGATTCCAAAGAGGCTGGGACGCCGCCACGCTGTTTATTTCAGATTAGCTTGCTGACTGCTTGCCGTATTCCCGGAATCTTGTTTTCAAATAAACGCTCTCCCGCGAAAGTATGATGACTTTCGCTGGAGAGCGTTTATGATTTTTCCGATTATCGACTTACAAAACGTAACAGTCTGTAAGTCATTGAACTATATTTTCTTCGCGACAAAAATCTTGCGCTGACAGGTACCGTCGGGCTCTTCCTCAGTCAGATCCCCGTAAACCGCCTCAACCGAAAATCCGCTTTTTTCAAGCAGCTCATAAAGCCGGCTGTCACTGTATACCCGCTCCTCTATATCTTCGCTGAAACGCCTGTACATACCCTCGCTGTCCTCAACAAAGAAATCAAGCGCCATTTCGGTAATCTGTCTTTCCCTGTTATATCTGTTGCGCCATACACAGTATACATTGTCCTGCTCAATCACAAAAGTGTTATCTCCCAATATCTCCTCGTGTTTGTAAAGCGTATTGACATCAAATATAAACAGACATCCAGGCTCCAGAAAAAGCGAAACTCTGTCAAATGCTTTGCTCAGAGCTTTAATATCAGTAATATGATTTATGCTGTCAAGACAGCATATCGCACCGTCAACCGTGCCGTAAAGATCAAGCTCCTGTGCCTTCTGACAAAGATACAGCACATCCGTACCGCTCTCTGCTGAATTTTCTCTCGCCGCGGCAAGCATCTCCTCCGACATATCCACACCTATAACCTCTATGCCTCTCAGAGCCATTTCATTTGAAAAACCGCCCGTTCCGCAGGCCAGATCAAGTAAAAGTTCCGGAACCTTTCCGTGCTTTTTAAAAAGCCTCAAAAGATACGATGTACGCTTTTTATACTGAGCGTCTTTCATAAGACAGTCATATACCTGAGCGAATCTTCCGTAACCTCCCATTACTTTTTCAGCCTTTCAAACGCCGTCTGAAAACCTTCGTTTATCGCCCTGCTCACACGGCTTATTGTAGCGGTGCTCGCTCCGGTCTTTTCCACGATTTCATTGTATACTTTCTTGTCATTCAGCATTTTTGCCACCGCAAAACGCTGGGCTATGGTATCTATTTCTTTAGGGGTACAGGCATCACTGAAAAATCTTCGGCATTCCTCTTTGGTTTTCAGTGTGAGAATAGCCTCGAAAAATTGGTCGGTAAAATCATTTTTCTGCATAACGGTTACCTCTTGAATAATTTTTTTCATTTTAACACATAAAAGCGCTGAAGTCAATCGCCGCTAACCGTATGAAGCGTAAAAAAATATTTCTACCCGCCGTTGATTATTGACTACTCGCTTTAAAAATGTTAGAATTTACAGGTAGCTATCTTTGAGAGGAATACTAATATGAAAAAAGTTAAAATTTTACATACAGCGGACATACATATCGGCGCCGCTGAAAGCTTTCTGGGGAATTCCGCCGATTCACGGCGTTTTGAAACCCTTATAACCTTTGAAAAAATCATGGAACTGGCCGCAAGGGAAAATGTCAGCCTTGTGGCGCTTGCCGGAGATATTTTTGATTCCAATACCGTTGAGCCGCGGTTTGCAGACGCGGTTTTCGATAAAATCGCCGCTTTTCCTCAGATTAAAACGGTCTTTGCGGCAGGAAATCACGATCCGCTCGACAGCAGCTCTCCGTTTCTGCTGCGCAGCCTGCCCGACAACCTTTATGTTTTAGGGGTAAAGGATGAGTGTATAGTATTTGACGACCTGGAACTCAATGTATTCGGCAGATCCTTTGAAAACGCTTATTTAAAGGGAGAGGAAAAATTAAATGTTCTTCTGCCCGACAACGGATATATAAATCTTTTGGTACAGCACGGCGAGCTTAAAAGCGACCTGCGTTCCGACTACAACGCGATAACCCCGTCTTTTGTAAAGAACTCCAAAATGGATTATATTGCGCTCGGACATGTGCACGCCAGAACAGAGATAGGAAAAATCGCGGGAACCTATTTCGCCTACTGCGGGTGCCCCGAGGGACAGGGGTTTGACGAGCTTGACCAAAAGGGCGTATACATAGGAGAAATCGGCAAAGGCGAATGCAATTTACAGTTTGTACCTGTGGCAAAGCGAAGCCATATACATGAAAAAATCGATATTACGGGAGTTTTTTCGGCAGAAGAAATCTGCGGTAAAATTGTCAGTCTGCTGGAAGAAAAATACGGCGAGAATTACGCCGACAACCTTTATAAAATAGAGCTTACTGGCGAGATACCGGAAGACTTTGAAATAATTACTGCCGAAATAGCAAGCCGGCTCAGTGACCGCCTTTATTTTGTAAAGGTGAAAGATTCTACAGAGTTTTCCTGCGATTATGAGGCATTGGCGCTTGAGCCCACCCTTAAGGGCATTTTTGTGAAAAAAATGCTCCAAAAAATTGAGAATGCGGATCCGTCCTGTAAAGACAGCCTTGAATATGCCCTGAAACTCGGTATAAAAGCCTTTAACACGGAGGTAAAGTACAATGAAGATTAAATCTCTTTATATTGCTGCCTTCGGCGGCATCAAAGATATGCGGCTTGATTTTTCAGACGGATTCAATACGGTTTACGGACAGAACGAAAACGGGAAATCAACCGTTATGGCATTTATTAAAATGATGTTTTACGGTTCTGACAAAGGATCGTCCCAGATTTCCAAAAACATAAGAAAAAAATATACGCCGTGGGATGCCGGACGCATGGCCGGCAGTATTGATTTTGTACATGCCGGCAGAAATTACCGTCTTGAAAGGGAGTTCCGTTCCTCAAACTCGACCGACAAAGCCACTCTCTGCGATCTTGACTTTGGTACAAGGCAGGCTGCCGCGCCGGATATCGGGATCAAGTTTTTCGGCCTTTCGTCAGCCGCCTTTGAGCGCAGCGTATTCATAGGTCAGTTCGGTTTCCCGGAAAATGACACCGCCGCAGAGGGAGAAATTAATTCAAGGCTTGCAAACCTTGCGCTTACCGGAGATGAAAGCGTCTCCTTTGAAACGGTAAACTCAAGGCTTGAAAAAGCAAAGCTTACGCTGATGTCTAAAAGCGGCAGAGCGGGCGAATATGACAAGACCGTAAAACGTATTTCCGAAACCGAGCAGCAACTTAACACAATTTCCGAAAACAAATCGGAATTCGACCGAAGGATGCAGGATATTGTCTGCGCCCAAAAGAAAATTGAGGCTATGAAAGAAAAAGCAGCAGGGCTCAAAGAAATTATTGCTTCAGGACAGGACATTGTAAACGCCCAAAAGCTGAGAGATTTTCTGCAGCTTAAATCTGAGCTTGATCGCATAAACGCGGAACTTATGCTGTCTGACGGAAGCTACGCCGACGAGCTGTATTCAGGTAAACTGAAATTTTGTATAAACAAAGTTCAAAACGCGGCCTTAAAGCGGAAATCAAAGGAAGGGGAAATAAAAACCCTTGAAAAAAGCCTTGACGCCGGGCTTAATCCTCCGGAAGACGCAACCGAAGAAAACGCCCGAATGCTTGCAACCGAGATTGACCGCCTTAATGCCGGAATTGCGGAAACCGAAAAACATATTTTGTCGCTTAAGGAGCAGCCTGCGTTTAAAGGGAATTTCCGAAAATCAAAATTATGGATGATTTTTCTTTTGCTGGCCGTTATCTGCACCGCTGCCGCGGTATTGGCATTTGCTCTTGACCTTACCGCCGTCGCGGTAGGCGCCGCGGCGGCTGACGCGGTTTTTATATGCATGACAGCGGCAGCTTTGATTTCGGCAAGTTCCGCCGAACGCGCCGCGGCTGATAAACAGTCCGCCTTGGCAGAGCGGATACAAAAGCTTGAAAACTCTCTGGCGCAAAGCAGAAATTCGGTTTTCGAAAAACGGGTAAAGCTGGAAGCGGTAACCGCCGCGCTCTCTTCCAATGAGACGGCACTTCAGCAAAGACAGGAACTGCTTGAGACCGCGCAAAAAGAACTGAGTTTATTTCAAAGTGAAGAAAACGCCGCTCTTGAGACGCTTTTTGGTCTGGTTTCGCGCTACAAAAAAGCCGATACTCTTGAGCAGGTGCTTGAGACGGCAGACGAAATATCACAAAAATCCTCAAAGCAAAAGGAAATTAAAAATCAGCTTAATTTTATCTCCCGCGATATAGGTTCCGTAACCTGTGAAGAAGCCCGGGAAAAATTAGATAAGCTGAACGGAGAATCACTTAACTACACTAAAGCAGACCTTGACCGTATGAAAGCAGATTATGACAAGTGCCTTAATGATATAAGCGAAAGCATGTCTGCCGTGGCGGCGGCAAAAGCGTCCGCCGAAGGACTTATTGAAGAAGCAGGCAAAACCGAATCGCTTAAAAGGGAACTTGCCGCGCTGAAATCCAAAGCTGAGTCGCAGGAACGGTTTTGCCGTGCCGCCGACACAGCCATGGAAACCTTACGGGAAAGCTTCGGCGAAGTACGCAGAAGCTACGGGGTTGTGCTTGAAAAAAACGCCGGTGAGATTTTTTCGATGCTAACCGGAAACCGTTACAGCCAAATGAGTATTTCAAAGTCATTTGATATTAATGTAAGCCAGACAGATAATTTCGGCAGCCGTGAAATCGCTTATTTGAGCAGCGGCACCGCAGATCAGGCATATCTCAGCATGAGGCTGGGTATAACAAAACTTATGTGCGGCGATAAGGAACCGCTGCCTCTGATGCTTGATGATTCACTGGCGCAGTACGATGATGAACGAATGTCACTGGCGGTAGATTTTCTGAAAAAATACAGCGGCGAATTTCAGATTATTATGTTCACCTGCCATAATTCGATAAAGGAGTCTGCGGCTGAAGCCGGAGCCGAAATATTATACCTGCAAAAATGAATTTTGTTATACCGGTTATACTATATTGCCCTTGTTTTTGTATTATGAAGGATTATAATAGGAAAAAACGTGCGCGAGAGGTATAAAGCTATGAAAAAACTCAGAAGAAAAGACTGCATATTCGGCCTGCATTTTGATTTTCACGCCAAGCCGGACAATGTTCCTATAGGGAAAACCGTCACCGAAGAAATGGTGCAGAGTATTATAGACATTGCAAAACCCGATTTCCTGCAGTGTGATTCAAAAGGGCATCCGGGTATAGCAAGTTATCCTTCAAAGCTTGGAAATTCCGCCCCGGAAATAGAGCGTGACGTACTCAAAATCTGGCGGAAAGTCACTGAAAAAAACGGGGTCGCTCTTTATACCCACTATTCGGGAATTTTTGACTGTGAAGCAATAAAAAAGCATCCCGACTGGGCGGTTATAAATCCCGACGGCAGCAAAAATCCGAATGCTGTAAACCTGTACACACCTTATGCTAAGGAGGTTCTCATACCGCAGCTCTGCGAGCTTGCAGGCGACTATAAGACCGACGGGGTATGGGTGGACGGAGACTGCTGGGGAGTGCTCCGGGACTGCGGAGAGACAACAAGGCAAAAATTTTTTGAAAAAACCGGCTGCCGTGAACTTCCCAAAAAGCGGGGAGATAAATATTTTGACGAATATCTCGATATGCTGCGTCAGGCATTTCTGGATTATCTTAAAGATTATACACGTATTGTGCACGAAAAATATCCGGACTTTCAAATTGCCAGCAACTGGGCTTTTACTACATATATGCCGCAAAGTGTCTGCGCCGATGTTGATTATATTACAGGCGACGTTTACGCGCTTGATGTTATAAACCATCTTAAATATGAAAGCAAGTTTATGTCACAACAGAAAATCCCGTGGGATCTTATGAGCTGGAACAGAAGCCTTATTCCCGCAAAAGAGGGTGATCCCACAGGAAGCGGAGAGTATTACGCTTCAAAAACTCCGGTTCAGCTTATGCAGGAGGCGTCGATTGTTCTGGCGCACGGCGGCGCTTTTCAGGTATATTATATTCAAAATCCGGACGGTTCGGTAAAACTTGACGAAATAAAATCAAGTGCCGGTCTGGGAGAATTTTGCCGTGCGCGGCAAAATTACTGCCACCTTGGTGAATCAAAAGCGGAAATCGCAGTTTTTTACAGCGGAAAAGCCGCCTATAAAATAGCAAACGAAGCTTTCGGGTTTATGGACGGCACCCTCAAATTTGTTTGGGGAAATGTAACACTTATGTCGTCTCTGGGAATGCCGGTAGACTTTATTCATGAGGAAACTTTAAACGAAAGAATAAATTCATACTCGCTCATAGTAATTCCCGAGTGGGAATACCTTGATAACAAAGAACAACTTTTATCGTTTGCCGAAAACGGAGGAAAGCTGCTTATCATAGGCTGTAAAGCATCTAAATTTTTCGAAAAGGAACTCGGAGTAAAATCAGAATGCATCAAGAAAAACAGCCGAATTTATATAAGACAGGATGGTTATACTTCATCCATAGGCAAACCTGCCGACGTATTAAGCGTATCCCCTGTGGATACCGAAGTCATAGATTACATATATTATGATTATCCCGGCACAAAACGGGATATTGCCGCTACCGTGAGGAATTACGGAAAAGGTAAAATAGCCGGAGTTTATTTTGATACCGGCCTGCTTTACAATTCTATAAAAGATATAAGGCTGTCTGATTTTATGAAAAATGTTACAGACAGACTGCTGCCGGAAAAATTTGTTGAAGTATGCGGCAGCCGCAATGCGGAAGTAACGGCGCTGATGAAAGACGGCAGACTCTGTGTAAATCTTGTAAATACATCCGGCCCTCACGCTGACAGTAATGTGCTTATATATGACGAGGTGCCGAGTCTCCGCGATATAGAAGTAAAGGTAAAATGCGATAAACCTTCAAAAGTATTTCTTGAACCCGAACATACCGAATTATCTTTTAAATACGAAAACGGTTTTGTGAAAGTCAATCTTGACGAACTTAAAATGTATGAAATCTTAGTTTTTGATTAAAATATATAATAAAAGTCCGCAGACGTTAAGTTTCGTCTGCGGACTTTTATTTTTTCCGTTTTATTCAAATCAAAGCTTATCTACATCGGCATCGGTTATCATGTGATATCCCGCGCCCTCAAGCGCGGTCTCGGCAGCCGCGTTGTCCGCAACCCTCAGCACAACATAAGCATGCTTTTCGGTTCGGGACATAAACGCGTAAAGATACTCCATATTAATCCCGTTCTCATCAAGCACTTTAAGCGCGGTAGACAGTTTGCCCGGAGCGTCTCCTATTTTTACACCTACCACTTCGGTGGTTTTAATAAGATATCCCTTATCATGCAGTGTTGTAATAGCGGTTTGGTTATCGTTTACAATAAGCCTTAAAATGCCGAACTCCTCGGTATCTGCGATGGAAAGAGCACGGATATTTACATTGTTGGCCGCCAGAGTTTCGGTAATATCAACCAAAGCGCCCTGTTTGTTTTCAACAAAAATCGTAAGTTGCTTCAATGACATAAATAACCCTCCTTTTAATCGTGCAGATTGCGTTTGTCTATAACGCGGACTGCTTTACCTTCGCTTCGAACAATACTCTTCGGCGGAACGAGATTGACCTTCGGATTAATTCCGAGCATGGTCTTAAGCGCCTCGGCAAGAGATTTCTCCATTGCGGTAACACCGCTTACGGTATCGGTGAATTTTTCCGTGTTGAGCTCAACATTTACTTCAAATGTATCCGTATTATTCGCTCTGTCAACCACGATCTGATAGTTAGGCTGGTAACCCTCCTTCAGAAGTACGGTTTCTATCTGGCTGGGGAATACATTTACACCGCGTATTATCAGCATATCGTCACTTCTGCCCATAGGTTTGCTCATCTTTATAAAGGTTCTTCCGCAGGAACACTTTTTGCGGCTTAACACACAGATATCGCGTGTGCGGTAGCGAAGCAGCGGGAATGCCTCCTTATCAAGAGAGGTGAATACCAATTCTCCCTTGCTGCCCTCCGGCAGTACTTCTCCCGTTTCAGGGTCTATAATTTCAGCTAAAAAATGATCCTCGTTTATGTGCATCCCGGTCTGTTCCTCGCACTCAAAGGATACTCCGGGACCGGAGGTTTCTGTAAGTCCGTAAATATCGTACGCCTTTATTCCCAGCGTTTCCTCTATATTCCGGCGCATTTCCTGAGTCCATGGCTCAGCTCCGAAAATACCGGCTTTAAGCGGGATCTGGTCGGGAGTATATCCCATTTCCTTGAGTGTCTCTCCTATGTATGCCGCGTATGAAGGAGTGCAGCAAAGAATAGTAGCTTTAAGGTCGTTCATAAACATTATCTGTCTTTCGGTGAATCCCGATGACATCGGAAGCGTAAGGCATCCTACCTTATGCGAACCGCCGTTAAGCCCCGGACCTCCGGTGAAAAGACCGTAGCCGTATGCCACCTGGCAAACGTCGCTTTTACTGCCGCCCGCAGCTACTATTGCCCTGGCGCAGCAGTCTTCCCATAAATCTATATCATGCTGCGTATAGAACGCCACTACCCTCTTGCCTGTGGTCCCCGATGTCGACTGTATTCTTACACAGTCTTCAAGAGGTTTTGCCAGCAGACCGTAGGGATAAGCATCCCGCAAATCACTTTTGGTAAGAAAAGGCAGCTTGTGCAGATCTTCTATACCCTTTATGTCGTCAGGGGTTACCCCTTTTTTATCCATAAGATCTCGGTAATAAGCCACATTTTCGTAAACATGCTTTACCTGCTTTACCAACTTCTCCGATTGCAGCTTTTTTATCTGCTCAACCGGCATGGTTTCAATTTCTTTCTGGAAATAACGTTTTTCCATTGGATTTCGCCGTCCTTTATCTGTAAAAAAAATTATATAACATATACCCTTTTCATTTTTAATTTACCACTTTAATGCCAAAATGTCAAATACTCTTAATAAACTGCGCCGGCAATAACCGTATGGTTTACCGAATTTTAAACAATCGGTTATTCTTGCGCGATTTTTAACGGGTTGTCGTTTTCCGAATCTCCTGAACTTAACTTTTCCAAGTTGCCGAACAAAATCGACAGCACAAAACCTACCACCATAAGTATTAAACTTATAAGGGTCTGTATATTCATACCTGCCGCGGCAAGACTTCCTTCATTCAGAACGCTCGGTATAACCGACAGAAACAGTCCGAAAATAACAGAAAATGTAGCAGTATAAAAGTTGGCTATAAGCTTATTTATCACTATGGAAATTATTACTACGCCTATAACCGCCCCGACGCCTGCCGGGATAAGCACTTCAAAGTTAAAGTGCGCCACTGAGCTTACCCATAAATCGTAAAATCCGAGCGCCGAAAGAATAGCCGCGCTGTCAACTCCCGGGACTATATAGGAAACCGCAACAGCCAGACCTAAAACCACCGACTGCCAGATATCAGGATCCTCGACCGGCGGAAAATAGTCGCGGTTAAACACGAATAAAAATATTCCCGCACAAAACGCAGCGAGTATAAAAATGTAATATTTGGCGGAAAAACCCTCTTTTCTGACTTCCCTGAAAAACAGAGGTATAGTTCCCAGTATAAGCCCCAAAAAAGCAAAACGGGTATACATTTCAAAGTTCACAAGCAGAAAATCCACCAGTTTGCTGAAAAGCACGGCTCCTATAACTATACCGGAACCCAGCAAAGCTAAAAATTTAAAATTCTTCCCTACGTTTTTTAATCTGAAAAATTCATTTATAGCGGCTATAGTTTTTTGATACAGTCCGAAAATAACCAGCAGAACGCTGCCGCTAAGCCCCGGCGCTATGGCTCCCAAGCCTGTAGCTATTCCTTTTAAAAAGTTAATCATAAATTACCTCGCAAAAACCTCTGTATTTATTTTACAGTTTTAATATATAATAACATTTTTTATGAATAATTACAACAAATTATTTTTTAAGTTTTTCAAAAACCAACTGCAACCGCAACAAACTCAGTTTGAAAATACCTTCCGGGAAAGACCAAAATCCGTGAGGAAAAACTTAATATCCAATACCTTTTTTCTTGCTTTTTTTATATGGGTATGTTACATTTGTATTAATAGGAATCGGTCCTTTCTCTGCCTTAATATCCGCGGAACATAAGCGGCAGGCTGTACAGAGCCTGTAAAATATCTTATGAAAGCCACCAAATTGAATAATATATAATGAGAAAGTGTGATTGCCGTGTTAAAGGAAATGCGAATAAAAGCAAAAGGCTTTTTGAAATGTAATTATAAAGCGCTGATACCTGCGGCATGTTTAATTATGGCTTTAAATGCCGTCACGGTCGCTATAGTTGAGTATGCAGGCTATATAAATTCATGGGAAAAGCTCAGCGGCTTTGTAAAGGCGGTCCTTTTGTTTGTTTATTTCTTCATAAGGCTTGCGGCAGTTTCGCTGATATCGGCGGTGTTTTTCAAAATAATCGTTATCTTGCAGCAGCAAAAAGGATACGATATCAAATCGGAAATAAAAACTTTTTTGAACGCGGAAAACATTAAGAAAATTTTTCTGATTAATATTATTCCCGCCTGTGTTAATCTTTTGGCATACAGCAGCGGCATAAGTTTTTTGAACATATTCAACTTTGGTTTTTATCTGGCGGAATTTTCGGCGGTATTGAAGCTTATAGCTTTCCTTGTCAGTTACAAATTCCTTATGTGCAACTATTATTTTGCTTTAAATCAGTCAGGTGTAAAGGAAACGGTGTCGGTTTCCTTCAAAGTTATGAAATTAAAGAAAATATTCCGCCTTATTTACATATTACTTATATTTTTGCCCTGGGCAATATTAGACGGCGTAATATATTTTGCGATAAATTTTCTGATTACCGCCGTGCGTAGAAGTATTTCAGTCGTGACGGTTTCTAATGATTTCTTCAGTTACATTTATCCCGATTTGAATTACCCGGCATTTTTATCTGTCCTGAATTGCTTTTGGCTGGGACTGGGATTTTATGTGTTGCCGTATGTATATACGATTTTGCCGCTGTTTTTAGAACAGCTTTTCAAAGACTATAAAAACGGTCGCTGAAAACGGTTTATAAAAGAAATTACTTTTAACTGTTAAATCAGGATAAACAAGAGAAATATCGTGCTGTCAGTTTTATTTTTTTTAGACGGCCGCATAAATTCCGGCAAAATAAAAAGAGGTGAGATGTAAACGGGAACAAGTAAAAAGACCTAACCCATCATGTAAACCCTGTCCTCAGCTTTTACTAAGAAATATGATGCTTTAAACGGGAGCATCTGATTAAATAAAAAGAGAGCCTCAGTCCGCGTAATGCGAACCGAGGCTCTTGCCTTTTCAAAAAACATTTTTTTAAAAACGCGGGTACATGATTTCAAGCAAAATCAAAACCCCGGCCCGCGTAGTGCGAACCGAGGCTCTCGGTGGTGGAGATGGCGGGAATCGAACCCGCGTCCGAAAATCTGTCCGTACCGGCGTCTCCGAGCGCAGACACATCTTTACATTCCCTTATGCCGCCGTCAAGTGCCGGACTGCGGTACTCGGTAGCCCCTTATCCGTGATAAAGGCCGAGGCCCTCCTCTATTCACGTTCACCGCTTAAATGACACCCTTGCAGAGCCGCGGTATTCTCCGCTCGGATGAGCCGCCTTTAATTAGGCAGCTAATGCAACTTTATTGTTGTTAGTTAATTTTTTATGCGGATTTTATAGCGGTCCCGCACCGCTGCTCGCTTCCGATATTTCGAAATCCCCGTCGAATCCTTTACATCCCCGTGTATTTACTGATTTCTTTCCTTAAGCGCCCTGTCTATCGCACGCTCGGCATCACGCTTGGCAGCGGTTTCTCGCTTATCGTGCAGTTTTTTCCCTTTGCACAGACCCAATTCAACTTTTACCAGTGAACCTTTGAAATATACCGACAGCGGTATCAGCGCTAAACCTTCCTGCTTTACCTGCCCGAAAAGCCGCATAATCTCCCGCTTATGCATTAAGAGCTTCCTGTTGCGGTCAGGCTGACGGTTAAAAATATTTCCGTGTTCATACGGACTTATATGCATCTGCTTTATTATCATTTCACCGTTGTCAACACTGCACCAGGCATCCCTTAAATTTATGCCTCCTGCGCGTATAGCCTTAACCTCAGTTCCGCAAAGCGATATTCCCGCTTCAAAGCTCTCGATTACATAGTATTCATAGTACGCTTTTTTATTTTTGGCTACCGTTTTTATGTTTTCCACGGAAATATCCCCCCTTGTCACAAAACGTCGATTTTACCCTAAATGACAAACGCCCATACAGCAAAGCTGCAAGGCGCCTGTTCTTTACTTAAAATTCTATCTTTAAATCAAGCCTCAGAAATAGCATCCACAGGGCATCCCGCAGCACAAGCGCCGCAATCAATGCATTTTTCAGCGTCAATCACGTATTGACTATCACCTTCGGAGATAGCTTCGCAGGGACAGCCGGCAGCGCATGCTCCGCAGCTGATACAAGCATCAGAAATCTTATAAGCCATTTAAAATACACCTCCATAGCTTTTATATTTCAATTTTATCACATTTCTCATAAAAAGCAAGAAAAATATTATTAATAATTTAAAAATAAATTCTATGCGTTTTTGTAAAATGCTCTCCGGGATTTACCGGCGTCATTCCTTCCTTTGCGGAAATATCATATCCGTCATCGGTATATGACGGCGTAGTCGTCCAGGGTTCTATGCAAAGATAGGGCGCGCCCGGCTTGGTCCATAAAAGCAAATAATCAAAACCGCCGAAATCAACCGAAACACTTTTTCCGTTTATTCTGTTTCTGAGCGTCACAAAGCGGGATTTTATATCTGTAAAAATCAGAGCGTCTATTGAAAAATACCCGGTATAAAGCGGAAGTGTATTACTCTCGTAAAGCACTGTATCGGTATTGCGCGAAATCAGCGTACCGTCAAGGCGATGAGTTTTAAGGGTTTCTTTTCTTTCAAAAATCACATCATAATTCTCTATCCCGCCGTCGCAGGCGTAAGCTTCGTGAGCTCCCGCCGCCGTATACATCACAGAATCCGAAAGATTTACAACATCGTACTCTACTTTTACAGACGCGCCGCTCAGAGTGTATTTCACTCTAAACTCAAACTCCCACGGATATGACTTAAGCGTTTGCTCATTGCTTTTAAGCAGAAATACCGCCGCTGTGCCGGTGGCTTTCTCCAATTCAAATACAGAATCTCTCGCAAAACCGTGTTTCCTGAGCAGATACTCCTTCCCGTCTATGATGAATTTATCGTCTTTAAGTCCGCCGCATATCGGGAAAAGAACCGGGGCCGTACCGGCCCAGATATCCGGGTCTCCGCTCCATAAACGATCCTCCCCGTTTACCCTGAGCCTTCTTATTTCCGCTCCCTTTTCACTTATCTCCGCTGTTACGGTACCGTTATTCAAAACAACCATTTGATTCGCTTCCTTTCCGCTTTTGGTTTATTATACATCTTTTGCCCGCCTTTTTCAACACAAACAGCCGGAAACTCTCATATACTGTTGTGAAAACAACTTTTGAGGTGAACATAATGGATGAATCTGTAATCGAAAAATATAAAGCCGAGATGCTCGGTATGTACCGTTCCTCCAAAAATTCGGGAGAATATCCCTCTTACGTCAGTCATGACACCGCTATTGCTGCGGTATCCCAAAACACAGACACCTATACCGCACCGGACAGCACAGGAAAGCTTATCGTTATAGTAACGACTATAAGATCCCTGTATCCTCTGGAAAACGCGGAGGTTTCGGTGTTCAGCGGCGACTATCAAAACAGACAGATCATAGCGCGCGATTTTACCGATCAAAGCGGGAGAACCGAACCTTTTATACTGGAAACTCCGGGAAAAAGCCTCTCGCTCGATTCCGATAATACAAAGCTGCCTTATGCCGTTTACGGAATAGAAATAAAGGCAGAAGGATATGTGGATATGGTGTTTCTCAATGTTCCGGTTTTCAGCGGAGTCACATCTCTGCAGAAAGCGAATATGACACTTATTGAAACTGCCGGCAAAGACAAAGGTCCTATATTCATTGATTCCGCGCAGCAATACAATCTTAACGGGGAGTGAGTTTATGACTGAAATTCTTACTCCTGTAATACCGCAAACTATCACAGTACATTTAGGGCCTCCCGGTTCTGCCGCGCAAAACATAACTGTACCGTTCAGCGATTATATTAAAAACGTCGCTTCAAGCGAAATATATCCTACCTGGCCGGAGAACGCTCTGCGGGCAAATATTTACGCAATAACCACTTTTGCGCTCAACAGAATTTATACCGAATATTACCCGTCAAGAGGCTATGATTTTGATATCACAAATTCCACACAGTTTGATCAGGCGTTTGTCCCCGATCGTGAAATTTTCGAAAATATCGGATATATAGTCGACGATATATTTAATGATTATATTGTCAGGCAGGGAAGCATTCAGCCGCTTTTTACCGCCTTCTGCAACGGAACCACTTCAAAATGCAGCGGACTGTCACAATGGGGAACGGTCTCCCTGGCTGAACAGGGGCTGACCCCGTTTGAAATACTTCAGAACTACTACGGAGACGATATAGGTATCGTAGAAGACGCGCCGGTGGCATTTACCGGTGAATCTTACCCGGGGGTGCCGCTCAAATTAGGAGATGCGGGAAACAACATAAAGCTTATACAGACTCAGCTCAATCGGATAGCCCAGAATTATCCCGCGATACCTAAGATAGAAAATGTGAACGGGATTTTCGGAGTAGATACCGAAAATGCTGTACGAAAATTTCAGGAAATCTTCAACATACAGCCTACCGGCAAAGTGGATAAATCAACATGGTATGCAATAAAGCGATATTACGCCGGAGTCAAAGGGCTTTCAGAACTTGCTGCGGAAGGTGTTTCCATATCCGAAGCCTCAGTTCCGTTCGCGACACAGCTGGAATCGGGAGCCAGCGGTATTCCGGTAAGAACTCTGCAGTATTATTTAAGCGTAATAGCTTACTTTAACGGTGCGCTGGCGCCGGTACCGCTGACCTCTGTTTTTGATTCCGCTACCATAGATGCGGTCGAACGTTTTCAGAGTTTTTACGGTCTGCCGGTTACCGGAATAGTCGACAACGATACCTGGAATACCATAACCCGTGTTTATACCGATACGGTAGAATCACTCCCGCCGGGATATTCGGGACCGTACGCCAAGCTTTATCCCGGTTATTTTCTGACCAAGGGTATGCGTAATGACTCTGTAGCCGATCTTCAGACCTATCTCTCCGCGATATCTCAGATTATCAGGGAAATCCCAACCGTTTCTGTCACGGGATATTTTGGCGACCAAACGGAAGCCGCGGTCAAAGAATTTCAAAAACTGTTCGGTCTTGAAGAATCAGGCGCCGTAGGCGCTGTGACATGGGCTCTTATAGCCCGGGAATACGACGCTCTTGTAAACGCGTCTCAGTAGCAGACTTAACTTTATTTATATGTGCGGTCCTTAGTTTGCTGCCGAACCGAATTTTTGATGCGGCACATATCTGTTTAGATTTTTTCGCTTCACGTTCAGAATATGCCCTTAATCCGTATATTAAACAAAAACGGCAGAAAAATATCTGCCGTTTTTTACATATTTTGCTTATTCATATATTAAACTGCACCGCGGTATTACCTTATATCCACGTTTTTATACTGCTTTCTTTGCTGTCAAGCAGCCTTTTGAAAATATCTATCGCCTCATCAAGAGTTTTGATTTGCGCGTACATAAGCTTACGGTCTTCTTCCGTAAAAGGCACCACATCCGGTACTCCTATACATTTCATCCCCGCGCTGTACCCCGCTTTTATCCCGTTGAATGAATCCTCCAGCACAAAACAGTTTTGCGGGCTTTCGCCGATCAGTTTCGCGGCCGTCAGATAAATATCGGGAGCCGGTTTTCCGTTCTTTACCTCCCCGCCGCAGACCATAGCATCAAAATAACCGCTGATACCGGTCTCCTTCAAGTGATGCTCTGTGGATTTTCTCGAAGTGCCTGTGGCAAGCGCTGTCTTTATGCCGTTATCCTTTAAAAACTTCAGAAGCTGCGGCGCGCCCGGCATGAATCTCACAACCAGATTTTTTTCAACGTATTCTGCCTCGGCCTTTCTGAAAGCCTCGGTGTCTATTCCGGGAAAATGCTCTCTCAAATACGCGTTGCCGCCCTCTTTATTCATACCGCAAACCGCCGGTATATGTCTGCCCATATTTTTTATTCCCAAACTTTCTCCTATGCTGTCCCACGCGGGAATAAATATCCGCTGTGTATCAAACAGCGTTCCGTCCATATCAAATATTACACTAAACATATAAATCACCTGAAATATAATAACACAAATATTCCGCTTTCTTCAAGGTGTTTTTTATTCAAACCTTCGACCGCTAAAAAAGTATTGTAAAAAATGTTGAAATATGTTAGAATATAAAAGAATGTGGATTATTGTCTTATACAGTGGTCTGGACTGAATATACATATATTATGATTTTTGAATTAATTACTTATGCCGTTTTCGGCACAGGGGGACGAGACTTATGCGAGCAGACGGAAAAAGACTCAGAAATGCCGATCCGATGTATACTGTTGCGGCGCATATCATGGATAAACGCATCGATGCAATGAATATGGTTACTATTGATATTCCGTATGATCCTATACACGAATATCTTAATGCAAAGCGAAAGCAAAATCTTCCCGTAAGCCACATGGCAGTGCTTATTGCAGCGTACCTGCACACAGTTGCGGAATATCCCGAACTTAACCGCTTTATTGTCAACAAAAAGGCTTATGCCAGAAACGAATATTCCGTAGCAATGGTCGTTCTTAAAAGCGGCTCGGGCGGTCATGGCACTATGTCTAAAATGTATTTTGAAAATACCGATACTGTCTTCCAGGTAAACGACAAGATAAATGCCTATGTAAACGAAAACCGCAATGCACCCCAAAACAACGGAACCGAAAAAATGATAAAAATCCTTTTAAGCGTGCCCGGAATTTTGGGTATCGGCGTACCGCTCTTCAAAGTTTTAGACAGATACGGCTTGCTACCGAAATCCCTTATAGCCATGTCGCCGTTTCATAACAGCCTGGCGATATCAAACCTTATATCAATCAGAACGAATCATATATACCATCATTGCTATAATTTCGGTACGACCAGTTTGTTTATAACTATGGGCAACCTGCGTGAAGTGCCTCGCCGTAAAGGATCTGAAATTATATTTGAGCGCTGTATGCCCCTCGGAATAGTAATGGACGAACGTATATGTTCAGGTTCGTATTTCGCTTCCGCCTTCAGAAAGATGCAGAAATATCTTAACAATCCGGTGCTGCTTGAAGTTCCTCCCGAAAAGGTAGTAAAAGACCCGTGCATAAAATAATAAACAAAAAACACAGTTTCTGACATTTTGTTTACTTAATAATAACCATTGTATTTTCAGTTTATATATTGTATAATATATCTCATTACAGTGATTTTCGCTTTTTAAAAGGTGTGGTATAACAGATGAATAAAGAGCGGATATTGGGTGTAGCCGTATCAGATTTAAATTATGACGGCCTTGAAAACAAAGTTTCATCCGATATAGCCGAAGACAGAAAATCTTTTATAGTGGCGATAAATCCGGAAAAGATTTTAAAAGCGCGCAGGGACAGGGAACTGTTTGAGCTGCTTGAAAAGGCCGACTATCCTATCGCTGACGGAATCGGCGTGGTTATGGCCTCACGGCTGAAAAAAGGGAATATCAAATCGCGTGTAACGGGGATAGAAAGCATGGACGCGCTGTGCAGGCTCAGCCGTGACAACGGATACAGAATTTTTTTATACGGCGCAAAAGAGGAATCAGTAACCGGAGCGGAAGCGGCGCTGAAAAAGAAATTTCCGGGAATCGTTATCGCAGGACATATAAACGGTTACGAAAAGGATAACAATAAAATAACAGAAAAAATAAATGCCGGTAAACCCGACATTATTTTTGTTGCGTTAGGTTCGCCCTGTCAGGAAAAGTGGATAATAAATAATATGGACCGGCTCTGCTGTAAAATATTTATGGGCGTGGGCGGTTCATTTGATGTATATTCCGGAACGGTTAAAAGAGCTCCGGAAAAATTCCGGAAAATCGGTCTTGAATGGTTTTACCGGCTGATAAAAGAGCCTAAAAGAATTTTCAGACAAATAAAACTGTTAAAATTCATTATTTTGGTAATACTTGGGAAGTAGAAAGGAAACTATCTGTGAAGAAAAAAATATTGCTGTACGGGGACGTTAGTCTTAATATTATAGACGGATCATCGGTCTGGCTGATATCGCTTGCCAAACTGTTGTCAAACGACAAAAACAATGTTGTAGATATACTTCTAAAAGCTCCGATTAGGCGCTCCGTCTTATCTGAAGAGCTTGTTTACAGAGAAAATATCTCTTTTTTAGAGGGCGGTGAATTTGTTCCCAAAAACGAATTTATAGATGAAAAAAATATTGTAAAAGTAATGACAAAAATCGATGATCTTCGCGATTACTCCTGTATCATAGTACGGGGGTTTGAAGTTGTACAGTCCATAGTCAAAGATGACCGTCTGGCTTCAAAGCTGATACCGTACCTGACAAATTTCTGTCACAGGAAGGATTTGATTTCACAGCAGGAAAAAGATACGCTTTCATACATTTACAGCCGGGTAAATCAGTTTTTTGTCCAGACAGTACAAATGCGAGAATATTTAAAGGATATATTAAGCGTTGACGGCGAAAAGTTCCAGATCCTTAATCCGATGATATTCAAAGATGGCATCAAGCCTTGCGATAAAATTAAGAAAAGCATAGTTTACGCAGGGAAAATAGCAAAAGACTGGAATATACTTGAACTCATTGAGATAATGGACAGGCTGTATAAAATCGACCGTGAAATAACTCTGCATTTCATAGGCGATAAATTCAATCCCGATATGTATGACTATATGGACGAAATATTAGCAAAGCTAAAAAATTCACCAAATATCAAATTCTACGGTTCACTTCCAAAATCCGAAACCACCAAAATAATAAATTCCTGCGAATTGGGTTATTCCTTCAGAAGCAGCAGCGTTGATAATGACGAATCACTGGAGCTTTCGTCAAAGGTGCTGGAATACTGCTTCTGCAATGTTCCCTTAGTTCTCAGAAAAACAAAAATGCATACAGATGTTTTAGGGGAAGACTATCCCTTGTACGCAGAAAGCGTTGACGAATGCGTTGAAAAGATCGCAAAATTCTTTTCAGAAGATAATGAATTTGAGGATTTAGCAGAAAATTTGACTCAGAGGGTTGAGCGCTTTTCACCTGAAAATATATACAAAAGCGTATCAAAGGCTCTTGCGGAATATCCCTCAAAAAAAATGCGGCTTTTGATTACCGGTCATGACCTTAAGTTTATAAAGCAGCTTTTCCCGTATTTTGAGCGGGAATTTGAGCTGACTGTTCAGCAGTATCCCGAATATACCCTGTTAGATGTTGCAGAATCCAAAAAACTTTTGCAGAAACAGGATATAATCTGGTGTGAATGGCTGCTTTTGAATGCCCAGTGGTATTCTATGCACATTTACAGCTTTCAAAAGCTTTATATAAGAGCACACAAATTTGAAATTTCCAAAAATTACGGCACAAAAGTAAAATGGCAAAATGTAGATAAGCTTATAACCGTTGCATATTACTGGATGGAGCATTTCATAGAAAAATTCCGTGTCAGCAGGCATAAGGTCACGGTCATAAACAACTTTATTGATGTGGATAGTTATTCTTCGGAGAAAGAAGAAGGATATAAATACAATATCGGCATGATAGGCTTTTTGCCCAAGCTCAAAGGATTCAGCAGAGCTGTCGATGTGCTTAAAATACTGAAAGAAACCGACAGCCGCTATAAGCTTTATCTTGCCGGCAAACGTCCCGAAGAATTTGCCAACACCTGGAATATACCGGAGCAGAAGCAATACTATCTTGATACCTATCAAAAAATTAAAGACTTAGGACTTGAGGATTCGGTAATTTACACAGGATGGATCAAAACTTCCGATTTTCTCAAAAAAATCGGATATGTTCTGTCGCTAAGTGACAGAACTTTCCCCGAAAGCTTTCATGTGGCGCCGTTTGAAGGAATGGCAAGCGGCGGCGTAGGTCTTGCGCTTGACTGGGAAGGCATAGAATATGTTTACCCCAAAGACGTAACAGAAAAGTCTCCTTCAGACATTGCCGAACGGATCATCTCCTTAAACCAAAACGATGAGGAATATGAGGCTTTATCCCAAAACAGCAAACAGTTTGTCAAAGAAAACTACGACCTTCCGATCATTTGGGAGAGTATATTGAATGTTATTGATTAACGGAGGAATAGAATGATAAACTTCTTAATACGTCTTGTCAAAAAAAGTCCGTTTTTATACAATCTTGCAAAAAGAATAAACCGCATTTTAAACCATAATAATACTATACCGAAAAGAGAAAAATATATAACGTATTATTGTTATATAATGAAAGATCTCAGTGAACTTACTGCAATCAAACAAGATTATTCTAATTTGCAAAAATACAACACAAAACTCTTTATTTTAATAAATAATACGAGTTATAATATAATGATTCATAAGATAATCCGGGAAAATCCTGATATATGCTTTGCCGATTTTGATTATTTCAAAAAGTATCAGGCAAAACTTTCCAATTATAAAATGATGTGGCTCAACTTTACCAATAAAGACCGCATCCTACTTGACTATTTGGCATAAGCAACAGCATTCAGCCTGCAAATCAACACCCATCGGGATTTTAATAAATTTGAAGATAACGACGAAGTGACGTTATTATCCGGGCAAGTCAACGTTAATTTTAACTTGATTTATTTTTTTATGAGATAGCAACAGTAAAAACATAATTGATTAATGAACTTAAATTTTTCTGCGTAATATTTCAGGAAATCAAAATATATTAAGTATAAAACAATCCCGGAAGTCTGACATTATTATTAAAATCCTGTCACACGAATAGGAGGATACGGATTTATGAGCATCGCCATAGAGGTAAAAGATTTATCCGTAAAATACAAAGAACTGAAAAAAGTAACCATAAAACAGTCTCTTCTGCATTTCAAATTGAACCGCAATGAAGAATTTGAAGCGCTCAGAGGTGTAAGCTTTTCGGTTGAAAAAGGCAAAATTTTAGGTATTGTCGGAAAAAACGGCAGCGGTAAATCTACGCTATTGCGTGCAATTTCGGGAATTTTTTCTCCGGACAGCGGAACTGTAGACTTAAAGGGAAATACCGTATCTCTGATGTCCATAGGCACGGGATTTCAAAACAAACTGACCGGATTTGAAAATATTATTTTAGCAGGTCTGCTTATGGGTTTTTCCGAAGAGCAAATACGGGCTAAAGCTCCTGAAATAATCGAATTTGCAGGTCTGGGCAATTTTATATACAAACCCGTAAGGACCTATTCCAGCGGTATGTATTCCAAGCTGGCTTTTTCTATTACAGCGCTGCTTGAAACCGACATAATGCTTATCGACGAAGTTTTGAGCGTAGGAGACATTCAATTCAGGGAAAAAAGCGGTAAAAAAATGCGTGAAATCATTGCCGATGAAAACCGCACGGTAGTAATCGTCTCTCACAGCATGGGTACTCTGAAAGAGCTTTGCGACGAGGTCTTATGGCTTCATGAAGGCAAGGTAAAAGAAATCGGAGATCCAGAAAAAGTAATCCGAGATTATGAAATTTTCATGAAAGATGCAAAGTAAACAGGAGAAAGCTTATGAAAAAATTTTTTGCTAATGTGCAAAAGCATATAAAATATGCCAAATATCAGGCAAAAGCAGAGCTTAAAGCCGAGATCGCAAACTCTTATCTTAGCTGGATATGGTGGATCTTGGATCCCCTGTTTTATATGCTTATTTATACTTTTGTCGTAGTCGTTGTGTTCGGAAATAACCAGCCGGGATTTCCGGTATTTGTGTTTATAGGTCTTACAGCCTGGGATCTTTTCAACCGTATAGTTCAGGGAAGCGTAAAAACGGTCAAAAATAACATTGGTATCATCAATAAAGTTTACATGCCAAAATATATATTTCTAATATCTAAATCATTTGTTTTTCTTTTCAAATTTATGATTTCTTTTTTCCTTATTCTGATACTTATGCTGATTTTTAAGGTTCCTTTTACCCTTCAGATGCTCAATTTCCCGATAATTTTAGCAACTCTTTACAGCGTGGCTTTCGGCATGGGTACAATACTTTTGCATTTCGGAGTGTTTATCGAAGATCTTTCCAATATTATAAGTATCGTATTCAGATTCTTATTCTATTTCTCAGGTATATTCTATGATATCGGCGAGCGAATACCGAAGCCTTACAGTACGGTAATGCTTATCTGCAATCCGATAGCCGCTATTATTCACCAGTTCAGAAAAACCTTCTTTAACGGCATAGCGCCTAATTATATTCTGCTGTTTTGCTGGTTCATAATGGGGATAATACTCACAATGATAGGGGTATGGCTTATCCATAAATATGAGGACAGCTATGCTAAAATAGCGTAAAATATTTCCAAAATATAAAAATAAATCAATACAAAACCGAAAGGAAATGAAGTTTATGAAAATCAATGTTGTGGGCTTGGGTTATATAGGACTTCCCACCGCGATTACAATGGCAAACGCAGGATTTACAGTAGTAGGTACGGATTATAACGAATCCATAGTCGCCACCCTTAACAAAAAACAGATCACTTTTAAGGAGGAAGGCCTCGAAGAACTTTTCTTCAGAGCGGTAGACTCAGGCAACCTGACCTTTTCCAACAAATACGCCGATGCCGATGTTTACATTGTCTCTGTACCCACCCCTTATGACAAGTTCAGCAAGAAGGTGGACGCTTCATACGTAGTAGCTGCCACACAGAATGTACTTGATGTATGCAGGGAAAACAGCATAATCGTTATAGAATCCACCGTATCCCCCGGAACAATTGACACTTTCATAAAACCCATAATAAATAAAAAGGTAAATTTAGTGCATGCTCCCGAAAGAATAATCCCGGGAAATATGGTTTACGAGCTTCAGCATAATTCAAGAACTATCGGCGCCGACGACCGCGCAATCGGCGAAAAGATAGCGGATATCTACCGCAAAACCACCGACGGTGACGTTATTGTCACAGATATTAAAAGCGCCGAGATGACCAAGGTGGTAGAAAACACATTCCGTGCCGTAAACATAGCGTTCGCCAACGAGCTGGCAAAAATCTGCTCACACGACGGTATGGACGTCTATGAAATCATAAAAATCTGCAATATGCATCCGCGCGTAAATATCCTGAGCCCCGGACCGGGCGTCGGCGGACACTGCATTTCGGTTGACCCGTGGTTTTTGGTAGGAGATTACCCTGAGCTTACAAAGGTTATCGGCGCATCAATGAATATCAATGCATCGATGCCGGCTTTCGTATTAAAGCGCACATCTGAAATCATGGAAGAAAATGGTCTTACCGACTACAAGCGTGTAGGTATTTACGGACTGACCTATAAAGAAAATGTTGACGATTTCCGTGAAAGTCCCACACTTCAGCTGCTTGAATCCCAGAAAGAGCATTTGGCAGAACCGCTGAAAGTATATGATCCGTTCATCAAAGACGATATTGTTGAAAATCAGTATCATGACCTCAATAAATTTTTAGACGATGTAGACCTTGTTATCATTATGGTAAAACATGACGAAATAAAGCAAAATATGAATCTGCTGGCAGACAAAGTGGTTTTCGATACCCAGAATATCTGTGATCTGCCCGGAGTTTACAAGCTTTAATATTTTTTAGCCAATAAAACGGCGGTACGCTTAAAAGCGTACCGCTGTTATTCTTTATCTAAAATATCGTTAAGGTTCCTCATCTGCTCTGCCGTCGGTTCGGGAATACCGGCAAATCTGAAAGGTATACCCATTTTTTCGTACTTTGTAACGCAAAGCTTTTTAAACGGCAGCAGCTCGATTTTTTTTACGCACTTATGCCGCCGCGCTATCTCTTTAAGCTTTAAAATATTTTCACGGTTATCGTTGATCGACGGTATTGTAACCTGACGCAGAATTACCGGAATATTTTTGCTGTCAGCCACTTCTAAAAACCTCAGCGGCTTTTCCATTGCGCATCCGGCATATTCCCTGTACAGTTTATCGTCGGTGTATTTTATATCCAGTAAAATACAGTCTGTTACATCAAGCAGTCGGATTACAGCCGGATTCAGTATGCTTCCGGATGTGTCAAGACAGGTATTTATGCCCTTTTGCTTACAGAGGCTGAATATTTCCCCGGCAAATTCTGCCTGAATCAGCGGCTCTCCTCCCGAAAGGGTGATTCCGCCGTCTTTGCCGAAATACTCTTTGTAACGCTCCGCCTTTTCGGCTATTTCATAGGACGTATACTCGGTTCCGCCTTCCGCGGCGCGTGTTTCCGGATTATGACAGCAACCGCAGTTTAAATTGCAGCCCTGCAAAAAAACCACAAACCGTACTCCCGGTCCGTCGAGCGTACCCAAGGACTGTATCGCGTTTACCCGCCCTTTCAAAAAATCAGAACTCATCTGTTATCCTTTCATATCCGCAAACCGCCGGCAGATATTCTGCCGGCGGACTTTTATCTTACATCGCCTCATGGAAGGTTCGGCTTATAACCTCTCGCTGCTGTTCTCTGGAAAGCTTATGGAAATTGACCGCATACCCCGAAACTCTTATGGTGAGATTGGGATACGCTTCAGGATTGTTGTAAGCTTCTACCAGTGTTTCACGATTCAGGACATTTACATTTATATGATGCGCTTTTTTCGCAAAATAACCGTCTAAGATAGAAACCAGATTTCCTATACGCTCCTCTTCGTTTTTCCCCAGCGTATTCGGCGTAATTGAAAATGTATTTGATATACCGTCACGGCAGTCATCATAACTGATTTTCGCTACCGAATTAAGCGACGCCAGCGCGCCGTTCTCCTCACGGTTGTGCATGGGATTCGCTCCCGGAGCAAACGCGGCGCCGTCAGCCCTGCCGTCAGGCGTAGCGCCGGTATGCTTTCCGTACATAACATTTGATGTTATTGTAAGCACCGAAAGTGTGTGTACTGCATTGCGGTACGCAGGAGTACGGCGAAGCTCGGTTATCATTTTGTGAGTGAGCTCCTTGGCTATCATATCCACACGGTCATCGTCGTTTCCGTATTTCGGAAAATCTCCGACAGTTTCAAACTCGGTGATATATCCGTCCTCGTCCTTTATCGGCTTTACATTCGCAAACTTTATCGCGCTCAATGAATCCGCTATAACCGAAAGCCCGGCTATACCGAACGCCATAAACCGCTCGACATCAGTGTCGTGCAGCGCCATCTGGGATTTCTCGTACGCGTATTTATCATGCATATAGTGTATGATATTCATTGTATTTACATAAAGTTTCGCGAGCCACGCAATATAAATATCCAGCCTCTCTGTTACCTCGCCGTAGTCCAGCCTGTCCCCGCTCATTACCGGCATCTGCGGTCCTATATTGATTTTACTGGTTGTATCATATCCGCCGTTTATCGCTATAAGCAAAAGCTTAGCCAGATTGCAGCGCGCTCCGAAAAACTGCATCTGCTTTCCTACCTTCATCGCCGAAACACAGCAGGCTATAGCGTAATCGTCCCCGTATACCGGACGCATAATATCGTCGTTCTCATACTGTATGGAATCGGTATCAACCGATACCTTCGCGCAAAACCGCTTAAATGCTTCGGGCAGGTCTTTCGACCAAAGTACCGTGAGGTTCGGCTCAGGTGAAGAACCCAGCGTGTAAAGCGTATTCAGAATACGGTAGCTGCTTTTGGTAACAAGAGTCCTGCCGTCCTCTCCCATACCGCCTACCGCCTCGGTTATCCACATCGGGTCTCCTCCGAAAAGTTCATTGTATTCGGGAGTGCGCAGATGCCGCGCTATTCTCAGCTTAATTACAAAATCATCAATAAGCTCCTGAGCCCCGGATTCAGTGAGATTTCCGTTATTTATATCTCTTTCTATATAAATATCAAAAAACGTGCTTACCCTTCCCAGAGACATTGCCGCACCGTTCTGCTCCTTGATTGCGGCAAGATACCCGAAGTATGTCCACTGTATCGCTTCTCTGGTGTTCGCTGCCGGCTGGCTTATATCGCATCCGTACATCTGAGCCATTTCTTTCATATATCCTAAAAATCTTATCTGCTGATACAGTTCTTCATCCAGACGGATCTTATCGGCATCAAAATCCCCGCCTGCCAGCGCCTGCTTGTCCTTTTGCTTTTCTTCTATCAATCTGTCTATTCCGTAAAGCGCTATTCTTCTGTAATCTCCTATTATCCTGCCTCTTCCGTAAGCGTCGGGCAGTCCGGTTATCACATGGCTTCTCCTCGCTTTGCGCATCTCGTCTGTGTATGCTCGGAAAACACCGTCATTATGAGTGGTGCGGTAACGGAATTCCTCTTCTATATTCTCTCCCAGTTTATATCCGTAGGCTTCGCACGCCTGACGAACCATTCTCATGCCTCCGAAAGGATTTACCCCCCGCTTTAAAGGACGGTTGGTCTGCATACCTACTATCAGTTCGTTTTCCTTGTCAATATATCCCGGAGCGTAGCTTGTAAGCGACGATACCGTCGCTGTATCTATATCCAAAACCCCGCCGTACTGTCTTTCAAGCGCAAAAAGATTGTTTACCTTTTTCATTACAGCTTTTGTTCTTTCAGTGGGGCCGCTTAAAAATTCCTCGCCGCCGCAGTATTCTTTATAGTTAGACTGAATGAAATCCCTCACATTGATTTCGTCCTGCCATTTTCCTGTCTTAAAACCAGTCCAATTCTTATGTTCCATTGCTATTCCTCCGAAAAATCAAAGTCTAAAAAAGGCGACACAGCTTTTGAAATAAAACTGAATCGCCCAGACGGTCGGCATACAGCTTTCATACTCCCCTGCAGTAATCTGCAAATCCGTCAGTTATATGAAAGCAATATCATTCTACAACAATTTTTTATATTTGTCAACTATATATTGTGTATTTTTATTAAATTCACCACAAAATATACCTTTTGTACAATTTTTTATAAAATTTACGCCTCTTTTAGTACCTTGTTCGGCAAGTATTGCTGATTTTAACTGATCCTCTTTTTCTGCTTTTTAAAATATCTTATTGTAAACAATACCAAAACCGTGCCTAAAATAGGAAATACCGCCGAAACCAACATGCCGGCCTTAAGTCCTATCTGCTCACAAGTAAGTCCCAGCTTAAAAGATAGACTTTCCGCAAACCCGCTTGCAGACACCTTGTCTGTCACAATTCCCATCAGCTGCGGAGACACAGACGCTCCTAAATCTCCTCCCGCCGCCATAAGCGCGTAAGCCGTAACTCCGAGACCCGGCATTTTTTCCTCCATCATAATAAGCGTACCCGGCCACAGCATAGATGTGAACAGTCCCGTCAAAACACAGGCGGCAAGCGCGGCGGCGGCGCTTCTTGTTAACCCTGCCGTAAGATAGCATACCGATGCTCCCGCCATACCTATAAACAATACCCTTAAAATATGTTTTCCATACCTCGAATAAGCTATTCTCGCTATTCCCAAGAGTATCGCAAACATTGCCATACCCAATATATCGCCTAAGGCTTTATCTATATTAAGCGCAGCCTCCATATATCCGGATATCCAATTCGACATCCCGTTTTCGGCGCAGCTGCCGAAAAATATACAGCCGAGACACAGCGCAATACCGGTAATTTTCTCTTTGCCTGCGGCAGTTTTGGAAACATCAGGATGAGCGCCTAATTCCGGCATGGGAGATATCATAAACATAACGGCAGCTATGATCGGCAGAACCGCCCAGAACATTGTGAGATATATCCAGTTTTCATTGCCGAAAATTTTAAGAAACAGCGTGCTTATTACAACCACCGTAAACACACCGAACGCATACAGCGAATGGAGCGCACTCATATCCCTCTGAGGATTATCCGACGGTATCGCCGCTATAGTAGGACTCAACAGCACCTCTGACAGTCCCGCCGCGACTGAAAATACCACCGTCCCGATAATAAGCCCTATATATGCGAAATCAGGGAAAACAGCCGGAACCGCGGCATATATCACAAGCCCCGCCGTAGTGACAAGCGGCATTATTCTTACGGTTTTCTTTATATTAAAATGCTTTGAAAACACCGAAAAAATAAGATCTATGATAAGCTGCGTACAAAAATTCACAAGCACTAACGTGCCCAAAAGCGTATATGAAATATCATACAGCTGACGAAAAATCAAAAATAAGACCGGCGGCAGACTGAATACCGACGACATTGTAAAATATGCCGTAAAACAGGCGTACTTTGTCGTTTTGAAATTCTTATGTGTTTTTTGCATATAATTATTCCTTTACCGTTACCTTTACGCTTGCGGGCGCTTTGTATACGGTTTTTATACTTCCGTCGGCTGCCTTCTCATGTCTTACGTACAGTATTCCGTAAGGGGTGGGGAAGGTTCCTTCCGCCCATTCAAGATTTCCTAAATTACCCTTAATTTCAACCGATTTGCAGCCGGCTTCAGTCACTTTTATTCCTAAAATGAAATCGTTGAGAAACGGTACCGGCCCCGCGCTCCAGCCGTGGCAGAGGCTGTGCCTGAGCCCTTTATAGCAGTACCCTCCGAAATCCGAGTGTATATTGGGCCTGCTGTCATCGGGAAGCTCATCTATCCCCACGGCATTATCCGCCCATTCAATATTGAAATCTTCCCAGAAAGTAGTAGCCCCTAAATCGAGCATTCCTCCGTAATATTCCCTGAGCATGTCCAAAGCCTGTTCAGCGCGCCCGGCGCGGCTGAGCGCACCCAAAACATAATATGACATAAACGTCGACATTCCCTTTGCGCCGCCGGATGAAAGTATCTCCGCGGCGTCGCCGCTGACGTCGGGTATTCCGGCGTTGTAAAGAAACGCAGCCACGGTTTTTATGCCGTTTGAATTGCCGGAAATCTCTCTTACCGCCGCCGCTTTAGTCTCACATTTCAGCGCTAAATCCTGTCTGCCGTAAATTCCGGCAAGTCTGCCGCAGGCCGTCAGCGCCTGGCATATAAGTCCGCGTACTCCGTCGTCCGCTTCCTTAAGTTCGCTTGTCGGCCAGTCGAGAAATCTGCCCGGAAAACGTTCGGTTGAACCGTTGTCATCTATAAGTGACAGTATCCGCTCCGTCACCTTAAGCACGTAACTTTTCTGACGGTTTATGAAAGCTTTGCAGCCGCAGCTGCTATACCAGTCATGAACCGTAATCAGCCACCAAAGCGTATAAGTCGGCATACCGTTCATCCAGCCTTCAGGCGGAGTGTTTCTGCGGAAAAAATCAATCGTTTTCTCGATTTCATCACATCTGCCGAAAACCGTGCGTATCGCCAGTGCCTCTGGATTGATATCACCTATCCATACCAGACGGTCACGCTTTATTCCGTCCCACACATAACGCTGAATATTCAGATGCACCGTATACGCCGCGACATCGTATATTTTATTTATTTTTTCATCGTTACAGCAAAAACTTCCCATGTATTCCAAATCAGTATAAATAAATACTCCGTTTACAGACTGCACCCTCATCTCACAGTCGGGACTTAGTAATTCCACCCTTGCGTAACGAAATCCCCCGAGTCCGTATTCATTGTCTGAAAACATTCCTATCTCACGCACAAAATCTCTCGGACTGTGGTCGTTGCAGGCGCCTTTTTTTCCTATCTCGCTCATCGCCTCTGTCAGGGACTCGCCAAGCGTTATCCTTACCTTGCCGCGGTTTCCTTCGGAATTAACCCACGAGGTGATAATCCTGAGCGAACCGTGAAATTCACAGCCGAAATCCAGAACGATAAACGCGTTTTTGCCGCGGCTGCCGTTTTTCATTACAGCATAGGACACATTCGATCCGGATGTTGTCTGGTAGTCCTTGCTTTTCAGCAGGCATGCCGCTCCCGACACGCCTCTGCCCTTAAGCACTATTCTTACAGGCAGTATGTCTTTTCTTACCCGCTTATCCTCAGCGGTAAATTTGAAATCCTTTATCATAGACACCGTTCCCCTTTGATTTTATAAGGACGCGCTTATGCTCCCTCTGAAAGCTTAAAACGCCGTACTTTAAGTCAAATCACTATAATATTATACATAATCTTCTTGTTAATTCAAGTGTTTTTTTATATGCGTCATTGCAGAGAAAAAATGTTTATGACGCTTACAAATTTTACCTTGCTCAAGCCGCTTATTTCCATTTGCCCGAAGGTTTTCCGCGGCGTCGGCAGACTGCGGTTCTGCCGCATTCCGTACTATTTTACAACGCTTTTAATTATCCTTTCCGCGTTCAGGTACGATATTTTTTCGATCTGCCTTTCGGTAAGACCGCGGTTTTTCAAATTCCAAAACAGCCTTTCTGCCTGACCTATATCTTCTATTCCGGACGGCGCTCCGTCAAATCCGTCAAAATCGGTGCCTATCGCGGTAAAATCTTCTCCGCCCGTTTTGTGCATATACATAATATGCTCCGATATATCCTCTAAAGACGCAGTGCCGCTTTGGTTTAAAAAATACGGATAAAAATTCACCCCGGCAATTCCGCCCTTTTCAGCCAATGCCTTTATCATACCGTCAGATAAGTTGCGCGGATGAGGGCAAATTGCCCTCGCGTTTGAATGTGACGCGGCGACCGGAGCCCTGCTCTTTTTGAGAACGTCGTAAAATCCCCCGTCGGACAGATGCGAAACATCTATTATTATCCCTTTTTGGTTCATTTTTTCCACCGCGTCAAATCCGAACGATTTCAGTCCCTTCTCCATTTCGGCAGGATCCTCGCTGTTTGGAAAGCCTATGGAATTTTCATGATTCCAGCAAAGCGTTATAAGCCTTACCCCCCGTGAATACAAAAAATCTATTTTGTTTATATCCTCACCGATAATCCCGCCCTCCTCGACCGTAAGAAATGCCGAGATTTTACCCTCAGCCTTAAATTTAAAGTAATCGGCGGCACTTTCCGCCAAAGCGATCCTTGCGGAATTTTTTTCAAACTCGGCTTTGCCGTATTCAAGCAGTCCGCAGACATATCTGTATGCGTCCTCGATTTTTCCGCTGCCCGAAAACCGACCCATATCAACAAAACAGGCAAAAAACTCGGCTGTTACACCCGCCTTTCCAAGCTTTTCCAAATCCACGCACAGCCGGTTGCTGTAAAGCTCTTCCCCGCTTTTTTCAAGCAGGCTCAACGTGTCACAATGCAGGTCTATCATAAAATCCTCCAAACAAATGCTGATACAATTATATGAAATCCGCGCCTTTTAAATTACGTCCTGAAATACCGAATTCCGAAACAAAAGGCTGCCCGGTTCACCGGACAGCCCTGGATTTATACGCTTTTTATATATGTTTTATGAAAGGTCAGGAACTCAATACTGTCAAACCGTTTTTGCAGCCGGTATTTAAGCGGCTCTATAACCACATCCTCGGTTTCAAAGTGTCCGGCGTCAAAAATCGAGATACCGCTCTCTGCCGCCTGCAAAAACTGATGGTGCTTCACCTCCGCCGTAACCAGCGCGTCAAACCCTTTGCTTTTGGCGGTTTCGGCAAATTCCCCTCCGCTTCCCGAGCATACCAGCACTTTCTCGATTTTCCTGCCTCCGTCGGCGTATTTTACCGTTCCTCCGAGAGCGTCTTTTATTTTTTTCGCGAAACTGTCGGCGGAAACCGCTTTTATATTCCCGCCTTTAAGGATATATCCGTCCTTATCTGGCTGGGGCGCAACATCGGCAAGTCCCAGCGCTCTGCACAGACAGTCGTTTACGCCTCCGCCGCCCATATCCATATTTGTATGCATGGATATGACCGAAATCCCGTTTTTCACAAGCTCGTAAACAAGGCTTCCGGCAAGCACATTTTTGATGGGTGAAAATATGACCGGATGGTGGGTTATTAAAAGATTACAGCCTTCACTCACCGCTTTTCGCACAGCGGCGGCGGTACAGTCAAGCGCTATAAGAGCCTTTTTAACCTCAGCCTCGGCATCCCCGACAAGCAGTCCCGCATTATCGAAATCACATGCGGTCTCTGCCGGGAAACAGCTGTTTAAAAACTCATATACATCCAGTACCGTTACCGTCATAATTATACCTTCCTCTATGCCTTTTTCGCAAAGGAGTCCTTTAGCGCTACCGTTCTGTTAAATACAGGACGGTCTTTTGCGGAATCGGTATCTACCGTAAAATATCCCTGCCGCATAAACTGGAATGTGGTTCCGGGGACCGCACTGTCCAGACCTTCTTCTATCTTGCAGCCTTCAAGCACCGTCAGCGACTGAGGATTAAGATTTTCCGCAAAAGAGGAAACACCCTCCTCGTCACTGGGATTGGGCACATTGAAAAGCCTCTCGTAAAGACGAACCTGAGCGTCCCTGCAGGAGCGCGCGTTTACCCAGTGAAGCGTTCCCTTGACCTTGCGGCCGTCAGGCGTCTCTCCTCCGAAGCTCTCAGGGTCATAGGTGCAGTGCACCGCCGTAATATTTCCGTCCGCGTCGGTTTCGTGAGAAGCGTACTTTATATAGTAAGCCCCTTTGAGACGCACTTCCTTCTGGGGACACAGCCTGAAATACTTTCCGGGAGGATCAAGCATAAAATCGTCCTGCTCAATGTAAATTTCCTTTGAAAATGTTACCGTTCTCTTTCCAAGCTCCGGTTTATTGGGATTTATCTCTACCTCTATCACATCGGTCTTATCCTCAGGGTAATTGTCTATCACTACTTTAAGCGGACGCAGCACCGCCATCGCCCTGTCGGCGTTCTCGTTTAAATAATCTCTTACGCAGGATTCCAGCAGGGCATAATCGATTACGCTGTATGCCTTTGAAACCCCGATTTTTTCGACAAACGCGCGTATCGCCTCTGCCGGATAACCTCTTCTTCTCATACCGCATATCGTCGCCATACGCGGATCGTCCCATCCCGATACCAATCCGTCGTTTACAAGCTTTAAGCATTTGCGCTTGCTCGTAAGGGTATAGTTTACGTTCATTCTGGCAAACTCTATCTGTCTCGGAGGATGAGGTATCTCAAGCACCTTTAAAAACCAGTCGTAAAGCGGCCGGTGGTTTTCAAACTCAAGCGAGCACAGCGAATGTGTCACGCCCTCTTTGGCGTCGCTTAAAGGATGGGCAAAATCGTACATCGGATAAACGCACCATTTATCGCCCGTCCGGTGATGATGAGCATGCATAATCCGGTAAATTATCGGGTCGCGCATATTTATATTCGAGGACGCCATATCTATTTTCGCTCTCAGCACCATGGCGCCGTTCTCGAATTCTCCCGCCGTCATTCTGCGAAACAAATCGCGGGTCTCTTCAACCGGTCTGTTGCGGCAGGGGCTTTCCTTTCCGGCTTCGGTGAGCGTTCCCCTCATTTCCCGTATCTCGTCCGGCGAAGATTCGTCCACATACGCGAGCCCCTTATCAATAAGTTTCAGGGCGCATTCGTAGATAAAATCAAAATAGTCCGAAGCGAAATAAACATGGTCCCAGTGAAATCCCAGCCACTTTATGTCTTCTTCTATAGCGTCAACATACTCAACGTCCTCTTTCGTCGGGTTGGTATCATCAAATCTGAGATTGCAGCTTCCTCCATACTTTTCGGCAGTAGCGAAATCTATACAGATAGCCTTCGCGTGACCTATATGCAGATACCCGTTCGGCTCCGGCGGGAAACGGGTCTGTACCCGGTCGTAAACCCCTTCTTTTAAGTCCTCATCAATAAAATCATGAATGAAATTGGAGGAAACCGGATTTTCTTCTGTTAAAATAATATTTTCTTCCATAAACAAAAGTCCTTAAATAGATTTTACCGCGCTGTCAATGCGTCTGAACACTTCTTCCTTGCCTAAAACCTTCATTATACTGCAAAGATCTGGGGTGTTTCTTCTTCCGGTCACGGCGATTCTCAGCACCGTGCTTAAATCTCCCGCCTGACCTTTGTAATTCTGCGGATTGGCTTTATATTCCTTTGATTCGGCCGCGAAATTAAGACCGGGAGCTATCTGCTTTATTTTGTCGAACCATACCTGACGGTCGTCGGCAGGATCGTATACCGCTTTGTATTCCTCTAAGAATTTTATCACGTCATCTTTTGAAACATTGTCGGGATACTCGCTTGAAGGGGTATAAAGCTCATTGTAAAAATAAGAGAAATAATCCTTGGCTTCATTCCACTTTGCTATATCCTTGCGCGGCTTTGCGGCGTCACGGTCGATAGATACAACCGCCTTTGTGTATTCCGGGTCTCTTGTGAGCAGAACGTAAAACTCTTTGTCAAATTCGTGCGCCCATTCGGTAAGCTTGCCGTATACCTCTTCGCCTGACATTCTGCTTACCGTATTTTTGCTTACGTCTATAAGCTTGTTCTCATCAAAAAGCGCGCCCGAAACGCTCATTTTTTTCAGGTTGAACTTAAACTTTTTATATGACTCACACGGATTTGCCCTGCGCCAGTCCTCAAAATCCGACGCCGCTATAGTCATAAGATAATTTATCACGCTCTCGCTGTCATAACCCTGCTCGGCAAAAAAACGAACGGCGGCTTCGGGATCCTTCCTCTTTGAAATCTTGCGTTTCGCCCCGCCGTCCAGCTTCATTATCGGAGCAATATGACCGTACCTGACCGGTTTGAACCCCAGTATTTTAAATAACTGTATGTGCTTGGGCACAGAAGATATCCACTCGTCTCCTCTGAGCACGTGGGTAGTCCCCATCAGATGATCGTCTACCGCGTGGGCAAAATGATATGTCGGTATGCCGTCAGACTTTAAAAGTACAAAGTCCTCGTCGTTTTCCGGCATTTCGATTTTACCCTTTATTACATCATCGAATATTATTTTGTTTTGCTCTCTGCCGGGAGATTTAAGCCTTACAACAAACGGTTTTCCGCTGTCTGCAAGCGCTTTTGCCTCGTTATAGCTTATATCCCTGTGCTTGGCAAACTTTCCGTAATATCCTGTGCGAAGCTTCTCCGCTTCCTGGCGGCTTCGTACTTCCTCAAGCTCCTCTTCTGTGCAGAAGCACGGGTAAGCCAGTCCCTTTCTGATAAGCTCCTTTGCGTAAGCCCCGTATATTTCGGCCCTCCTGCTCTGACGGTAAGGCCCGTACTCTCCCTTTTCTTCCTGTCCCGAAATAAATCCCTCGTCTATAGCTATGCCGAAACGGTTAAGTCCGTCTATAATATCCTCTATTCCGCCTTCTATTTCGCGCTTTTTATCGGTATCCTCTATTCTTGTATAAAATATCCCTCTGCTCGCAGTCGCGGTGATGCGGTTGACCAGAGCGGCAAAAAGCGTACCTAAATGAAGGTACCCCGTAGGGCTGGGCGCTATCCTTGTAACCCTCGCTCCCTCGGGAATGCTCCTTTTGGGGTACAGGTTTTCATAATAATCGGGCGTTTTGTCTATCCGGGGCAGCAAAAGCTCCGCCATTAAATCATAATCGTTCATTTTCTCTCCTGAAATCAGTTTTCCTTCAGCAGCTTGTTAAGCTCTGACATGAATGTGTTTATATCCTTGAACTGACGGTATACCGACGCAAATCTTACATACGCCACTTCGTCTATCTTTTTAAGTTTTTCCATAACCAGCTCGCCTATACGCTCGCTGCTTACTTCACGGTCGAGCGAATTCTGGATTATAACCTCTATTTCGTCTATCATATTATCAAGGGTATCAATGGATACCGGACGTTTTTCACAGGCTCTGAGCAGTCCGGTCATAAGCTTGTCCCGGTTGAAAGTCTCGCGCGACTTGTCCTTTTTTATGACGATAATAGGCAGACTTTCTATCACCTCATAAGTCGTAAACCTCTTGCCGCACTGCAGACATTCGCGTCTGCGGCGGATCCTCTGACCCTCATCCGTAGGGCGCGAATCGATTACCTTGCTTTCCTCATAGCCGCAAAAAGGACATTTCATAGCTTTTGCTCCTTTGTTATGGAATAATTTGTTATATAATAATTTATAGTATTATACTATATGCCGCCCGAATTTACAAGTAAAATATTGTTTATAAGTTTATTGACTGTACATTGGTTTTATGTTAGAATGTCACCGTAAACTTAACGTTGCATTAGGAGGATAAATATGGCAGACATTATTTCAAACTTTGGAATCTCTTCGCTTGAGCTGAACGGCAGACAGCTTGCCTTTTCACCTGAAAACGGAATTTTTAAAATTTCTTTTATAGACTCAGACCGTAAGCGGCATAAAATTTCTTCGGTTATGTATAAAACCTTTACCCAAGAAAACGGGGCTTATATTTTTGAGGATAAATCGGTTTTTGACGGCAGGGTAACGGTTTTTGTCAGGGATTCGGGCGCGGACAGGAAAGCGTTCCGTATTAAAGTTGACAATAACACTGAAAATATCATAGAAAATATCACCTTCCCGATAGTTTCGGTAAACTGCAATATGAAACTGAGCGGGGGAGAGGATACCCTTTTCTGGCCGTCTATGGAAGGTGTAATAATCGATAACACCAGCAATAAAAATTCAAAGTTTATAGAAGACACCTGCGGCGCCGGATACTGCGGAATTACTCCGGGCGCCGCCACAATGCAGTATATGGCCTTCTTTTCCCCGAAAGGCAATTTTTATTACGGCGCTCACGACAAAGACTGCACCCTCAAAGATTTCGAATACAGATTTTTAAACGAAAACAAGGTGGAATTTGTCTGCGAGATGTATCCGGGCGGATGTATTTCGTATGATATGCCTTACGATATGATAATAGCCTCTTTTGAGGGCGACTGGCAGGACGCGGCGGAAATATACCGCAGCTGGCTTGAGACTTCGGGTATGGCACTCCCGAAAAAACTTTGTGAAAGGGACGATCTGCCCGGCTGGATGGAAGACTCACCCGTAACCCTGCTTTATGCCGTGAGGGGAACCGCCGATACCGACCGTGACGAAAAGATGTGTCCCAACGAGTATTATCCGTATACAAATATTCTGCCGGTGCTTGACCGTTACAGCGAGCAGCTGGAATGCCGTCTGCTGCCGCTTTTAATGCACTGGGAAAGCACCGCTCCCTGGGCGACGCCGTATATATGGCCGCCTTTCGGCGATTTTGAAAATTTCAGGGAAATGCTTGACGGGATGCATGAGCGCGGACATATAGCCGGTCTTTACGCGAGCGGTCTGGGAATCACCACCCAAAGCATGACCTTAAGCAGCTACAATATAACCGACGAATACGAAAACGGTGGCTGGAAGGAATGCACCGCGCGTGATATCAACGATGAACCGATATTCACCGACCTTGCATTTGTGCGCTCAGGTTACGACGTCTGTCCCTCCTGTGAGAAGGTAAAGGAGGTAATGATAAAAGAAGCTGTAAAGCTTGCCGAGGCGGGCATAGACTATATGCAGGCGTTTGATCAGAACTTAGGAGGCCTTCCGCGCCTTTGCTGGAGCGAGCACCACAATCATCCCGCCGCTCCGGGAAAATGGATATCAGACGAGATGTCCGACCTGTTCGACCGTATGAACAAGGCGATAAAAGCGGCCGGCAAAGATATGGTGATGGGCTGTGAGCTTGCAGCAAGCGAGACCGCAATGAAATACCTGCCCTTAAACGACGCGCGCTGGTTCACCGGTTTCCGTCAGGGAATACCCGTGCCCGCCTACAGCTATATCTACCACGAGTACATAAACAATTTTATGGGAAACCAGAATGGCGTGCAGAATATGCTCAATTACGACGCCGCTCCCGATAACCTGCTCTACCGCACGGCTTATTCCTTCTTAGCCGGCGATATGCTTACCATTATGCTCGGAATAGGCGGCAGGATAAGCTGGGGCTGGTGCGCTGACCAGTACGGTTCATATCCGGACAACGATGTTATTATAGATTTTATAAAGCACGCGAACAAATGGCGTACCGGATTTACAAAGAAATACCTGCGTTACGGCAAAATGCTCAAATGCGGCCCGGCGGACAGCGAAAAAAGCGCCGCGGCGGTTTACTCTGACGGCAGAGATCTTATCGAGAACACCGTTATGACCAGAAAATATGAAGCTCCCGACGGTACGACGGCCCGGTTCTTTGTCAACCGCACCACAGCTGACCAGAAGCTCGGACTTTCGGAGTTCTCAAAGAACGCAAAGCTTTATACTTCTCCCGCCTCGGCGGAGGAATTCCTTGATATACCGGAAAGCATCATCTTGTCCGGCGGACAGATAATCTGCGTAATAGAATAAAACAGATAATACTGCTTTTAAACGAATTTTTTAACCAAACCCTTTAAAAAAGCTGAAGACGGAAATAAAATTTCCGTCTTCAGCTTTTTTATATTTTTCACTTGACCGATACAAGTAAAAAAATTGTTATTATGCTATTTCAGCAAATCCTCAAAAGTGATTCCCAAAACTTTTGCAAAACCGATTATTTCGATATCTGTCACAAACCGTTTTCCGCACTCTATGCGCTGAACGGCATTTTTGTCGATATCGATTCCCGCCAGCTGCATGCGGTCGGCAAGCTCCCGCTGGGAAATTCTGAGTTTCAGCCTTGATTCTTTGATATTCCTGCCGCATACATTGTTCAAACCGTTACTTGTTTTATTAATAAACATATCTTTTTCCCTTTTTGACATTTAGTGCTTGTCATCAAAGAAATTATATGCTATAATATACCCAAATTTGACATTCAGTGAATGTCAAATAAAGGGAGGTGTAAATATGAAAAAGCTGTTATTGATTATTTTCTGTATGATTTTTTGTCTATCGTTGACTGCCTGTTTTGAATCAGATTCGCCGAAAAAAGAAACAAGCGATATTCAATCATCTGCGGAAAACACGGATGCGGAAAATGAGGAAGAAAGTTTTCATCTGAATGAAACAGCGGTATTCAGCGATTTAAAGTTTACCGCAGCCGAAATCAAAGAAAGCGGCGGAGAACTGCTTTTTGGGCCTGAGTCCGGAAATGTTTTTGTAGGCATAAATTTTGAAGTTGAAAATATTTCAAACGAAGAACAGACCATAAGCTCATTGCTGCTTTTTGACGGTTATGCAGACGATATCAAGTGTGAGTATTCCCTCAGCGCTGCGGCAGCTTTCGGCGCCGAAACGCTTGACGATACTTTGGCTCCGGGAAAAAAGATGACCGGCTGGTACGCGCTGGAGGTCCCAGAAAACTGGACCGAAATCGAACTGCATGTCAAGCAGAACTGGCTTTCGTCAAGCAGCGCAAAATTCGTATTTGAAAAGTAGGCGCAGAATAAAAATATCGAGGAGACTGTAAAAATGAGAAAAAGAAGTATTATACTGGCAATATCGGCAATTTTAGCAGCTGCATATTCAATTTATCTGATTTGCTATTTTTTAGGAGGAACCGCCTCGGCTGACCCGGCGGAAGCTGCCGGCAGCGCTGTTGCCACCGCGCTTGTCACGCCGCATACGGTTATGTTTGTCATAGGAGCGATTTTCGGCTGGTTGGGCTTATTGCTCAGAAAATCCTGGGCAGCTTTAACAGGAGCCATTTTATATTCGGTCGGTACCCTGCTTTTCCTTTTATACGCAATGTTCGGCGTGCCGATTTTGATTTTAGGTTTTATAGGTTATGCTAACCAAAAGAAAATCAACAAAAAACTCGCTTCCCGGACTGTATCTTAAACATAAAACTAAATTTCGGCTTTCTTTGAATTCAGAAAATATCCGTCACTGCGGTGACGGATATTTTTATTTTATAAATATTATTTTTTCATATTTCTCATAAAAACAACCGGTTTGAGCAATATCCGTTTTATTTTTGACAGTACCCGTCTTATAAGCTTTTGCCATAAAAATCTGAAGGGAAACCCGGGTCTTACGGTTAAAACATACAGCTTGTAAATAAGGCTCTTTTTACAGTCAAAATACCTGCCGTCACGGTAAAATCCTTTGAGAACCCCTATAATTCTTTCGGGAGTCACCCCGTACTCTTTATTAAGCCGGTTGTCTCCGCGTATTATATATTCGGTTCCCAAGTCCTTTATAATACGGTGCAGCAGCAGCTTGCCTCCCGGCGCCCTGTAAAGCACCACATCGTTGTTTCCGGGCCTTTCAGACGGCTTTTCAATAATCACCATATCCTTCCGGTTTCTAAGCATAGGGTACATGCTGAATCCCTGTGTGCTCGAAATTATTTCCCCCTCTTCGGCGATTATCTGCTCGATCTTTTTTTCGTTATCGTCAAAAATTTCCATAATTTCTCCGTTTTTTATTTTTTCCCCTGCTCGTCAATAGACAGCGAAAATCCGGGTAAAAATTCCTCCATAAAAACCTCGGCCTCGGGAAGATTCATTTCCTTTATATGCTTCCGCGTCGACCTGGCCGCAACCTCAAATTCCCGGTTGCCCATATTGAGTTCCTCTGTGCATTTTATCAGCGCAGAAATTTTGTCCGCCGCCTTTATGAGCCGCCGGGTCTCGCTGTCCGGAGAATAGATTTTCTGAAACTCATCCTTAAAATCATCAGGCAGCATATCGGTGAGCTGCGCTTCGGCAGAAGCCTCTATCTGTTTGTAAGCGGACTTTATCTCTTCGTTGTAATATTTTATCGGTGTCGGCATATCTCCGGTTATTATTTCGGAAGTATCATGATACATGGCCGCCACCGCCGTATAATACGGGTCTATACTGCCGCCGAAGCGCTTGTTGTTTATCACCGCCAACGCATGGGCAATCTGCGCCACCTCAAAGGAATGTTCGCTCAGGTTTTCTCTTCTGGTGTTGCGCATAAGCCCCCAGCGGTAGATATTCTTCATTCGTGACATAACCGCGTAAAAATTGCTTTTCATATATTTTACACCCTGATCAGTATAATTGTTAAATTTATAAGTTCTATTGAATATTATCACATTTACTGATATAATATCAATATAATTTTTAAAATATTTTTTGAAAAAGGATGTGTATGATGAGATTTTCTTATTCAAAAGCGGTTCTTTTGAGGCCGCAAAAGGAAAAAAGTCTCTCTGCGTTTTTAATAGCCGTAATAACGGCGGCGGCGTTTTTTGTGCCCTACATGATAATGAGCGAAGGGTATTTTACCTTTTACGGAGATTTCAACGTCCAGCAGATACCGTTTTACCAGATGTGCCATAAAGCTATAAGGGAAGGCAATATTTTCTGGAGCAATACCACAGACCTGGGAGCTAACTTTATCGGCTCTTACAGCTTTTATCTTTTAGGCAGCCCGTTTTTCTGGCTGACTCTTCCCTTTCCCAACAGCTTTGTGCCGTACCTTATGGGCCCGCTGTTAATACTGAAGTTCGGCTGTGCCGCGTTTACCTCTTACTATTACATCCGCCGGTTCACACGCACTCCCGACGCGGCGCGGCTGGGCGCTTTGCTGTATTCCTTTTCGGGATTTTCCATATACAACATTTTCTTCAACCATTTTCACGAGGCCATAATTCTGTTTCCGCTTCTGCTTTTGGCGATGGAGCTTCTGATAACCGAGAACCGCCGTTTCGCCTTTGCGCTGGCGGTATGCGTCTGCGCGGTCTGCAACTACTACTTTTTCTTCGGAATGGTGGTTTTCTGCGTAATTTACTTCTTTGTAAGGCTGTGTTACGGCGCCGTAAAAGTCAGCTTATCCCGCTTTGCCGTGCTGGTATTTGAGGCTGTGCTGGGACTTGCGCTTTCGGCAGCGCTGCTTCTGCCCGCCTGCCTTGCCATAACCGGAAACTCACGCATTTCGGATATGCTTACCGGCTGGAGCGCCATAATGTACGGAAAAGAACAGATTTACGCCAATGTACTGCAATGCTTTTTCTTTCCGCCCGACATTCCGGCAAGGCCGGTGTTTTTCCCCGGCGCTGAGGTAAAATGGTCGTCGCTGGGAGGGTGGCTTCCGCTGTTCAGCACGGTGGGGCTGTTTGTATGGTTTTCGCAGCGCAAGCACAACTGGCTTAAAACACTGCTCGGGATCTGTATCTTTATGTCTATGGTGCCGATTCTCAACAGCGCGTTTTATGCCTTTAATACCGCGTATTATGCCAGATGGTTTTATATGCCGATACTTTTGATGTGTCTGGCTACCGCGTCGCTTACCGAAGACAGCAAAGCAAACTGGTCGTTCGGTTACAAATGGGTATTGGGCATAACCCTCGCGGTATCGCTGGTAATAGGGTTTTTCCCGCAGAAAAACAGCGAGGGAGAGCTTGAATTCGGACTGTTCTCCCGCGGGAGCACCGACAGCGATTATATAATGTATCTCTGCAGGTACTGGGCGACCTGTCTTATAGCGGTAATAAGCCTTGTCATACTCTGGCTTATACTCAAGCTTATTAAAACCGACAAAAAGGCATTTTACCGGTCCGCTGTGGCATGCGTCTGCATAATAACCGTCATTTATGCGAATTTCTTTATCGCAAGCGGGCGTTCGCACTCGTACGACGTTAAAAACGTGGTAATCGACCAGCTTATTGAGGGGAACGTGGACTTGAATGACGACAGCGAATTCCGTATAGACACCTATGACTGTCCGGACAATACGGCGATGTTTTTAGGCTATTCGGGAATAAACGCCTTTCATTCTATTGTACCGGCAAGCATTTTTGAGTTCTATGACTATGTAGGCGTTGAAAGGGTAGTCGGAAGCCGTCCGGATACAGACAACTATGCCCTGCGTCCGCTGCTATCGGTAAAATATCTGCTTAACAGCAAATACTGTCAGAGCTTTGTTGACGAAGATACCGGCGAAACCAGGATGGAAGGCTACCGCTATGTCGAAACACAGGACGGATATTATATCTACGAAAATGAGAATTATATACCGTACGGTTTTTCCTACGAATATTATATGACCCGGGAATTCTGTGACCGTTACAGCGAAACCGACAGGGCATCCATGATGCTTAAAGCGATTTTGCTTGATGATGAACAGATCAAAAAATACGGACATCTGCTCAAAAACATAGAAACCGCCGAAGAAGTGAACGGTTATTACGAAGACCGGACATCACTTGTCAGAAACTACGAGACAATGCAGTATGACTGCAAAAAGCTGGCAGAAACTTCGGCAGACAGTTTCGAGTTTGATAACCGCGGATTTTCCGCAACAGTCACAAGAGACAAGGAAAATCTTGTATTTTTCTCCATACCTTACGACGAGGGATGGACGGCAACTGTAAACGGCAAAAAGGCCGAAATCGAAAAGGTAAACGCCGGATTTATGGCGGTTAAGGTAGGATCCGGAGTAAGTGAAATACGATTTGACTATATGACTCCCGGACTTTTGAACGGCATTGCGGTCACAACCGCAGCGGCGGCGGTATTCCTGATATACCTTGCCGTATTCGGTTTATGGAGCCGCCGGCACAAAGCCGATCTCTGCTATCCCGAAGGCGAAAAGCTCTTAAAGGAATGGAAACGGGACGAAAACAGGGAAATAAAAGAAGAACTGCTTAAAGAGCGCGAGCAGAACCGGCCGAGTCTGCTTGACAGCACCCCTTCGCTGTCCTCTTTCACTCAGGACAGCGCCTTTGAAAACGGATTTAAGATAATACCGCCTGAAGACCGCGAAGACGGACAGCCGCGCAGTTAATTGCTTATAACTGCCGGACGGTTTTGCAGATTAATAAAACCGTCCGGCAGCTGCGCTGAATTGCGGACACCCCCATTACGGAAACACGCCGCGGCATTTAAAAACCCGGAGTTGACCGGCGGGACTTTTGGCTTGTAAACTTAAAAAAACTATGATATAATATTTTAATATACTACTATAAACATTTTCCGAGGAATGATATATATGTGCCAACAGATATCCGACACACAGAAAAAAAAGGTCTTAAGCTGCATACAGCCGAGCGGAATGCTGACATTGGGCAATTATTTGGGCGCTCTGAAAAACTGGGTGTCCATGCAGGACGAATTTGACTGCACTTTTGCCGTAGCCGACCTTCACGCCATAACGGTACGGCAGGAACCCTCTGAACTGCGGGCCCGTATATACTCTACTTATGCGCTGCTGCTGGCGCTTGGTATCGACCCTGAAAAAAACATTTTGTTTATTCAGTCTCAGGTACCTGAGCACACCGCGCTTTCATGGATTCTCTCCTGCAATACCCAGTTCGGCGAGATGTCGCGTATGACCCAGTTTAAAGATAAATCGGCAAAACATCCCGAAAACATAAATGTGGGGCTTTTTTCCTACCCTGTGCTTATGGCCGCCGATATTCTGCTTTATAAGCCGGATTTGGTTCCCGTTGGCGCCGACCAGAAACAGCATCTTGAGATAGCCCGCGACATAGCTATAAGATTCAACAACAAATACGGCGAGGTATTTACCGTTCCCGAGGCATATATTCCCAAAACCGGCGCCAGAGTAATGTCGCTGCAGGATCCTTCAAAGAAGATGTCGAAATCTGACGATAACCCAAACGCCTGGGTAGCTATACTTGATTCCCGCGACGATATAATAAGAAAATTCAAGCGGGCTGTCACCGATTCCGAAGCCTGCGTGCGTTTTTCTCCCGAAAAACCCGGGATTTCCAATCTGATAACCATTTACTCTGCCGTAACCGGAAAGAGCGCCGAGCAGGTCGAACGTGAGTTTGACGGCAAAGGCTACGGCGATTTCAAGCTTGCCGTGGGTGAAACGGTAGCCGACGCGCTTGCGCCGGTAAAACAGCGCTATGACGAAATAATAAAGGATAAAAAAGCACTTGAAACCCTTTACAGAGAGGGCGCGCAAAAAGCTTCCAAGACCGCGTCTAAAACCTACTTCAAAGCTATGAAAAAGGTCGGTTTTGTAATATGACGGAGTTTCCTCTTGCGGGAAACGGACATATAAAGTCCTCTGTTATGAGTTTCCTGCGCGAAAAAAGAATGCCCCACGCAATTCTGATAGAGGGAGATCCCGGAACCGGCAGACATACGCTGGCACGCTTCCTGGCCTCTGCCGCCGTGTGCAGCGGTCCGGACGTTCCCTGCGGAAACTGCCGCTGCTGCCGCATGGCAGCATCTTCCAACCATCCGGATATTAAAATCACCGCTGCGGACAGCGGTAAAAAAAATATTACGGTAGGACAAATCCGCGACCTCAAATCCGATACGGCGATAAAGCCGCACATGGCAGCTGCTAACGTTTTCATAATTGATTCCGCCGACACAATGAACGAGCAGTCTCAGAACGCTCTGCTTAAAGTGCTGGAGGAACCTCCTCAAAACACCTTTTTTATTCTGATATCTCAGAATAAGGCGGCTTTTCTCCAGACGGTTATTTCCCGCTGCATCATTCTCAGCTTAAGCGTTCCAGAAACCTCCGCGGCCGCCGAATATCTTTCAAAAAATACAGGATATTCCTCCCGCGAAATCGCCGAGGCGCTTGAAGCTCAAAAAAACAATATCGGAAACGCGCTGCTTTTTCTCGAAGGCAAGAGCGATTCGGAAATTTCCGTGTCTGCGAAGGAATTTCTGCGATGTATGCAGGCAAACGATATGTGGGGCATGCTTAAAGCTGCCGCGCCGGCCGAAAAAAACCGTTCGGACGCCGACCTTTTTTTCAGAGAACTCAAAATTAAAACCGTATCTCTTATCAGAGAAAATCTGAACTCCGACAGAGCCGCGGCTCTTGCGGCTTTCTACCGTGAACTTTTGAGTCTCGAAAAAAGTCTTGTAACAAATATAAATTTGAGTCTTTTAATCTGCACCCTTGTAAGCAGGGCGTCTCAACTATAAAAGCAAAGGAAAAATTTTTATGACTGAAGTTATTTCTGTAAAATTCAAAGAAGGCGGCAAGCCGTATCATTTTGACCCCGCAGGCGTCAGTGCCGAAACGGGAGACAGAGTTATCGTTGAAATGCAGTCAGGCAAGGAAATCGGAACCGTAAGCGAAGGTATCCACACCGTAAACGATGATGAAATAGTACCGCCGCTGCGCAGGGTATTGCGCAAAGCCACCGAAAAGGATTTGAAGCGGGTAGAAGAAAACCGCAAAAAGGAAGCCGAAGCGCTGAAAGTATGTGAAAAGCTGCTTGAGCAAAACAAGCTTGAAATGAAACTGGTAGACGTAGAGTATTCCTTTGACGGCGGAAGAATAGTCTTTTTCTTTACGGCCGACGGCCGTGTGGATTTCCGTGAGCTTGTCAAAGACCTTGCCAATCACTTCCATACCAGAATTGAGCTCAGACAGATAGGCGTCCGGGACGAAGCAAAAATGCTCGGAGGAATAGGCATCTGCGGTCAGCCCTACTGCTGCAGCAGATTTTTAAACGATTTTCAGACCGTATCAATCAAAATGGCAAAGGAACAGCGTCTGTCACTCAATCCCGCAAAGGTTTCGGGCAGCTGCGGCAGACTTATGTGCTGTCTGAAATACGAACAGCCGGCATACGAATACCTTGATACCATTACTCCCCGGATAGGCTCGGTAGTCAAGACAAGCGAGGGAACGGCGACCGTCGTCGACTCAAACCTCATAACCGGATTCCTTATGGTGAAATTTGACGATCCGGATTCTCTTCCCAGAAAGATTCACCGCAGCGAAGTAAAACCGGTATCCAAAAACCGCAAAAGCCGCGAATCCCGCGGTGACGCAAACGAAGACCGGCAGGACTAAGCGCTAAGCGGAACCCGCGACAGCAAAACGGATATAAATGAAGCTTCCGTCTGCGGATATGTTTCATATATTTTATTAAAAACCGCCTGTAAGGCGGTTTTTGTTTTTTGGCGGCAAACAGACAGAGAATAAAATACTCAGTCAAATTTGCATAACACCGGTAAAATAAAACGATTTATTATTTTCCCCAACAAACCCGGCGGCGGTTTTGCCTGCTTTCCCGCCGCATTTCAGGCTTTTAGGCAGTTTTATTATATCGCGCTTAAATATATCGTTCACGCATACCGTCCTATACGCCTATACGAAAGGTAAAAAATCTTTTTCAGATATTCGCGCTGTTTAAGCGGTCTTGTCCGCTTTCCTTGCGCTTTTTGCGGCGGACACGGTTTATATGACGTTCAAAATCCCCCGAATTTATAAGTTCTGCCAAAACATACTGAATGTATGCCGAAACCGTGCAGGAATAAAATCCCAGCTTTTTGTCGAATTCGGCGGCAAGCTCCTTTGGCAGCACCGCATAAGCCGTCCTTAAAGCAGGTGATACGGTTTTTGAAAAGGTGTTGATGTATATCACGTTTTGAGGTGACAGCGAAAAAAGCGTTTCTTCGCTCTTTTTCAGTATGGTAAACTCGGATTCAAAATCATCCTCTATTATAATTCTGCCGCCATTCACAGCCCACCTGACATATTCATGCTTTTTGGACGCCGAGGCGGTTATCCCGCTGGGAAAGCTGCGGTAAGGCGATATGTGCAAAACATCCGCGCGGCTTTTCCACAAAGCCGCGCTGTCTATTCCGTCCGGACCGAGAGGCAGTTTTTCGGTAACCGCTCCTTCAAGAGAATATATCTGCTCTATTTTCTGGTATGACGGAGTTTCTATCGCGTATGCCTTATCTCTCCCCAAAAGCGCGGTTATGAGTCTGTAAATATACTCCGACCCTGCTCCGATTATGATCTGCCCGGTATCCGCAGTAATTCCGCGGCTTCTGGCAAGGTACTGCCTTACAGCCTCCCTGAGTTCAACCGTTCCCTTACCGGGAGTGCGTTCAAGCATGCTTTCCCCGTATACGCTTATTACACTTCGCATAGTTCTGGCAAGCACCGAAAACGGAAAAGAGGTTTCCTGGGAAATTTGCCTGTGCGGTCTTGAAATTGACCCGAAAACCGACGCCGGAGGCTCTGAAAATCCGTCGTCCCTGCTGAATATTACATAATATCCGCTTCGCTGACGGGCTTCCGCGTATCCTTCGTCGCATAAGAGCGCGAACGCGTGCTCGGCTGTTACCGTGCTTATGCCCGTCTCTTCCGAAACCGTCCGCTTTGACGGCAGCCTGCTGCCCGGCGGGTATACTCCCTTTACAATATCGCCGCGCAGCTGAGCGTAAAGCTGCAGATATGCCGGTTTTTTGCTGTTTTTTTCTATAATATATTTCATCTGGTTATATAAAAAACTCCTATTCTGATTATTTTAATATTACCAAATTTATTATATACTAATATTTGTCAATTTACAAGGGGGGGTAAAATAAATGCCGCATAACAATCAGAAAAAAATAGCCGTTATAAATGATATATGCGGTTTCGGACGCTGTTCAATAAGCGTTTCCCTGCCGGTAATCTCTGCGCTTAAAGTACAGTGCTGTCCTTTCCCGACCTCCGTATTTTCAAACCATACCGGCTTTGAAAGTTTTTACTCGTATGATTTTACCGACCACATGGAACGGTACGCAAACGAATGGAAAAGGCTGGATTTAAAATTCAACGGAATTCTGACGGGCTTTTTAGGCTCAGCTGACCAGATAGGGATAGTCAAAGATTTTTTGACCGCATTCAAAAGCGAAGGAACCGTTACGGTAATAGACCCGGTTATGGGAGATTACGGGAAACTGTATCCCACTTACTCTCCCCTTTTGGCTCAGAAAATGTCTGAGCTTGCGGCATTTGCCGACATTCTCACTCCCAATCTTACCGAGGCCTGCATTCTTACCGGCACCCAATACAGTCCCCATATCGCAGAGGACGGACTGTATGACATCTGTTCAAAGCTTTGCAGCCGGGGTCCGGAAAAAATCGTAGTTTCGGGCATAGAGCGCGACGGCGACCTTGAAAACTATATTTTCGAAAAAGGAAAACAGCCGGTTACGGTAAGGGAGCATAAGGTAGGACCCTGCCGGTCGGGAACCGGGGATGTTTTTTCTTCGATTATCGCGGCAGACGCGGTAAACGGAATGGACATAGCTGAATCGGTATACCATGCGTCGCGGTTTATAGCAAAGGTTCTGCGCCGCACCGCAGAGCTTAAACTGCCTAAAACCGACGGTATTTGTTTTGAGGAATTTTTATATGAAATAGGTGAAGGAATATGATGACAATAACCTATCCCGTAAAAAAGGGATTATATTTGAACATAACCAACCGCTGTCCCTGCAGCTGCACCTTCTGTCTGAGACAAAACGGCGACAGCGTATACGGTTCCGACCCCCTGTGGCTCGACCGGGAGCCTACAGTCGAAGAGGTCTGCCGCGATGTTGACAGGCATGACCTTAATCAGTATGAAGAGATAGTATTCTGCGGATACGGAGAACCGACCGAAAGACTTGACGATCTGCTGAAGATTGCCGGATATATAAAATCCAAAAGCAGCATAAAAATACGCATAAACACAAACGGGCTTGCCGATCTGATATACGGCGGCAGCACCGCTCATAAGCTTGAAGGTCTTATTGATTCTGTTTCGGTAAGCCTTAACGCCTCAAATAAAGAGGATTACTGCAGAGAGGTACGGCCTGAGTTCGGAGAAAAGTCTTTTGAAGCAATGCTTAAGTTTACAAAGGACTGTACGCGGTATGTTCCGGAAGTTGTAATGACAGTGGTAGATGTCGTAACCTCAAAGGAAGAACAGAAACGGTGCCGTGAAATCTGCGAAAAAACCGGAGCTCAATTCAGAATAAGACCCTATGAAGAATAAAAACCGCGCGTGACTTAAGTCACGCGCGGTTTTTTATAACCGTATTTACAAAAGCCTTTTTCAGTAATAAAAAGAAAAATCGAAAAACGAAAATTCACCGTCGCCGAGCTCCACTGCGCTGCGGTATTCTCCGAAACCTATAAGCCTGATATTCTCATACGCTTTTGCTATGCCGTAAAAAGCTATAAAAAGACAAAATAAAATTACGGACGTTATATACACCGTGCGGAAAAACAGGGTTTGCTGTCTTTTTTGCTGCCTTGGCTTTTTTATTTTTCTTTTCATTTTTTCTCACTTTCTTTTTTTAAACCGTATTTTTAAATCTCTTTATCCTAACAGTTCTGTAAGTGCATCGGCTACAAGTTCGGCGGAATAACTCGCTTCGTCAAGAGTATTTGCGTCGGTTCCGAATTCTATAAGCATTGACCCGGTCGTAAGTCCCTGATTGTAATATCCCGTTGTAAGACTCAGAGGCCGGGCCAGTGTGGGATATTTATCCTCTAAAATATGCTGCAGTTTTACCGCGGCTTTTAAATTTTCCTGCCAGTCGGGATGGTCCGAACTGCTTCCGCTCTGACTTCCCATCACAAGCATTACCTGCGCTGCCTTTTTGCCGTTGATTTCGGTTACAAGCTTTATTTTGTCTCCGTTATCCCCCGAAACCGCGTCGCGGTGAAGATCGAGCACCACCTTTATATCAGGATACTTTTCAAGATAAGAGTTGACGGTCTGGGCTGAACGGGTATAACTTCCGGTATAATTAGGATAATCATGCTGGGTCTTATCATGTACCGTCTTTATTCCGGCGGCATTAAGCTTTTCGGTGATTATTTCTCCTATCTTTACCATATTTCTGTTGTTATCGCGCGAACGCGATGTATATTCGTCGGTATAATAATCGGTGTTTTCCGTCATAAAGGTCTCGGTAGTGTGTGTGTGCATTATAAGTACCTGCACGCTGTCGTTTTTGGTTATCTTAAAGGGAAGTTCGCTGTTCAAAAGCGTTTTTATATCTATATTCTGTCCGCTGGTGTTTTTCATATACACCTTATTGTATGATTGGGGAGCATTATACGGTGAAATATAATTTTCTACGATTTTTCCCTTTATCGCTTCTGCCGAAACCGCTACGCTTTCGGTACTTTCGGATGTACTGCTTTCAGTTTCACTTACGGTTTCCTGCTTTTGTGTTTGCTGATCGCTGCTTTGTGTCTGTTCATGCGGTTTTTCCTCACTGTTTTTTTCCTCCTGCTGACGTATGTCTTCCGCCGCGGCGGATGTTTTCACAGCTGTAAATTTAAACGTATCGGAAATATTGTAAAGCAGTACTGCAAAGCACACCGCACAAACTGCGATAAACCTTAAAAGAGAACCTTTTTTCATTTTTTCATCTCCACATAATTTTACAGTTAATTTTATGTGGATTTAACGGAAATTAGACCAGACTCGTTATTATTTCCCGGTCGATTTCCGGCTGTAAAAATATATTCAACGCTTTTCCTATAATTTCACTTACTTTATGACATAAAATGTCGGCATCTTTCGGTGTTACAATCAAATCGGTATCTGTTAAGCTTTCTCTGCCGGAAAGTTCCTCACAAAGAGATACCGCGTCCACCACGGTAGGCACGCCTATCGCTATAACAGGTATTCCCAGCGTTTTAAGGCTCAATTCCTTTCTTGAATTTTTCACCCCTGATCCCGGACATATCCCCGTATCGCAAAGCTGTATTGTCGTAAACAGCCGCTTTATGCTTCCGGCCGCAAGCGCGTCGGCGACTATTACCGCGTCCGGATTTATCTTTCCGCAGATCCCCTTTATTATTTCAACCACTTCCATTCCCGTATTTCCCAACACTCCCGGAGCTATCACCGATACGCTTTTTAATCCTTTTAATCCTATTTTTTCGGCGAATTCTTTTTTTATATGCCTTGTAGCCATTATTTTTTTGCTTATCCGCGGTCCTATCGAATCACTTGTAATATCCGAATTTCCGAGTCCTACAAACAGTATATTATCCCGTTTTGACGGAATTAAATTATCAAGAGATTCTATTATTTCCTCTTCTATTTCCCCACTTCCGTCGAATTTCATAAGATCCTTGAACTGAAGGGTTATATAGCTTCCTTTAGGCTTTCCGCAGTTTTTCTCATCTTCATCTGTTTCTATTTTTAAATAAAATTTTTCGCAGAAATGTTTACATTTTTCATCGATTTTTCTTTCTTTTTTACAAAGGCGTGACGCTTGGGGGGATTCTATCGCCAAATCTGTTCTCATTTTTAATTTTTCTCCTGTTTTCTCTCATTTTTTCATTAAAAGTTTCGGCAGAAACTTAAAAAATTATGCACTGTTTATGCTCAAAAAAGTTGAAAAATAATCAAATTTGTGTTATACTATTTAAGATTATTATATTATTTAAATTATATATATAAAGGGAGGCTTATATTGTGCCTATAAATTCTATAGAAGATATTTGGTCAGCAGTATGTGAGGAATGCAAAAAAACCATTTCCGAAGTTGCCTTCAACTGCTTTTTAAAGGACCTTAAACCGGTCTCTTTCAATTCAGGAGAATTCGTACTTTCTATAAATAACGAATATATGAGAGAAGTTATCGAGCAAAATTATACCGATGTGCTTAAAAACGCAATTAAAACAGTTATGGGAATAGACGTTAACGTTTTGATTGCCTTTGAAGACGATGAGGAGAAAATAAAAAAAGCAGAACAGTTCAGTGACGGTCTTTCCTTTGAGGATTTTTTTACTTTCAGTAACTTTATCGTAGGTTCCACTAACAGATTCGCGCATGCCGCATCTCTCGCTGTTGCGGACAATCCCAGCATAATTTATAATCCTTTGGTTATTTACGGCCCTCCGGGAGTAGGCAAAACCCATCTTATGCTGGCAATTAAAAACCACATAAAGAAAAAATTTCCGCTTAAAAAGGTCGAATACATAAGAAGCGAGGAATTTACAAATCAGCTTATCAAAGCTTTGCAGGAAGGTAAGCTCGGAATGGGTACGGTGGACGATTTCAGAAACAAATACCGAAATGTAGATGTTCTGCTTATTGACGATATCCACTTTATTGCAGGCAAGGAACAGACTCAGGAAGAATTCTTCAATACCTTCAATACCCTTCAGCAGAACAATAAACAGATAGTAGTTACCCTTGACCGTCCTCCCAGAGAAGTAAAGGTATTGGACGACAGAATACGTTCCCGTCTTGAAAGCGGTCTGTTTGCCGACATCACTACACCGGATTTTGAAACCAGAGTAGGCATCATAAATAAAAAAGCCGAACAGCTTAATATTTCTTTGAACGAAAATATTGTTTATTATATTGCCGATCATATCAAGGTCAACACCAGACAGCTTGAAGGTGTGGTAAAAAAATTACAGGCATATATCACTATTCAAAACAAAGTTCCCACCATAGCGGTCGTTCAGAATTTTATTAAAGATATAATCAATGATTCGCAGCCTGAACCTATAAAAATAGAAAGAATAATAGATGAAGTAGCACGCACCTATAATGTTTCCGAATCCGATATTCTTTCAAGCAGAAGGACATCTTCGCTGGTTTTGGCAAGGCAGGTAGCTATGTATATTGCGAGAGAAACCACTGACCTTTCATACAAGGCCATAGGCGAAAACTTCGGAAAAGACCATTCTACCGTACTCCATAACTGCAGCAAAATAGAAGAATTTTTAAAGGACAAGCCTTTTCAGAGAGAACTTGTAGAAGATATTATAAAAAATCTTCAAAGCAACAGCCAAAATTCTTTCTGAAAATAAAACCTTTTTCAACACCCTAAATTCACGCCTTTTTATCCACCAAATAAACGTTTATAAACATTACTTTTATAAACACTTGCTGTTGATAACAAAATTTATTCATTTTATCCTTTTTTTATAAACACGGCTGTAAACACCGTTTTTACGGATAAATTCTGTATTGAAACCCTTTATCCACCGTTTCAACCGTATATATTATTACTGTTATTTTAAAAATCTTTTAGGAGGAGAAAAAATGATTTTTTCTGTTGAGAGAACCAAACTTTTAGAAGCGGTAACGCATCTTCAAAGAGCGGTAGGTCTTAAAACTTCCATGCCGGTACTTGAAGGAATACTTATTTCTGCCGAACAGGGTAAAATAACCCTCGTTTCCTACAACCTTGAAATGGGCATAAAAAAAGAACTTTACGCCAAATGTGACGAAGCAGGGGAAATTGTCATAAATGCCAGACTTCTTGCTGATATTTTAAGAAGGATGAACGGAATACAGGTTGAGATTTCGGCTGACAGCAAATTAAACTGCAATATAAAAAGCGGAGAAGCCACATTTGATATAATGGGAATGTCTGCGACGGATTTTCCGGAAATGCCTTCGGTTTCTCAGGGAAACAGGTTTACGGTTTCCGGAAAGCTTTTGGCCGATATGGTAAAAGGAACTATATTTGCCGCCGCAACAAATGAAGGTTCAAAACCTATTCTCACGGGAATAAATATTTCTGTTTCTGAAGGAAACCTTCAGCTTGTAGCGATAGACGGATACCGTCTTGCGATAAGAAAAGAAAAAACCGACAGTCAGACAGAAACAGATTTCACGGTATCCTCAAAAGCGATAGGGGAAGCAGTGAAACTTATCAGCGATGACACCGAAGAAATAGAAATAAATGTTTCCGAGAGGCTCATAAGTTTCTTTATAAACGGATATACGTTTATTTCAAGGCTTATAGACGGCGAATTTGTAAATTACAAAAAAACTCTTCCTGCAAGTCATTCTCAAAGAGTTGTAGTTAACACAAGAGAACTTATAGATACTATAGAAAGAGTATCGCTTTTGATAAGCGAATCCTTTTCAACTCCGGTAAGGTGTTATTTCAATGAACTGAATGTAGTGTTTACCTGTGCCACTTCTATGGGAAGGGCAACAGAAACCTTTAATGTAAAGCTTGAAGGAGAAAGTTTCGAGATAGGACTTAACAGCAGATATCTGCTTGAAGCGCTGAAAGCGGCTGAAACCGAAAAAATTCAGATACTGTTTAACGGACCTAATGCAGGAGTGCTTATACTTCCGCCTGAGGGTGATGAATTCAAGTATATGATAATGCCGATGAGGTTAAAATAATGGATTATCAAAAAATCAAAATAAAAGAGGAATTTATAAGACTCGACAGCGCGATGAAATTAAGCAATTCGGTATCTACCGGAGGACACGCAAAAATATTGATACAGGAAGGCCTTGTAAAAGTAAACGGGGAAATATGTACTGCCAGGGGTAAAAAACTCCGTATAGGAGACAAATTTGAATTTGACGGCAGCGGATTTGTTATTGTATGAGACTTAAAAAATTGGAATGCCGTAATTTCAGGAATATTGAATCTGAAATTTTGGTTCCGTGCGGCACAATGAATGTTATCTGCGGAGAGAACGCGCAGGGAAAAACAAATTTTTTAGAGGCAATATGGCTTTTTACGGGAGCTAAAAGTTTCAGAGGAGCAAAGGACTCTGAATTTATAAGATTAGGAAAAGAAAAAGCGGATATTTCCATTGAATTTATTTTTCAGGAAATAGAACAAACCGCAAAAATTGAAATAAAAGAAAAAAGATACGCTTATCTTAATGAAAAAAAATTAAAGTCCGCACACGAACTGGCGGGAACCTTCAATGCGGTTATATTTTCTCCTTCAGACTTAAAAACGGTAAGCGAAGGACCTTCAAACAGGAGAAAATTTTTAGATACTGCGATAGGTCAGATTTATCCGGCTTACATAGAAACCTTAAAAAATTATGCCCGGGCGGTAACCCAGCGCAACAGAATAATAAAAGATTTAAGATATGATTCGACCGTTTCTGTGATGCTTGATATTTTTGAGGAAGAGATAGTAAAAAACGGAATTAAAATAATAAATGCGAGAAAAAAGTACACTGAAGAGATAAATAAATTTTTAGAAAATATTTATCTGGGGATATCTTCGGGAAAAGAAATGCTTGATACCGATTACATATCATGCGCGGGGGAAAACTTTTCGGAAAAACTTAAAAACGCGAGAAAAGAAGATATGTACAGCGGGATAACTTCCATCGGACCTCACAGGGACGATCTTGAATTCAGAATAAACGGAATAAACGCGAGAAGTTTTGCTTCGCAGGGACAGAAAAGAAGCGTAGCGCTTTCTCTTAAGCTTGCAGAAGCCGAGGTAATAAAGAAAAAAACCGGAGAAAGTCCCTGTTTTCTGCTGGATGATGTAATGAGCGAGCTTGATCCTCAGAGGCAGAATTATATTCTTAACCGCATAGAAGGCATACAGGCATTTATAACCTGCTGTGATCCGTTGAATATAAAGAATCTGACAGGCGGAAAAACTTTCAGTATAAAAGAAGGGAAAATAATCTGATGTATATTCATTTAGGTCAGGAAACAGTTATAATGTCAAAAGACGTGGTGGGCATTTTTGATCTTGAGACTACCACCATTTCAAAGAAAACCAGAGATTTCCTTGAAAAAGCCGAAAAAAAAGGAGAGGTTGAGACCGTATCTTACGAACTTCCGAAATCATTTATAGTATGCTCGGAAAAAAAGCGGAAGCAAAAAATATATATTTCTCAAATATCGTCTTCAACACTTTTAAAGCGTTCGGAGTTTTTATATAGAATTTAAAAGAGAGACAGCATTTAAAGAAAGGATTGTTTTTTTAATGGAAAACGAGAGGGTAACTCCTGTTACCGGAACTTATGATGAAAATTCCATACAGGTATTAGAGGGATTGGAAGCCGTAAGGAAAAGACCGGGAATGTATATAGGTTCCACCGGAGAAAGAGGTCTTCATCATCTGGTGTATGAGATAGTGGACAACTCTATAGATGAAGCGTTGGCCGGATACTGCGATAAAATAACCGTAGATATTTTAGATGACGGTGTAATAAAGGTAACTGATAACGGACGCGGAATACCTGTAGGTATAAATCATCAGAAAGGTATACCGACAGTTACGGTTGTGTATACAATTCTTCATGCGGGAGGAAAATTCGGCGGAGGCGGATACAAGGTATCGGGAGGTCTTCACGGAGTGGGAGCTTCGGTAGTAAACGCGCTTTCAAGCTGGCTTGAGGTTGAAGTAAGGGACGGAAAGCATGTTTACAAAGAAAGATATGAAAAAGGAATAGTAAAAGAACCCCTGAAAATGACGGGAGATACTGCTGAGACAGGAACCACCGTTTATTTCAAGCCGGATCCTGCCATTTTCACCGATACCACCAGGTTTGATTACGATACCCTTTTAAAAAGGCTGAGGGAACAGTCTTTTCTTAATGCCGGAATCAGAATTATTCTGACAGACAAAAGAACCGACGCAGATCTTCCTGACAGGAGCGATGATCTCTGTTTTGAAGGAGGAATACGCTCGTATGTAGATTTTCTGCTTGAAGGAATGAAGAAAGAAAAGCTGAATAAAGATGTAATATATCTTTCTACCAGCGAAAAGGACAGTACGGCGGAGATAGCGCTGGTATGGTCTACCGCTTACGACAGCCGGATAGTATCCTTCGCGAATACTTTGCATACTGTTGACGGAGGAACTCATGAGCAGGGTTTCAGAACAAGTCTCGCGAATGTGGTAAACAAGTACGCGTTTGATTTCAAAAAACTCAAAGAAGGCAACGCACGGCTTAAAGGAGACGATGTTCTGGAAGGTGTCGTAGCGGTAGTATCCGTAAAACTTGCGGACGCTCAGTTTGAGAGTCAGACTAAAGCCAAACTCGGAAATACCTCAATAGGAAAACTGGTAAGAGATCTGGTAAACGAAAAACTTTATCAGTATCTGGAAGAAAACCCGGATGAAGCTAAAATAATAATAGATAAGGCAATCGCCGCGTCAAATGCCAGAGAAGCAGCCCAAAAAGCGAGGGACGCGTCCAGAAGCAAGTCGGCAATAGGCGGGAAAGTGCGTATGCCGGAAAAACTTAAAGACTGTATCTCGGACGATCCTACAAAGACAGAGATATTTATAGTCGAGGGAGATTCTGCGGGAGGCTCGGCAGTCGAGGGCAGAAACAGTACGTATCAGGCGATACTGCCGCTTTGGGGCAAGATGCTCAATGTGGAAAAAGCGAGAGTAGATAAAGTATACGGAAACGAAAAGCTTACGCCCGTTATAGTAGCTCTGGGAACGGGAGTTGCCGAAAATTTCGATATAAACAAGCTCAGATACGATAAAATAGTTATAATGGCGGATGCCGATGTAGACGGAAGCCATATAAGAACACTGCTGCTTACCTTTTTCTTCAGATATATGCCTGAACTTATTGAGACGGGGCATATATATCTGGCGCAGCCTCCGCTTTACAGAGTAGCGAAGGGCAAGAGGTATTATGACGCATTTACCGACGAGGAACGGGACAGATATATTGAGGAACTTGGCGGAAACGTCGATGTTCAGCGTTATAAAGGTCTCGGTGAAATGAACCCAGAACAGCTTTGGGAGACCACACTTGACCCCGAGCACAGAACAATGCTTAAAGTAAATATGGCAGACGCGCGTCTTGCGGACGAAACCTTTTCGGTACTGATGGGCGAAGAGGTTGAACCGCGGCGCAGATTTATTGAAGAAAACGCGGTATTTGCCACTGACTTGGATATTTAAGGGAGGAGGAGAAAATAATGGCTTCACACGAAAAGGTATACTGGCCGAATGATGAGGAAACAAATATTCAGCCGGTCGAAATAGTAGACGAAGTAAGACAGAGCATGCTGCAGTATTCAATGAGCGTACTGGTAGGACGCGCTATTCCGGATGTGAGAGACGGACTGAAACCGGTTCACAGGCGAATACTTTATACTATGTACGAAAACGGGCTTACACCCGACAAGGCATACAGAAAATGCGCCGATACGGTAGGTGCGGTATTGGGACGGTATCATCCTCACGGAGACGCCAGCGTTTACGACGCGATGGTCCGTATGGCACAGGATTTTTCTCTTAGGTATCCGCTTATAGACGGTCACGGAAACTTCGGAAATATTGACGGTTATCCCGCCGCGGCATACCGTTACACCGAGTCGCGTATGAACCGGCTGTCGCTCAGCATGCTTGACGATATTGACAAGGAAACGGTTGATTTCAATCCCAACTACGACAACCGTCTTGAGGAACCGGAGGTTCTTCCGGTAAGATTTCCGCAGCTTTTGGTAAACGGAGCCAGCGGTATAGCGGTCGGAATGGCGACTGAGATACCTCCGCACAACTTAGGCGAAATTATAGACGGTATGTGCTGTCTCATAGACAATCCGGACGCCGAACTGCAGGAGATCTGCCAGTATATAAAAGGTCCGGACTTTCCTACCGGCGGAATAATAATGGGCAGAAGCGGGATAAGAGCGGCTTACGCTACCGGAAAAGGAAAAATCATACTGCGCGGAAAAGCGGAGATTGAGGAAACCAAAAACGGAAAGTTCCGTATAGTTATCACCGAAATACCCTATAAGGTTAAAAAACAGGATTTAGTAAAAAATATTTACGATCTGGCAGCTGAAAAACGGATAGAAGGCATCGACGATGTAGTAGACTACTCATCCAAGAGAGACGGCGGTATAAAAATAATAGTCGACCTTAAAAAAGATGCCAATCCGCAGGTAGTGCTGAACAAAATTTACCGGTATACTTCTTTGCAGAGCACATTCGGAGCGATTCTGCTCGCTATTGTAAACGGGCGTCCTCAGGTTATGACTCTCAAGGAGATGCTTCAGAACTGCATAGATTTCCAGTATGATATCGTTTACAGAAGAACCGCTTACGATAAACGCAAAGCGGAAGAGCGCGCGCATATTTTAGAAGGATTGAAGGTAGCGCTTGATTTTATCGACGAGGTAATAGCGATTATCAGGGGGTCAAAGACTATCCCCGAAAGTAAAGAAGCGCTGTCACAGAGGTTCGGATTAGACGATATCCAGACTACGGCCATTGTGCAGATGCAGTTAGGAAAGCTGGCAGGCCTTGAAAAACAGAAAATCCTTGACGAGCTTGAAGAAAAGCACGCGTTTATTAAGGAGTGCGAAGAGATACTGTCAAGCAGGGAAAAGATTCTTGATATAGTAAAGACAGACGCTTTGAACCTGCGGGACAAATATTCGGATGACCGGCGCACTGAGATTTCCGATGTTGCCGGAGAGGTTGACATAGAAGACCTTATTCCGCAGGAGGAATGTGTGCTTACCAAGACGGTAAACGGATATATAAAGCGGCTTCCCTGTGATACCTATAACGTACAGCACCGCGGGGGCAGAGGCATAACCGGTATGACCACAAGAGAGGAAGACGATATAGACAATATGTTTGTATGTTCTTCTCACGATTATATCATGCTGTTTTCCAATTTAGGAAGAATGTACAGGATAAAAGCATACGAAATACCCGAGGGTACACGTACTTCAAAGGGAATGAATCTTATCAATATACTGCCGCTTATGCCGGAAGAGAAGATCACGGTTATTCTGCCCGCAGGCGAGCTTGATGAGGATAAGTACATCGCTATGGTCACCAAAAAAGGTATAATCAAGAGAACCAGGGTTTCAGAGTTCAGGAACACCCGAAAGAGCGGAATTATCGCTATATCCATTGACGATGACGATGAGCTGGGCTTTGTACGTATGACCGACGGGGACCAGAACATATTTATTGCCACAAAGGACGGTTACGCGATACAGTTCAACGAAAATCAGGTCAGGGCCATGGGTCGTGCCGCACGCGGAGTACGTGCCATTAACATGCGTGAGGGAGACTGCGTAAACGATATGGCGATAACCGAGCCCGGCAGCAGGATACTTACCGTGACCGAGAGCGGATACGGAAGAATAAGCAGTATTGACGATTACCGGCTGCAGTCGAGAGGCGGAAAGGGTATTATAAACTACCGCACCGAAAAATACGGCAAGGTAGCCGCTACCGTTCCGGTAAACGACAACGACGATATCATAATGATGGCGTCAAACGGAATTGTAATACGGATTTTCAGCGGAGATATATCCACCTTCAGCCGTCCCGCGAAGGGTGTAAGGGTAATGCGCGTGGCAGAGGGAGAAAAGATACTGTCGGTTGCGCTTGCAGAGCACAATGAGGAAGAGATCACAGAAAAGCCGGAAGAAGCCGAAGCAGATGCCGGAGAGGTCGATGCTGAGGAGATAACAGCGGAGCAGGAGACAGAAAACATTCAGTAGGATAAGGATAATGAGGAATAAGGATTGAAGGCGGTCTGCGCCTGAATCTTCAAAGCGGAAAATTTTCGCGAAAGCAGGTGAATAACTGCCAAAAGCAGTTTGTCTATGAATGAATTTGAAAATTTGAATTCTGTCGGAGAAGAGGTTACGCCGTCAGTTGAACAAAACGAAACAGGTTACCGGCAAAATCCGGATGAGCGGTCAACCGGAAATTTTCAGTCCGAAAACAACGGTTTTTCGCACAATGTAAAAAAGTGGGTCGATCCTGAAACAGCCGAAGAAAAAAGCCGCATAAAAACCGATGCCCGTATAATAGGCGCTGCTTTTCTCGCCATGTACGGAATGATTTTTCTGTTTAATCTGGCGGTAATAATAGTAGCTTTTATTTTGCAGTCGGGTTCTGACAGTACAGCAGCCGAGATATTATGGGATCCGGCAGTGCTTCAGGTACAGCAGATATTTTTTGCCTCTGCTGCGTTCACACTTCCCTTTATTCTGATTTTTAAGCTCGGGGATCTGAGGATAAGCGATCTGATAAGTTTTTCGCTGCCTGACCGCAGAACTTTTTTACCGTTATTTCTGATAGGAGTAGCTTTCTGTAATTTTGCAAATATTGCTTCGTCGATTGCCGAATCATTATTTGACAAGACCGATATAGATTATCAGGTGACTTCGCCGCAGAATCCTACCGGGATTTTCGGATTTGCCTTAGCTTTTATTTCTACGGTTATAGTTCCGGCGCTTGCGGAGGAGTTTGCCTGCCGGGGAATGATGCTGGGACTGCTGAGAAAATACGGTGACGCTTTTGCGATTATGGCGTCGTCGCTGCTTTTCGGACTTATGCACGGCAATTTTGAACAGATGCCCTTTGCGTTTCTCGTAGGTTTGGTACTGGGATTTGTAACCGTTAAAAGCGGATCGATACTTCCGGCGATGGCAATCCATGCATTCAACAATTTTGTTTCGATATGTTTTGACTATTTTCTGGCGAAGGTACCGGTTTACGCTCAGAACATAGGTTATATTGTGTTTTTAACGGCGGGACTGCTTCTCGGGATAGTTGCGGTGTTTATGTTCCGTGATGCAGACGGATTTTATAAGCTGGAGACTTCACGGATGAAGGCAGGAGACGGCAAAAAGTTTATTTGGTTTTTCACTTCTGTGCCGATTTTAATTTATGCAGGTTTATGTGTGCTTGAATCCCTTCAGTTTTTTGTATTCTGACGGATGGTGAACTATGAGAGAGATTTTTGAATTTTTATCCGGGGCAATTGATTTTTCGGTTTTGCGCAGAATAATATTGTCTTTGGTTTTTCTTTTCGGGGTATCTGCGGTATGCTGGATACTGGGCGCGGCAGGAGTTTTGAGGATTTCACGCAGTCAGGGGCGTAAAGCGCCGTGGGTAGGATTTTTATATCCGGTCTATCCTTATTCTTTGGGACGGATTGCAAGGGAGTATAAAAGCAAAAAAGCAAAAAAATGCGCTGATCTGGCGGTATGGCTGGAAGGTCTGTTTTTGGCAAAGTTTATTTTAGCCGGCGGATTTGCGGCGGCCGGCGCATACGCGGTTAGGACAATAACGGAAAACGCGCTGACGGCGATCAAAGAAAATATAGCGATGACACCGGAAATGTTTCGCAGCGCGGTACCGGTAATAGCGCTTTATTTTACGGCACTTGCGGCGGCAGCTGCGTATAAGATAGTTTATTTTGTGGTTCTGTGGCGTATATTTTCGCTTTCGTTTCCGAAATACGCGTCGGTTTTGCTTGTAATATCCGTTTTTTTCGGATTTATGGGAAATGTTTTTATTTTCGCGGCAAGCCGTAAATTTATAAACTATGAGGAAATTTTCAATGAAATGCGGCTTTCCCCTGAGTGTGAGGAAACAGATTTACATACGGCGGATTTTTTTGATGAAAAAGGCGGTTAAGCCTTATCGGCAAATTTGATATAACCGGATTACCGGGTTACGGGTGTTTTACAGTATTTGTTAAAGTTAAACATCAGTATAAACCGGAAAGTTAACGCTGCATAAGAGAGTTAAAAAAACAAGGTGTGACTCAGAAAACGGGTCACACCTTATTTTTTGCGTTTTTTATTTGGTTCGGGTTTTTAGGATGCAGTCTAAGGCAACATGTGGATTGCAGGTTTGCGCCGGGGACCGTCAATAAATTTCACCTGATTGCCGCAATATTCTCACCGTTTAATCTTTATGCCATTCACGGTGTTTGAATTTATAATAATATATTTGCGTTTTGCAATAGAAATCAATTAAAACTGCATATTGTTTTTTCGGTACTTTGCCGGAGTGGTTCCGGTATACTCTTTAAACTGTCTGATAAAATGCGTAGTATTTTGATAACCTAACATCGCGGCAATTTCTTCGACACTCTTTTTTCTGAAAAGCAGTATATTCTTAGCCGAATTGATTTTAGCGTTTATGATATCGGATAAGGGAGAAATGCCGAAAAATTTTTTATACAGCACATAGAAACGCGATTCGCTTAAATGCAGTTGTTCAGACATACGTTCAATACTCCATTTTTCATCAAGTGACATAAATATTTTGCCGCGTAAAAACCGAAACTTTTCCAGCATATCAAGTGTATCGGATTGATATTCCCGCTGTTCCAGCGACCGGTCGATCTTTATGAGCAGTTCTTCGAGTTTTAACTGCAATAGTTCGTCACGGTTTCTTTCGTTTGCGAAAAATTCGCATTCGATTTCTGCCATTGTTTCCGTGATAAAGGAAAAATTTGCCGGATAGCAGATTTTATTAAGAGGTAAATTTTCTGTTTTTACAAGCTCGGAGATATTTCCGTCGAAGTGCATCCAGTCATGAATCAGAGGTTCATAACTTTTAAAGTATTGCGGAGATTTCGGTTCAAAAATTATGACCGCGTGAGGTTGAGCAGTGATTTTGCGGCCGTCCTGCATAATTTCCACTCTGTTATGGAAATGCAAAAAGGTGTATCCGTCATTATAACCGTTTTTTCTGTCTATGAAAAATCCCGCATGTTCCGGAAATGAGTGTCTGATATCGATTATTTTTATCATAATGCTGCCGGCCTCCCGGTTTTATTTTATATAAGACAGCAGAATATGTCAATCATTATAACAGGAAATGTTATTGTTTTTTATAATGGAATGATAATATAATTTTACTGTATTATGAAGGGAGTATGAGAAGTATGATTTATAGAACAGAACATCCCAAACCTCAGTTTATGAGGGAAAACTGGGTTAATTTAAACGGCGAATGGCAGTTTGAAATAGATAACGGAAACAGCGGAGCGGAGAGAGAACTGTTCCGTAACGACAGGGAGTACAGTATGAGAATTCAGGTCCCGTTCTGCCCGGAAAGCAGACTTTCCGGAATAGAAAATGTGGATTTTATGAATTCGGTTTGGTACAAAAGAGATTTTGAACTGACAGAGCAGCAGTTAAACGGACGAATCGCGCTGCATTTCGGGGCGGTTGACTATAAAGCTGTCGTTTATATCAACGGCAATATATGCGGCATACATAAAGGCGGATATGTTTCATTCAGTTTTGATATAACAGATTATGCGGTACCCGGTAAAAATACTATTGTCGTAAATGCTGTCGACAATACAAGGGACCGTTTGATTCCCTCCGGAAAGCAATCTGCGGCATATAATTCATTTGGCTGCTATTATACGAGAACAACCGGAATTTGGCAAACGGTATGGCTTGAATTTCTGCCGCAAACGCATATAATAAACGCGAAGTACCTTACAAATGCAGAAGACGCGGTTTTGACGGTAGACGCAAACCTGAGCGGCAAAGGAATTTTAACTGCTCAAGCCTTTTATAACGGTGTTCCGGCAGGAAAGGCGTCGACCGTTTCAAACGGCGGAAAAGCATTGCTTACGATTGGTTTGACCGAAAAACATTTGTGGGAAGTAGGCAAGGGCGGTTTATATGATTTAATACTGTCTTACGGTGAGGATACCGTTAAAAGTTATTTCGGGCTGCGTTCAGTTCATCTGGAGGACCGCAAATTTGTGATCAACGGCAAATCGGTTTTTCAACGGCTTGTACTTGACCAGGGATTTTATCCGGACGGTATTTATACCGCGCCTGATGACAGTGAACTGATAGCGGATATCGAACGCTCAAAAGCCATGGGTTTCAACGGCGCCAGACTTCACGAGAAAGTGTTTGAAGAACGTTTTCTTTACCATTGCGACCGTCTGGGATATATTGTTTGGGGTGAATATCCTAATTGGGGACTGGATCATTCCTATGCCGACAGTATTTACGGAATCCTGCCTGAATGGCTTGAAGAAATAGACAGAGATTTCAATCATCCCTCAATTATCGGCTGGTGTCCTTTTAATGAGACATGGGACCAGAACCAAAGAAAGCAGTTTGACGATTTATTATCTATGGTTTACAGGGTTACGAAGGCGGCAGATACCACGCGGCCATGTATAGATACAAGCGGAAATTTCCATGTGATAACGGATGTTTATGATTTGCATGATTATGAGCAGGATCCCCAAAAGTTTTCGGAGCATTACAAAGAGTTGGGATATACAAATAAATTCAATTACGGACAGGCGTTGGAGGACCGTCAAACCTATGACGGCAAAATACCTTTTTTTGTAAGCGAGTACGGAGGGATAGGCTGGACAGAAGACAATTCAGGCTGGGGATACGGCAACGCTCCGAAAAGCAAAACCGAATTTCTGGAGCGTCTTAAAGGGCTTACAGATGTTTTATTGAGCAATAAAAATATATTCGGCTTATGCTATACCCAGCTTACCGATGTTGAACAGGAGCAAAACGGGCTGTATACATACGACCGCAAGCCTAAATTTCCGCCGGAAGAAATACATAAAATATTTTCGCAAAAAGCGGCGATCGAAGAGTAAAAATAAAATGGGGACAGTAAAGAAATTTTTCTTTACTGTCCCTCTTGCTTTGCCGCATTTTATAAACTGATATTTTGATATATTTTGGCGGTTGTTTGTTCATTCGGCGTTAGCATAAGATTTGTGAGCAACCGTTTTGAAATTGCCGTTAAATACAGATTTATCCGTTCGTTTATATTATTTCAGCAAAGTTATTCGGCAAGTCCTTCTGCTATTCCCATACAGATAATTCCCGCAAAAACGGTAAATATTATCAGGTAATGCTTTAAAGAAAGTTTTTCTTTAAGGAAAATTCTTGAAAGCAGTACCGAAAAAACGCAGTATGCCGAAATCATAGGCGCCGCCACAGTGGGATTGCCCATGGTAGTTCCCATTGCGTATATGTAAGAAAACTGTCCGGCTGTCTCGCATACCGCTCCCGCCCATTTGGGAGCGTCAAACCTGAGCTCGAATTTTTCCTTTTTGATAATATAAAGATATACAAAGCAGATTACCGCCGCCGCGAAAAAGGTGTATTCGTAGGCGATATTCGCCGATTCTTCGTTTACTATTGATCGGTCAAGCAAAATCGCGTCGGCAAAGGTGCCCAGACCGTCTAAGATACAGTAGAAAATCGGAAAAAATACCGCGATGAATCCGATTTTGTATTTTTTGTCCGGATCGTCCCCGCGGTTTAGCGAAGGCTGTTTGTTATAAGCCTTTTCCGCGAACGCAAGTCCGATAACGCCGGCGACAACAAGCACTATACCTACCCAGGTAAGCGGATCGGGATTCTGCCCGAGGAAAATAAGGCAGAGTATGCAGGCTACCGCTCCCGAAGAATTGCATATAGGCGAGGATACAGAAAGCATAAGATATCTGAGTCCTACATATCCCAAAATCATCGAAGATATGTAAAAGATTATGGCCGGAGAGTATTTGAGAAAGTCCGCCGGATAAAATTCCGCACCCGTAAGTATTTCCACCGTTGCGTGTATACCCATAACGGTACCTACAGCCATTACTATTTTCCAGTGACTGTGCCTGTCATCTGAGCGGGAGCCCATTTTTGAAAAAAGATCAGAGCCTCCCCAGAATACGATTGTAATTAACGCTAAAATAAACCACATAAATTTTATTCCTTTCCTTATTTACTGTAAAGAAAGGATTCCGGCGGCGGTCTTCGTCTGAAATAGCGGTTTAAAATTATTTTTTTAAGCCGTTTTGTCATAAGATTACTCCGCCAGACGTTTTGCAAATTCAGCCAATTCCTCATCACTGTAAAATTCAACCGTGAGGGTTCCTCTGCCTTTGCTTGTGGGTTTTATGTAAACCTTGCGGCGTATTTCATTTTTGAGAGCAAGTTCTACTTCGCTGTAAAAGTTAGGCTTGCTTTTCTTTTGCCTTTTATGCTCTTTCCCTAATTCGGAAAAAGAAGCCATGCGCTCAAGCTCCCGTACAGATGCTCCGTTTATTGCAATTGCCAGCAGTTTTTTGCGTGTATCTGCGTTTTCACACGAAAGCAGCGCACGCGCGTGACCCGCCGAAATTTTTCCCGCTCTCAGCGCTTCAAGCTCTTCGGGCTCAAGGCTTAAAAGCCTCAGCGCGTTGGTGACGGCGCTTCTCGATTTTCCCATCCTCGCGGCTACCTCTTCCTGTGTAAGCTCAAATTGGTCTATCAAAGCGCGGTACCCCATTGCTTCCTCGACCGGATTTAAGTCTTCGCGCTGAAGATTTTCTATCAGCGCAAGCTCCATAACAGCGCGGCTGTCAGCATCCTTTATTATTACCGGCACTTCATTCATTCCGGCAATCCGGCAGGCGCGCCAGCGGCGTTCTCCGGCTATTATCATATATCTTCCGTTTGCTGTGGGACAAACCACAATAGGTTGTATAAGTCCGTGTTTCGAGATGCTGTCGGCAAGTGAGCTTAGAGATGCTTCGTCGAATTCCCGGCGGGGCTGTTCCCGGTTGGGTTCTATATCGTTTATGCTCACAGTAACTGCCGATTCGCTGTCGGTAGAATTCTCGTTGAATAAAGCGTCTAATCCCCTGCCGAGACCGCCTTTCTTAACTGCCATTTTATATTCTCCTGTTCTTCTTTAAAAATTCTTTCGCCAGGTCGTTGTATGCCGCGCTTCCTTTCGAGCGCTTGTCATAGTACTGTATCGGCATACCGTAGCTCGGCGCTTCCGAAATTCTTACGGCGCGCGGGATCACTGTTTTATACAGCTTGTCTGAAAAATATTTTTTTATTTCCCCTACTACCTGCTGCGTCAGATTAAGCCGTCCGTCATACATGGTAAGGACTATTCCCTCTATTTCAAGGGTTGGATTGTAAAGTCTTTTGACCTGGCGTACCGTAGCCATAAGCTGTGATAAACCTTCAAGGGCAAAATATTCGCACTGAATAGGTACAAGCACGGTATCGCTGGCGTCGAGAGCGTTTATGGTAATAAGTCCCAGCGACGGCGGACAGTCGATAAATATGTAGTCGTAACGCTCTCTTGCAGAGGCCAGCGCCATTTTAAGCCGGGCTTCCCTGCGCTCGATTTCAATCAGATCGACTTCGGCCGCGGCGAGATCAATGGAAGAAGGCACAACGTCCACATTTTCAAAATCGGTTTTAACCGCGACGTTTTCGGCGGTACTTTTTCCTATAAGCAGTTCATAGGACGAAACGGCCACCTTTTTTTTATTGATTCCGTATCCGCTGGTGGTGTTACCCTGTGGGTCGGCGTCTACCAAAAGCACCTTTTTCCCCTCAAGACCTACCGCAGACGCAAGGTTGACGGCGGTTGTGGTTTTGCCCACGCCGCCTTTCTGATTTACAATAGAAATTATTTTTCCCATATATGTAAACTCCCGCTGTAAAATGAATGTTTCACGTGAAACATTTTTGATATATCGGCGTATTGCTGCACTGCCCGGACGGCAGATCCGCAGCAAAATATTGCAGTGCGGCGGCAGATTTAAAATAAAACATTGCCGCGCTGCACTGCCGGCCGGCTGAAACAGTGTTGAAGTTTTTCAGCGCTATTAATTATTATATCAGCAGGAAGGTTAATTGTAAAGAATTTATTATATACCTTTCAGGTTTTGTCGCCCGGCTTGAAAATAACCGCCATTATCAAGCCGAAAAATACCGACGCCGCTATGCCTGCCGAGGTTGCGGTCAGACCGCCGCTCAGCGCTCCCAGCAGACCGTGCTGGGTAACCGCTTCCTCCACTCCTTTGGCAAGACTGTACCCGAATCCTGTAAGCGGCACTGTAGCTCCGGCTCCCCCGAATTCCACGACCGGCTCATAAATCCCCGCCGCCGTAAGTATTACCCCCGAAACCACGAACGCAACAAGTATCCGTGCCGGAGTCAATCTGGTATAGTCTATCAGAATTTGTCCTATGAGACAAATAAATCCCCCGGTAATAAAGGCCCGGATACAGTCAATTATTATATCCATAAGTATTTCTCCTGAATAAAAAAATAGAAATGTTTCACGTGAAACATTTCTATTTTCTGCCGCTTTGCGTAAAATATTCATTCACACTTAAAGTATTCTTCAATGCCGAACGCTTTGGCTATTTCTTCTGAGGTCTGCCGGTGATTTAAAAAACGCACCCTTATGCTGTCGGCATTCTCGCTGCATACCGTTATTCTTACACGGTTTATCCCCTGAGTCCTGTCCAACGGAAAACGCGTGATTTTTACCTGACCGATATTTTTCAGAGGACAGTAAAGCGCCCGTGTACCGAAAAAACGGTTGCTTTGCATAAATGCGTTCTCATTCAGCTTCAATGAGCCGTATTTGTATTCATAAAGACAGGCAAACGCGTAACACAGTACTACTGTAAGCAGTACAATGGTTAAAAACTGTATAAGACGGTTGAAGTCGGGAAACCGCAGACAAAAATATACAGAGGCCGCAAGCGTCAGCAGAAAATAAACCGCGGGCCAAAGCAAGAAACGGTTTTTGATCGCTGTCCGCCTGTCAGGATGCAGGCTCCTGCCTTTTGTCTCCAAAAACGGGAAATATTCAGCAAATTCTTCTAAAATCGCTTTCCTTTTGGCTGAAGGCACAACCACCTGAGAAACGCTCTTGGCATCGTCGAATCCCCCTACGCTTACCTTCATAGAATAACGCCTGATAAGACGCATTATAAGTGTCTGTTCGATTTTTACGTTGTTAACCTGTGAACGCATGAATGCGGTCTTGACCCTCACGAAAAACCCCGAACGCACAGTTAGCCGGTCTTCGCCGAAAGAAAGCTTGAAATTAATATGCTTTAAAAAAGAGTATAAAAAAGATATCGCGTAAGCAAGAAGTACTATTAAAGTCACCGTATTCACAATAGGCGGAAAATAGTTCTGAAATTTTGAGGAAACATTGGTTATTTCATCAAGCAGCATTCGTTCGAGACCTATTCCCAAAAGCTTTCCTATACGGTTGATAACCGGAACTCCTACAATCATGCCGGTCGCAGCCGAGGAGGTCGCCGCCGCCATTATCGCAACCCTTATGGCAGAAAAACGTGCGCGGGAAACGGTTTTGTCGCTGAAAAGAAGTTCGGAAAGCTCGTCACTGTCGCGGTGGTTGAGCTTGAACTTGAAATCGGACTTTTTAAGCGACCCTGCTTCTGTGTTGATGCGGCAGGTGACCGAACAGAAAATCAAATCAAACGGATTTCGCTCTGTCTGAAGGGATGAAATACGGGAAATCCTTATATCTGAGGTTCTTACAAATATAACACCCGATTTTATTCTGAGAATATCATCCTCCAAAATCAGTCTGAAGGCTAAAAACCGGGCTGTTCCTATAAGCAGAACTGACGAAAAGCAAAGTATTTCCAAAGCCAGAATGTTAGTCAGTCTGCGGTCGGTCAAATACCGCAGAACAGCCGTAATAAGCGGGATTATAAGCACAAACAAAAAAGGTTTTATAAAACTGAATATCATCAGAGGATGCGCTTTATAAATTCTTTTCATAAATTTCCTCCGAATTTATTTCTGATATAAGACTTTGAGCATCGGCCGAGGAAAGTTCGGGAACAAAAATTCTGAAACGGGCCGCTTTTAGCAGAACCATGTTAAGTGAAAACAGTTTGGATAAAGGCGTTTGCACGGTCAGCGTGTGTATCAGCCGTGAAAATGGCAGGATATGGGTGTTTTCGATTATTACCCCGCGTTTTATGATTATGGAATCCTTTAAAACAGTAATCCGGCAGCTGCATATAAATTTCGGCAGGTACCAGAAGTATGCACCGCAGAATAAAAACAGAATAACACAGCATAGTATAGCCATAATATCAAACGGAATCGGCAGAAAAAAACATATCGCAATCAGGAGCAGAGCGGCAAGCGCCGCTCTTATACGCCACAGCCAAAGCGTTTTTTTTGGCAGTGCATAGGTTTTCATAAGGTCCCTCCGTGTTACTTACTTTTGATGCTGTCCCAGTATTCGCGGAATTTCTGTTCGGTTTTGTTATCTCCGGAACGATAATATTTTTTGTCTTTTATATTGTCGGGAAGATATTGCTGGTTTACATAATGCATAGGATAGTCATGAGGATATTTATAATTCTGTCCCTTTACGGCGGCGTCTTCCCCGTCAAAATGCTTGTTCTGAAGCTGACGCGGGATATCTCCCCCGATACCTTTTTCTATATCCGACATAACAGTGTTTATCGCTTCGTACGCTGAGTTGGATTTGGGCGAGCAGGCTACCAGAATAACTGCGTTCGCGAGAGGGATTCTGGCTTCGGGCAGACCTACCATCATAGCAGTATCTACAGCCGCCTTGACAATGGGGATTATCTGCGGGTACGCAAGCCCCACATCCTCATTTGCGCAGACGAGCAGCCGTCTGCATGCGCTGGGAAGATCTCCTGCCGCTAACAGCCTTCCGAGATAGTAGACCGCAGCGTCCGGGTCAGAACCGCGCATGGATTTCTGATAAGCAGATATAATATCGTAATGTTCGTCTCCCTCGCGGTCGTAGCGGACGGCGTTGGAAGCTAAAATTTCTTCTGCGGTAGTTTCATCCACCGTAATATTATCTCCGCTTTCAGAGGTAACAATACATAATTCGAGCATATTAAGCGAACGCCGCGCGTCGCCCGCAGCTGCCGCAGAAAGTTTTTTAATCAAACTGTCAGAAATTATGATTTTCTTGCCTTTTTCGTCTGATAAAATCTTTACGGCGCGTCTTACTACCGACGCGATGTCCTCTGCTGAGAGCGTTTTGAATTCAAAGACTGTGGAACGGCTTAAAATTGCGTTGTAAACATAAAAATAGGGATTTTCGGTTGTCGAGGCGATAAGCGTAATATCACCGTTTTCGATGTAAGAAAGTAAAATCTGCTGCTGTTTCTTATTGAAATACTGAATTTCGTCAAGGTAAAGCAGTATTCCTCCGGCGCTTTCGATAGTACCTATGCTGTTTATGATTTCCTTGATATCCGAGGTTGAGGCGGTGGTGGCATTAAGATAATAAAGTTTTTTCCCGCAGTTTTCGGCGATTATATTAGCGACGGTGGTTTTACCTACGCCCGAAGGTCCGTAAAAAATCAGATTCGGGATGTTGCCTGATTCTATTATTTTTCTCAGCACTTTTCCTTTTGTAAGAAGATGCCGCTGTCCCGCGATTTCGTCAATATTCGTCGGACGAAGCCTGTCCGCTAAAGGAGAACTCATAATATCACCGCCAAGCATATCTGTATATGTACTTATTATACCGATTTGCGTATTAAAAGTCAATCACGTCAAAAACAGAATGAAAATAAAAAAATTTCAGATTAGGTTTACATAATACATCTGGTGATAAAAGATTATTTCCCGGGCAAACTATATAACGGGAGGAGATTTTATGAAATACAGCAGAAAATCGCATAAAAAAAGCCATGCAAAAAACATTGACGACGTTGTAAATGAAATTTCGGTAACCCATTACGAAGGCGACTCACCGGACGTATTCGAGCTTGTAAATATGTACGGTACCTACGAGGTGCAGAAAACACCTGATACCGCAGAAGCGTTTACAACAGGAGTCTATAAAAATTCCAGTCTTAAAAAAGACAGTAAAGACAGTTAAAACCATATATTTTTACGAGGCAAAGGATACAGATTTTTTCGATTTGAACGCCTCTGCTCCCAAAAACAAAAAGCGCAGCCGGTTTTATCATAATTTCAGACGGCTGTGCTTTTTAATTTGTCACGGTCGGAATTTCGCTTTTATGTCTTTGTGCGGCGGGTTGAGTCTCCGTGCGGCGAAGGATTGAATTTCCCGTTAACGGAGGGATAAAGTTTGCTGTTTGCCTATACCGCGCATGGCAGAGGTATAAGCTGTATTTGATTTTTGAATTCGAAAATTATAAGTCAAATAAAATTTATAACATCTGATTTACTTATTTAAAAAAATCTCTGTTCGTACGCCTTTGTAATCAGCTGAAGATATATAGTCGTTATTCAGATAAAATTCAAATGTCGTACTGACATCAAATCCGTCTGCATTACCGCTTGGACAGTCTAAAATCAGCTTATTTTCATTTTCTTTCCAATACAATGGAATTTTTATATAATTCCCGTTTTCATAGCTGTAATTATCGCCTTCGTCGCGGTAGTAAAAGGTTTCGCAGTCGCTGCCGCTGTAAACATAAAGCTTAATTCGGGATTCATCCTGAAGTGCAGTGCTGTTTTCACATTCGCAGATAGGTATAATGCTTCCGGCTTTGACAAAAACAGGTATTTGTGAAATAGGAGCGTCGACCGAAACCGTATTTCCGCCGTCATATCTTTCTCCGGTAAAAAAGTCGATCCATTGATTGCCTTTCGGAAGATAAACATCCGATGAGCGGCATTTATAATCGGTTATTGCCTTTATCAGCAGGCTGTCGCCGAACATATAGCTGTCGCAGATTGAGTGTACGTTTTCATCCGAAGCGTAATCCATGACCAGAGCCCGCATTAAGGTTTTATTTTCACTGTATACTTTGAATGCATAGGAATAAATGTACGGCATAAGTTTATATCTCAACTTGTCCGCTCTGAGCTGGGAATCGTAATATTCTGTTCCGCTTTCTCCGAAAAACCACATTTCTCTCGGCACACCGGTCCCGTGAGAGCGGAATAACGGGCTGAAAGCGCCGAACCAAAACCAGCGCGTATATAATTCCCGGTATTCTTGGTTTTCAATTCCGTTTTCGTATTCTGCGAAAAATGCCCCGATATCAGTCGTAGAATACGGAATTCCCGACATTCCGCAGCTAAGAAGGGCGGATATCTGATTTTTAAATACTGTCCAGTCGGCTTTTATATCGCCTGTCCAGTTAGATGAACCGTAAGCCTGTATACCCGCGTAACCGCTCCGCGTCAAAATATAAACACGTTTGTCATTTGTGGTTTTACGCTGATTGCGGTATACATTCCGGCAGCAGTTGAGTCCGTAACAGTTAAGATATCTGCTGTTGCTGCCTTTTACGCAGGGACTGCATTCCAATAGGTTTATCGAGTTGTCCGAATCAAGCGCAGGTTCAGTTGAATCTAACCACCAGCCGTCAACGCCCGCCGAAAATAAATTCCTGTACATGTACTCCCATATTTTATCGAGCCCTTTTTGGTTTAAGGGATCATGAACTCTGCCCCAGTTCTCTCCGCTGCGGTCTTTTTTTTCCAAAATTCCGCCGCATTTTTCCAGCTCCTTGCATATAGCTGTGCCGGGACCGAAACTCGGCCACACCGAAATCATGAATTTCATATTCAGTTTGTGTATTTCATCTATCATTGCTTTCGGATCCGGGTATTTGTTTTTGTCCCAGTCCAAAGCATTCCATCCCAAATCTCCCCAATAGTTCCAGTCTTGGACTATACAGTCTATCGGAATATCGCGTTTTCTGAACTCTCTGGCAATGTTCAGAATTTCTTCCTGTGTTTTATAATGCTCTCTGCTCTGAAAAAAACCGTATGCCCATTTTGGCAGCATGGAACATTTGCCTGTCAGTTTACGGTATCCGTCAATCTGACCGTCGATGGTATCGGAGAGTATCACATAATAAGTAAAAATCTCCGAATCATCGGCGTATATATGAATTTGATCGGGCGTAAGCACATCTGTTTCAAAGTCTGCGGAATATCGGTCAGTGCAGATTTTATCTATACCGATACTCATATACGCGCAGGTATCGAACAATAAAGCGTATCCTCCGGTAGAAACCAAAAACGGAACCGCCGTGGTTTTTGCGTTGATTTGCAGCATTTGAAAAACATTGTTTCTTCGGTTAAAAGGCTTGCCTTGATGAATACCGAGACCGTAAATCTTATCGCTTTCTTTGATGCTGAAACTTACGGTATAGGAAGAAGCGATTTCGGACAGAATCTGTTTGCCGTTTAAAAAAAAGTTTATTGATCCGTTGTTTTCTTTCACGAAAACCGAATTGTCATTTGCATTGAAGTCTTCTGTATAGTCTTGTACGAATATACTTTCGCGCGGCAGTAAATTTTTTTCGTATTTAGTTACTTTAAAAATATTCGGAGATATCTGTTTTATTTTATGTTTCATAAGCAATGCCCTTTCAGTTTATTTTTGATGCCGATAAATATAAGTTTTATTGTATATATTTTTTGCAGTCCGGAATTTCCCGAACAAAATGTATTTAATATACGTTTTTTCTCCGTTTTTAAGAAATATTCAAATTCTTTTGCTTTTTGCTTGACAATAAGGCGATTTCTGGTTATTATTTAATAAATCTAATTGGAGGTTGAGGTTATGTTCTCTATCATCATTCGACGTAAGCCATGAAGGCTTGTATCTGATTTAGGTACAGGCTTATTTCGCTTTGTGCCTAAACGAATGATGAAAAGAAACTTAACTTTTTATTGTACTGTTGATGGCACAAATGCTACCAACAGTATTTTTATTCTAAGGAGAATTGTTATGAAGATAAACAAATCATCGCTTAACGAAGCAATATATGAACTAATAAACCTACCCGATAACGCCGCCATTGTGGATTTAGGGTGCAGGAATGCAGGCTATCTTAACGGAATTATAAACGAATTTCCCGGCAAAGTCACAAAAGCGATAGGCGTAGATGTAACCGATAGGAATTTTGGCGTTATTCCGTATAGCCCGCCTGTAGAACTTAAAATTATGAACTGTGCAGGCAAACTCGATTTCCCTGATAATACATTTGATTTGGTATTAACTAAAGACTTGCTTGAATGTATTAGCGATAAAGCAACCTTCGTGAGTGAGATAAATAGGATTTTGAAGCCAGGCGGAACAGTAATATGTGTACACGCTGATTTTGATAGTGTTGTTTATAACGGCGAAAATCAAGATTTAATTACAAAATGCATTCACTCGTATGCCGTAACAAAACAAGGATGGATGGAAGACCTCGACGGATGGATGGGCAGAAGAATTTATGGAGTGTTTAATAACTCCGGCTTTTTTGAAAGCAGTATATGTGTTCATAGTGTTTTTGAAACGGAATACAAAGAAGGTATGTTCGGTTATGAGTTCAGCCAAAACATCGGTTGGCTTGTGGGCGAAAATACCGATTATGTGGATGGCGAAAACACAGGAGTGCTTACAAAACAAGAATATGATGAGTTTATAAATAATCTTATAGAAGCAGATAAGAACGGTACTTACCTTTACTCAAAACCGTACTATATTTATAAGGGAATAAAAACCTTTTAGATTAACATTATATTGTATCTGTTAAAAAAGCAAAAACAGCGCCAACATTATTTTAAAGATGGCGCTGTTTCCTTATATTTTTAAACATTTAAAGCCTTATTTATTTTCTGCATATGCCTTTTTGTATCACGGTCGATTGCTTCGTTGTTACCGAAAACACCTTTCGAACGTTCAACATAACTAATAAAATTACCGCACCGGCTAAAATACATACTAAAATTTTCCTTTTCATAACAGACCTCCGTCCCAAAATTAATCCCTCGGGGGGAATCTGTAAATAATACGACTGAAACATCCGAAATCCTTCATTATTAGAAAAATTAAAAATTTTTATCTTACATGTTTACTTTATTTTAACATCACAGAATTTGACCGTCAAGAAATTAAACCGCGCGGCACGGTGTAATATAATTAGTTTTTTAGGTGACAATATCACAGAAGAAAAAGCAAATAAATGGTATAATAAAAAAGTAAAAATTAGTTTTGCAAGATCACAGGTAAAATAATTGAATCGGAGAATCCGGAATGAGCGAGAAATTAAAAAAAATAATCCGTCCGGTGTTATTTGCCGCAGGGGGCGCCGCTGCCGGTTTTGCATATTATATGCTAATCGGCTGTCCCGACGGCAGCTGTGCCATTACCTCGAATCCGTTTGTCACTATGGCATATTTCGGACTTATAGGAGGATTGCTGTCAGGTGTTATAGGAAAAGGATGTGACGGGAAATGCAATATGTGATATCGTTTTTAGAGGGTATAATCACTTTTATTTCGCCCTGTCTGCTGCCGATGCTTCCGATATATATTTCATATTTTGCCGGAGGCGGCGAACGGAGCTTAAGAAAAACCGTGAGCGGAGCACTCGGATTCGTGTCGGGGTTTACGCTGGTATTTGTAGCGCTCGGAGCGCTTGCCAGCACTCTCGGGGGGCTGCTTAAGCAGTACCAGACTGCCGTAAATATAATTTCGGGCGTTATAGTGATATTTTTCGGTTTAAATTTTCTTGGGGTATTCAGATTGAATCTGTTCAGCGGCGGCAGCCGCAGGGTAAAAACCGAAAATATGGGTTTTTTCGCGGCAATGCTGTTCGGAGTGGTATTTTCGGTAAGCTGGACGCCCTGTGTAGGAGCGTTTTTGGGATCCGCGCTAATGCTGGCGTCACAGCAGGGGCATGTAGTTGAGGGAATATTCATGCTTTTGGCCTATTCGCTGGGATTAGGTATACCGTTTATACTAAGCGCTCTGCTTATAAATTACTTAAAATCAGCTTTTGACTGGATAAAAAGGCATTACAGCATAATTAACGCGGTCTGCGGAGGGCTGTTAATTGTAATAGGCGTTTTAATGGCGTCGGGAGTGATAGGCAGGATGTTTACGCTGCTTAGCTGAAGAGGAGAAGATTATGGATAAAAAGAAAAAAATACTTATACTGGCGCTTGCTTTCGTTGTGTTGATAGGAGGAGCGTATTTGCTTTATGCTAAGTTAGGGAAGACCAACTCGCCCGACCTTCTTGCAGAGCAAAATTCCCAGAACAATAATGACAGCAACTCAGCAGAGGACCGTGACAAAGTTTTGGCGCCTGATTTTACGGTTTACGATAAAAACGGCGACGAGGTTAAGCTTTCGGATTATAACGGCAAACCAATCGTAATTAATTTTTGGGCGAGCTGGTGCGGTCCCTGCAAAATGGAAATGCCGGACTTTCAGGAAAAATATACCGAACTAAAGGACAGCATAAATTTTCTGATGGTAAATATGACCGACGGTTCGCGCGAGACGGTGAAAAGCGCCTCGGAATTTATAGAAGAGCAGGGATATGATTTCCCGGTATTTTACGATACCGAGTCCGACGCGGCTATAACCTACGGTGCTACTGCGCTTCCCACTACATTTTTTATTGATGCGGAAGGGTATGCCGTGGCGCAGGCGAGCGGAGCTATTGACGGCGACACACTTCAAAGGGGAATAGATATGATAACTAAACAGTAAAATAGGTTTAGGCGGTTTTACTGTACAATAACAAATCTGCGGCAGGTCATTTTACTCACCTGCCGCAGATTTAGGTTTAAAGCAATTTATCACAGCTTTTTAACAAACAGCGCTCTTGTGGAATTAAGCACTGCCAGAACAGTAACACCGACATCGGCAAAAACCGCTATCCACATATTTGCCAAGCCTAAGGCTACAAGCAAAAGCGCGAGAATTTTTATTCCTATTGCGAATATTATGTTTTGGTACACGATGGATAAACATTTGCGGGAGATCTTTATGGCTTTTGATATCTTTAACGGGTTATCGTCCATAAGTACGATATCAGCCGCCTCTATTGCCGCGTCTGAGCCCATGGCTCCCATGGCTATACCTATGTCAGCCCGCGATAAAACCGGAGCGTCGTTTATACCGTCACCTACAAAGGCCAGTTTTCCTTTACCGGTCTTTCGGGACAAAAGCTCTTCCACTTTTGAAACCTTATCCCCTGGCAGCAGCTCACTGTAAACAGTATCAATTCCGAGTGCCGAGGCAACCTGCCGAGCTGCGGCGTCAGTATCTCCCGTAAGCATGACCGTCTTTTTTATTCCGGTTTTCCTCAACTGCTGTACAGCTTCTTTGGAAGTGGGTCTGATAACATCCGAAATTACTATATGTCCGGCGTATTTTGAGTTTATGGCTATGTGAATTATTGTGCCTGAACGATGGCATTCTTTATATTCAACGCCAATCCGTTTCATGAGTTTTACATTTCCCGCCGCAACCGTAAGTCCGTCAACTTTTGCTATTACTCCGTTGCCGCTTATCTCCTCGATATCATTGACCCGGTTCCTGTCAAGTTCCAAACCGTAGGCTCGCTGAAGACTGAGGGCAATCGGATGGGAAGAAGCGCTTTCGGCGAGAGCAGCATATTCGATAAGCTTGTTTTCAGGTATTTCATTGTGGTGAACTGCGTTTACCTCAAACACGCCCTGTGTAAGTGTTCCGGTTTTATCAAAAACAACGCAGTTGGTTTTGGAGAGAGCTTCAAGATAATTTGAACCTTTTATCAGGATACCATGCCGGCTGGCACCGCCGATACCGGCAAAAAAGCTGAGCGGAATACTTACAATCAAAGCGCAGGGACAGCTTGCTACCAGAAAAGACAGTGCGCGGTATACCCAGGTTCCCCACTGTGCAGGAGCTTTAAAGAAAAACGTTGATATAAGCGGCGGCATAACGGCTAATACAAGGGCGCTGTAACAAACTATCGGAGTATAGATCCTTGCAAATTTGGATATGAAGTTTTCGGATTTTGATTTGCGGGAACCGGCATTTTCCACCAGATCGAGAATTTTAGAAACCGTGGACTCACCGAATTTTTTGGTAGTGCGGATTTTCAGCACACCGGTCATATTAATGCAGCCGCTGATTACTTCATCGCCTGTCTTTACGTCGCGCGGCAGACTTTCCCCTGTAAGCGCGCTTGTATTTAGCGATGAGGTGCCAGATTCTATAATACCGTCAATAGGGATTTTTTCTCCCGGCTGGACAACAATTATGCTGCCTGTTGCGATACTGTCCGGGTCGACTCTGACGAGACGTCCGTCCTGTTCGATATTTGCATAGTCAGGTCGGATATCCATAAGTTCACTTATGTTTTTACGGCTTTTCCCCACCGCGTAGCTCTGAAACAGCTCGCCTACCTGGTAAAACAGCATAACGGCTATAGCTTCAACATAGTCACCATTCGATACAAGACCGAGTATCATTGCTCCGACAGTGGCGACTGCCATAAGGAAGTTTTCATCAAAAACTCTGCCGTTTACTATACCTTTTGCGGCTTTCAGAAGGATATCGTATCCTATTATAAAATACGGTATAAGATATAGTATAAACCGTACCGCTCCGGTTATATCAAGAAAGTTGAGTATAAGCATTGCCGCTGCTGATACAATAATGCGGGCAAGCATTTTTTTTTGCTTTTTGGTTATTTTAAATCACTCCTCATACGTCATATGACAAACGCCCGGCGCCTCTTTGTCATTATTGCCGGACATGCCGACCGAATTTGTCATAAATAGATGATGCAGTCATCTTCGATCTTTTTGCAGTTTTTATATACCTTTTTCATAACTTCCGATGAATCGCTGTCTTCGTTAAACTCGATGGTCATCTTTTGGGTCATAAAATTCACTACAGCAGACTTAACCCCGTCGGTTTTGTTGGCAGCTTCTTCCATTAAATTTGCACAGTTTGCGCAGTCGACATCTATCCGGTAATTTCTTGTCATAATATTTTGCTCCTTTTGGTTTCAATTAAACTTTTGTTTAATCGTCAAGCGTATTATATTAAACAATTAAACAATTGTCAATATGTTTGGACAAACGCCTTCTTTTCGGAATATTTTGATTTCTAAACGGAATATTTTTATTTTTTTATTGCGGTTTAAGTTTCTGAATGGTACAATATATTACAAAGGAGGGGTCGTTATGATTAAAAAGCTGCCCCATGACCACGGAAATTTGTCTCTGCATTTGCAGGCGGAGATACCGTCAGGAGATACTTTCGGCAATGTTGCCGAGATATTGAAGCTGATGAGCGACGGCAAAAGAATACAGATTTTTTGGATTTTATGTCATTGCGAAGAATGCGTCATCAATATATCGGCGCTGGTTGAAATGAGCAGTCCGGCGGTATCGCATCATCTTAAAATACTCAAAACCGGAGGCCTTGTGATAAGCCGCAGAGAAGGAAAAGAAGTTTACTATACAGTTGCTAAAACTCCCAGATCCGAAATACTTCACAGGATGATAGAAAACATGATAGAGGTGGAGTGTCCGTCGGACGAAGTGTTTGAAGACAGTCTTTTGTATGATTCGGCGGTTCAGACGGTCAACGATGCCCGTGATTTTATGGTATGCGATCTTAAAAGACGCTATACAATAGAAGAACTGTCTAAGAAATTTCACATTAATCAGACCACATTCAAGACTGTGTTTAAAACTGTTTTCGGTCAGTCGGTTGCGGCGTATATGAAAATTCTGCGCATAAAAAAAGCTATGGAATATCTTGTGCAAACAGATAAAACTATTGCGGAAATAGCTTTTGAAGTCGGATATGAAAGCCAAAGCAAGTTTACTCAGGCGTTTAAAAGCGTTACCGGCATGCTCCCTAAAGAATACAGAAAGAACAGATAAAAAACAGGCGGCAGGAATTAACCTGCCGCCTGAAAATCTATAATACCAAAAAATAAAATGAAATTGTTGATTAAAAAAGGCCTATTTCATAAGTGAGAGATAAAGCTCCTTGATTTCCGCTACGCTGGTTTCTCTCGGATTGCCGGGACGGCATGCGTCGTCATACGCGGATTGCGCAAGAAAATCAACATCCTCAGGTTTTACAATGTCCTTAAGATTCGCAGGTATACCTACATCGCCTGACAGCTTTTTGACCGCGTCAACAGCCGCCTTCCTTGCGTCTTCAAGGCTCATTTCATCAACTCCGCAGACTCCCATAGCCTTGGCTATATCTCTGTATTTCTCGCCTGTCGCGGGGGCATTGTATTCCATAACGGTCGGCAGAATGATGGCGTTGGCGACACCGTGGGGTGTATCATAAACCGCGCCTAACGGATGCGCCATTGAGTGAACTATACCAAGTCCTACATTTGAAAAGCCCATACCCGCTATATACTGTCCGAGCGCCATGCCTTCCCTGCCTTCAGGAGTGTTGGCTACCGCGCCGCGCAGATTTTTGGAAATTATTTCAATGGCTTTGAGATGGAACATATCGCTCATTTCCCAGGCGCCCGCAGTAATATATCCTTCAATAGCATGGGTCAAAGCGTCCATACCTGTGGCGGCGGTAAGCCCCTTGGGCATTGAGCTCATCATATCAGGATCAACTACAGCTACTACCGGAATATCGTGAACATCAACGCAAACCATTTTTCTGCTCTTGGAAGCGTCGGTAATTACATAGTTTATTGTAACTTCTGCGGCGGTGCCGGCGGTCGTCGGTACCGCGATTATCGGAACGCATTTGTTCTTCGTGGGAGCTACGCCTTCAAGCGAGACAACGTCGCTGAATTCCGGATTTTTAATGATTATTCCTATAGCTTTCGCGGTATCCATAGATGATCCGCCGCCTATAGCTATAATGCAGTCCGCTCCCGAAGTTTTAAAAGCTTCAACACCCGCCTGAACATTTTCAACAGTGGGATTTGCCTTGATATTTGAATAGATGTCATAAGCAATTCCGGCCGCCTCCAAAATGTCGGTAACCTTTTGGGTCACGTTGAATTTAATAAGGTCGGGATCAGAGCATACAAAACATTTTTTAAATCCTCTGCCGGTAACCTCCGCCGCTATTTCTTTAATAGCGCCTTTTCCGTGATAGCTTGTTTCGTTTAAAACAAATCTGTTTGCCATAAAAAACACCTCTTGAATCAAATTTTATATAAGACGGCTTTCGCCGGTCTTTTCTATGTTTGCCTGCTATTAACCGCCAATTTTCGTCTGTGCGGAAATTGACGTTATCGGACAGGCACCGATATCTTTATTATACAGCAAAACAAAAGAGAATACAACCGAATTGAAAGTAATTTCTGATTCTTGCCCTATATAAAAGAAATAACTAAATATTATGAAATAACATCTTTAAACTCCGGTTTCAGAATATCCCGGATTACATCTTTGTCTATAGCAAATTCCGGTGTTCCCATTACTCCGGGTCCAACCTCGTATTTGTCGAAAATAATTACTAAGTCACCGTTATCGTTCCAATAAAAATTATGATCTGCACTGACAGTAGCAAAATCCTCGCCCAGTCCGCTTTCATTAGTCCAATATAATATGCTCTCATCTTTTTCCATTTGCTCTTTCATTTGCTTTTTGATTTCAGACACCAGAACATCCGAAAAATCATCGGTGGTAAACAGATCGCCGAGTTTGACAATCTTTCCTTGCTTTTTATCAATGTGATAAAACTTATAATAAGTATTGCTGCTTGCCGCCGTTTCGAGTACAGATAGCTTTAGAGTAAACCAACGGTCTGTGTTTGTTATTGTTTCATAGTCAACTTGCATAGAACCGTAGCCGTTATTGTGGGTAGTCTCAAGGTCTTTATAAAACTGGTTTACAAGAGCGGTTGTAAGCTCGCTTACATCTTTATTTATATAATCAGCCGCCTCACTGTTTTCGCCTTCAATTTGCGGTACGTCAATATTCATTTGGTGTCTGTCATCGGAATAAAAATAATTACGGATGGTTACTACCCGAACAATATCACCGATTACGGGAATTTGCTCCAATGCCTGTGCGTATGTTACGCTCACATTAGGCAATAGGAATAGTATTATAAAAACAAAGCAAGCTACAGATGCTGCGACACGGGGTAATATATGAATTTGTTTTATAACCGGTTCCTTTTCAGGCAAGTCTTCAAGTGTTTGTTCTATACGGTTTTTCACAGAATCGGGAATGTCCGGCTGTTCTTCGGCCGCTTTGCGTTTTATATATTTATCAAAATCATTCATGCGTTAAAATCCTCCTTTAAGATTTCTCGCAGCATGTTTCGGGCACGGGAAAGCTGCTTTTTTACAGCGCCCATATTTGTGTTTGTAATTTGTGCGATTTTTGATACCGAAAGATTTTCATAATAAAACAGTACAACAACTGTACGATAGGGTTGTTTAAGGCAATTCACAGCTTCAAAAACTGTAAGTCTTGTAGTTATGTCGTTTTCGGAACTGTCATCGGGAATATCAGGCGTTTCTCCCATAGATATAATTTTTGAATTTTTGCGGATCATTTCAACCGCTGTATTATGAACGATACGCAATATCCACGGCTTAAAAGAATTTTCGTTTTTTAGGGTATCTAAATTTTTATAGGCCCGGTATATGGATTCACTGATGATTTCTCCTGCATCTGAATCGTTTCTGACAATTGATAAAGCCAAAGAATACATTGATTTTTCACAAAGTCGTATATGTTCGCAAAATGCATCTTTGTCGGTCAAAATCATCCCTCCCCGATCAGTGAAGCCGTCTGACTTATAATCCATTGACCCCACTCTCTGTAATATTTAGCGTAAAGATGCGTACTGTCCTCCGATTTATCGGCAGATAATCCACCCGCTTCATCGTCAAACAAAATATTAGCGTCAAGATAAAATGTGGTTTTACCGTCAGCAAGTTTTGATAATTCTGTGTTTAATCCGTTAATAGCAGTATTGTTTACTACTTTATCACTGTCAGATCGACTTTTTGAAACGTGCAGATTTGCCTGTATAAAAATAACGGCATCAGGCTGTTTGCCTTTTATGAATTCAATCAATTTATCATATTTCTCTACGGTGTTGCTGAGTTTGTATCCCACTTCGTTGATGCCGAGCATTATATATATTTTACCATACTTTTTGCCGTCCAGCAACTGTGTCAAAGTCACCTTGCCGACATTTGGAACCGAAACGGGCTTTTTATGAATGTTGTAAACACTCATTCCCACTGTACAAAAATAGTCCGCACTGTCAATAGCTGAATACTCCATAAGTCCTACTGTCCTTGAATCGCCGATAAATAAAGCATCATCCATAGAAATATTGTTGTTTGGATTCGACGAATTATTGTTGCTTGGATTCGATGAATTATTGTCTGTTATAGATGTACTCGCCTGGGAACTGTCTTTTGTTTCCGTAGAACTTATATCTTCCGAGCTGTCTTTGGAAGTTGTTATAATATTGCTTTGTGTGGCAGAACTGCTTTCGGTTTTTGTGCCGGACTTTGCAGACGAAGTTTTCCAAAAGAACATAAACAGTATAACAGCGACAACTATAAAGCATAAGGATAAAAGCGTAACAAAATTTGACTTTTTCATTTTTCTTTACCTCTCAAAATCTAAAATATAAAAACGGATCATCAAAGCCGCGGTACATACAATAGACGCTCGCGCCGAATATTACTGCAAGAAGCAAGCCTATAATGACACGGTTTTTGATTCGTTTCAAAATACAAAACGGTAATCTTGTCGAGAACAATATGCCTGCAATAAAAAACGGATAATATAAATTTAAGTATTTTATGTAGTCATATCTAAATATCGACCATACGCCTTGACCGAAAAACGGAAACAACCGAGTAAAAAATACTCCAAGCTGCCCTATATCATCAATAGCGAATATTGCCCAGGTAAGCGGAATCAATATGAGCATATAAATGTGTGCAATGACAGGCATTTTATTAAGATATTTTCCTATAAAGAATTTCTCAAGAATTATGATGAGGAATAAAACCGTGCCCCATAAAATAAAATTATATCCTGCGCCGTGCCATAATCCGGTAAACAGCCATACGATAAGCAAATTTCTGACAGTGGCAATTTTGCCGTTGCGATTTCCGCCAAGAGGGATATATAAATACTCTCTGAACCAAGAACCGAGTGTTATATGCCACCGCCGCCAAAATTCTGTCATTGTAAGGCTTGTGTATGGATGGTCGAAGTTTTTGGGCAACTTAAATCCGAGCATTTTTCCAAGTCCGACTGCCATTAAAGAGTAACCGAAGAAATCAAAATATATTTGAAAAGAAAATGCTATTATCGCCATCCACGCGAGCGGTGTAGATATACTTTCAAACCCGATTGCACAAGTCTGCGACCACAGTTTTCCGATAGGATTAGCAAGCAATACTTTTAATCCTAAGCCGAAAACAAACACTCCCATACCATTCAGCACGGATGATACTTTGATTTTCCGTTTATAAAGTTCCTTTTTTACTTGACCGTAAGTGACAATCGGGCCGGCGATAAGCTGCTCAAACATTGAAATATATACAGCATATCTAAGCAAACTTCTTTCTGCTTTTACATGTCCTCTGTAAATATCAACAATGTATGAAATACCTTGAAAGGTGTAAAAAGATATTCCGATAGGCAATACAATATCTGCCGCGCAATTAAAGCCGGGATAGATTCTGCTGATTTCATTTATTACAAAACCGCCGTACTTAAATACGGCAAAACTGATTAAATGTACCAGTATGCCTATGGCTAATAATAATTTCCTGCGTGCAGGAAATTTTTCAATCCATATACCAACCGCAAAATCCAAAACAATACTGAATATGAACAATATAAAATGTTCAGGGTTACGGATTGTGCCTACAAAATAAAAACATAAACTTCCGATGAGCAATATTATATTCTTTATTTTATCGGGTGCAATATAGTAGCACCCGAAGAATATCGGCATGAATATGAAGATAAATTGTAAGCTGCTGAATACCATAACTGCACCGCCATTCTAATGTTCTGATATATAGACGCACCGGCGATGTAAAAGGTGACACATAAATCTATTTTTTATCGTTGTAAAAATAATATTACTTTACGAAAAAACAGAATAATTCAGTCTGGCTTTGGTACAGATATAGTTAGCACAAAATCTTGCTTTTTACAAGCGTTTAATATATCTCCGATTTAAACTGTTCAAGAAACTTCTCCACAGCTTTTGAAAATACCTGATACTTTTTCCAAACTAAATTCATACCGAGTTTTAAAGACGGCTCTAATGGTTTAAAACAAAGATTACTGTTACCACTTGTGTTTATAATGCCATCCAAACATAAAGCGTATCCAAGTCCCTCGTCCACCATCAATGAACCGTTAAACAAAAGATTGTATGTTGCAACGATGTTCAGTTCTGAAAAATCTTTTTTCAGCCAAAGGGAAAGTTCACTGCCTTCTTTTTGCTGACGGGATAAAATTATCGGCTTATCCCACAAATCTTCAGGGCAAATGGTATCTTGATTTGCAAGCGGCGAATCTCTGCGCATAAGAACGCCCCATCTGTCTTTTTTAGGTATGCCGATATGATTGTAACTTGACAAATCCGTAGGGTCAAATACAATGCCGAAATCGAGTAAACCTTTGTCTAATCGTTCAAGAACATCCTGTGAATCTCCGCTGAAAATATGATAATGAAGTAACGGATGTTCTGCCTGCAATTTGGCTGCTGTTCGTGTGACAAGACGAATTGCGTCCGTTTCTCCCGCACCGATATAAATATTGCCTGATATGCTTTCTTCAGAAAGCATTATTTCGTTTTCCGTCTTTTTGACTAAAGCCACAATTTCTTCGGCTCTTTTTCTGAGCAGCGCTCCTTCATCGGTCAAAGTAATTTTCCTATTGCCACGGACAAACAACTGCTTTCCGAGTTGAATCTCTAAATCTCTTAACTGTCTTGATAATGTGGGCTGTGACAAATGGAGAGCTTCCGACGCTTTTAAAATACTTTGTTCTCTGGCAACTGCCAAAAAATACTGTAACACTCTTAGTTCCATACACAATGCTCCTTTGCAACATCATTATAGCATTTTATAATATGCCTGTAAAGCATATCAGAATATTTGATATAAGTATTTGCTTTTTAGCTTATGCTTCGTTAAAATATAGATGAGAATAAAAATTGGAGGGTATTATGGAAATAAAAGAATTTATTTCTTATATGAATCAGGGGTTGCCTGCTCCTGTTGGTACAGAAGTCAGAGATATGATGTCTATGCTCAGCGATGAGGCTAGAAAAATCACAACAAATCTAAACGATTCCTATCACGAACGAGCAGAAATCCGCAGTTTGTTTTCAGAACTGATTGGAGAACAGGTTGACGAAACCTTTGCTTTATTTCCGCCGTTTTATACAGACTGCGGAAAAAATATTCATATCGGTAAAAATGTATTTATCAACGCGGGATGTCACTTTCAGGACCAAGGTGGGATTTATATCGGTGATGGCGCACAAATCGGTCACAATGTTGTACTTGCAACCCTAAATCACGATTTAACTCCCGAAAATCGCAGAACTGTTATTCCTGCTCCGATTACCATAGGCAAAAATGTGTGGATCGGAGCTAACGCAACAGTTCTTTCAGGTGTTACAATTGGAGATAATTCTGTAATTGCGGCAGGTGCAGTTGTTACAAAAGATGTTCCCGAAAATGTTGTAGCAGGCGGCGTGCCCGCAAAAATTATAAAATATATTTATGAAACGGAGAAATCATTATGAGCAAAAATGTACTTATCATATCATCGAGTCTGCGTAATGGCAGTAATTCCGAAGCACTCGCAGATCAGTTTATGAAAGGTGCAAAAGAAGCAGGACACAATGCAGAGAAAATAAGTCTCGCAGGTAAAACAATAAACTTTTGCAAAGGCTGTCTTGCCTGCAATAAAACGCTGAAATGCGTTATTGACGATGACAGCAGAGAGATCGTCGAAAAAATGCTGAAAGCCGATGTCCTTGTATTTGCTACACCTGTTTATTATTACAGTGTTTGCGGTCAACTCAAGACCTTGCTTGACCGAGCAAATCCGCTTTTCGCATCAGATTACAAATTCCGTGATATTTATCTGCTGGCAACCGCTGCTGAGAACCAATCCCAAACGGTTAAGGGAACAGAAACAGCCGTGCAAGGCTGGGTTGACTGCTTTGAAAAGGCAAATCTTAAAAAGACAATATTTGCAGGCGGAGTCAATGACGCAGGGGACATAAACGGTCATATAGCTTTAAAAGAAGCGTATGAAACAGGAATGAAATTATAAGGAGATAACAATTATGAACGATTTTATTTTTCACAATCCCGATAAGGTGTATTTCGGTAGAAATCAGCTTAAACACTTGCCCGAGGAGCTTTTAAAGTTCGGTAAAAAAATACTTCTTGTTTACGGCGGCGGTTCTATAAAAAAGAACGGACTGTATGACAGTGTTACCGAATTGCTTAAATCAAACGACTTAGAAGTATTTGAACTCGCAGGCGTAGAGCCTAATCCTCGCCACACAACGGCGAATAAGGGTGCCAAAATCTGCAAGCAGGAAAACATTGATGTTGTTTTAGCCGTTGGCGGTGGCTCGACAATCGATTGTGCAAAAGGCATTGCAGCGGCGGCTGTAACTGAAAGCGGAGATGTTTGGCCTCTTGTATCAAATGGAGTTTGGGTGACAAAGGCTTTACCTGTTGTTGCAATCCTTGCAAACGCCGCAACCGGTTCGGAAATGGACGCTTGGGCAGTCATTTCCAATATTGATACAAACGAGAAAATCGGTCTCGGCGGCAGCGCTCTTGTTCCGAGAGTCGCTTTTGAAAATCCCGAACTGAGCTTTTCACTTCCGACCTATCAGACCGCTTGCGGTGCGTTCGACATCTTTAACCACGTTTTAGATAACTATTATCTTGCAGGCGGCGCAACCTTTGATATGATTTTGGAGTTTCAGGAAGCTGTTATGCGTGCTGTTGTAAAATGGGCTCCTGTTGCTATGAAAGAGCCTGATAATTACGAAGCAAGAGCAAATCTTATGTGGGCTTCTTCTATGGCGCTAAACACCGTTCTTGACGCAGGAACGGTTCACGGCTGTGCCTGTCACGCAATGGAACACGAGCTTTCTGCATACTATGATATTACGCACGGTCACGGTCTCGCTATTGTAACACCTCGTTGGCTTGAGTATATCCTTAACGAAACAACAGCTCCTGCTATTTACCGTCTCGGCGTAAAAGTGTTCGGTATTCCCGAAAATCTCTCTCCAACTGACGGAGCGAAAAGAGCCATTGAAGCAGTTTCCGATTTCTGCTTTAACACGCTCGGTTTAAAGGCCAACCTTTCCGATTTGGGCATTGATGAAAAGCACTTTAAGGCTATGGCAAAGCACGCTTGCGCAGGCTCTGTAATATCAGGACCGAAAGAACTCGTTGCTGATGATGTAGAAGCAATTTATAAAATGTGCTTGTGATTGTTATGAAAAAATCATTTTTATTTTTATTGCTTTTAATCCTTATTATCTTCTCGGGGTGTTCATCAAATGCTCCGACAGAAGATAAAATACAAGTTGAAAATTCATCAAGCGTACAGCAAACCGAGAAAAGCGAAAATGCCGAAAGGGGTACAGAAAATGATATGGACACAGAACAGATATTTTATATTAAAATCGGAAATTCTGTTTTAGAAGCTGAACTTGAGGATAATTCAAGCGCAGAAGCACTTTTAGAAAAGCTTAAAGAAAACGACATTACAATTCAAATGAGCGATTACGGCAATTTTGAAAAGGTCGGTGAGCTTGGATTTTCGCTTGCGACAAACAATAAACAGATTACAACCGAAGCAGGTGACCTAATTCTGTATCAAGGTAATAAATTTGTTATTTACTACGATACGAATTCTTGGAATTTTACAAGGCTCGGAAAAATAAAGAATATCTCGCAAGACGAGCTTAAATCCATTTTAGGCGACGGGGATGTAACGGCTGTATTGACAATTCATAAAAATACCGATAAATAAAAAAAGAGCTAACAGATTTTTTGTCTGTTAGCTCTTTTTGAATGTTTTTAAGATATTGCCAAAATCTTATCAACAAAGGTTTTGAAATGGTGCAAACCCGCATTATTACTGGGTTTTAGAATTTTCCATTCTACTCCCACTCGACCAAGACTAAACAATTCTGTTTATGTATTTTTACTTCTCGTTAGTCTTGATTTTTTTGATACACGATGTATCTGTATTATCCTGTGTTAAACCGCCCTTGTTATCATTTTGTTATCGACATTGATAACAAGAATAATTTTACCGTGGATAATGAGGACTTGGGATTGAATATATTATAAACTATTTTGATTAGGATTTCAATAGGTTTCGGAAATTTAGAGCAAAGGCGCCGCATTTCTGCGACGCCTTTCGTGTCATATTAGTTTATTCCGGAATCTGAAAATTTGCAGCCTTGCTCGATGTTGTATGGGTTACAGTTTCTTCACTGCCCAATTCCGGTGTCTCATCTTCTTTGCCGCTATCAAACGTGATGTTCACGTCAGCTATCGTTTGAGCGAATGTTATCGTATTAGTTTGCACATCAATTTCGCCCTCATATACGACTTTGACATATTCACCTTCTTTGATATAATTCTTTTCAAAGTATCTGGATATCCGTATATCGCTAAGCGGAATCTTGTATACAATACCTTCCGACGGATCATTACACAAAGAGGAGTCATCAATCAAAACATATTCATCGGTAATGCTCGTCACTTTTCCGAAGATGGATTGCTCATACGGTTCAAACTCCGCTTCTTCCGAGTGTTCGCGGGCATATTCAATTATCTTGTTTGCAGCATCTTCGCCAATATAGAAAAGATATCCCCAATTGAATACATTCGTATCTAAATAACCGTCTTCCGTAATCGTAAGAACGTGCTTGTACACACCCAATGCATTTGCGGTAACGGTAAACGAGATATAATTCCTATCGTACTTGCTCCACTTCAGTCCATCTTCTTCGATGAAGGTTGCTTCGTCGCAATCAGATAAAACGTCCCAGATATAGTCATCATTCGTCAGTTTATAATATTTACCGTCCGCTCCGCCGTCACCTTCGGAAAATCGTTCCAATGAAGTTAGTTTTGACAAATCCACGTTTTCAAATAGTTCGCCTAAAGTGTTGGGTGGATTGTATTCTTCCTTCTTATACGAATAAAACTTACCCGACAACTTAACAGCAACAAATTCGTCTCTGTTCACATTATCTATTAGATAAACATCCGCATCAACTGTGTGCCGTTCTTCGGTGACATGATCATATCCCACGATAGAATATGTGCCAATCTTTTCTCCAACAAATTCCTCGGAAATTGTTCGACCGCCATTTTTTGTGAATTTGACGCCATCAAGCATCAACTCATAATACCTTTCGGATTCGGATAAATAATCCCACGGCCACATAATAGCAAGATCATCTTCCGTTACAAGGAACTCTTTATATCTCCCTTCGTTTGCATTGGGTGTTTTTTCTCCGCCGGGCACTTTACCAATATCCGACAACGAAGGTAAAATAAACGTGACAGCAACGGCTACAACAGCAAAACAGGCTGCTACGGAACCCCATTTAAGCCAAAAGTTTGGCTTTTCCTTTCGTTTGCACTCTGCGGCAGCTTCAACGAGGTCATCATCGAGGTTACCGATGGCATTTGAAAATCTCGGTTTCTTCATATTTCAACGCCCTCCTTAATGAGATAGTCTCTTAGTTTGTTTCGGGTGTAGAACAACATATTTTTGATCTTACTCTCGGTAAAGCCGAAGCGCTCTGCAATATCTCCGATGGTATCGAAGAAGAAATACTTTCGAATAAAGACATTTCGTGCCTCTTCTTTTTGATTACGCAAGAACGCACTGATCAGTTTACCAACATCCTCATCACTCACATCAGGAGCATACCGTTCGTCCGGCAATACTGCCGCAAGTTCATCTAAGGATAGAAGCACCTCTGCCGTCCGTTTTTCACGTTTCATAAACTCAAATCGCTTCAAAGATAGATTTCTCGCAATCTTACAGACAAACGACATAAGATTGTTAGGACGTGTGGGCGGGATTGCATTCCACACACCAACGTATGTATCGTTTACACATTCCTCCGAATCTTCGTGATTGTGTAAAACATTGTAGGCGATGCTATGACAGAGCTTGCCATACTTTGCATCCGTTTCTTTAATTGCAAGTTCGTTCCTTTCAAAGTAGAGTTCAATAATTCTCAGATCATCCATGTTGTTCACCTCCCTTGTCTGACCTAAAAGCGCTTTCACTTATTAAGTACGTTTTTTTCGGCGTTGGTCTTAAAAAATAGCTAACTTTTTTAAAATTATATCATAAAGAATAAAGTTTTTCCACTATACGCAAAAATGACGGCAGAGAGAAGAATCTCTGCCGCCATACTTCGGTTAGTTGTAAATTATATCGTGGTTTACAATTTCTGTGGCTCTGCTGCGGATGTTATTCATCTTTTGCACCCAAATCATTTGATTTTCAGCTTTAAGCTTTTCCGTTACATTTTCTTTTTCGGAAAATTGTTTTACCAACCGGAAAAACATTTCTTCTGCCTGTTTGTCAATATAAGCGTGGTAACAGTTAAACTTATGGGTGGGTAGCGCTTCTAACAAACGAGCTATCAGATTTTTAAAAATCTGATAGCTCTTTACTTTTTGGTATTCAAATAATGTTGCCATTTTGTTGCCACAGAGGGCTTTCAAACGGCGAAAAGCCTTTATTTACGGGCTTTTTCACGGGTGCGAAATCATTCCCACTCGATCGTGCCTACGGGCTTGGGTGTCAAATCCATTAATACTCGGTTTATTCCTTCTACTTCTTTCGTGATGCGGTCAGTTATTCTGTGAAGAATTTCATACGGTACTTCCTCTATTGTTGCCGTAATTGCATCTGTCGTATTCACTGCGCGTATTATCGCCGGCCAGCCTTCATACCTGCTGCCGTCCTTTACTCCTACGCTTTTGATATCAGGTACGATTATAAAATACTGCCATACTTTTTCGCCTAATCCGCTGCGGTTAAATTCCTCTCTCAGTATTGCGTCCGCCTCTCTCAGCGCGTTAAGCCTGTCGCGTGTTATAGCTCCCAGACACCTTACGCCAAGCCCCGGACCCGGAAACGGCTGACGGTATACCATTTCTCTCGGTAACCCCAGTGCCTCGCCTACCACACGTACTTCGTCTTTGTACAACAGCTTCAACGGTTCCACTAATTCAAACTTCAGATCTTCCGGCAATCCTCCGACGTTATGGTGAGATTTGACCGCCTGCTTTCCCTCTGCTTGTTTGAAGCTTTCTAAAATATCAGGATATATAGTGCCCTGTCCTAAAAATGATATATTGTCAAGTTTGCGGGCTTCTTCCGCAAATACATTTATAAATTCCGCGCCTATTATTTTTCTCTTGCGCTCTGGATCAGAAACATTTTCAAGCAGGCTCAGAAAACGGTCGGTCGCATCAACATATATCAGATTTGCGTTCATCTCGTCCTTGAATACCTTTATTACATTTTCGCTTTCGTTTTTTCTCATTAACCCGTGATTAACATGCACACAGGTAAGCTGATTGCCTATCGCTTTTATCAGTATTGCCGCCACAACCGAACTGTCTACACCGCCTGAAAGCGCTAACAATACTTTTTTGTCTCCAACCTGTGCGCGTATTTCCGAGATTTTTTCATCTATAAATTTTTTCGCCGCTTCCTGTGTGGTTATGCGTGCCATATCCTCCGGACGTCTGTTATTATCCATTTTAAATTCCTCCCATTTATATGCGGATTAATTTGTATAGTTGTCAAAATATCCCTGAACCAGTACTACCGGTGTGCCTTTATCGCCTGAGCCGGAGGTCAGATCGCAGAGTGAGCCTATCAGATCGGTCAGCTGTCGAGGTGTGGTTCCCTGCGCCGCCATATTGCCGACCAAGCTCCCGCTTTTAGCTCGGATACTCGCCGAAATTGCTTCCTTTAACTCGTCTCCCGAAAGATCTTTGAAATCGTTATCAGCAAGATATTTTAGCTTTAATTCGTTGGGTGTGCCTATAAGTCCGTCCGTAAACGCGGGAGATACTACCGGATCGGCAAGCTCCCAGATTTTACCCTTGGGATCTTTAAAGGCTCCGTCGCCGTAAACCATAACTTCAACGTTTTTGCCGGTGGCCTCTTTTATGCGTTTCTGAATTTCCAGAACCACAGGTCCGCAGTCACGAGGGAATAACTTGATTCTTTCTTCGGTTGACTTGTTTGAACCTAAAAGTCCGTAATTTTCGTTGTAACCGCTTCCGTTTACAGGTGAAGTGAGAATATCGTCAAGCCCTAAAACAATTTTCGCTCCCGCGGATTTCAAGAGACGTTTTGTGCGCGCACGGGTGTGTATATCACAGGCTAACACTTTGTCAGTATACTTTAAAATCGCAGTTGCCTGATTGGCGAATATTATTTCAACCTCCGCTCCGCATTCCTTTATAAGATTTTCATAGTATTCTACATAATCTACTCCGGTGAACGGCAACGGATGTACCCCGAAAACCTCACGGTAACGCTCAAGCGTCAAAATATCTGAATATGGATTGATTCCGGCTTCGTCCAGCTTGTCCCAGTCGGCAAGCTCATTGCCTACTTCGTCTGAAGGATATGCCAGCATTAAAACTATTTTACGCGCGGCCTTAGCTATGCCTTTCAGGCAAATTGCAAAACGGTTGCGTGATAAAATAGGAAATATTACTCCTATCGTATCCGAACCGAATTTCGATTTTACATCGGCTGCAATATCGTCAATATCGGCGTAGTTCCCCTGCGATCTTGCTACTATGGATTCTGTGACCGAAATTACATCACGGTCATTAAGTGAAAAACCTTCGCTCTTTGCGGCTTCAAGTACACTGTCTGCCACAATTTTTGCGAGATCGTCACCCTGCCTTATTATCGGACAGCGTATACCTCTCGAGACGGTTCCGACTAAACGAGTTTTTTCTGACATACTTTTTCCTCCGTTATATGTATTTTGTTTGTTGAATAATAAAATACTTTCTTCAGAACATAGCATTACAGCAGCCTGACAGCTTTGTCCTTAACTGAATTATTATACTCTATAAACATATTTCTTGCAAGAGGGTGTATCAATTTTTTCCGATAAAAAATCAGAGCATTCTTTCGAATGCTCTGAAAAAATCAATTATCAGTTGGTGATTGTAAGCTCGGTTTCTTTGTCAAATAAATGAATCTTTGAAGGAGCTATTGCAATCTTGATCTTATCGCCCGGCTTGGCTGTGTTTGTAGGAGCAACACGTGCGTTAATTGCCTGACCTTCACAGTTCATATACAGATAAGTTTCTGCACCCATAAGCTCGGTAACTTCAACGTCGGCTTCAACTATACCGTCTTTGTTTGCCGCAAGCAGATCTTCCTCATTGTGTACGTTCTCAGGACGTATTCCCATGATAATATCCTTATCAATGTACGGAACCAGACAGTCCTTCTTGTTCTTTTCAGCCGGAAGCTTGATTTTGTATTTCACACCGGCACGGGTCTTGGTATCCTCAGAACCGAACTCAACATAGAAATCATCGCCCTCTTTGAGAAGCTTTGACTCAATAAAGTTCATCTGCGGTGATCCGATAAATCCGGCAACAAACAGATTGCAGGGTTTAAGGTACAGATTGTTAGGTGTGTCAACCTGCTGAATGATACCGCTCTTCATTACAACGATACGGGTACCCATTGTCATAGCTTCGGTCTGATCGTGTGTAACATAAATGAAGGTGGTGCCTAAGCGCTGATGCAGCTTTGATATTTCGGTACGCATCTGTGCGCGCAGCTTGGCGTCCAAGTTTGAAAGAGGTTCGTCGAGAAGGAATACCTTAGGCTCACGGACAATCGCACGTCCTAAGGCAACACGCTGACGCTGACCGCCTGACAAAGCCTTCGGTTTACGCTCAAGCAGATGTGATATATCAAGAATACGTGCGGCCTCTTCAACTCTGCGCTTGATTTCCTCCTTCGGAGTTTTGCGCAGCTTAAGACCAAATGCCATATTGTCGAACACTGTCATATGGGGATAAAGTGCATAGTTCTGGAAAACCATCGCTATGTCACGGTCTTTCGGAGCAACATCGTTTACCAAACGGTCGCCGATATATATTTCACCGTCAGAAATCTCTTCAAGACCTGCCACCATTCTCAAAGTGGTCGATTTACCGCAACCTGAAGGACCTACGAGTATTATAAACTCTTTGTCCTGTATTTCAAGATTGAAATCTGAAACAGCTGTTACGCCGCCGGGATATCTCTTGTATACGTTGCGAAGGGATAAACTTGCCATATAATAGCCTCCTATACGATTGATCGTAATATTAACGTTAGTATTATATCAAACTTGCAAATAAATTGCTATACTTAATGTATCCAATGTTAAAGTGAATATTTTGTTTATTATGCATACTAATTTTTAAAGATTAATTTAAGTTCCCGGTCGGTCAATTCACGGCTTTGCCCGGGCAGAAGGTCTTCGTCAAGCCGCAGTTTTCCTACAGCAGTGCGTTTAAGGCTGTTCACTCCAAGCCCTACCGTACCAAACATCCGCTTTATCTGATGGTATTTTCCCTCGCAGATTTTTACCGTTGCACAGTTGCCGTTATATGCCGTGAGTTCTGCCGGTCTGCATACAGTCCCGTCTGCCAAAACGACACCGTTCGCAAAAACTCTCTTCATTTCATCTGTGACTTCTCCGTCAAGTTCCGCCATATAAGTCTTATATATGTGCTTTTTCGGCGAAATAATCCTGTGTGCGAAATCTCCGTCATCGGTGATTATAAGTAACCCTGTAGTGTCGCGGTCCAACCGGCCTGCCGGAAATAAACCGTTTCTTTTTAAATCTTCGGGAACCAGATCAACCACTGTTTTCCGAGTCCTGTCATTTGAGGCCGAAAGCACTCCCTTCGGCTTGTTCATTATAATATATATGAATTTTTTGTAGTTTAATGCTTGTCCCTTGTAGGAGATCTGCGATTTTTCCGCATCAAACTGAGCCGAGCAGTCTTTTACCGTATTCCCGTCCGCGCTGACAAGGCCTCTCCTTATGTCGGCACGGGCTTCTTTTCGTGAAATACCTGTCTGTGATGATATTATTTTGTCAAGTCTCTGTAAATTCATTCGTTTTACTTCGTTTCTTATAAAATCAGTTTGATACGAGCGGCTTTATCTCACCGTCGATATTTACGTCCGCTATGTCTCCGCCGATTATCTGACCGCCGTATACAATCAAATGTACATTGCGGTTTTTATCTAACGGATATGTATATACAGTTGCCGGCTTGCCTTTGTATTTTGAAAGGTCAAATCCCGATTCTTTCTGCAGCCGGTTGTAGCTGCCGTAAACGTCGCCGAATTCATCGGGTATAACGATTTCTTTCGATTCCACCGAATCGTCGTCTACGTAAAGTTTCAGACCTTTAAGATAATTGACCCTGATCTCATTGGTCGAACCGTCAATTCTTGATGCTTTCTGTGAAAATGTCTGCATTGTAAGCAGAAATGCTATTATCAATACCGCTAAAATTATACTGAGACTTTTCTTTGAAAGCATGATAAAAAATTTCATACCGCCACCTCCAGTAATATATATGTAAGGGCGGCAGAGTATATACTAATGCGTATTTTCGATTATGCAGACTGCGTGAGCCGATATTCCTTCCCCTCTGCCTGTAAAGCCGAGCCCTTCTTCAGTGGTAGCCTTTACATTTACTGAGTCGTGTGTAATTTTGCAGTCCTCTGAGATGTTCTTTACCATGTCCGGAATATAAGAAGCAAGTTTTGGCCTCTGCGCGATTACTACAGCGTCGATATTTCCTATCCGGTATCCCTTTTCGCATAAAAGCGCCGCAGTTTTTCGCAGAAGAATCCGGCTGTCAATGTTTTTATAGGTATTATCGCTGTCGGGGAAATGCCGGCCTATGTCTCCGAGAGCCGCCGCCCCCAGAAGAGCGTCACATACCGCATGAATCAGCACGTCTGCGTCGGAATGACCTGAAAGTCCCCATTCGCACGGGATGGTTACACCTCCTATCACAAGCTTTCTGCCATCTGCTATACGGTGAACATCATATCCGTGACCTATTCTCATTTTTACGGCTCCTTTCGATAAGGATATGTCCTGCTGTTATGCCAGTCAATGGCTGGCATAACAGCCGTTTGTTTTGACTGAGGTATAAATATATCTGCCTGCAACGGTATCTGCGCGAAGGGTATGCGCAGGACTTCTGCGTACAGCAGATATATTTTGACGGTATCTGAAATCTGCAGGTTTATCTTACTGTTCTGCCGAGGATATGTAGCTTTCTGCAGCCGCGATATCTTCCGGTGTGGTGATTTTTATGTTCCTGTAACTGCCTTCAACAGTGTATACTTCGTATCCGGCAGCCTCCATTAAAGATGCGTCATCGGTAAATTGCGACAGATCCCCCGCCTTCTCTGCGGCGAGCCGATATTCGTCTGTCTTCACGCCCTGAGGAGTCTGTACCAGTACAAGATTGTCCCTTCTGAGCGTTTTTATAACTTTGCCTGATTCATCTATCTGCTTTACCGTGTCCTTGACCTTTACGGCACAGGTTACCGCCGTGTGGTTTTTGAGCGCTTGGGTCACAGAGGTGATTATTCCGCTGTCAACCAGCGGGCGGGCTCCGTCGTGGATTAAGACCTCTCTTGTCCCCGAAGACAGCCGCTCGAACCCTTTAAGCACCGATTCCTGACGGGTATTTCCTCCGCATACTATGTCGCCCAGTTTTGAAATGCCGTATTTTTGAGTCAGCAGCTGAAGCTTTTCAATATCGCTGTCCCGCGCTGCCAATATTATTCCGGATACCGCCGCGCAACGTTCGAATGCCAGCAGCGTCCGGATTATTACCGGTATTGAACAAAGCGGCAGAAACTGTTTGTTTATGCCGTTCATACGGGAAGAATTGCCGGCGGCTACTATTATCGCAGGTATCCCCGTTTCTGATGTATTTACCGTATATTCCAGTTTTGGCTTTATTTCTGTCATGGCTTTATTCCTCGTTTGAAAAAAGCTCCCCTTTTTGAGTCAGGGGAGCAGGGTTAGATAAAAAACCGGGACAGTCCCGAATTTTTTGTTATGATCTGTCAGTCTTCCTTTTCTTCTTCTGTCTTGCCGCAGCAACAGTCGCCGTCACAGTCGTCGTCAAAATCAAATTCCAGTTCTGTGCCGCAGTTCGGACATACCATACCGTCTTCCTTGAGCATTTCTTCGTCAAGGTAAATTACATCGTTGCATGCCGGACATTCAATTTCGTAAACCTCATCGTCGCAGCCGCATTCATCGCAGTCGCATTCATCTTCGTCCTCCCCGTAAAAATCTTCTTCAAGGGAAGCCAGATCTTCATCAACCGCGTCAATCTGCTCCATAAGAGAATCACAGCCGTCTTCAATATCGCATATCTCTTCGGTCATATCTCCCAAAAGATCAATTACAGCCGCAAGTATTTTTCCTTCCTTGGTGGTTTCATCTAATGAAAGTCCTTCCGCCAAACCTTTGATGTAAGCAATTTTTTCACAAATATCCATAGCCGTTCCTCCTTTATTATGCGCGTTCCATGTATTCACCGGTTCTGGTGTCTATTCTTATAACGTCACCTTCGTCTATGAACAGGGGAACGCGGATCTCCGCGGCGGTTTCAACCGTAGCCGGTTTTGTGGCGTTGGTAGCCGTATTGCCCGCGAATCCCGGATCTGTCTTGGTAACGGTAAGCTCTACAAATGTGGGAGGCTCAACCCCGAATACATTTCCCTTGTATGAAAGAATTTTGCAGATCATATTTTCTTTTACAAATTTGAAATTATCTCCCAGATCACTTGCGTTTATCGGAACCATGTCAAATGTTTCAGGGTCCATGAAATAATATAATCCGTCATCACTGTATGAAAATTCCATATCTTTTCTTTCAATGTATGCTGTAGGGAATTTTGCCGTGGGATTGTAGCTTTTTTCTACAACCGAACCTGTAATTACGTTTTTGATTTTTGTTCTTACAAAGGCAGCGCCTTTGCCTGGCTTAACGTGCTGAAATTCAATAACCTGAAGTACGTTGCCGTCTTCTTCAAATGTTACGCCGTTTCTGAAATCGCCTGCACTAATCATACTTTTTAAATCCTCCAACCAAAATGAGATGTATTATATTTTCGCACCTTTATTATAAAGGGTTTACGGCATTTTGTCAAGTTTTTATCAATCCTTTTGTACCGTTTAGCTTTACTTTTCCGGTATGCAGGGTACTGAAAAGAAATTATGCTGATGTCAGTTCCGCTGCGGTACAAGTCTTATACTTATTTCCCCCGATGACAGATATTCCCGGCTTTTGTCGCTGTATTCCACTAACAGCCGGCAGTTTTCGTCAATATCAAGCGCTTTTGCTTCAAGGCTTCTTCCGCCCTTTAAAACCGTAATTCTTTCTCCTGTCACAGCCGAATAACTGCGGTATTTTTCGAGAAAAGTCCGGCTTTCAAGCTGTGTGTAATATTCTTTAAAGCGGTCAAGTACACATGCCGCAAGCCTGTTGCGCATGCCCGGCTGCGGCTTTTCGAAAACTGAACCGGCAACTGAGGATATCTCGCCGTCAAAGCCGTTTTCGGGCGGGTAGACATTTATGCCTATGCCTAAAATTACCCGGTCAAGCTGTGAAGTTTCGGTATTCAGTACTCCTTCGCACAGTATGCCGCAGACTTTTTTTGAGTTTATAAAGACGTCGTTTACCCATTTTATTGAGGGCTCTGACCCCGATACTTCTTTTATCGCGTCGGCAACCGCTACCGCCGACGCGGCGGTAATCAGTACCGAATCGCCTGCGCGGTAGCCGGGCTTCAGCAAAATGCTCATATATATGCCGCTGCCCGCGGGAGAATAAAATTTTCTCGTAAATCTTCCTCTGCCGCAGGTCTGGCTGTCGGCTATTACGGCAGTGTATTCGACAAGGTCGTTTCCGGCAGATTTAAGATACCGGTTGGTAGAATCTACCTCATCCAAAAATATTATATTGTATTTATTGCCGTTCAGATTTTTCTGTATTCCCTCGGCGCTTAATTTATCTTTCTCTTTCATATTTTTACCTGATATTCTCAAAATATCTGTCAACATAGTCGGTTACGGCTTTTTTACTGCATTTTCCGTCAGAAATTTCAGGTATCAGCATAAGATATTCGTTTTTAAGCGAATTTTCTTCCTGCCAGCAAACTGTGACAGTAAAGCCTTCTTTTAAGTCCTTTGGTATCTCAAATTTGATTTCTCCTAATGATACCGCCATACTCGCGCGCGCCTGCCATTCTTTTTTGAAGAGTATATTTCCCCCAGTATCTGAGATCTCACACAGTACGGTACCTTCTTTTACACCCTTTTCACAAAAGGCAAAAACTTCAGCGTTAAAGGTTTCTCCCGCCTGCCAGCAGAGCTTTGAGTATTTGAGCGATACATACTCGCCGGCGTAGGAGTCCTTTGTAAAGTAATACGCGAGCTTAGGAATAAGCGGATAGGATGTAAGAGAAGTGCAGGAAATGTTGGGCCATGGCTCGTTGAACTGCCAGATTATGCTCCCGCAGTTTTGCATGGCGCGACGCAGATTTGACTGAAGGGCATACCGAATGCCCTCGGCCTGTATAAACTGACTGCATTTTATAAGCGTTTCAAGCTCGTCTTCCTTGAATTCCCCGAAAATCGCCGAATCGCGTTGGGTTGTATCCCACCAGTCTCCTCCGTGCCAGTTCCACATCGGATCGCTGAACGCTGCGGATACCCGCAGACTGTCCTGCGGCAGACAGCTTTTAAGTGTTTCCATACCGCTCATACCGTTGCAGCCGAATTCGCCGTGCAGAATTATGTCTGATTTATTGAAAAATTCGTAATGCACATTAGGGCCGAAATAGAGCCACGGACCGTGGATATCGTGGTTTGTGCCCGGTTTGTCCTCTTTAAATCCCATGTTGGGTCCTGAGGGAGAAGAGGGAAGCATTAAAACGCCGGGATCCAGGCTGTCGGTCAGTCCTTTAAGCATGGAAATATTCGGATGACTGTAATCCACAGGGTATTCCTCTGAAGAAGGGGTATCTCTCAGGTAAAGCTCGTTGCCTCCGCAGTAAAATGTGAGGCTTGTATGGTTGCGCCTCTGCTTTATCATGGAAGCCGAAGTTTTTTCAAGCAGCTTTAAAAACTCAGGATCGGTGCAGGGAGAATTGTCTATACCGGAGCTCGACTGTATGAACTCCTGCCAGACCATTATTCCGTATTTGTCGCACAAGCTGTAAAAATATTCAGATTCCAGAATGCCTCCGCCCCATATACGCACAAGGTTTATGTTGGCATCCTTTAAAAGCTCCAACGCCCGGCCGTAAATATCATCTGACGGGAATTTTGCCGCAAGGTCAAACGGTACAAGATTTACCCCTTTTATATATATCTTTTCACCGTTTATCACCGGAACATAGGGCAGACTGTCGGCAGAGCTGTTTTGCGCCCTCGCGTATTCAAGCGTTCTGAATGCAACGGTATACTCTTTGCAGTGAGAAAGCCTGCCGTCAGCAGAAAGCGAAATTTTAAGGGTGTAAAGCGGCTGCCCGCCGTGGCCGTTAGGGTACCATTTATTGACTTCATCTGCCGTAAGCGGCGCCGAAACCTGATTCTCGCCTTTCTTGAGAGATATCTCTTTTTCTGACGATTTTATAAAATCTCCCTTATAAAACAGCTCGCACTTTACAGAGCCGGAACATTCCCGGTCGGAGTTTACTGAGAATTCGCCCGGCACAGTCCAGACGCCGTCTGCCGTAAGATACGGTTTCACAAAACCGTTATCTATTATGCCGCATCCGGTTTCCTCAATATATACCGGACCGTATATGCCTATCCCGGCCATTCTGGTGCAGAAGTCCCAGTTGAGGTCAAAACGGCTGCGCTGGGTAGATGTCTTGCTGGTATATCCCATCTGGGCGTATTCCTGCGGGGTGCAGTGCAGGGTGATTTCAAGCCGGTTTTTATCTCCCGAAACCCCGAAGTCATCCAAATCGATTACAAGGGGTATAAACGGCCCTTTATGGCTGCATATAAACTTTCCGTTTATATGTATGTCCGCTTCGTAGTCTATGCCTTCTATAACAAGCCGCAGCCGGTTGGACGGATCCGCCTTTGCCGCGGAAAATTCAGCGGCAAATACCCACCACCTGTTTGCAACCCATTCATATTTAACCGTGTTTTTTCCGAAATATATATCCTCGTCTATCTCACCGTTTTTTCTGAGTATATTGTAAATGTCGCCTGTCTTTTCGGATGTCATGTGCCGGGTGACACCTATTAGCTCAATCCCGGTTTCAGCGCTGTTTTTAAGCACCGTGCTGTAAGGCCAGTAACCTGTCACGGTCCAGTTTTTAAGTTCTCTTTGCATTATATGAACAACTCACATTCAAAAATATTTATGTTTTTAATCATAAATTATATTATTTTTTGAAATAAAAGCAAAATATATAAAAACGGCTCAGACATTAAAAGATAAATGCAGAGCCGGATTTTTGTTTATAATATTATGCCAGAATTTTTGAAGCACGCTTCAGCTCGTCAACAATCTTTATATGCTGCGGACACACGCTTTCGCATTTGCGGCAGGCAATACAGTCATCAGCCTTGCCGGTGTTTTCGCGGTTTACGGTGTTGGCGTAAAGAGACTTGGCAAACTGAGGGTTATTGAATTTATCCTGAAAATTCACAATAGAAAAAATTTCGTTTATGGGGATTTTTTTAGGACATCCCTTTACGCAGTAGCGGCAGCTTGTGCAGGGTACCTGAGGTATTTTGCTCATAATTTCATAGGCTTTTGCTATTACCTGTCTTTCCTTTTCCGAAAGAGGCACGAAATTTTCCATATAAGAAATATTGTCCTGCATCTGCTCGAGCGTGGACATTCCCGAAAGTACCGTGATTATTCCGTCAAGAGATGCCGCAAATCTGATGGCCCACGAGGCGACAGACGCATCGGGATTGGCTTCTTTGAAAACGGCCGCGGCTTCTTCGGGCAGTGTGGCAAGCGATCCGCCCCTTACAGGCTCCATTATAATTACCGGTTTGCCGTGTCTGCGCGCGGTTTCATAGCATGCTCCTGACTGTATATCGGGGTTATCCCAGTCGGCGTAGTTTATCTGAAGCTGTACAAATTCAGCTTCGGGATGTGCGGTAAGTATCTTATCAAGCACATCGGCTTTGTCATGAAATGAAAAACCGATATGTTTTACAAGACCTTTTTCTTTAAGTTCTCTTACAAATTCCCAAAGCCCGTACTCTTCAATCATGTCAAGTCTTTCATCGACCAGATTATGTATAAGGTAAAAATCAAAATATCCCGCGCCCGTTCTTTCAAGCGAGGTGTAAAATCTCTGTTTTGCCTCGTCAACCGAGCAGCTTCTGTCCCATAGAGGCAGCTTGGTGGCAAGCTGGAAACTTTCTCTGGGGTATCTGCTGACCAGAATTTCCTTTGCTGCTTCTTCGGATTTTCCGTCGTCGTAAACATAAGCGGTATCAAAGTAAGTGAATCCTTTTTCCATAAAAAGATCTGCCATTTTGGCCGAAAGCTCAAGATCGATTTTACCGTCTTTTTTCGGAAGACGCATAAGCCCGAAACCGAGTTTTTTGATATCTTCGCCTAAATAAGACATATATTATGTCCTCCCTTTATCTGTGCTGCTCCAAAAGCCATTTATATGTATTCTTGTCGCCGTACGCTTTGTTCCATACATCGTGCCCTATGCCGTCGCATAGGGTCAGCTTAGCTTTTCCGCCCGATTCGTTTATGCATTTAACCATTATTTCGCTCTCTCGTGGAAGTACGGTGCCGTCTTCCTTGCCGTGAAATGCCCAAACAGGAAAATCAATGCGGTTTGCCGCCCAGTAAAGTCCTCCGCCGCAGCAAATGACACCTGCCGCGAATTTTTGCGGGAAATGCACCGCCTGCATCCAGCAGGTATATCCGCCCATGCTGGAACCGGTTATATAAATACGTTTTTCATCAGCATAGTCAAGGGCAATTATGTAATCGATAAAAGCGGTAAGCTGTTCGAAAATTTCAAACCATGTAAACGCGTTGCAGTGGGGAGCGACTATTATAAACGGCATATCGTCATCCATCTGTTCCCGCCTTAAAGGTACGCAGTCGGCTACAAACTGCGGGGTAGTCCCCACCATCCCCATTCCGTGAAAATAAAATATCACCGGATATTTTTTATCGGGTGAAAAGTTTGCCGGATAATCTATCGCGTAGTCCATTTTTATCTTATCCTGAGTAAATGTCTTGATTTCAAACATAAAAATCCTCCCTTTGAGAAAAATTATAGCAAACAGCAAATTATTTTTCAAGAAAAATATGTAAAACCCAGCCGCCGGACCAGCTGCTATTGAGCAGTGCGCCGCATCTTAGGTATCCAGAAACTTTTACCGTAAACCGCGGCCTCAACCGCAAGAAATACCGGGAGCGCGGCCAGGGAATCTATAACCGAATGCTGTTTTATAAATACAGTAGACATGCATACTATCAAGGCGAAAAGCGCGATGAGAGCTTTTACCGGGACCGAAGCGGATTTTTCTTTGAACCATGCAGACACTATCGCAAGCGAAATAGATACATGCAGCGAAGGGCAGACGCCGGTACATGTGTCGGTGGAATAGAGACCGGCTACAATATCCGTAAAGAAATTATCCCGTGGAAAAACTTCGGGGCGCAGATCCTGTTTGTTGGGGTATACTATGTATATTACAGTCGATATGACCTGCAGCGCGATAATGGATATTTGCAGGCGTTTGAAATTATCCACATTATAAAGCAGGAAGTAAAGCAGGGAGCCGGCTATGAGCACATACCACAGAACATAAGGTATAACGAAAATTTCGCAGAACGGGATAAGATCGTCAAGCCTGCTGTGAATCACATGACAGATTTCTTCCGGTATATAGTTTTCGGTAAGGTAGTACATTGCAAAATACCCAAGCCATCCGAGTAAAAGCTTAAGGTGGCTGAATTCCGGAGTATTGAGTTTTGAAAAGCGGAATTTTCTGTAATCCACAGCAGGTTTCCTCATATAAATATCCCCTTGAAAAATACTGAAAATAATTATAACATATACATATTTGATTTTCAACAAACTTCTTATTTGTAAAAATAGTACTTGCAAATCGAAATGATTTATGTTAGAATAAATGCATTCGGGGGTATAGCTCAGCTGGGAGAGCGCTTGAATGGCATTCAAGAGGTCAGCGGTTCGATCCCGCTTATCTCCACCAAATTACTGACTGTGTTGTTTCGGATTTCGGACGGATAGTTTGATATATTATGTTTTCAAACATCATACAGATGCGGCATAGTTACAGAAAAACACCGTATTAAATACGGTGTTTTTTTATATTCCGAAACGGAAACTTTAATATGCGCTGAATTTTGACCGCTTTTTATTTTTGGGCAATTCCGAATTAATACCGTGTTTTATTCGATATACAGGCGGTCACATCACAATAATTACCGAAGCTGCCGAAGAAAGAATAACCGATATCAGGTTTTTGACAGTGACTTTTTGCTTTGACGCCAAACCGACAAAAAAAGAAAATACGATTGTTCCTCCCGTGATCAGCGGATATTGTACCGAGGCCTGTAAATGCTTTTACGGAAACAAAATTGAAAGCTATGTTTACACAGGAATATATAAAAGCGATAAGAAATGAAAAAACGGAAAAATGTATTTTGAATCCGTTTATACAAAACAATAAAATGAATCCCGTAACTGACGAATAAATTGAAAAGGCAAGCGCGGAAGCAAATCCGTCTCCGTTGATTTTCTCAAACTGCTGGTTAAACAGAAACTGCAGGGAAAAAAGCAGGGCGGATAAAATTATAAAATAATAATACATCAGTTTTTGCTGTTGCCTTGAGTAAATGCGTTGGCTCGGTAGCCCTTGTCTGAGGAAATTTCATTTTCCCATAATTCTTTCATATAATCATATATGCCGTCGTCTATTTCCGGCGTTCCCTTTGAAAAGACCGGCAATAACATATCCCCCGCTGTACCGGCATCTGTGCAGGAGGTATCGTTTCTCCATTTGCCGCGGACAGATTTATCTCGCAGATCGGGTATTTCCATCGGTATTCCGCCGCTTAGAATTGAGCGATAGGCAAACATTCCGGGCAGGAACATATCCAGCGCTTCGTATATATCTATGGTATCGGCTTCAACGTTTCCCAGGACTTTTTCTATAAAGTTATACATTGTATAGTAATCTGAGCCGCCGTGTCCGAAACCTTCGATTTTTTCCGGGTTTTTATACGGTATGTCATAGCTTTCGCTTTCGGTACTGTAGGCACCGGAAAATTTGTCGCTTTTTATATAAATGTGAGCCATATTATCCCTGTGCGCATCTTCTCTGGCACACTCCATTCTGCCTTTCGAGCCGTATAAGCAATACCAGATAGAGTTTTCGTACAGACCGCCGTGAATACTTTTGATAATTCCGCCGTTTTCAAGAGTAACCATCTCTATCCCGAACTGTCCGCCTTTTGCGCCTGTACGGAGATTACGCTCGTTTTTTGTACCTTCAAATCCCGTAACCGAAACCGGTCTTAATCCGGTAATATGTATGATCGGACCTAAAGAATGGGTGCAATAAAAGGTGGAATACATATTATTGCGCCAATGATTTTTATCACCGTAGGTTATACTCGGCCATATAGGTTCGCAGTTATGGATGTACTCGCATTCACCGTATTCGAATTCGCCGATTTTGCCCTCTTTGTAAAGTTTTTTCATCTCATACGGAGCAGGCATATAACAGTAGTTTTCACCGTACGCGTAAACCAGCCCGGTTTCTTCCACTGCCTCAATAAGCTCAACCGCTTCTTTCATATTCTGAACCGGAAGTACCTCTGAAAATACATGCTTTCCATGTTTTAAAGCCTTTATTGCAAACGGAGCATGCTCGTTGGCGTAATTCGCGAGTACAACAGCGTCCATGTCATGCTCTATGAAACTGTCAAAATTATCATAAAACGCAATATTGCAGCCGGCGGCGTTCTTTTTCTGTTCTTCAAGCGCTTCGGCGGATTTGTCGCATATTGCGACCACATCGGCGTTATCAGATCTTTTACAGTAGTTTATCATACTTGATCCTCTGTATGCTCCCAGTACTCCTATGCGCAGCTTTTTCATATTGACCGACCTCCAGAGTTTTTGTTTTATTATAATTTATTGAATATGTTAATACAATGGTTTATTTCCATATATTTGTGTAATAAAGTCATATTTATATTGCCTTTTTATAAAAAAATTTTATAATATAAACAGGCGGTGAAACTATGCAGGAAAAAAATATTTGTAAGTTTATCCCATATTACAACGACGCGTATTCATTACATACGATAAATTTTGTTCTCGAAACAGATATCCGCAACTTTAACAGAACGCATTTTCAGTCCGTATATCAAATGTGCTATGTTAACAGCGGAACGGCGTTCATAAATACCGGGGCGGGAATTTTTGAATTATCCCAGGGGGACATTTTCTTTACTTTTCCGTCCAACAGCTTTTTTTTCACCCAATGCAGTGATTTTCAGTATATGTATATAAGTTTTATAGGTACAAAAGGCAATGGGATACTCGAAAAGCTTAAAATCAATAAAGGCAGCTTTATTTTCAGGGGGTATGAAAATGTTGAGCTTTTCTGGCAAAACGGAATATCCTTTTCGGGCGGACTGACCGACCTTGCGACCGAAAGTGTTTTGTTGTATACTTTTTCGGTTCTCAGCCAGAAACTGTTCACTCAAAACAAAAATCTCAGCAGAGAAACCAAAGCCGGCAGCGCGATTAAAAAATATATCGACAGTAATTTTTCCGATCCGGAGTTATCCGCATATAAAATAAGTGCCGAGCTGAAATATAATAAAAAATACATTTCATCGGCTTTCAAAAAACAAATAGGTACTGGTATGACAGAATATATTAATATACTGCGAATTCAGCATGCCTGCACGATGATAGATCAGGGCTTTGAAAGCGTAAGCGATATCAGCTATCAGTGCGGATTCTCAGACGCTCAGTATTTTTCAAAAGTTTTCAAGAAAAATATAGGTTGTTCCCCGAGGGAATACATCAAAAACGCCGCCTTAAAAAAATAATATGATTTTTAGCTGTCAGCCTGCGCGGCATAAGATTATTCTATGCTGAAACGCCTGAATTTCAGATGAAATTCAGGCGTTTTGAATTTGTTGTAAAACAGTAAAGTAAAAGGCCGAATACCAAGGCGGCTATTCAGATATATGCCTGTCACGGATACCTGTATTGTCATAATCCCTTATTCCTCTCAGAGAACTGTTCAGTCTGAACTGAAGCGGAGTAAGCTCGTGATATTTTTTAAAGCAGGCGATATAATTTTTTGTATTTGAAAATCCTACCCGACGTGAAATTTCACAGACGCTTAAATCGGTATACAGAAGCAGATGTGCCGACTGCCTGACACGCAGAAGGTTAAGGTACTGATATGGAGTACTGCCGGTAGCTTTCTGAAACAGCCTTATAAAATAATACTTGCTTATACGGCTTATCTCAGACAGTATATCTACCGTTAGCGGTTTATCATAATGCTCTGTCATATACTCTATTGCGCGCTTGATATCGTCCTGATGAGCGCTGTAGCCCTGCGTATCAATCGTATTTTCCGAAAATGCCGTTATTTCGCAGAAGATACGGTGCATTAATTCCGAAATCTTTATTTCATTGTATCTTGATAAACTGCCGCTCAGCAGTATAAGGCTTTTGTAATACTTTTCAAAGTCAAACGAACTGTCAGGCATCAGAATTTCTAATCCTTCGGAGTTTACAAGCTGCGTAAACACCCCTGCCGACACGCCGGAAAAGTGTATCCAGTAAAAGTCCCATTCATTGTCTTCACATCCGTAATAATGGTACCTGCGGCAGTCTGTCACTGCAATCTGACCCGATGTCAGCAATGTGTTATGCTGTTCGTAAATAAGCCTGCCGGCTCCGGATACCGTATACAAAAGCAAATAATGGGGATAGTTTTCACGTTCGGTGTAATAACTGCTGTCACAAATAAAGTGTCCGAAACTGCTGACGAAAAAAGGCATACTGTGGGCAACAGGCTGATTTGTAACTGTATATGCCTGTATTTTTGAGTTTTTTCCCATATTGTAATTTGCGGACAAGGTTATCAGCCTCCGGTCAGTAAAGTGGATTTAGTTTAAGTTTACCATGATACCCCCAAAAAAGCAATAACAGTAATTTTTTTGGCTATTTTAAGGATTGAAAATATTTTATATATAGGATATTATATCATTGAAATATGTTGAGGAAGATATTGTTAGTTCTGACGATCAAATAATATAAACATTAAGCAATTTTAGAAAATTTAAAGGAGATGCGACTATGAATAACCGCGAAAACATCAATGCCATTCTGAATTACCGCAAATACGACAGAATGCCTATAGTAGCATTCGGTTACTGGAATGAAACCTTGCAAAAATGGGCGGAGGAAGGACATATAACAAAAGAAGAAGCGGAAGGGTACGCCCGTTTCGGGGATAACTCCGAGGCGGACCGTTCGGTTATGAAAAAGCTGGGCTTTGATTTTAACTGGAATTCCTGTGTGGGAGGGAATGCCCAGCTTTTTCCGGCGTTTGAGCGTAAGGTTCTGGAGGAGCATGCCGACGGCAGCCTTACAGTGAGGGACGATCAGGGACTTATCGTACTGGAAAAACCCGGGATAGTTTCTATTCCGGCAGAAATAGGAACCTCACTGACCGACAGAAAGGTGTGGGAGAGCGAATACCTGCCCAGACTGCAGTGGTCTGAGCAAAGGGTGGATACCGAATATATGAAAACATTTTCGGACACAAGCGACAGGGATATTCCGGTAGCGCTTCACTGCGGGTCATTGATAGGATATATGCGGAATCTTTTGGGTGTAGAGCAGTTGAGTTATCTTTATGTAGACGATGAGGATTTGTATATCGAAATTATCGATACCCTGGCGGGACTTTGCTATCAATGCGTAAAAGCTGCGCTTGAGAGCGGAGCTAAATTCGACTACGCTCATTTTTGGGAGGATATCTGTTTTAAAAACGGGCCGCTGATTTCTCCCGCTGTATTTGAGGAGTTTGTAGCACCGCATTACAGAAAAATATGCGATTTGCTTTTACAGTACGGAGTAAATATCGTGTCGGTCGACTGCGACGGACTTATAGATTCGCTTGTGCCGATATGGCTTGAAAACGGTGTAAACACTATGTTCCCGATAGAGGTAGGCACCTGGAATGCGAGCATAGCCGGCTGGAGAGAAAAATACGGACGTGAGCTAAGAGGAGTCGGAGGCATGAACAAGACCGTATTTTCAAGAGATTATTCTGCGGTAGATAAAGAAATAGAACGGTTAAAGCCGCTGATAGAACTCGGCGGATATGTACCCTGCCCCGACCACAGAATAGCGCCCGACGCTAAGTTTGAAAATGTTCAGTATTACTGCGAGCAGCTGAGAAAGGCTGTTGATTAAGAGATATTTAAAAATCCGACTTATAAATAACAGCGCGTTTATAAGTCAGTAAATTTTAACAGTATTAAACAGCATTGTTAGGGAGGAACGGCAGGCATCGATTGAAAAAACGGCACCTGTTATCTTTTTGTTATATGATTATTATTCAATGAATTACGCTGCCTTTTCTTTTGAACAAAAAATCTGATATGAGATAAAACTATTAAAAAAATCCCTGAGAAAAAAGAGCCCCCCAAAACGAATTGCGTGTCGAGGCTCTCGTGTTGTTTCAGCCGCAAAAGTGACGGAACCATAAACGCGGGCGGCTTATTTCAGATAAAAAAAAGAGCCCCGGGCGCGAATTGCGTGTCGAGGCTCTCGACTGGCCCGCCTGAAGGGATTCGAACCCCCGTTCTTCAGAATCGGAATCTGCTGCGTTATCCAGCTGCGCCACAGGCGGTTATTTTAATGTAGGTTGTTTTTAATGCTTATGTACCGGCCGTATACCGTATTATAAATATACAGCCGGTAAAAATTTATCATTCTTCGTAACCGTTGGGATTATTCTGCTGCCAGCGCCATGTGTCCTCACACATACGGTCAATCCCGTACTCCGCTGTCCAGCCCAGTACCTTTTCGGCTTTTTTGGATTCCGCATATACAATATCAGGATCTCCCGGGCGCCTGGGATCTATCACATAGGGTATCTCCACTCCCGACGCTTTTACAAAGGCATCTCTCAGCTGCAGAACGCTCGTTCCGTTTCCGGTGCCTAAATTGAACGCCTCACATCCGGCATTCCCGAGCGTCCAGTCAATTGCCCTGACATGACCTTTGGCGAGATCCACTACATGTATATAGTCTCTTACTCCCGTGCCGTCAACGGTGTTGTAGTCATTTCCGAAAACATGAAGCTTCTCAAGCTTTCCTACCGCCACCTGACTGATATACGGCATAAGATTGTTCGGGATACCTTTCGGGTCTTCTCCTATAAGACCGCTTTCATGAGCCCCGATAGGATTGAAATATCTCAGCAATGCTATCGACCAGCTGTTGTCGGCAGCATAAAGATCGCGCAGGATCTCCTCTATAAAATACTTAGTCCTTCCGTAAGGATTTATAGCGCCAAGCGGCATATCTTCGACAAGCGGCATTTCTTTTGACAGACCATAAACCGTCGCGGATGACGAGAAAACCAGCTTTTTAACGCCGTATTCTGTCATGGTTTCAATGAGATAAAGCGTACTGATAAGATTATTGTCATAATACTCTACAGGTTTTTGCACCGATTCGCCTACCGCTTTAAGACCGGCAAAGTGTATTACCGCCTCTATTTTATTCTCGCCCAAAATTTTCCTCAGCGCGGATTTGTCCCGCACATCGTCTTTATAAAATTTCACAGTCTTGCCCGTTATTTTTTCCACACGCTTCAGCGATTCTTCACTGCTGTTGTCAAGATTGTCAATCACAACAACCCCGTACCCGGCATTAAGCATTTCGATGCAGGTGTGGCTGCCTATGTATCCTGCTCCTCCGGTAACTAATATTGCCATTGCTTCACCCTCATAATAACAATCTTTAGTAATTTTATAACATATTAACCGCTTTGTCAAGCAGTCAAAGTCATAAAATATAGGCGTCAGGTCTTCGTTTGTTGCCTGCCGCCTGTATTTATATGCTTATATATGTATTTAGATTCCGGCTAAATTCCCAGTTCCTTGATTTTGTCCTTCATAGTCTGCCAAGCCGGTTTGTATACGCGGTTCGCTCCCGCTTCATCGCACTCTATAAATCCGAAGTGCGACTCGCCGTGGTAGTGCCCCGCCTGACGCTCAAAGCCCGGCTCATCAAGCAGCTCGTAGAAAATAATACCTTTGAACCTGGGTTCGTCCATATCGTATACCTTCTGTATAAATGACGGCACCCACTCTGCCTGAAGGGCATTCCGGGATTCCCTGTTCGCAATCAGCTCACGCTTCTCCTCGTCCCATCTTGCGTGGAAGTTCATCCACTGGTTGGTTTCGCAGATCATAAAATCGCCTTCCGGAATCTTAGACGCTACCTCTTTTATGATAAGATCTATGGAGGAAACCTCTTCACAGTCGGAGTACCAGTCAAGACCGATTACATCCCAGCGGCAGCCGTGATCGTAAAGGTCATAAAGGTGAGCGGTATGCCACCAGCAGAAATTTATGCTGGTAACGGCGTCTTTATAACCCTTTTTAAGTCCCCGCAGACTGCCCAGCATTGCGTGAATACAGTTTTCGTGCATGACGCTGTCATATTCGCCGAGATCAAGCCCGTCTTTCCCGGGTACGGTGATATTGAAAATATCTCCGCCCATGCAGGCAACGTCGGTTTCGTTGAATACCTGATAGATATCTATAACGTCCTTTAATTCGGAAGAAACCTTTTCCATGAGATTTTCATAATGGCTTTCAAGTTCCTCCATGGATTTATCCCATTTATGCCATTGACCGTTATCCATACAAAGCATTATTTTCATACCGCGCTTATGACATCCGTCTGCGACTCTCCTGATTTCCGCAAAGGCTTCGGGTGTGCTGCCGGAATTGTTGTAACGTATGATTTTCATGCCTGCGGCGGCGCAGTCATCAAGATTTTGTTCAACGGTGTTTTTATAAGGAGTGTAACCGCAGTTGTGAATATTGACCCCGATAATGATATCTTTTGGCATTATTAAGGACCTACCTTTCAGCATTTAAATTTGATAAGTTCATTATATTGACTGACTGTGGTAAAGTCAACCAAAATATTGGGATTTTTCAAAGTTTTTTATATTTCTTTTTTCTTTACATCATAAGGCGTAACTGTTATAATATATATGATTATTTTTATGTTTTAGCAGGTGTTTTAGATGAAATATTTGGTTTTATTATGTGACGGTATGGCGGACACTCCGAATGCGGCCTTGGGCGGCAAGACCCCAATGGAATGCGCAAAAAAACCGTATATGGATGCTTTAGCTCAAAAATCCGAGGTAGGAATGTGCCGTACCGTGGCCGAAGGGCTGAAGCCCGGAAGCGACGTCGCGAATCTCTCGGTTCTGGGGTATGACCCTAAAGTATGCTACACAGGGCGTTCTCCTTTGGAGGCAGCGTCTATAGGTGTGGATTTAAAGCCTGAGGATGTCGCACTGCGCTGCAATCTGGTCACTTTGTCTGATGAAGAAAATTATGCAGATAAAACAATGGTGGATTACTGCGCCGGAGATATATCCACCGAAGAAGCTCATCGGATTATAGATACGGTACAGCAAAAGCTCGGAAGCGACATTTATAAATTTTACGGAGGGGTAAGTTACCGGCATTGTCTGGTAGTTAAAAACGGAACCACCGATCTCGGCAATATGACGCCGCCTCACGACATAAGCGGCAGAGTAATCGGGGAATATCTGAGCAAAAATAAAAATGCGGCCCCGCTGATAGAGCTTATGAAAAAAAGCTGGGATATTCTTAAGGATCATCCTGTAAATATTGCGCGCAGAAAAGCCGGAAAGCATGAGGCTAATTCAATCTGGCTGTGGGGAGAAGGCAGAAAGCCCCAACTTCAGAATTTTGAAGAGAAGAACGGCGTAAAGGCCTGTATAGTAAGCGCGGTAGACCTTTTAAAGGGTATCGCAGTATGCTCCGGAGCTGACGCCCCTGATGTTAAAGGCGCCACAGGTTATATTGATACCGATTTTGAAGCTAAAACAAAAGCCGGGATAGAGGCATTTGAAAACGGAGCCGATTTGGTTTACCTTCACTTTGAGGCGCCGGATGAATGCGGCCACAGAGGCGAGGCGGAAAACAAGGTAAAGGCTATTGAGCTTATAGACAGCCGTTCTTTGAAGATGATGCTCGAATATCTTGAGAACAGCGCAGATAATTACCGGATACTCATAATGCCGGATCATCCTACTCCGCTTGACATAAAGACGCATTCATCTGATCCGGTGCCGTATATGATATACGACAGTGCCTGTGAAAAAAAAGGAGTTTCTTCATTCAATGAAACCAGCGCGGCAGGAACAGGGATATATGTTCAATACGGTCCCGACATAATGAAAAAGCTGCTTTCCCAACAATAAAAAATGTTGTTATGTAAACAAGGACAACCATAAAAGTTTTCCACTTTATCCACTAAGTTATCCACAATTTCAGGGGTTGTCCGGCAAAAACAGCGATTTTTCACTTTGATTTTTGTTGATAAGTCGGTTTATAAGTGGAATAATGTTCATAAAATAATAATTTTAAAACGTGTTTTATGTAAAGTATTTCGACGGTTTTCGTCAAAAAAAATTTTAGTTATTACGCTGATTTTTAAGCTCAAAAAAACAAAAAAATCTCCCTTTTAACAAATTGATTAGAGGTAATAATGAAGAGAACAAAATTAATTGACAGAAAGCTCCCCGACTATACGAGAGGGGAAGAAATTTTCAATATGGTATCACATATTACCGGCGGCGCATTGGGTATAGCGGTATGTGTGCTGTGTGTGATAAAATCCTTTTTAAACGGCGACGCTTATCAGGTGACGGCGTCATTTATATACGGATTTTCAATGATAATACTGTATACTATATCAAGCATTTATCACGGACTGACAAATCATACCGCCAAAAAGGTTATGCAGGTAATAGATCATTGTTCTGTGTTTATTTTGATTTCCGGAACATATACGCCTATTGCCCTTGTGTCGCTGCGGGAGTATAACACTGTGCTCGGCTGGACAGTATTCGCGGTCGTGTGGGGAGTTTCGGTGCTCGGAATAACGCTTAATGCCATAGATCTCAAAAAATATAACATTTTTTCAGTTATCTGCTATTTGGCACAAGGGTGGTGTATTGTGCTCACCGGAAAATCGGCAATAGAAGCTATGGGTTCCAAAGCATTTATTTGGCTGCTGTGCGGAGGAATTGCATATACTATAGGCGCGGTGCTTTATGCTGTGGCAGGCAAAGGCGGACACAGGTATATGCATTCGGTATTCCATATTTTTGTGGTTTTGGGCTCGCTGCTGCAGTTTATAGGTATACTGCTTTACATTTTAATATGAGGTGAATTTTATGACTGTACTTAACGGTCTTTCCCAAAAAGGAGTATTCAAATATTTCGAGGAGATAAGCGCTGTGCCGAGAAGTTCCGGCAATACCGAAGGAATTGCCGGTTACTGTTTGAACTTCGCCGCGGAACACGGCCTCAGGGCGCTGAAAGACGATGCTGACAATGTGGTAATATTCAAGCCTGCGTCAGCGGGTTATGAGAACGCGGATCCGGTAATCTTGCAGGGACATCTTGATATGGTATGCCAGAAAACTCCTGACAGCGACATAGATTTTTTAAAGAAGGGACCGGAGCTTTTCATCGACGGAGACCTTATAGGCGCAAAAAACACTACCCTCGGAGCTGACAACGGCATAGCCGTTGCCATGATACTGAGTATTTTAGCCGATAAAAATATCAATCATCCTCCGATAGAAGCGGTTTTCACATCCGATGAAGAGATAGGAATGATAGGGGCATCTGCCTTTGACGCATCGGTATTAAAGGGAAAGCGAATGATAAATCTCGATTCGGAGGAGCTTGAAACCGTTACGGTATCCTGCGCGGGAGGAAGCGATTTTAGGGCGTTTATCCCGGTAACACGTCAAAAGGCGGTCGGAACCCGGATAAAAGTGACATTAAGCGGACTTAAAGGCGGACATTCAGGAATATGCATAAACGAGGGCAGACAAAACGCCGATATGCTGGCGGGAAGATTTTTGGATTTTGCGGCCAAACATACCCGTTTCAGCATAATATCCGTAAAAGGCGGCGATAAAGGCAACGCTATTCCGTCCTGCTGTGAGATGGAACTGTGCTGTGAGGACGCGTCGGATTTTGTCGAAAAAACCAAAGAGTATGCCGAGGTTATAAAAAAGGAACTGTCAGGAAGGGAACCTGATTTTTGTTACTGCGCGGAAGTCCTGGAAGAAGGAGAATTTGACTGTGCCGACAGCAAATCTCAGGAAAGAATAATTTACGCGCTGCTCTGCGCGCCGGGCGGTGTTGTTGAAATGAGCGCTGAAATTGAGGGACTTGTAGAAACTTCTCTTAATTTGGGAATACTTGAGATGCGGGAAACCGAGTGCTTGTTAAGCTTTGCGCTCAGAAGCAACAGGAATTCCGCTTTGAAGTTTCTTGAAGAAAAGCTGATGACATTTTTTAAATTACTCAATGCCAAAACAGAGGCATCCGGATATTATCCGCCGTGGGAGTTTAATCAAAACTCTGAGATGAGGCAAATATATGTCCGCACTTTTACAGAACAGCTGGGTCATGAGCCTAAGGTTGAGGCGATACACGCCGGACTTGAATGCGGAGTGTTTGCCGGTAAAATTTCGGGTTTTGACGGCATATCAATAGGGCCTCAGCTTTACGATGTTCATACGGTAAACGAAAGGCTCAGCATATCTTCAGTTGAAAAGATATATAATTTGGTGTTGAGTGTACTGGAAAAATGTTACTGAGGGGCTTTTGTTGCGAAATTATAATTATTATGGTAAAATAATACGAATTTTGTTGCCGCGGTATTCTGCGGCAGATAGGAGTATTAAGGATGAAAAAAACACAATTCAAGCCGTATATCCCGGCTGAAAAGATTACGCCTGAGCTTACGGTTACATCTATATTGATGGGCGTTATTCTGGCGGTTGTTTTCGGTGCGGCAAACGCATATTTAGGACTCAGAGTCGGTATGACGGTTTCTGCATCAATACCTTCCGCGGTTATCGCTATGGGGGTAATACGCGTTATTCTGCGTAAAAACTCAATTCTCGAAAGCAATATAGTACAGACCACCGGTTCCGCAGGCGAATCTCTTGCGGCCGGCGCAATATTCACTCTGCCCACCCTTTTTATATGGGCGGCGGAGGGCAAAGCGGACAAGCCGAGTCTTTTGGAGATCACGCTTATCGCGGTAATAGGCGGACTTTTGGGAACGTTTTTTATGATACCGCTGAGAAACGCGCTTATAGTCAAGGAACACGGAACCCTGCCTTACCCGGAGGGCACTGCCTGCGCGGAGGTTCTGCTCGCAGGTGAAAAGGGCGGTTCCGGAGCGGCAACCGTATTTGCCGGAATGGGATTTGCCGCGCTCTTCAAATTTATTATAGACGGGCTTAAGGCCGTTTCAAGCGAGGTTTCATTAAGGGTAAAAGGATACGCGGGAGAAATCGGCACACAGATATATCCGGCGGTTATGAGTGTAGGATATATCTGCGGACCCAAAATTTCATCTTATATGTTTGCCGGGGGAGTTTTAGGCTGGCTTGTAATTATTCCGCTTATCGTTATTTTCGGAGGCGACAGCGTGCTGTATCCGAGTATCGATCAAACTGTGGGAGAAATTTTCGCCGAAAGCGGAGCTTCGGGTGTATGGGGCAGCTATGTAAGATATATCGGCGCGGGAGCGCTGGCGGCAGGAGGTATTATAAGCCTGATAAAATCGCTGCCGCTTATAATAAGAACCTTTGCGGGTGCGCTTAAAGGCTTTTCAAATGCCGGCGGCGGAGCACTCAGGACCGAAAGGGAAATAAGCATTAAAACGGTATTGATATCCATATTGCTGCTTACTGTGCTGGTATGGCTGGTTCCGGCGATCCCGGTGAATTTTTTGGGAGCGGTAATTATAGTTGTTTTCGGGTTCTTCTTCGCTACTGTTTCATCGAGAATGGTGGGAATTGTAGGCAGCAGCAACAATCCTGTTTCGGGAATGGCCATTGCCACACTGCTTATAGCCACGCTTATTCTTAAGTTTACAGGCGCTGAGGGTATAACCGGTATGTGCAGCGCTATAGCGATAGGTTCCGTTATATGTATAATCGCGGCGATAGCGGGGGATACCTCACAGGACCTTAAAACCGGATATATTTTAGGCGCAACGCCTAAAAAGCAGCAGATAGGTCAAATCGTCGGAGTAATCGCCGCAGCGCTTGCCATAGGCGGTACGCTGTATCTGCTTGACGACGCGTGGAAGTTCGGCTCTGAAGAGCTTCCCGCTCCTCAGGCGAGTCTGATGAAGCTTATAGTTGAAGGCGTAATGGGCGGAAATCTCCCCTGGGCGTTGGTATTCACAGGCGTGTTTATCGCGGTCGCGGTGGAACTGTTAGGTATACCGGTGCTTCCCTTTGCGATAGGCGTATATCTGCCGGTACAGTTAAGCGCCTGCATTATGGTAGGCGGTATTGTACGTCTGGCGCTTGACAGACTTAAGAGAAATCAGCAGGAAAAAGAGTCGATTGTAAGCAGAGGAATACTTTTCTGTTCCGGTATGATAGCCGGAGAAGGTCTTGTCGGAATAGCGCTGGCGGTTCTTGCGGTATTCGGCATAGGAAAAGTTATTGATATTTCGGAATATATACCGGCGGCGGTGTCGGATATAGGCGGTCTGGCGGTGCTCGGAATAATCATCCTCTTACTTCTTAAGTTTACGGTATGGAAGAAAAGCGAAGCAAAATGATTAAGAAAGATAAAAAACAGAATTTTCTTGATAATGTACCGAGGAGAAATCCGGAGATAGACTGGAGCGCCGACGAGAGCGGGGCGGTTACTTTGGAGGTTAAAAACCGCGGAGTTTTTAACCGCATAGCCCAGATTTTCTTTAAAAAGCCAAAAATCAGTTATATACATCTTGATAAAACAGGCAGCTTTGTATGGCCGCTTATAGACGGTAAAAAAGATATTACAGAAATCGGCAAAGAAGTGGACGGGCATTTCGGTGAAGCGGCACATCCGCTTTATGAAAGGCTTTCGGAATATTTCAGGATACTTTCAAGTTATGGGTTTGTAACGTTTGAAAATCAAAAACGGCAGTTTTGATAAACTGCCGTTTTTTTATTTTCACTGTTTATCCGACTGATGAGTTTTTTTGAAACTCATTATGATAAGCCATATAAGCGAACCGGAAAAAAGGATTATACTTATAAATTGAGAAGTGGAAATACCGAATATAAATCCCCGGATACCGTCTCCCCTTAAAAATTCGTCAAAAAATCTTATTACCGAATATGACATCAGATAAATCAGCATAAGCTTACCCTGCAGCCGTTTGTCAGCAAGGCTTTTTCGGTAAAGCAGATACAATATAAGGAAAAGAATTATGTTTAAAAAAGACTCTAAAAGCTGTACAGGAAAACGGGATACCCCGTTTATTTCAGGAACAAACGGATTATTATGTGCCGTAAATCCCCATTCGCATTCTATGCCGTAGCAGCATCCGCTTAAAAAACAGCCGATCCTTGCAAAAAAGTGAAACAGCGGGATAATTACCGCCGCCATATCCGAAAAAACGGCAAAATCCATTTTTTTCAGCTTAAGTGTGATTGCTCCGGCAATAAGACCGCCTATAAGACCTCCGTAAAATACAGCGCCCCCGAATATATTGCCCAAAACCGTCAGAAACTCACCGAAGGAATCTACCGAAAAAAGTGACGGGAGTATTTTTATATTGGTTATCCCGTATAATATATGACTTCCCAAAAGCACGCCTATCGCCGAAAATAACAGCAGTATAATGGTATCGTTATCGTTGAGCCCTCTCTTTTTTGTGAGCCGGCACATAAAAATACCCGAAACGAAAATTCCTATGACCGACATTATTGCATATAAGGTATAAACCTTTCCGAAAAGGGTTATATACGGGAACATAATTCACCTCAAAGGTAAAATTTTTAAAGCATAAAAATTAAGCGCCGCGAGTTAAGCGGCGCTTAAAAGCATTTTACTGAAGACCTGCTAAAGCATTGCTTGCGCCTAAGCCCGCGCAAAGCACTGCGCTTGAACACAGAGAGCAGATAAGCCCTACGGCGCCGAAAACAACGCCGATAATGCCGAGAATGAAACCGGCGGTTGCAAGACCGGAGGCTTTGCCGTTTACGGCGATGGATTTTCCGCGTCCCTTAACGCCTAAAATAATTCCCAAAAGCGCGCATACAAACGTGATGATGCCTATAAAAGGAATAAAGCTTAAAAATACTCCGCCTGCGATACCTACTATACCGAGTATGAGCGCGGCTATAGAAAGCTTTTTGCCGTCATCATCACTGCCGAAAACCTTGTTGACCGCACCGTCAATAGCTGCGTCAACCTTAGCTGCCGCTTCGGTTACCGGAGCGCTTTCGGCTGCGGGAGCCTGCTGCTGTTCGGGAGCCTTTTCGGCTTCGGGAGCCGCCTGTTCAGCCTGTGTTTCCTGATTGAAATCTTTCTCTTCCATTTATAAACCCTCCAAATTATTAATTATGTATACATATAAATGTTTACATTTAACATTCTATCATAACTGCGTGTTGTTGACAAGAGTTTTATGAATAAATATTTAATTTTTATCCATATTTTGCAAAAAAAGCGAAAACCTTTGGGGATTTCGCTTTAATTATGCGCTTTTTATCAGTTTCTCTTTGAGAGTACCTCTTTTTCGTATTTCTCCACTTCGTTGAACCAGCTCTCGTCTGCCGGAACGCCTTCGGTCTCACAGTAATGCTCCCAGATATCCCCGAAAGGCAGTGTTTTGATCTCTTCCGATATCACCATAAGCTTTGTCAGGCTGTTCTCATCCTGAAGCTGCTTTAAAAGCGCGTTAGGTGTGACAAGGGCGTTGAGAAGCGCTTTCTGCCAGCTGCGGAATCCCACGGTCCAGGCGGATATGCGGTTGATGCTGGCGTCAAAATAGTCGAGCGCCATGTAAACTCTGTCAAGCGCGTCGCAGCGGACTATTTCCTTAGCCATTTCCTTTGTCTCGTCATCGAAAATTACTACGTGGTCCGAATCCCAGCGGATAGGCCTTGTGATATGAAGCGCTATTTCGTCAAAGAAGCACAGCAGCGCAGGAATTTTATCTGAAACGACCTCTGTCGGATGATAATGTCCGTTATCCATAAGCGGCAGGCAGCCGTCATGCATAGCGGCAAACGAAAGGGAAAACTCCGCTGAACCTGTCGTATAGGCCTCAACTCCTATACCGAATACCTTTGACTCAACGCAAGGTTTGACTTTTGACTTGTCATAAGGCTCTGCGAGGATTTCCTCTATGGATTCCTTATATCTCATACGCGGCCCCATTCTGTCGGCAGGTATGTCTTTGTAACCGTCGCCCGTCCAGATATTCATTACGCAGGGTACACCCGTTTCCTCAGCAAAATACTGCGATATGCGTATGCAGGCTTTGCCGTGGTTTATCCAAAACTTTCTTACCTCTTCGTCAGGGCTTGAAAGCGTCAGTCCGTCTTTGCACATGGGATGAGAGAAAAACGTCGGGTTAAAATCAATACCCATGCCGTATTTCTTGGCAAGCTCTACCCATTTAGCAAAATGTTTAGGCTCGATTTTATCCCTGTCGACGAATTCTCCTTCTTCAAAAATAGCATAGCAGGCGTGAACATTGAGTTTCTTCTTGCCCGGACACAGCGATATTACCTTCTCCATATCCTGCATGAGTTCCTGCCAGTTCCTTGCTTTTCCGGGATAATTTCCGGTGGTCTGTATTCCTCCGGTCAACGGACCGTCATGGTCAAATCCTATTACGTCGTCTCCCTGCCAGCAGTGAAGGCTTACGGGTATTTCTTTTAAAGTCCGGATAGCCTTCTCTACATCTACTCCGAACTTCTCATAAAGCTGTTTTGCTGATTCGTATCTCGTCATTTTAGTTCCTCCCAAAATATTATTATCATTATTAATCAACAGGTGTTAAGGCTGCCTGTCAAAATAATTTCTTTCAAAAATACGGTATTTCTTAACCACAATATAAAACGGCGTGCCGAAAAGATAACATACAATCAATTCTCCGAGCCCTACCTGAAATCCTGATATTATAAATCCCCATAAAGAAAATCCCTCCGGCAGGAAAAATAACGCTATCTCAAAACCTATAACTACCGCATTTACTATAACCGCCGGGAAAAAAGCCAAAAAGGGAATACCCTTGAATTTTATATCTCTTAATACCCTCGTAAGTATTGCCGCGGCGAGTGTGGCAAGTGTCCCGAAAACCAAGTCCGCTGCATTAAATGAACCTATGTTCGCGATGAAACACCCTACTGTAAGTCCGGGTATGGCGGCAGGCGTGAAAATCGGCAGTATGGTAAGCACTTCGGAAATACGCAGCTGAATAGGCCCGTAAGCCAAATTGAATATACTGCTTATATATGTAAGCCCTGCGTAAGCGGCCGCTATCAGCGCTCCGGTTACTATGTATTCGATTTTTGCACGGTTTTTCAAAATGTAATCACTCCTAAATGTTCAAGCAGAATTTTTAATCCTAAAAGTATAAGTATAATTCCTCCGGCAAATTCCGCTTTGGATTTGTATTTTGCACCGAAAAGGTTTCCCAGCTTTACTCCCACAGACGAAAGAATAAACGTGGTGACACCTATAAACGAAACAGCTGAAACTATTTTAACGTCGGCAAGCAGAGCAAATGTAATGCCTACCGCCAGCGCGTCTATGCTTGTAGCCACAGCCATCGGAAACATAGCTTTTATTCCGAAACCGCAGTCTGATGAATGTTCCTCTTCAGAAAAGGATTCCTTTATCATATTGGCGCCTATTGCGCCTAAAAGTATAAATGCGATATAATGGTCTACTCCGGTTACGTATTTTTCAAAAGCTGAACCCAAAAAATATCCTATAAGAGGCATAAGGCTCTGAAATCCGCCGAACCACAGTCCGGTTATAAGCGCATGTTTGATTTGTATTTTTTTCACCGAAAGTCCTTTACATACAGAAACCGCAAACGCGTCCATCGAAAGGCCGACGGCTAAAATAAAGAGTTCAACAATGCCCACCTGAATAACCACTCCGAAACACACATTATAAAATATATTTTACAGCCTAAACAGTATATGTGTCAAGACATAAATGTATTAACAAACAGAATTTTCTGGCATTTTTGGTTAAGAATAATCATGTATAAATTTTACACGCATTTTACACAGACGGGATTGTCAATTTTACACAGTAAAGTTAAAATGTGGTCAGACGGCAGGAAAAATAAAATACCTGCTGTAAACAAAACTTTGGAAACAAGAAGGAGTAAAATCAGTTATGAAAAACAAAATTTCGGTAAAAAAAATCGTAAGTCTGCTTGCAGCGGCACTTTTGATGGTATCTGCGATGACCGGCTGCAACGAAGTGGAAAAGAAAGTCGCGACAGACGGCTCGACTTCCATGGAGAGCGTAATCGGAGCTTTGGGTGAGGCATTTGAACAGGAAAACAGCGATGTAACCTTTACTTATAATCCTACCGGTTCAGGAACCGGAATCACTGCTGTGTCGGAAGACAGATGCGATATAGGACTTTCAAGCCGCGCACTTAAGGATGAAGAAAAGGCAAACGGCCTTAAAGAAACTATACTTGCACTGGACGGAATCGCAGTAATTGTCAACAACGGTAATCCGGTTTCAGACCTTACCATAGAACAGATCGCTCAGATATATACCGGAAGCATAACCAACTGGAAAGAATTGGGCGGAAATGACGCTGAAATAGTACTTATAGGAAGAGAACCCAACAGCGGAACACGCGACGGTTTCGAGTCTATAACCGATACTGAAGGCAAATGCAAATACCGTCAGGAACTTACCGCTACAGGAGATGTTATCTCGGCGGTTGCGGCCAACCCAAATGCTATCGGATACGCGTCTCTGGCCTCTGTAGGAGACACGGTCAAAGCTTTGACAGTCGGCGGTGTGGCTCCTTCGGAAGACACAATCAAAGATGGATCTTATAAAATTCAGAGACCTTTTGTACTGGTAACAAAAGAAGACAAGGAACTTTCCGAAACCGCGCAGAGCTTCTTTGATTTCTGTCTGTCAGAAGATGCAAAATCAATAATTACAGAAGCGGGCGCTGTTCCTGCCAACTGAAAAAACGGCTGAGCGGCGGGGATTGCCCGCCGCTTATATCATTTTGTGGGGAACGTAAAAATATATGAAAAACAAGTCAAGAATAATAGAAAATACCGTTTACGGAATTTTTTTGATACTCGGACTTATAACGGTGGCATTTGTTTTGCTGATAAGTATTTATCTGATTATTTCGGGTATACCGGCAATAAAGGAAATAGGCTTTACGGATTTCTTTTTCGGCAAAAACTGGGCTCCGACCAAAACACCGCAGGAGTTCGGAATACTCCCGTTTATTCTGACCAGCATTTACGGTACAGCCGGAGCGGTGCTGATAGGAACGCCTATCGGGATATTTACGGCGGTCTATCTTTCGAAAATGGCTAATCGGAGGATTAAAAGTCTGGTAAGTACGGCGGTAAGCCTTCTTGCAGGTATTCCTTCGGTTGTGTACGGTCTTGTGGGTATGCTGGTTCTGGTGCCGTTAGTACGCGTAGCATTCAATATTCCGGACGGCGCAAGCCTACTGTCTGCAATTATTGTTTTAAGTGTAATGGTACTGCCGTCTATTATAAATGTGTCGCTCACTTCGCTTGAGGCAGTTCCTAAGGAATATGAGGAAGGTTCACTGGCTTTAGGAGCAAAACCGGTTGAAACATATTTCAGGATATCTCTGCCTGCCGCTAAAAGCGGAATAGCCGCGGCGGTGGCGCTGGGAGTCGGCCGCGCTATAGGAGAGGCAATGGCGGTAATAATGGTTTCGGGAAATGTTGCCAATATGCCGAGTCTCTTTCAGAGCGTGCGTTTTCTTACCACGGCGGTATCAAGTGAAATGGCTTACGCCGCAGGAGGAAGCCTGCACCGTCAGGCGCTCTTTTCAATAGCGCTTGTGCTTTTCATTTTCATAATGATAATAAACGCCGTACTCAACTTCTTTCTGAAAAAAAGAAAGGGGGAAAATTAAAATGTTAGGTAAGGTTTCAAAGAAAAGACGGTTTAATATTGCGGTTTTGAAAGCCCTTATGTATTTGTCCGCGGCGGTGACTTGTGCACTTGTCGTGTTTATTATAGTATATGTGCTGGCAAAGGGAGTTCCTAATATCACATGGGAGCTGATATCCACAAAACCCAGTTATCTCCAAAATAAAATCGGTATTCTGCCTGATATTTTAAATACGGTATATATAATTTTCGCCGCGCTTGTTATAGTGTTGCCGCTGGGAGCAGGCGCCGCGGTATACCTTACGGAGTATGCTAAAAATCCTAAGGTAGTACGTGCCATAGAGTTTGCCGCTGAAACTCTTTCGGGTATACCGTCGATTATATACGGTTTGGTAGGTATGCTGTTTTTCTGCCAGTTTTTAGGATTCGGAACTTCTCTTATGGCAGGTGCGCTGACTCTGGTTATTATGAATCTTCCGACTATTATGAGAACCACTCAGGAAAGCCTCAAGACTGTACCCAAAGGTTATAAAGAGGGAGCGTTCGGACTGGGAGCGGGAAAATGGAGAGTTATACGCACCATTGTTCTTCCGGAATGTGTGGACGGAATAGTTACAGGGTGTATTTTATCTGTCGGACGTATAGTCGGGGAATCCGCGGCACTGCTTTTCACCGCCGGATTCGGACACGCGCTCAACGGCATTTTTGAGGGACTTTCGAGTTCCGGCGCGACTCTTACCGTGGCGCTTTATGTGTATGCCAAGGAACAGGGGGAATTCGAGGTTGCTTTTGTGATAGCTGCAATTCTCATCGTTCTTACCCTGATAATTAATATATCGGCATCTCTTGCGGGCAAATACTTTAAAAGTAGGAGAAATAAATGAAAATAATTACTGTAAAAAACCTGAATCTGTGGTATAATACTAACCAGGCCTTAAAAAATGTTTCGATAGATATTGAGGAAAATTCCATTACCGCACTTATAGGACCTTCAGGCTGCGGGAAGTCTACATTTTTAAAAACTCTTAACCGAATGAACGATCTGGTGGACGGAGTTAAGATTACCGGAGAAATCAAATACGGCGATAACAATATTTTTTCGAAGGATGTGGATGTAAGCGAGCTGAGAAAAGAAATCGGTATGGTTTTTCAGAAACCCAATCCTTTTCCTATGAGCATATACGACAATATAGCTTACGGCCCCAGGACACATGGCATAAAAAACAAGGTCAAGCTTGACGAGATAGTAGAGGAATCACTGAGAGGCGCGGCTATATGGGACGAAGTTAAAGACAGGCTGAAAAAAAGCGCTTTGGGTCTGTCGGGAGGACAGCAGCAGAGACTTTGCATTGCAAGAGCTTTAGCCGTAAAACCCAAGGTTCTGCTTATGGATGAACCTACCAGCGCGCTTGACCCTATTTCCACCTCAAAGATAGAAGATCTGGCAGTCGAGCTTAAGGAAAAATATACCATAATTATAGTCACCCATAATATGCAGCAGGCTCTGAGAATTTCGGACAACACGGCGTTTTTCCTTTTGGGAGAACTTGTTGAATACGGGAGCACTGAAGTTATATTTTCTACGCCTGCGAACAAAAAGACAGAGGATTACGTTACGGGAAGGTTTGGATAATGAGGAATAAGTTTGACGAACAGCTTTTACATCTTAATCAGAAAATGATAGAAATGGGAGCGCTCTGTGAAAGGTTTATTGCCCTTTGTGCTTCTGCGCTAATAAACGGTGACCGCAAAGGCGCTCAGGAAATAATTTCAAGCGGACATGAAGTCGATGAAATGGAACGGGAAATTGAGTCGATTTGTCTCAAGCTGCTTCTGCAGCAGCAGCCTGTGGCAAGGGATCTTCGTCAGATTTCCGCCGCGCTTAAAATGATAACCGATATGGAGAGGATAGGAGATCAGTCGGAAGATATAGCCGAAATAATACCTCTTTTAGGCGGAATGCCGGAGATAGCCCTTCCGGATTTTAAATTAATGGCGCAAACCGCATGCAAAATGGTCACTGACAGTATAGACGCCTTTGTCAAAAAAGATTTGCAGTTGGCGCTCTGTGTTCCCAAGCAGGACGATATTATGGATGAATGTTTTGTGAGAATCAGAAAAAATCTGATCGAAATGATTTCTCAGAACTCTGCTGACGGCGAATCTGTCATAGACCTTTTGATGATAGCAAAATATTTTGAGCGTATAGGCGATCATGCCGTAAATATTTCGGAATGGGTAGAATATTCTTTTACCGGAGTTCACAAGGGAGAGTAGTTTATGGTTTACTGTGTGGACGATGACAGTACAATCCGCGATATAGAGGTTTATACATTAGAGCAAACCGGATTTGAAGCGCGCGGTTTTGAAAGCGGATCAGCCTTGTTTGAGGCTTTAAGTCAAGAGATACCGCAGCTTATACTGCTTGATGTAATGCTTCCCGGAGAGGACGGCCTTGAAATTTTGAAACGGCTGCGTTCTGCACCGGAATACAGGGATATTCCGGTTATTATGGCTACGGCAAAGGGGAGCGAAATAGATAAAATAAGCGGACTCAACCTCGGGGCAGATGACTATATTGTAAAGCCTTTCGGAGTGATGGAAATGGTAGCTCGCGTAAGCGCGGTGCTGCGCAGGACTTCAAAAAGCGAGAGTCCGGTAATTACTGCCGGCAGTATAACTTTAAATGAGGAGGAGCATACCGTAACAGCAGACGGCAAAAAAGTGCTCCTTACATATAAAGAGTTCAAATTGCTGTCGCTTTTGATGAAAAATAAAAACATCGTTTTCAGCCGTGACAAACTTATGAGTGAAATTTGGGGTATAGATTACGCAGGAGAAACCCGCACGGTTGATATGCATATTAAGACCCTCCGCCATAAACTCGGCTCGGCCGGAGGTCAGATCAAAACTGTTATAGGAGTTGGGTACCGATTGGAGAGTGAAGTATGAGAAAAAAGATTTTTCATTCGCTGGTTTTGGTGTCACTTATGGTTTTGGTGCTGAGTTCGGTCATCTCCACTGCCTTTTTATACAGCTATTTCAACAGCGAACAGGCACAAAGGCTTACTTCAGAGCTTAATCTGGCGGCAAAAGGCGTAAATGAAATAGGTGTGGATTATCTTGACGGCGTGGGCTGGGATCAATACCGTTTTACCGTTATATCACAGGACGGAACAGTTTTGTACGATACAAACGCCGACGCCGCTCAAATGGACAATCATTCCGACCGGGAGGAAGTAAAAGAGGCGCTCCGGTACGGCCATGGCAGCAGCGCCAGATATTCGTCCACGCTGACCCAAAAAACCTTTTACGAAGCGGTTAAGCTTGACAACAACGATGTTCTGAGGGTTTCGGTAAATCAATTGACCGCAGGCGGGGCGTTTTTCCGGGTACTGCCGATGAACCTGATAATTACTGCTATAGCCGTTACGGTATCGCTTTTTGTCTCAAACCGGATGTCAAAACGTATTACAGCGCCGCTTGAAAATTTGGACCTTGACAATCCGACTGAAAATAATATTTATGAGGAACTTTCTCCTATGCTTACAAAGATACACCGTCAGCATAAGGAGATCAGTCGGAATCTGGAAGAGATGCGCCGGAAAAACGAAGAATTCAGCCAGATTATATCGTCTATGAGCGAAGGTTTGGTGCTGTTGAACCAAAAGGGAACTGTTATCGCCATGAACAGTGCGGCCGAAAATGTTTTTTCGGTAGAGCAGCAACCGGTAGGCAGAGATTTTCTGACGCTTGAACGCTCTACCGAGATAAGTCACGCCATCCAGCAGGCTGAGACACGGGGACATTCTCAGACCGTACTTACAAAGAACGGAAAAATATATCAGTTCAATATAAGCAGGATTGAGGCTGAGAAGAAGGCGGTAGGAACGCTTATCCTTGCGTTTGATATCACCGAAAAGGCTAATGCGGAACAAAACCGCAGAGAGTTTACCGCAAATGTATCTCATGAACTTAAAACGCCTCTTCAGTCTATTATCGGTTCGGCAGAGCTTTTGGAAAACGGGCTGGTAAGGGATGAGGACATACCCAGATTCGTCGGTAACATCAAGACTGAGGCAACACGCCTTTTAAGTCTTATAAATGACATTATAAGGCTGTCTCAGCTGGATGAAAAGGCAGATGAAATGAAAGAACCGGTAGATTTAAGCGCGGTGGCCCGTGAGGCTGCGGAGGTGCTCAGCGACGCAGCCGCCTCAAGAAACATTACGATTGCGCTTGATGCCGACAACATTACGATACCCGGCGTTCGCAGATATATTTATGAGATAATTTATAATCTGTGTGATAATGCAGTACGGTATAATACCGTCGGCGGAAAGGTAAATATTCGGGTTAAAAAGGAATCGGGAAATGCGGTTATTGAAGTTTCCGATACCGGAATAGGAATACCTCCCGAGGATACGGAAAAAGTTTTTGAACGGTTTTACAGAGTGGATAAAAGTCATTCAAAAAAAACCGGAGGAACCGGTCTTGGACTTTCAATAGTCAAGAGGGCAGTCATTCTGCATGAAGGCAGCATTGAACTTGATAGCAAGGAAGGCAGAGGCACCCGAATAAGAGTTATACTGCCTTTATAGATTAGTATATTATAAAAAAACATCTGAGCCGCATTTCAGAAGGCTCAGATGTTTTCTATTGTATTAAGAACCCGATTTAAGCGGGTGGTTGAAAAGAGGCATTTGCCTATGAATAAAAAAGGATTCCTATAGTATAATGCAAGAGATCTTGCCAATCATAAGCGTTAAAGCATAGGAGGACGTAATCCATGAAAATCGGAATTATATGTGCGGGTGACCAAGAGCTTGCCCCATTTTTGCCATTGATAAATAACTGTAAGATGACGGAAAAAGCTATGCTGAAATTTTATGCCGGACAGATTGACGGCATAGAAGTTGTAGCTCTGTTTTCCGGCGTGTGCAAAGTAAACGCCGCCATAGCGGCACAGCTTTTGGCAGATGTATTTTGCGTGGATATAATTATCAATTCAGGGACGGCGGGCGGTATGGAGCCGGAACTTGAAATATTTGATACAGTCATCTCCACTGAAGTTTGTTACCACGATGTTGCACCGGACATTTTGACGGAGTTTCATCCGTGGATGAAATCGGTGTTTTTTGCGGCAGATCCAAAGCTGGTAAATCTGTCAAAGTCCGCTGTTGACAAACTCGTGCTCCCTGAAAAGGTAGTTTGGGGCCGGATGGTAACGGGGGAAGCCAAATCATAAAAATAGTCGCTGTTATGCCAGACGGAAAAGCAGGCATGCCGTGTGGAGCCTGCCGAGAATTTATGATGCAGTTAGATAAAGCGGCGGGAGAAATAGAAGTTCTGCATGACTATGAAACAAAACAGGTGGCGAAGCTAAAAACCCTAATTCCTGATTGGTGGAAGTAAGTTATTAGCAAAGCCAGCCGAGCCAGTCAACGGTCAGGCCGAACGGCGCATTTTATGCGCCGTTCAGCCTGACCGTCTTTGATAAAGGATAATCAAGGCGGGAAAGCCCTGAAACGGCTTCCCGCCCATTTCGGCTTTGAGAGAAGAAACGCTTAGAAATCAGAAAGAGAGCAGCCAAGCGCTTTGAGAGATTGACCGCCTTGTCCACAAATTCAGCGGGAATATGACCCCGCAGCTTCGGAGCGCTTTTCCATAAGCCGCAGTGCAAACTACCGGAACATCCGGTAGTTTGCACTGAATCTGCATATTAATATTATTATAGATTTATTTGTGACGATTTGCCTTTTACCTTAAGGTTATTGAGCGCATGCTGAAATGTCATTTGCCAGATAGCAAAATCACGCTGGCTCTGTTTCTTTTTAAGCTCCTGCAAGGCTTGGTCCATTAGCCGCTTTTCTGCCTGTTCGTCTATTTCGTCGGGAGCCAGCGCCGATTCGCAGAGTATCTGCAGATGGTTGTTTTCCATATCAACCATCCCCCGCATTACCGAGCATACGACCGTTTCGCCGTCAGGCTTGGTAAAAGAGACTTCACCGTCAAACAGCGCCACGCTGAAAGGCATGTGGTTTGCCAGTATGCCCATCATACCGTCGTCTATCGGCATTACGAGCTTCTGGCATTCACCGCTGTAAAATATTCTTTCGGGAGATATTATTTCAAGTTTGAATGTATTCATTGTATTATTCTCCACGTAAGGTCTTGGCCTTTTCTATAACATCATCAATAGTGCCTACATTGAAAAAGGCGCTTTCGGGATACTCGTCCATCTCGCCGTCTATGATTGCCTTGAATCCTTTTATCGTTTCGGAAAGCGGTACGAATTTACCCTTGACTCCTGTGAACTTTTCGGCTACGCTGAAGGGTTGTGACAAGAATCTCTGTATCTTTCTCGCTCTGCGAACTATAGCCTTGTCTTCCTCGCCGAGTTCGTCCATACCCAGAATTGCTATTATATCCTGAAGCTCTTTATAGTGCTCCAGAATTTCCTGGACGCGGCGGGCGGTGTTATAATGTTCTTCTCCTACTACCGATACTTCAAGTGCCCTTGAAGACGATTCAAGCGGATCAACCGCAGGATATATTCCAAGCTCTGCTATTTTTCGGCTTAAAACCGTGGTAGCGTCCAGATGAACGAAGGTGGTCGCAGGCGCAGGGTCGGTAAGATCGTCGGCCGGAACGTAAATCGCCTGTACCGATGTTACCGAACCGTCAAGGGTAGAGGCTATACGTTCTTCAAGCTCACCCAATTCGTTCGCAAGGGTTGGCTGGTATCCTACTGCTGACGGCATACGTCCTAATAGTGTGGAAACTTCGCTTCCTGCCTGCACAAAACGGAAAATATTATCTATAAACAGCAGTACGTCTTTATGCTCTTCGTCACGGAAGTATTCCGCCATCGAAAGTCCTGTCAGTGCCACACGCATACGCACGCCGGGCGATTCGTTCATCTGACCGAACACCAATGCGGTCTTGTCGATTACTCCGCTTTCACTCATCTCGGTGTAAAGATCATTGCCTTCGCGGCTGCGTTCCCCGACACCGGTGAATACAGAGTAACCTCCGTGCTCGCTGGCGATGTTATGAATAAGCTCCTGAATAAGTACCGTTTTTCCGACTCCCGCACCGCCGAAAAGACCGATTTTTCCTCCTTTAGAATAGGGGGCCAAAAGATCGATTACCTTTATTCCGGTTTCAAGTATTTCTTCGGAATTTTTCCTTTCGGTATAGTCAGGCGCGGGACGGTATATACTTTTCTTGGGCGTATCCGCAGGCAGCGGGTCGCCGCCGTCAAGAGTTTCTCCCAGAACATTGAAAAGCCTGCCTAATACCGCTTCTCCCACCGGCACGGTTATGGAATGTCCGACCGAATAAACCGGCATTTCGCGGCACAGCCCTTCGCTGGCTCCCAGCATTATACAGCGAACGACCCCTCCGCCGATGTGCTGAGCTACCTCCATTACCCTGAAAGAGTCGCCCGCCTTTACAAATAATTCTTCCTTTATCATAGGCAGCTGGCCCTTTTCAAAGGCAACGTCTATTACCGGTCCGCTTATGCCCTTTATTTTTCCGGTATATTTTATTTCGTCACTGTTCATAAGAATTCCTCACGTTTTTTTCTTAAGTGCTTTTTCACCTGATGTTATTTCGGTCATTTCACGGGTGATTGCAGACTGGCGTATGCTGTTATACTGTGATTTTAAAGATTTCAGCATATCTTCGGCATTGTCTCCGGCAGTTTTCATTGCGGTCATACGAGCCTCCTGCTCACTGCAGTAGCTGTCAACAAGATAGCTGTACAGCGACCCGGTAATATAACTCGGGACTATCTCCGAAAGCACCGTTTCGGCATCGGGAATAAACTCTTTATATCCGGTATGACCGATATCGTTCTCATCCGTCTTGTTCCTGAAAATACTTTTATCGAGAGGTATCAGACAGGCGCGCCGGCATTCGCTCGGACGCCCGTTTTTATAGTCGGTGAATATTACATTTATCTCGTCAAGCTTGCCTTCATCAAAATATTCCATAAGCACCGCGCATATCTTCTGCGCTCCCCATACACTCGGGGCATTTGCAGAGCAGTAAAAATCCTCCACAAAAGGTATTTTTTTAGAAGTAAAATACTGCCTGCCGTATTCCCCTATTATAAACAGCACAGTTTCGGGATGACGGGACATGTATTCCTGCGCGACAGCTATCGCCGAATGGTTGTAGCTTCCGGCAAGTCCCTTGTCGGATGTGATTAGAAGTATGCCGTGCCGCGCGTGTATCCTGCCCGCAAGCTCGGTGTGAAAATACCGATTCTGCGTATCGGGAATGTACCTCAGCAGTCCTCCTATTTTTTGAGAAAGAGCGTTGAAATAAGGCTCGGTGTTTGAAACCTCACGTTTTGCCTGACGCATTTTGACCGAGGAAATCATATACATCGCGTCGGTTACCTTTTTGGTCTTGCTTATAGACTGCATACGTGATTTTAATTCAACCGCGCTTGGCATATTATTCCTCCTTTATGTTATTATTTTAAGTATTGATATGTTGATGTTTTGAAAAAGTTTTCTGCGGCCGCGATTATTTCATCACGGATCTCCGGCGAATAGGTTTCTCCGTGCTGAATTTTCATGCACAACTTGCCGTTTTGGTGCGCAAAGTAGTTAAGCAGTTTTTTCTGGGCTGTTTTAACCTCTTTCGACGGTATCTCGGCAAACATGCGCCCGGTAGCGCAGATAAGTGTGACTACCTGTTCCCAGAGAGCCATCGGAGACTGATTGGGCTGACGCAGCAGCTGCATAAGAGAAGCTCCGTATTTCAGGTCTTTTACCGTCTGATCATCAAGGTCGCCGCCGAACTGTGAAAACACCTGCATTTCACGGTACTGCGCAAGGTCAAGACGTATGGAACCTACCGATTTCTTCATAATGGTAGTCTGCGCAGCTCCGCCGACACGTGAAACCGAAAGACCGACATTTACTGCCGGGCGCTGTCCCGCAAAGAACAGATCGCTTTCCAGAAAAATCTGACCGTCTGTTATGGAGATTATATTTGTAGGTATGTACGCCGAAACGTCGCCTGCCTGCGTCTCCACTATAGGCAGAGCCGTCATGCTGCCGCCTCCCAGACTGTCCGACAGCTGAGCCGCTCGCTCAAGCAGCCTTGAGTGCAGATAGAATACGTCGCCCGGATATGCTTCACGTCCCGGAGCGCGCTCAAGCAGCAGCGAAAGCGTTCTGTAAGCTACCGCATGTTTTGATAAGTCGTCGTATATAATAAGCGTATCACGTCCGTGATGCATAAAGTACTCCGCAACCGCACAGCCCGCGTAAGGCGCTATATACTGCAGCGACGCCGGGTCGCTTGCGGGTGAAGATACTATAACAGTGTAATCAAGCGCATCTGCTGTTTCAAGCGTATGTACTACCTTTGCCACAGAACTTGCTTTCTGACCGATAGCCACATATATACAGACAACATCTTTGCCTTTTTGGTTAAGTATCGTATCTACCGCAACCGAGGTCTTACCGGTCTGACGGTCGCCTATTATAAGCTCACGCTGGCCTCTGCCTATAGGAAACATGGAATCTATGGCAAGTATACCGGTCTCAAGCGGCCTGTTTACCGATTTCCTTTCCATTATGGCCGGTGCCGGACGTTCTATGGGGAAGTACCTTTTGGCGTCGATTTCACCTTTCCCGTCAATAGGTTTTCCCAGCGGGTCTATCATTCTGCCTAAAATACGGTTGTTTATAGGTATTCCGGCGGTCCTTCTTGTCCTTAAAACACGGGAACCTTCAGATATTTCCTGCTCTCCTCCGAAGAGTATTATACCGGTGGTGCCGTCTGAGCGTATGTCCTGTACCATTCCTTTATATCCGCTGTCAAACAGTACAATCTCGCCGTATTCCACATCGTGCAGGCCGTCGATAACCGCAATGCCGTCTCCTACCGACTTTACAAATCCTACCTGCTGATGTCCGGCGTCAAGTTCGAATCCTCCGATGCTTTCACGCAGAAGCGATATGATTTTGTCGTGACGGTATTCTTTTTTTAATCTTTGCAGAGATTTTCTGAGCTGGCGGATACGTCCTAACGTACTCCAGTCGTAGTTGTCCTCGCCTACAAAAATATTGAATCCGCCTACTACCGATTCATCTTTTGTTATTACGCATTCTACCTCTTCGGCATCGTACTCAAGCTTTAACAGATCACATATTTTTTTTAGCTGCTCGTCGTTAGGCGGAGTTACGCATTTGATTTCAACATGCAGTACGCGGGCTTTTGCGCTGTTTTCCAAAAGTTCCGTTGTTTGGTCCATACTCATTTCTTCGCCCTCTTGTCAGCAACCGAGTTTTCAGCCAAACGAATAAATTCATCGTAAAGTTCGGAATTACGCTCGGGAGATACGGTATCGCTCAGTAACTTCTGGGTGGCGGTTAACACAAGCTCGCTGATTTCCGCCTGCGCGGAATCAAGAATATGCTCTTTTCTCGTTTCCGCCTCTTTTTCGGCAGCCGAAATTATACCGCTGGCCTTTTCCTTTGCTTCATCCAAGTAGCTTTTGGCAACACTCGCCATTTCACGCTCTGCCTCGGCTTTGATATTTTCGGATTCCTCGCTCGCTTTTTTCAGCTTTTCCTGATATTCGGCATACATGGCTTCGGCTTCGCTTTTTTTCTCCGCGTTTTCTTTGTTCTGCTGCTCAAAGTAGGCTTTGCGCTCGTTTAAAAACTTATTTACCGGCCTGAAGAGCAGAAATGTAAGTCCGCCGGCTAAAATAGCAAAATTGAGCGCATGCAGAAGTATCTGAAGTAAATCTATATTCAGTGGCATAAACACACCTCAAATTTAATGTACAAGTATAATGGTTTAAAGAACAAATATAATAAGTATTGCAATTATCAAAGCGTAAATTACAAGCGTTTCAATAAACACAAGACCTAACATCATGACAGAATTTATTTTACCCGAAGCTTCAGGCTGGCGGGCAATGCTTTCTGCGCTTTTCGAAACCGCTATGCCCATGCCTATTGTACCCAGCGCTGCTGCAAGACCTACCGCAATCGCGGCGGCAATTGCCTTCTGTCCGGTAGCGGAAGCGTCAGACTCGGCTGCGGACTGCTCAGTTGTCTGTTCGGAAACGGCTGCCTGCGACTGATTGTCTGCGGAAGACTCCTCTGCGGCTGAAGCCGTAAGTCCGAAACCTACCGCAGCGGTAAGAATGATTGCTATCAGTGCGAGAATAATACTTAACTTTTTCATTTTTTCTACCTTCTTTAAGCTTCTGATTTTTTTCTTTTTGATTTTTTGGCTTTTGATTTTTTGGGGCGCGGCTCAGCCGCTTCACCGTAAAAGATTGATACCAGCATTATAAGCACGTATGCCTGTATCAGAGCGTGCAGCAGTGTGAATAGCACTCCTACTATTACCGGAAGCACAAAACTGAGGGATATATAGTAGTAAACCAGTTCAGTTACCAAAAGACCGCTCAGCAGAGCTCCGAACAGACGGAAACTCATAGATATGGGAAGTGAAAAATCTTTCAGTACTCTTAAGGCGCCTTTTATGCCTCCGTTTATGATACCTGCCGCTAAAATTACCCCGAACGATGTGCACCCCATGGCGATTGCCGCGTTGATATCCGCTAAAGGAGCCGGCAGAGTAAGTGTAAGACCTTTTGATGTGACGGCTTGTACGCCGAAAAGCTCAAATACTGTACCGAAGAATATATATACGCCGGCGGAAAAAATATAACAGCTTAAAAAGCGCGGTTTGTGAGGGCTGTTGCTTTGGGCCATGTCGGTGAAAAATTCGACAAGTTTTTCAACGGCGCTCTGGAATTTTCCGGGTACATATCTGAATCTTGGCAGCGCGAATATCCTGATTGCTGCCGCCGCAATCAGCAGAATTCCGGTTACGATATATGCCGATATCAGAGATGGGTTCACTTCAAGTCCGAACAGCGCAAACCGGTTCGATTCATGCAGCACCGCATCCTTCATGGTACCCTGTACCGTTTCTGCTTTTGTTCCCGGAGGGGACAATACAATTGTAAGAATTACCGCCGCAAACAGTAACACGACGATTAGCGCCCACACGGCAAGAAATACCTTCCTGCGCTTGGACAACTTCTTTCTGGGCTTTTTTTCCTTTTTTTGCCGATGTATTTTAATTCTTTTTATACCGTTGGCTATACCGGTAAAAAATTCTGTAACCCTTTCAATAAAACATTGAAACTTGCCGGGTATATAGCTGAACTTCGGGAGGGCAAATATACGCACGGCCGCGGCCGCGGCTAAAATCAGAACGGTTACGGCATAAGCACAAATTAATGCCGGATTTATAACACGTCCCAAAAACGAACTGCCGCCGCTGTCGCTTACAGCTGTGTCATTTGCAGTTCGCTTGAATATTTCAGCCAGCGTACCCGGGGGCGAAAGCGCTATTGTTACAATAACGGCTGCAAGTAAAACAGCTACCACCGAAGCCCACACGGAAAGAAAAATCTTTCCCCGTTTGGATAGTTTCGATTTCATGTTTATCACCTTTTGTGTCCTGGGGATACTTCAAAAATTTATCTTATTATACACCTGTCTTTTGTATTAATCAATACGCCAAATATTAAAATTTGTAAATATTTTTTCTGTTTTTTTAGTTATTGTCGCAGACTTTTTCGGTATTTTGAAGGCGATTGCCCGCGTCTTGATTTGAACAGTCCAGAAAAATAATGCGGGTCTGAGTATCCTACCGCTTCCGCTATTTCTGAAACTGTCATTGCCGAGTTTTTTAACAGGGAACAGGCTATGTTTATTTTTTCCCTAAGCTGATATTCATAAGGTGTCAGACCGTACTGTTTCTTAAAATGCTTTATCATATAATCATTGGAGCGGAATATTATGTCTGCAAGCTCTTGGTTATTAACCATGCGGTTTGTATTGCTGTCAAGATGCTCCTTTACCCGCGCGGCTTCCGGGTCGGCAGCTTTGAGCCGCTGCATTATGCTAAGCCGCGTAACTATCTCAACATATATTCCGCACAGCCTCGCGTGGCATTCTACCGAATTGTCTCCTTTTTTTACCGCCTGTTCTATTTGGTCGAACAGATACTTAAGCTCATGTCCGTCAAAAAGCCAGCTTTCCTGCAAATTATATTCAAAAAGCATTCTTACAGGCAGATCACCGTACAAGTTTATGAAAATTTTACGCCACGGGTTTTCGGAAGAAGAATAGTAATTATGGTCGTCGCCTTTTTTTAATATGTATATTTTGCCGGCTGTCACGGAAATGTCTCTGCCTTTATGCGTCACATAGCCCTCTCCTTCAATCACATATTCTATTACGGTCTCTGCCGATTTGCTGCGGGTGATGTGGTAGCTCCCGTCACAGTAAGATATCCCCGCGAGACTTATTCCCATAGGCGCCCCGTCAAGTGACGAAGGAAAAATAAAATCCTCTCTCAAATTGTATTCCTCACTTTTAAAATATTATTTCGGCTTGTTATGAATATTTTTAAATATTATAATATACTAAACTTGATAATTCAATGCCAAAGGGGAATTATTATGAAAATGCGTATGCCATCTGTTCCGCTGTTCAATATCGATCCGTATTTTTCGGTCTGGAGCAGCCGGGAAGAAATCAACAAAAGCTATCCGGTACATTGGACAGGTTCACAGAATGCCGTTGTCGGCACGGTGAGCGTGGACGGCAGGAAATACCGCTTTTTGGGCAGCTCTGATGATGAGGAGCTGAAACAGGTATCAATAGATATTGACGCCATGTCTACAACTGCGGTTTTTGAAAATGATAAAATAAGATTAAAAGCGGTTTTTACGTCACCTTTGCTTATTACGGATTTGTACTATGTTTCACGTCCCGTATCATATTTAGAGCTTTCTTATGAGAGTGCTGACGGCGCCGAACATCAGGTAAACGCGCGCGTCACAGTAGGAGAAGAACTGGTTTTGAACCGAGCGGGAGAGGGCAGGGCGCTGTCTTATACAGCTGAGGTTAAAAACGGGACCGCGGTAAAAATGGGTAACGGCGGGCAGAAAGTTCTTTGGCGGTCGGGGGACGACGTAAGAATCGACTGGGGATATTTTTATCTGGCGGTCAGAGGAGAGGGCAGAGCCGAAACCGTGGTTTTTGATTCTATGTACGGTATAAGCATTGAAGCCCCCGTTAATAAATCGGCGCTTTTTGCATTTGCTTACGACGATATAGACAGTCTTATATATTTCGGGAAACCCGTAAAGGCTTACTGGAAAAAGGACGGTAAAACCATAGAAGATGCAATAGCAGAAGCGTTCGGGGATTATGAACAGATAAGCGAAAGATGCCGCCGTTTCAGCGGAGAACTTAAAAGGGAAGCCTGCGAAAAAGGCGGGGAGGAATATGCCGAGCTTTTAAGTCTTGCCTACCGTCAGGTTATGGCGGGGCATAAGCTCGCTGTAGACGAAGACGGCGGACTTTTGTACATTTCAAAGGAATGTTTTTCAAACGGCTGCGCCGCCACTGTGGATGTTACATATCCGTCGTCGCCGATGTACCTAAAATATAATCCGGAGCTTTTAAAGGCTATGCTGCGTCCGGTGTTCAAATATTCACGTACAGACGGCTGGAATTTTGATTTTGCGCCGCATGATTTGGGGCAGTACCCGATATTAAACGGGCAGGTGTACGGAGATAATTTACCTCAAATGCAAATGCCTGTGGAAGAGTGCGGAAACATGATAATACTTACCGCCGCACTATGCAAGGCAGAAAACAGTACAGGGTTTGCGGAAGAAAATATAGATTTGCTCAGAAAATGGAGTAAGTATCTCATAGATTACGGCCGTGACCCTGAAAATCAGCTGTGTACCGATGATTTTGCCGGACATCTTGCCCATAATTGCAATCTTGCCATAAAAGCGATTATGGGTATTGCGGGCTATTCTGAAATACTCGCCGCTATGGGTCGAACCGGAGAGGCTCAAAAATATATGTCTGCGGCGCGGGAGTATGCCGCTTCTGTCTGCGAAAGGGCAAAAAATTCTGACGGCAGCTGCCGTCTGGCATTCGACAGACCCGGTACCTTCAGTCTTAAATATAACGCCGTATGGGATAAAATATGGGCAACGGGATTGTTCGGCAGCGAGTTTTTTGAGGGCGAAATACGCAGATATAAAAATGAAGCCCTTCCTTACGGCGTACCGCTTGACAGCCGCGAAAAGTATACTAAGTCAGACTGGCTTATCTGGGCGGCATGCCTTACGGAAAACAGGGAAGATTTTGAATTTTTTGCGGGATTGCTGTGGAATTCGTATAATACCACTCACAAAAGAGTACCTATGACAGACTGGTATTATGCGGACACGTCCGATGCGATAATGTTCCAGCACAGGACCGTGCAGGGCGGTTTGTTTTTAAAATTATTAATGCCGGATAAGTAACGCGGACATAAAAAGGTGATAATATGAAGCAGTATCAGACATGGGAAGCGGGAGTTTTAAACAGTGACGGCAAATGGGAGTATTTTCCTGCTGTTGTTCCGGGGAATGTTCAGAGAGACTATGCTGAATATTCGGGGATTTTGGAGAATATACAGTACGGCACAAATGTGACACAGCTCACACAGGTTGAGGACTGCACCTGGAAATACAGAACTGTTCTCAGTTTCAAAGCGGCAGAAGATGAAAAGGTCTTTTTTGTCGCAGAGGGAATAGACTATATTTTTGATATATTCCTTGACGGTGAAAAACTATGCTCGAAGGAGGGAATGTATACCCCGACCGAGCTTGATATAACCGGGAAGGCAGAAAACGGGTCTTTGCTTGAAATAGTTATACATCCTCATCCTAAAGCGAAGGGCAGCGTAAAAGGCGACAGGAGCGAGGCCGCTCAGGCCTGCAAGCCTCCGGTATGCTACGGCTGGGACTGGAACCCGAGACTGCTGATTTCAGGCATCTGGCTTCCGGCTTACATAGAAACCCGGGAGCCGGGATACATAAGCCTATGCGAACCGTTTTACAGCCTTGACCTTGAAAATTTGAAAGCGCATGTGAAATTCAATATTGAATGTGAGGAAATTCCGCTGATTACGGTATACGACCCGGACGGTACAGAGGTATATACCGGCAGGGAATGCGAATTCACCCTTGAAAATGTGAGGCTTTGGTGGTGCCATGACCACGGCAAACCTGATCTTTACAGCTGGAAGGCGGTTACTTCAGGCGATGAAAAGACAGGCAGGATAGGATTTAAAAAATTACGGCTTGTCCGAAATGACGGCTGTCTCGGAGAAAAGGGAGGACTTTTCCCTAAAGAACAGCTTACCGCACCCATAACCGTAGAACTCAACGGGCGGAAAATTTTCGCAAAAGGCACGAATTTCGTAAACGCCGAGATATTCAGCGCCAACACTTCCGAAGAAACATACCGCAGGCTTCTGGACGCGGCGCGTGACGCGAATATGAATATTCTACGCATGTGGGGCGGAGCTGGACTCGCGAAACCTGAATTCTACGATTTGTGCGACGAATACGGTATTTTGGTATGGCAGGAGTTCATGCTTGCCTGCAACAATTATGAGGGCACGGATCATTATCTGGATGTACTTGAAACCGAAGCGGTATCAATAATAAAGAAACTGCGCGGACATGTATGCCTTGCGTTCTGGTGCGGAGGAAACGAGTTGTTCAACAGCTGGTCGGGAATGAGCGAGCAGTCGCTGGCGCTGAGGCTGCTTAATAAACTCTGTTATGAATATGACCGCAACCGCCCGTTTATAATGACCTCGCCGGTTACGGGAATGGCTCACGGCGGATATCTGTTTTTAGATGTGGATATTGAGGTTTTCAGCGTTTTCAGAAACAGCGATAAAACCGCTTACAGTGAATTCGGAGTGCCGTCTTTAGCTCCGGTAGAGCAGCTTGAAAAAATAATTCCGAAAGAGGAGCTTTTCCCGATAATGCCCACCGAGTCGTGGATTTGCCATCACGCTTTCAGGGCATGGCAGGATAACAGCTGGGCTCATCCCGAAACATTGGAGCATTATTTCGGCAAAACCGAAAATCTTGAGGACGCTGTCCAAAAGTCGCAGTGGCTGCAATGCGAAGGCTACAAGGTATGTTTTGAAGAAGGCAGGCGTCAGTGGCCGGTATGTTCAATGACACTTAACTGGTGCTTTAACGAACCGTGGATCACAGCGGCTAACAATTCGCTGATATCCTATCCGGATATAAAAAAACCGGCATATTATGCCGTCAGAGATTCTCTGAGACCTATAATGCCAAGCGCCCGTGTTTCAAAATTCCAGTGGGAGAGCTCAGAAAAGCTTAAGATGGAGATCTGGTATCACAATGACACCGCGCAGCCTGTAAGCGATACGGTAACCGTGAGCGTCACTATAGGAAATATAAAGAAAGAACTGATAAAATGGGATACCGGCGAAGTAGCTGCGTGTTCGAATTCCGAAGGACCTTGCGTGGGACTTACGCTTCCCGCGGTAAAGGGAGAAAGCAGGCTTTTGATCACCCTTTCCACAAACGGCGGGAAATATGATAACAGTTATACTCTTTCCTATAAATGCAAGGAAGAACAAAATAAACCTAAGGTAATGAATCTTTGACATATAACTTATATATAGCAAAAAATATCCCCCTTCAGAAAAGGGGGATATTTTTTGCGGTCAAAGCACCATTACAAGTGTGCCGGCAGTTATAAGCACGGCGCCTATGCCCGACTTTAAAGTAAACCGTTCGTGCAGAAACAGCACTGCCAGCAGAAGCGTTATCACGACGCTGAGTTTGTCGACTGCCACTACTTTTGACGCTGCTCCCGACTGGAGAGCCTTATAGTAACATAGCCATGACGCTCCGGTGGCAAGTCCGGATAATATGAGGAATACCCAGCTTTTGCCTGAAATACCGGAAATACCGTTTTGAGCGCCTGTGATAAAAACCATTCCCCACGCCATGCCTACCACAACCACCGTGCGCAACGCGGTTGCAAGGTGTGAATTTACGCCGTCTATTCCTATTTTCGCGAGTATAGATGTCAGAGCGGCAAATACCGCAGACATTAACGCTAATATCAGCCACATATAGTTTTTTCTTCCCTTTGTCATTTTATTGTCCCCGTTTTGAGCAGGTCTGCTCGCATAAATATTTCCTAAGTCTGACTGCTGCCGCCGAAAGTGCTTTTGTCTTGTCGGTCACAAGACAGATACTCAGCTTTTTAGGAGGCTTTTCAAGCGGTATTTCTTCTATATCGCCGTTTTGCAGCGCTTCATTCGCCATAAATTCCGATATAAATCCTATCCCCATACCGCTTTTTACAAGCGGCAGCACCTGGTCGGACGTGGCAACTTCAATATCCGGTTCCTTTTTTATACCGCCTGACAGCAGAAAGTCACTGTGATACTTATATGTATACGAATCGCGGTTTATAGAAATATACGGACCCGAAAAAATACTGTCTGGGTCGTATTTATATCCCTTCGGGCAGCAGAGTATTTCCCGGAAATCACATATTTTGGTTACATGAAAGATACTTTCGGGCTTTTCAAGCAGTGTGACAACTCCGAAATCAGCCACTCCGTTTTTGACCGCTTCCAAAGACTGGGGCGAATTGAAATTAGTAAGCTTTATTTTCACTCCCGGATATTCGCTGCTGAATTTTGCCAAAGCTGAAATCAGCACTCCGTAAAGCGCGGTTTCGGTAGCGGCTATTGAAACCCGTCCGCTGTCTGAATTTATTCCTGCCGTAATTTCTTCCTCGGCGCGGCTTAAGTTTTCAAAGGCTATCTGGGCATGGCGGTACAGTTTTTCACCTTCCGCAGTCAGCACGGCGCCTCGGTTAGAGCGTATAAACAGCCTGCATCCTAACTGAGACTCCAAATTGTTTATGGTTTTGGTTATATTCGGCTGTCCTTTCAGCAAAACCGAAGCCGCCGCAGAAAAACTGCCGTATTTTGCCACATAATAAAAAATACGGTAATAATCATAGGTTATATCCATCTGATGGCATTCCTTTTAGTAATAATGATATTGCTAGTATATATTTTACATATACGTATGAGAGTAGTATAATACCAAAGGCTCTAAATGTCAAGCGGCAAAGAAAAGTTTCCGCTTATTTTACATATATTTTAAGACGGTCAGGAGAATGAAAATGAATAAGGATTTGACAACGGGCAATCCGTCCAAAGTGCTGTGGCAGTTTTGTCTGCCGCTGTTCGGAAGTATAATTTTTCAGCAGCTTTACAATATTGCAGACAGTTTTGTTGCGGGTAAGTTTATAGGCCAGAACGCGCTGGCGGCTGTAGGAAACAGCTATGAAATAACACTTATATTTATTGCCGTGGCCTTCGGCTGCAATATAGGCTGTTCGGTCGTGGTTTCATCTTTTTTCGGAGCCAAAAGATACGGACATGTCAAAACAACCGTATATACGTCGTTTATTTCAAGCGGTATTGTATGCTTCGCGCTTATGATGGCCGGCATATTCGGAAGCGATTTGCTGCTCGGAGCCATAAATACTCCTCAGGAAATATTTTCCGACTCAAAGCTCTATCTTGATATTTATGTTTTCGGACTGCCCTTTGTGTTTTTTTATAATGTAAGCACCGGTATTTTTTCGGCGCTCGGCGACTCTAAAACACCTTTTTACTTTTTGGCGGCGTCTTCGGTTTCAAATATAGCTGCGGATATCTGGTTTGTAAAAGGTTTCGGTATGGGTGTGGACGGCGTTGCATGGGCTACCTTTATGTGTCAGGGAGTAAGCTGCGTACTGGCGGTCGTATTTGTATTCAACCGTCTGAGACAAATCAAGAGCGAGGAAAAAAGCCGCGCTTTTGATAGAAAAATATTCTTTGAAATTTTCAGAATCGCTCTGCCCAGCACCCTTCAGCAAAGCTTTGTTTCGGTAGGAAACATTGTTATACAAAGTGTAATAAACGGTTTCGGTCCTGCGGTAATCGCCGGATATTCCGCTTCGGTCAAGCTCAACAACCTGGTTGTGACCTCGTTTAACACGGTAGGCAACGGAATTTCGAATTACACCGCTCAGAATGTCGGGGCAAAGTGTATGAACCGTGTAAAGCAGGGATTTGCGGCCGGTATAAAAATGGTATGGATAATCTGCGTTCCGATAGTGCTGCTTTACGTCTTTGCGGGAAAGTATTTAATTTACGCGTTCATGGATAATCCTTCAGACGCTGCCCTTCAAAGCGGATTCTTGTTTTTAAGGATTGTATCTCCGTTTTATTTTTTGGTTTCGGCAAAGCTTGTGGCAGACGCTGTTTTGAGGGGAGCGGGTCTGATGAAACAGTTTGTTATAACCACATTTACAGATCTTTTGCTCCGTGTGGCGCTCGCTTTCATACTGTCGGGCACCCCGCTTATGTCAACGGGTATCTGGTGCGCGTGGCCGATAGGCTGGATAGCGGCGTCGGCTATGTCGGTTTTCTTTTACAAGCGCAATATTGCGGATAAACCTGCGGAGATTGTACAAATCGGCTGACGTCGGCAACAAAAACAAATCACGTCATAAATGCGGCGTGTCAGATGTTTATTTAAAACAAAGGATTTATTCCTGTATGATTTACAATAATATGTCCCCGGACGCTAAAACACCCGGGGACATATTATTATTCTCGGCTGACGACTTGATTCGCTCAGAATGAAAGGCGGACAGCACCGGATTACGACGTTTCCGATGCCGCGGCAAGTTTTGTAAAAATTTAAAAGCGGCGGATATTTTCCGCCGCTTTTCGCTTAAAATAGGTTTACGGTTACTTTAAAATACTTATAGCATCTGAAATTGTTTTTTCAAAAGCTTCCCTGCCGTACTTGTCGACTTCGGCCTTGTTCTTTTCTCCGTGTGTCAGGCAGCCGGCTCCTCCTATACATCCGCCCGTACAGGCCATTCCTTCGATGAAGTTTGCATCGATCTTGCCTTTGCTCTTTTTGAGCAGGGCAATTTTGCATTCTTCTATGCCGTCGCAGGATATCGGTTTAAGCTCGAAGTCGTCAAGCCCCTGCTCTTTAAGGCCTTCGGCAACCGCGTCGGCAAGTCCGCCGCAGCGCGCAAAAATCCTTCCGAAGTACGAAGCGTTGTCCAGTACATCCTCTCCCAGTGTGGTTATATCCAAGTCTACACTGTCAAACAGCGCCTGGAGCTCCTCAAAGGTCAGTACCGAGTCGACATACGGTTTCACGTTTTCTTTCTGCACTTCGGCTTTTTTGGCGGTGCAGGGTCCTATAAAGACGATTTTTGCGTTAGGTGTGGTATCCTTGATATATTTGGATATAGTCGCCATTGGTGATAAATTATGCGATATATAAGGCTTAAGGTCTGGAAAGTTCTTTTCGATATAGCTTACAAACGCCGGGCAGCAGGAGCTTGTAAGAAAGCCTTTTTCAGCAAGTTCCTTTGATTCGGCCGCGGCAACCATATCGGCTCCCAAAGCCGCTTCTACTACCGTATGGAATCCCAAAGCCTTTATACCGGATATTACCTGTCCTAATTTCGCGTATCTGAACTGGCTGGAAATAGACGGAGCTACTATCGCGTAGATTTTATAATCCTTTCCCGCCCGGCTTTTCTTTATCATATCGATAACGTTTAAAATATAGGATTTGTCCGTTATAGCGCCGAAGGGGCACTGGTATACGCAGGCTCCGCAGGAAATGCACTTTTCGTTGTCTATCTGCGCCGCTTTGCTTTCGTTCATCGAAATAGCGTTTATTTTGCAGGCGTTCTGACAGGGACGCACACGGTTTACTATGGCCGTATACGGACATACCTTGGCACAGGCCCCGCATTCCTTGCACTTGGATTTATCTATATGAGCCACATAGTTGTGGTCAAATGATATTGCTCCGAAACGGCAGACGTCCTCGCATCTGTGCGCCAGGCACCCACGGCAGGCGTTGGTTACCTCGTATCCGCCTACAGGGCATTCGTCGCACGCAATATCAAGAACTTCTATCGGGTTGGGGTTTTCCTTATCGCCCCCCATTGCCATTTTTACACGCTGGTCAAGAATGGCGCGCTCTTTATAAACACAGCAGCGCATGGTAGGTTCGTTACCCGGTACTATTATTTTAGAAATGTTGAGCAAATTGTCATAGAGGGTGTCCTGCCATGCCTGTTTTGCCACTTCTCTTAATACCTTATATTTAAGATGCTGTACCTTGGTATCAAATTTACGCACTTTGTTTTCCTCCTAAAAATAGCTTACCTTTATCCGCTTCCCCATGGCTCTCAGACAGGCTGAAAGTTCCTCGACAAGGTTCATTTTTATATTAAAGTTTATCGGCAGATCGGGATTCTGATGGGCGGGGTTAACGGCTCTGCCTACAAAGAAATTGATATCTGTTGCTTCTTCAAAAAGCAGTCTCGCAATCTGGGAAGCACCGTCTTTTTTCATGCTCCAGTGCTCGTAACTTTCGTTGTCTTTAAGATAGTCCTTGGCATAAGTCAGCACACGGTTTACGGTAATGACTCCCTCGGTTACAAGATCCACTCCCTCTATTTCGGCTGTGGGCGGTATATCTGATGAATAGTAATTAAGCGACGGTTTTACCGGTTTGCCCAGATATCTTGCCGCGATTGAGGAAGTGGTTCCGCCGCATATGATATGCTTGCCCTCTTTTGAGAAAAAGAGCGACATCATACGGTCACAGTCGTCACGGTTTGACGGCGGACCGAAAAGTATATTCATCGGCTCGCGGTTGCGAACCTTGATTACCACCGCTGTGGCGTCATCGCCCGGTTTTTCGCCGTAAAGTCTGTTGCATTCATCTACAAGCATGGTTGACAGCACTTTGGCGGTGTGCCCCGCATAAGCCATTTCTGCCATAAATTCGGCGATATCTTCCTGCTTCCAGCCGAAGTTGAAGGCTGTGCCTATACCGGCATGCGGACATCCGTCGCTCATCGCCACAATAACATCGTTTTCGTTAAGCGGAATTTCAGAATTAAGTATCTTCTTGCCGCCTATATTTATTTCACGTTTTTCGTAGTCGCAGGGTTTGCCGTCGTGTATCAGTATTACACCGGGGTTATCATACTGTATGATCTCGGCGCGGCGGTTGGCAATAAGATGAATTATCGTAAAGGTTGAATAAGCCACGCCTCTGATGGAGCACACCGGCAGGGTAGCGGCTATGGTAGAAACACATTCCTCAAGAGAAATGTCTTCCGAAACCATTGTGGATATTATTTTTGAGGTAAGGGTAGAAAGAATACTTGCCTTAACTCCGCTTCCCAGTCCGTCAGCGAGCACTATGACCTGGGAATCTTCCCCTTTGTCTATAATTTCAACATGGTCCCCGCAGAGCTGTTCGCCGTAATGGTTTATGCTTTTATAGCCTATCTCTGTGCACAGGTTATTCATCACCTATTGACTCCTTTAATTTGGTAAGAGCGATTTTTGTTTCGGCGGCTGTTTCGCCAAGAAGCGAAGCAATCTCCTGGACAATCCGCATCTGCTTGTCAACAACCCGGTCCGCCACTTCAACAGTCTGACGGCTTAAATCCTCTTTGCGGCGCTTTTCGTCGATTTCCCCTGTAACATCACGTATAATGCAGATGAGCAGATGATATTCCTTATCGTAAACTATGGTTTGTTCGATGTATTTTTCATATTCGGCAAGGTATGTAAGCTCATCCTTTATACCTTTGCCGGTGCTTTTTACTTTCATAAACGGGGTTGGGTCCAGAATGCGTACTACCGGTTCGCCCAAAACGTCAGAGGCAGAGCGTATATTCATAATCTTTCTTGCCATTTCGTTTATCTGCTGAACCTCAAGTTCTTCGTTCAGGACAAAAATGCCGTTCGGAGTATTTTTAAGCACCGTATCTGAAAAGCTTTCGGCTTTTTCCTTAAGGTACGGCAGACACATTGATATTTCCGCTTTTCCCTGGAAAATCGCTATGGCTTTTTCACGGCAGGTATCATATCCGCAGGAGCCGCAGTTGAGCTCATCTGATGGCTTGACTTTGCCCATACGGCGGAGTATTTCGGTAATCTGCGTCTCGGTCGGCAGCTGAGAATTAGGCTCTATCGCGCTGAACGGTTTCAGTATCTCGGTTTTATCCGGCTGAATTACGTCGAAATCTTCGTCTCCGGCAAAATTCGAGACCGCCATGTATGAGCCTACGGGTGAACGGTGGTTTTTCTCCATAATAGGACCGCCTATGCAGCTTCCCACACAGGCCGACATCTCAATAAATGCATGGTGTATCTTTCCGCTTTCGATATCTTTGAGCGCGGCAATACAGTTTTCCACTCCGTCAATAGAAAGATAGGTATATTCCGGCAGCCGTTCTTTCATTGTTTTGAGTATTCCGCCTGTAGTGGGGAAAAATCTTGCCCGGCTCTCATTAAGCTTGGTCGCTTCGCCCGACAGACTTATGCCTTCGTTCTCAAGCCATTTCGAAAGCTCTTCAAAGGTGAGCACCGCATCAACGATGCCTTTGTAGGCTTCCGCTTCGTCTTTTTTGGCAACACAAGGGCCTATAAAAACGGTTTTGGCTTCGGGATACCGCTTTTTAATATCGCTGCAGTGAGCCTGCATAGGCGACATTGTATCTGCAAGATAGGGAAGAAGCGCCGGAAAATATTTCTGAATCAGCAGATTTACCGAATGACAGCAGGATGATATAAGTATATCCCTGTGTTCATCTCTCAGCATTCGCTCGTATTCGGTTTTGGCAATGGTTGCGCCTATAGCGGTTTCCTCAACATCGTAAAAACCGAGCTTTTTGATAGCTTCGCGCATACCATCTATCCCGATTCCGTCGTAGTTTGCCACAAACGAAGGAGCAAGGCTTACTATTACCGGAGCGCCGCTTTGCAGAAGCACCTTTGCTTTTTCGGTTTCGTCAACAATTTCCTTGGCGTTCTGCGGACAAACAACAAAGCACTGACCGCAAAGAATACACTCGTCGCCTATAATGTGCGCCTGATTGCCCGAAAATCTTATGGATTTTACGGGACAGTGGCGGATGCATTTATAGCAGTTTTTACAGTTTGATTTTTTAAGTGTCAGACAGTTCGCCATTTGCTTTTACCTCACTTGTTAAGATTTGGCGCGATTTTGGTGTTCCAGAATTCATTGAAAGATTCGGGTTTCACTCCGGCAATTATTTCTTCGTTTATACCGTCGCCAACCGTGAGGGTAACACCCTCACGGTTGCATTTGCCCAGACAGAAACTGCCCGAAAGTATTACTTCGTCGTCTAAATTTTCCGACTTGATTTTTTCTTCGAAAAGCTCCACCATTTTCTGTGAGCCTTTAAGGTGGCATGAACTGCCTATGCAGATGCTGACAAAAATCATTTGAATTTCACCAGCACTTCTTTTTCAAAAAAGTCTTTAACGTTTTCGGGAGTTACCGAGTGGAATTCATCGTCTACCGTTACGCAGACTCCCGACTGACATTTGCCCATGCAGAATGTACCGCCGAGCTCTATCTCATCCTTCAGATTGTTATTTGCAATCAGGCTCTGAAGCTCTGATACTACCTGCCTTGAACCTTTGATATGGCATGAACTGCCTATACATACGGTAATTTTCATTTTATCCGCATCTCCTTATTCATAATCTACAACATCTACCCATGAAAGCAGGAACTGACGTTCCTTTTCGTTGCCTTTTACCGACTGCGACGCCGCAACAATAGGCATCCATTTCTGCACATACTGTTTTGCGGTATTGCTCTTTTCACAGAACAGATCAAGATACTTGTTTGCTCCGTCTATGTCGCCGTTCAGCCAGAACAGCAGATAGGTTCTCGCTACGTCCGCCGAGGCGTTGCCCTGCGTCGCGTGCGACCAGTCTATGATGTACGGAATCGAGTCCTTTGAAATAATGATGTTTGAAGGATTGAAATCACCGTGACAGAGCTTCTTATGCTTTGGCATTCCCTCTAAGCGGGTATGCAGGTCATATCTGGTTGTGGCGTCGAGTTCAGTCATGGAAATTTTACGGTTCATTTTATCTTTTAATTTGGTTAAAAGCTCACAGGTCTTGGAATGCATCTCAATCTGAATATCAACAAAAAGACGTAAATATTCATCTTTTTTGTCGGGATTTTCCTCCATCAGACGATCAAGGGTCTTTCCGTCGATATATTCCGAAACGATCGCCCATTTGCCGTCTACCGTACATACTTCCTTGATTTTCGGAATATTAAGTCCGGTTTCCTCTACACGCGACTGATTAAGCGCCTCGTTCAGAACATCGGATTTTGAATAGTCCTTATCGAATACCTTAATACAGTCATCTCCGTCACGGTATACGGTCTTGCCTGTTCTTACTGCTATAATTCTGTCAAGTTTCATGATTTACCCTCCCTAAGATTAAGATTTCTTGCTTTTGCGGTAAATTGCTTTTACATTATCGGCAGCTGTAGCTGATATATCAGCCGCGGTAGGCACTTTGACTTCCTTAAAATGCTTTCCGTAGTACGCATTTAAATACATCTGCTTGATCTCGCTCATAAGCGGGTATCTCGGGTTGGCACCGGTGCACTGATCGTCAAATGCCTGCTCTACCATCTCGTCAAGACGGTCAAGGAAGTTTTTCTCGTCTATACCGTAGTCTTTTATCGTATCCTTGATACCTACTCTTGCCTTGAGCTCGTTGATCTTCTTTATGAGATTTTCTACCTTATCCGCATCGTTCTTACCTGTGCAGCCCAAATGCTCCGCTACTTCGGCGTAACGCGCTAAGGTATGCGGGTGATCGTACTGTGAGAAGGTCCCCATCTTCGCCGGAACTTCGCTTGAGTTGAACCGGATTACCTCTTCTATCATCAGCGCGTTGGCTACACCGTGAGGCAGATGATGGAATGCTCCGAGCTTATGCGCCATTGAATGACATACTCCCAAAAACGCGTTCGCAAACGCCATTCCCGCCATTGTAGCCGCATTTGCCATCTTCTCTCTCGCTTCTGTATCCGTCT